>NZ_PDKC01000018.1 GCF_004116495.1 Arcobacter sp. CECT 8985 | reverse complement strand
ATATATAAGTACATTTTAAGAAACAAAATATAAAAAAAGTATAAAAATTAAACAATCCTTAATAAAAAATCTTAATTTTTTTTAAATATAAAAATTATTATGACATTATTCTGTTTTTAATAGATAATTTCTTATAATATATTTATACTTTTAGTAGATAACTATCAAATAAGTTAATTATAGTATTATTTTAATATTATTTGCTAACTAGATATTAAGATTCAAATAAAATTACAAAAGGAGTATATATGTCAGATAAAAAACTACAAGATATTGACCCTAGCGAAACAAAAGAATGGCTGGAGGCTCTTGAAACTGTAATTGACGAGGATGGAACAGAAAGAGCACATTATTTGCTTGAAAAACTTATAGATAAAGCAAGAAGAAGTGGTGGCTATCTTCCATATAAAGCAACGACTGCTTATTTAAATACAATCCCTGTGCATCATGAACCAAAGATGCCAGCAAATTTATTATTAGAAAGAAAAATCAGATCAATTATTAGATGGAATGCACAAACTATGGTTCTAAGAGCATCTAAGAAAAATTTAGAGCTTGGTGGTCATATTGCATCATTTGCATCTTCTGCAACATTATATGATGTTGGTTTTAATCACTTTTTTAGAGCACCAAATGATAAAAATGGTGGAGACTTAGTATTTTTCCAAGGTCATATTGCCCCAGGAATTTATGCAAGAAGTTTTGTTGAAGGTAGAATTACTGAAGAACAAATGGATAACTTTAGACAAGAAGTTGATGGAAAAGGATTATCTTCATATCCTCACCCAAAATTAATGCCAGAATATTGGCAGTTCCCAACAGTATCTATGGGACTTGGACCAATACAAGCTATTTATCAAGCTAGATTTTTAAAATACTTAACTGATAGAGGTATTAAAGATTGTAGTGACCAAAAAGTTTATTGTTATATGGGTGATGGTGAGTGTGATGAACCTGAATCTTTAGGTGCAATAGGACTTGCTGGACGTGAAGGTTTAGATAACTTAATATTTGTTGTGAATTGTAACTTACAAAGACTTGATGGACCAGTTAGAGGTAATGGTAAAATTATCCAAGAACTAGAAGGTGAGTTTAGAGGTGCAAACTGGGAAGTTATTAAAGTAATTTGGGGTAGATATTGGGATCCATTATTAGAAAAAGATAAATCAGGTAAGCTTGTTAAACTTATGAATGAAACAGTTGATGGTGAATACCAAAACTATAAACAAAAAGGTGGAGCTTACACTAGAGAAAACTTCTTTAATAAATATGAAGAGACGAAAGATCTAGTAGCAAACATGGGTGATGATGAAATCTGGAGATTAAACAGAGGTGGACATGACCCAGTAAAAGTTTATGCAGCTTATAAAAAAGCAAATGAAACAAAAGGTAGACCAACAGTTATTTTAGCAAAAACTGTAAAAGGTTATGGAATGGGTGATGCTGCTGAAGGTAAAAATATTGCTCATGGTGTAAAAAAAGTTGATTTTGCGACATTAAGAAAATTTAGAGATAGATTTGATATTCCTATTTCTGATGAAGAGATGGAAAATTTACCATACTATAAACCAGCAGAAGATAGTGAAGAGATGCAATACTTAAGAGAAAGAAGATCTGCACTTGGTGGTTATATTCCACAAAGAAGAAAAGAGTTTTCTGAAAAATTAGAAATCCCTTCATTAGAAGCATTTGATGCAGTATTAAAAGGTAGTGGAGATAGAGAAGTTTCTACAACTATGGTACTTGTTAGAGTATTAAATGCATTAGTAAAAGATAAAAATATTGGTAAAAAAATTGTTCCAATTGTTCCTGATGAAGCAAGAACATTTGGTATGGAAGGTATGTTTAGACAAATTGGTATTTATGCACATGAAGGGCAAAAATATGTTCCTCAAGATAGAGATCAAGTTGCATACTATAAAGAAGATAAAAAAGGACAAGTACTTCAAGAAGGTATTAATGAACTTGGAGCAATGGGTTCTTGGGTTGCTGCTGCTACTTCATACTCTGTAAATGATTGTCCAATGATTCCATTTTATGTTTACTACTCAATGTTCGGTTTCCAAAGAATTGGAGATATGGCATGGGCAGCTGGTGACTTACAAGCTAGAGGTTTCTTAGTTGGTGGAACATCAGGTAGAACTACATTAAATGGTGAAGGTTTACAACATGAAGATGGTCATTCACATATATTAGCAAACACTATTCCAAATTGTGTTTCATATGACCCAACTTATGGTTATGAACTTGCAGTTATTGTTCAAAATGGTATTGAAAGAATGTATGGTGAAAAACAAGAAAATATTTTCTATTATTTAACAACATTGAATGAAAACTATGTTCAACCAGCTATGCCAGAAGGTGTAGAAGAGGGTATTATTAAAGGTATTTATAAATTAGATACTATTGAATCTAAAAATAATTATAATGTTAAATTATTAGGTTCTGGTTCAATTTTAGAACAAGTTAGAAAAGCAGCTACAATTTTAGCTGATGAGTATGGAATTTCTTCTGATATTTATTCTGTAACTTCTTATAATGAATTAACAAGAGAAGGTCAAGATATTGAAAGATACAATATGTTACATCCAAATGAAGACAAAAAAGTTCCATATGTAACACAAGTTCTTGGAGATAATGAAGATAACATTATTGTTTCTGCAACAGATTATATGAAATTATACTCTGATCAAATTAGAGCATATGTAAAAGGAAGCTTTAAAGCTTTAGGTACAGATGGTTTTGGTAGATCTGATAGTAGAGCTAACTTAAGAGCACACTTTGAAGTTGATTCTAACTTTATTGTATTTACAACAATTTCTCAATTAGCAGAAAAAGGTTTAATTGATAAATCAGTTGTATTAGATACAATTAAAAAATACAATATTGATACAGAAAAAATTAACCCATTAAATGCATAAGGTGAAATAATGAGTATAGAAGAGATTAAACTACCAGATGTTGGTGGAGAAGCAGTAGAAGTTATTGAAATTTGTGTTAACCCCGGTGATAGTATTGAGGAAGAAGAAGCTGTAATTGTTGTAGAAACAGAAAAAGCTTCTATGGATATTCCTGTAGATTTTGCAGGAACTATTGACTCAATAAAAGTAAAAGTAGGTGATAAAATTTCAGAAGGTGATGTAGTTGGTACTATAAAAAAAGCAGGAGCAGAAGATTCTGCACCTGCAAAAGAAGAGCCTAAAGCTGAAGAAAAAGTAGAAGAAGTTAAAGAAGAAGCAAAAGAAGAGCCAAAAAAAGAAGAAACATCAGCAGCAACTAATACAGAATCAAAAACAGTAATTGAAGATGTACTTGTTCCTGATTTAGGACAAGATGATGCAGTTGATGTTATCGAAATTGCAGTTGCAATTGGTGATGATGTTGAAGAAGAGACTGGACTTATTACTTTAGAAACAGAAAAAGCAACTATGGATGTTCCTGCACCATTTGATGGAAAAGTAGTTGAACTATTAGTTAAATCTGGTGATAAAGTTAAAACAGGTTCATTAATTGCAAAAATGCAAAGAGTTGTAGAAGGTTCAACTTCTGAACCAGTAAAAGAAGAAGCTCCTGTAAAATCAGAAACAAAAGAGCCAACTGCAAAAGTTGAAACTCCTACAAAAGAAGATTCAGTTGCACAAGAAACAACAGCACCAAAAGGTGATTTTGTAAAAACTACTGGAAAAGTTTATGCTTCACCATCTGTTAGAAAATTAGCAAGAGAGTTTGGAATTGACTTATCTTTAGTAAAAGGTAGTGCAAGAAAAGGTAGAATTTTAAGAGAAGATGTAAGAGAATACATCAAAACTAAAATTAAAACTATAAATAAAGCTGAAGCTAATGGTACAGTTGGTGGTGGTTCTTTAGGATTTGATTTACCTGAACTTAAACCTATTGATTTTTCTAAATTTGGAGAAATTGAAACAGTTGAAATGTCAAAAATTCAAAAAATATCTGGACCAAGCTTACATAGAAATTGGGTTGGTATTCCTCATGTTACACAATTTGAAGAAGCTGATATTACTGAACTTGAAGAGTTTAGAAAAACTCAAAATGCACTTAATGCAAAAAAAGAGAATGGTGTTAAGATTTCTCCACTTGTATTTGCACTTAAAGCAGTTGCAAAAGCATTAGAATTACACCCTAATTTTAACTCATCATTAAGCCCAGATGGTCAAAGTATTATCTTTAAAAAATATATAAATATTGCAGTTGCAGTAGATACTCCAAATGGACTTGTAGTTCCAGTTATCAAAGATGTTGATAAAAAAGGAATCGAAGATTTATCAAATGAATTAAAAGAGATCTCTAAAAAAGCAAGAGATGGGAAATTAAAACCACAAGATATGCAAGGTGCTTGTTTTACAATTTCAAGTCTTGGTGGAATTGGTGGAACAGCATTTACTCCAATTATTAATGCACCAGAAGTTGCAATTTTAGGATTATCAAAATCAGAAATAAAACCAAAATATAATGGTAAAGATTTTGAACCAAGATTAATGTTACCACTTTCTTTATCTTATGACCATAGAGTTATTGATGGAGCTGATGGAGCAAGATTTACAACTACACTTTCAAAACTATTAAGTGATATTAGATTATTACTTTTATAATAAATCGAGGTAATTATGAGTAAAGAAATTAAAGGACAAATATTAGTAATAGGAGCAGGACCAGCTGGTTATTCTGCTGCTTTTAGAAGTGCAGATTTAGGTTTTGATGTTGTTTTAGTTGAAAAACATAATACTTTAGGTGGAGTTTGTCTAAATGTAGGTTGTATTCCATCAAAAGCACTTCTTCATGTTGCTAAAGTAATAGAAGAAGCAGAAGAGATTTCTCATCATGGTGTTAGTTTTGGTAAACCTGAAATTGATATCAAAAAAATTGAAGGATATAAAAGTTCAGTTGTAAAAAAATTAACTGATGGATTATCAGCAATGGCAAAAATGAGAAAAGTTACTGTTGTAAATGGAACTGCTAACTTTATTGATAAAAATAGTGTATCTGTTAAAAATGGTGATGAAGAGACAATTGTTAAATTTGATAATGCAATTATTGCAGCAGGTTCTAGACCAATTGAATTGCCATTTATTCCACATGAAGATCCTAGAATTTGGGACTCTACAGATGCATTAAGACTTAAAGAAGTACCAAAAAAACTACTTATTATGGGTGGTGGAATTATTGGACTTGAGATGGGTACAGTTTATCAAAAACTAGGATCAAGTATTGATGTTGTTGAGATGCAAGATCAATTAGTTCCTGTTGCAGATAAAGATGTTATCAAAGCATATACAAAAGCAAACAAAGATAGATTTAATATTATGTTAAATACTAAAGTTGCTAAAGTTGAAGCAAAAGATGATGGAATTCATGTATCAATGGAAGGTGAAGGTGTAAGTGCTGAACCTATCGTTTATGATGCAGTATTAGTAGCTATTGGTAGAGCTGCAAATGGAAAAATGTTAAGTCTTGAAAATGCAGGTGTAAATGTTAATGATTGGGGAATTATTGATGTTGACAAGCAAATGAGAACAAACGTAGATAATATATTTGCAATTGGTGATATAGTTGGTCAACCAATGCTTGCACACAAAGGTGTACATGAAGGTCATGTTGCAGCTGAAGTAATTGCAGGTAAAAAACACTATTTTGCACCAAAAATGATTCCTTCAATTGCATATACTTTCCCAGAAATTGCATGGGCAGGTATGACTGAAAAAGAAGCAAAAGAAGCTGGAATAGATTATGAAGTTTCAACTTTCCCTTGGTCTGCTTCAGGTAGAGCATTAGCAAGTGATGTAAGTGAAAATGCATTTACAAAACTTATCTTTGATAAAAAAGATAATACATTAATTGGTGGAGCTATTGTTGGTGATAATGCAGGTGAATTACTTGGTGAAATTGGACTTGCGTTAGAAATGGATTGTGATGCAGAAGATATAGGTCTTACTATTCACGCTCACCCAACTTTACATGAATCAGTTGGATTAACAGCAGAGATTTATGAAGGAAGCATTACAGATCTTCCAAACCCAAAAGCAAAAAAGAGTAAATAATTAATTTTACTCTTTTTGAAATACTTAAGATTTCTTAAGATATAATTCCAAAAAAATAAAGGAGTAGTCATGATAAAGCCTCTTGGTTTTAAAAAGTATTTTTCATTGTCTTCAATACTTGCTTATGCAGTAGCACAAAGACTTCATGGCATGACTACAACTTTTAAAAACAATCTTAATTTTACAAAATATAGCTTTTCAGATGAAAATGAAGATGAAATACTCTGTTGCGAAGAGCAAAGTTTATTAAATACTATAATCAAAAATAATAAACCTTGTCATTGTGATTGTGTTTTTAGAAGAAAAACTCAATTAGCAGTATCACTATTTAAATTTATTCCAAGATGTCCATATTATTGTAAATTCTTCGCCTTTAGAAGAACTGGCGTACATCCCCCACAATTCCTTTAATACTTAATAATATAAATAAAAAATCATAACAATATAAAAATATTTAGAAAATTAAAGGATAAAATAATGTCTAAAAATTATGTAATCGGATTTCCAAGAATTGGAGAAAAAAGAGAGCTTAAAAAAGTTTTAGAAAGCTTTTGGGCGGGTGATGTTGACTTTGGTGAAGTTGAATATGTAGCAAGTGAATTAAAGAAAAGACATTGGTCATATCAAAAGAAAGCAAAAGTTGAGTATATCTCATCAAATGATTTTTCATACTATGATAATATGTTAGATACTACAATCTTGTTAGGAGCAATTCCAAAAAGATTTCAAGAT
The DNA here is from genome assembly GCF_004116495.1 of Arcobacter sp. CECT 8985. Classification (GTDB taxonomy): domain Bacteria; phylum Campylobacterota; class Campylobacteria; order Campylobacterales; family Arcobacteraceae; genus Malaciobacter. The sequence goes on along the minus strand of NZ_PDKC01000018.1, from coordinate 51,955 downwards.
TTAGAAGGTCATGAACAATATTTTGCAATGGCAAGAGGTAATAAGGATGCTGTTGCAATGGAGATGACTAAATGGTTTAATACAAATTATCACTATATTGTTCCAGAAATATCAAAAGATACAAAATTTGAGCTTAATAGCAAAAAAGTTATAAATGAATTTAAACAAGCAAAAGAGCATGGAGTAAATACTAAAATTAATTTAATTGGGCCAATTACATATTTAGGGCTTAGTAAATCAGTTGATAATAGTGATACTTTTTTACATATTAATTCTGTTGTTGAACAGTATACTAAGTTATTAGAAGAGATATCTTCTCTTGAAGAAAATATTACTATTCAATTTGATGAACCTTTATTTGTAAAAGATTTAGACTCAAAAGTATTATCACTTATTAAACCAGCTTATGACAAATTAGCTAATGTTTCTGCTAATATAAAAATTGCAGTTGCAACATATTTTGAACACTCAAATGAAGCTACTAAAATTTTAGTTAATACTCCAATTTGGGCTTTAGCACTTGACTTTGTTTATGGAGAAAAAAACTTTGACATTTTAGAAGATATTCAAGCTTCAAATAAAGTTTTAATTGCTGGTGTTGTTGATGGAAGAAATGTTTGGAAAAGTAATATTGCAAAAAAAGTAAAACTTTTAGAAGATATTTCAAAAGTTGTAAACAAAGATAATATTTTAGTTTCAACATCTTGTTCTTTATTACATGTACCATTTACATTGGAGTATGAAATCGCATTAGATAGCGATATTAAATCATGGCTAAGTTTTGCAAAAGAAAAACTTGTTGAGTTAAAACTTATCTCAAAGTTATTTTTTAAACAAGAGTTAACACTTGAAGATAAATCATCGTTAAAATCAAATGAAGAAGATAATAAAAGTAGAGAAGAATCTACAAAAATTCATAATAAAAAAGTTCAAGATGAAATTTTATCTTTAAAATTAGTTCAAAGAGAAGATGCATTTGAAGATAGAATAAAAGCGCAAAGAGAGTTTTTTAAATATGATGATTTAACAACAACAACAATTGGTTCTTTTCCTCAAACTCCTGAAATAAGAAAAAATAGAAGAGATTATAAAACTGGTACTATTTTAAAAGATGAGTATGAATCAAATATAAAAGATTATATTGATGATTGTATTTCATTTCAAGAGAGTATTGGCTTAGATGTTTTAGTTCATGGTGAACCAGAAAGAAATGATATGGTTGAGTATTTTGGTGAGTTACTTGATGGTTTTGCATTTACAAAAAATGCTTGGGTTCAATCATATGGAAGTAGATGCGTTAAGCCACCACTGATTTTTGGTGATGTTAGTAGAGAAAATCCAATGACTGTTGAGTGGATTAAATATGCACAAAGCAAAACAAAAAAAGTAGTAAAAGGAATGTTAACAGGTCCTGTTACTATTTTAAACTGGTCTTTTGTTAGAGATGATAAACCTAGAAATGAAGTTGCAAAACAAATAGGACTTGCTATTGCAAAAGAAGTTGATGATCTTCAAAATGCAGGTATTAAAATGATTCAAGTTGATGAAGCTGCTTTTAAAGAAGGGTATCCTTTAAGAAAAGAAAATATTTCTACTTATGAAAAATGGGCAGTTGATAACTTTAAATTAAGTGTTAGTAAATCTAAAATAGATACTCAAATTCATACTCATATGTGTTATAGTGAATTTAATGATATTATAAAAACAATTGAAGCAATGGATGCAGATGTAATCTCAATAGAGACTGCAAGAAGTGGAAATGAGTTACTTAAAATCTTTAAAGAAGTTGGATATAAGCAAGAAGTAGGGCCAGGAATTTATGATATTCATAGTCCAAGAGTTCCTAGTGTAGAAGAGATGGTAAATCAAATTGATGCATTACTTGAAGTACTACCAAAAGAGCAATTATGGATAAATCCAGATTGTGGACTAAAAACAAGAAAATGGCCTGAAGTTAAACAAAGTTTAGAAAATATGGTAAAAGCAGTAAATATAGTAAGAGAAAATAGAAAATAAAAGTAGGAGTTCCCTCCTACTTTTAGAATTTTTTATTGCTTAAGTCATTTACAATTTCTTTTGCTATTTCATCATTTTCTATAGCAATTTGTTTTGTTTGTGTTGCAATTGTAGCATTTTTTTGTGTCTGTTCCTCAATCAATAAAATAGCTTCATTTATTTGAGAGATTCCTTGCTCTTGCTCTTTAAACGATGTTTCAATATTATCAATTATTTTTGTTGTTTTATCAATATTATTAAATAAAACTTCATACCCTTCAATCATTTTATCACTTGTTTGTTTCCCAAAATTAGCTTTATTTGTCGCTTCTTCTACAATTTGTTTTATTTCATTTGCAGCTTGAGAACTTCTTGATGCTAAGTTTCTCACTTCTTGTGCAACTACTGCAAATCCTTTACCAGCTTCACCTGCACCTGCTGCTTCAACCGCTGCATTTAAAGATAAAATATTTGTTTGAAATGCAATTTTATCAATTATTCCAATAGCTTCATTTATTTCGTTTACTTGTACTGAAAGTTCTGTCATTGCATTGCTTGTATTTTTTGCTTGTTTTTGACCTTCAATTGCAGAAGTATTTACCTCTTTAGCATAGACAGCCATCTCTTCAACATAATTTGAATTTGTCTCTACATTATTCATAATATTTGATAATGATGCAGATGTTTGTTCTAAAGAACTTGCTGCTTCATTTGAACTAATATTCAATTTATTAACATTATTTATTAATATATCAGAAGAATTTTCTAATGTTTTACCAATATCATAAGAGTTTCTAAGCAGTGTTGAAATCTCTTCACCTAGTTGATTTATTGCTACAGTTACTTTTGCATCAGAATCTTCATATGATTTAGTAAAATCATAATTTTTAAAACTTTGCAATACTTCTAAAAGTTTAGGGATACTATTTGTAATAGTTTTTTCTAACTCTTTTTGCATATTAGTTAATATATGTTTTAATTCAAGTAAAGAATCTGTATTTGTTGATTTGTTTATTTTTGCTTGAAAATTACCATCTCCAATCTCTTTTGCAAACTTCGCAATATCTTTTACAAAAAGTTCATCTGTAAGTGTCTTTTGTTCAATTGTTTTTATATTTTCATTTATAATCTTTGCCATTTGAACAAATTCATCTTTTCCTTTTAGTTCAATAATTGAGGCTTTTTGTCTTTTTTTATTTAAAAAATCAAAAAAGTTTTGTAATCCTAACTGAACTTTTTGTACTGATTTTATCATTTGATTTGATATTAGAATTGAAAAAAATATTGCTAAAATTAATGATACTATTAAAATAGTAATCATAGTGTAAGAGAAACTACTTGCAACTTCTCTTGCTTTTGGAGTTTCTATTTGATTTTTGTCTTCTTGATAATCAATAAAATCATTTATACTATTTAACCATATTCTAAAATCTTTACTTACATGTTCTAATAAAAGTTTTTTTGCTTTTTCATTTTGATCATTTTGTTTTAAAAATATTATTTTTTTTACCAATGGTTGAGTTATAGCTTCAATATTATTAATTTTGTTTATTAATTCTAACTCTTTGTTTTCAACATTCAACCCTTTTTTTAGCATATTATTAAGAGGTCTTTGATATTTTTCATAATATTTTTCTAATCTTTTGATATTTTCAAGTGAAGTTTTAAAAAGTTTATCTTCTTTATCTTTTGCTATTACTAAATCTCTAATTGCAATTGCTCTATCGTGAACACTGCCTCTAAAGTTTATAGCATACCTTTGTTTTACAGAATTTATATCAACTACTTTATATAAAGTATCATCAATAAATTTAACTTTTAAAATTCCAATTATTGTTATAATTATAATAATTGAAATCATTAGAGAAAAACCTAAATATAGTTTCTTTGAAATTGATAAGTTGCTTATCATTGCTAGCCTTTTATTAATAAAATTTATTATTGGAAAAAAATTATCGTATTGTAATATAAGAAGTATTAATATAATCTAAAAAAAATTATTTAATTTTTTTACATATTTGCTAAATTAGTTTTTAAGTCATCATATGGATCTAAATGAATATTTATAACCCATTCTTTTGATTTATCAATAGCTTGAATTGAGTCCTCAATATTATCACTTATTTTATGTGCTTCTAATAATGAAATCTCTTTATCAAATACTATATGTACATCTACAAAAGTTTGGTTTGCAGCCTCTCTTGTTTTTAATAAATGATATGTTGTTACTCTTTTTGAAGAGCTTGTTATAATATTTTTAATTTCTTCTACTATTTTTTCATCTACTGCTCTATCTAATAGAATTAATACCCCATCAGATATAAGTTCATATGCTGAATAAATAATAAAAATTGCAATACTTGCACCTACAATTACATCAACAATTTCATATCCTGTGACTTTAACTAAAATCAAAGAAGCTAAAACTGCAATATTTGAATAAACATCTGTTTTATAATGTAATGCATCAGCTTTTATTACCATATTATTAGTCTTTTTAGAAACATAATTTAAGTAAATAACTAAGCTTATTGTAATAATTAATGAAATAACCATTATTGTTAGTGATATCTCTAAATATGCAGCTTTTGCATTTGTGAAGTATTTTTTTACTGCTTCATAAAGTAAAAATATACCGGATAATGTTATTATCGAGCCTTCAATAACAGAAGCTAGTGCCTCAATTTTACCTCTACCATAATTAAATGTTTTATCAGCTGGTTTTTCAGCATTTGAAATTGCAAAGTAGTTAAATACAGAAACAAACATATCAAGAGTAGAGTCAATTGCTGAAGCTAAAACAGCCACAGAACCACTAAATACTCCAATGATAAGTTTTAAAACTGTTAGTATTGCAGCTACACTAGAAGATACTAGTGTAGCCTTTTTTTGAAGTGTCATTACTCGTTGTAATCCACATTTTTAATTCTATCTACAAATCTTTCAATTCTTTTTATACCTTTTTTAATACTTTCTAAATCAGTAGCATAAGAGAATCTAAAGTATCCTTCTTTACCAAAAGCTAATCCAGGAACAACTGCAACGCCTTCTTCTGCTAGTAGTTGTTCACAGAATTTAATAGAATTTTCAGTGATTTCTTTTACATTTACAAATAAATAAAAAGCACCTTTTGGTTTAACACAGCTAATACCTTCTATATCATTAAATGCTTTAACTGCGAAGTCTCTTCTTTTTTCAAACTCTTTTCTCATTCTTTCTATATCTTTATCTGCTTCACCTTCAAGTGCAGAAATAGAAGCTACTTGAGTCATGCTGTTGATATTTGAAGTAACTTGTCCTTGAAGTTTAATCATTGCTTTTACGATATCAACTCTTGGAGTTGCAATATATCCAAATCTCCATCCAGTCATTGCAACAGCTTTACTAAGTCCATTGATAGTTACTGTTCTATCATACATGTCCTTACTAATTTGTGCAGTTGAAGTGAAAGCTGCTTTATCGTAAATGATTTTTTCATACATTTCATCAGACAATACTAAAATATCAGTTCCTTCTAATACTTTTGCAATTTCAGTTAACTCTTTTTTTGAATAAACAGAACCTGCTGGGTTAGAAGGTGAATTTAATACAAGAATTTTTGTTTTTGGTGTAATTGCATCTTTTAATTGTTTTGCTGTAATTTTAAAATCAGATTTATCATCTGTTTCAATAAAAACAGGTACACCATCAGAATATTTTACTTGCTCTGGATAAGTAACCCAGTAAGGTGAAGGAATAATTACTTCATCACCTTCATTAATTAATAGTTGAAATAGGTTGAAAAGTGAGTGTTTAGCCCCATTACTTATTACAATATTATCAAGATTATACTCTAATCCATGGTCTCTTTTTAGTTTATCAATAATTGCTTGCTTTGTTTCAGTTATACCCTCAACAGATGTATATTTCGTAAATCCAGCCTTAATAGCTTTAATAGCTGCATCTTTAATCACATCTGGTGTATCAAAATCAGGTTCACCTGCACTAAAACTTAAAATGTCTTTACCTTGCGCTTTTAGTTCTCTCCCTAAAGCAGTAATAGCCATTGTAACTGACGGAGACAGTTTCTCCATTCTCTGGGCAATTTTCATTAGTTTTTTTCCTCTAAATAATTTTCATTATGTTAATATTATACGGCTAATATAATGCGAAATTTTATCAAAAAGTAACTTAAGGATTTGTTTGGAGTTTATAACTGAAATAAGCAATTTGAAAATTAATGTCAATGTACTTAAAAAACGAGGTTTGAAACATACTTATATAAGAATTAAAGATATAAATTCAATAGAAATTAAAACCAATTTTTATCTAAATAAATATGATATAGAACAGATAATAGAAAGTAAATCTCAATGGATTTTAAATAATATTTCAAAGGTTTCTATAAATAATTTAGAAGAAAATGAATTTTATTTTTTAGGTGTAAAGCATAAAAATTTAGATAATAGAGATATTGATTTTTTTTATAAAAAGCAAGCTCAAGAAATAATACCTCCAATACTTGAAAAATTTTCAAAAAAGATGAAACTTTTCCCAACTTCTATAAAATATAGAAAAAATAAAAGAACATGGGGCTCTTGTAATTATAAAAATGGATTAAATTTTAATATTTTACTTGTTAAGTTTCCTATTGAAGTAATAGAGTATGTTGTGATTCATGAGTTATGCCATATAGAACATAAAAACCATTCAAAGAATTTTTGGAATTTAGTTTATGAGTATTGTCCTGATTACAAACAAAGGGAGAATTTACTTAAGAGCTTTTTATAATATCTCTTATATCCTCAAAAAGATTATGTAATCTTGGATCTTCAACTTTGTTTTCAAATATTCCATATGAACGTTCATCATATTTCTCTTTGATTTTAATTTCTTGCTTTTTTTCTCTTTTATTTGTAACAAAAAACTTTATATCTTCAATATTCGCCAAATTAGCGTTAATTAATTGTGATTTTATGGAATCTTTGTTATGATTGAATTCTAATTTAAATACGGGATGAGTTAATACAAAGTATAATATTTCACCTTTTACATAGGCAAACTTTATACCTTTTTTTAGTTTCAATGGTAGTATATTTATTAACCTTTGAATCTTTTCGTTAGTATTAATTTTCCTAAATTCAGGATGTTGTTTAAGATGATTAAGAATTGCACTCATATTTTTCATATTGTTATTATAACAAGTTTTTTATTAGTTCTTAGTGGATGTGGATTTAAAGCCGATCCTGTATATGTGGATAGTAAGCAAGAAGCATCAAAATAATGCAAATAACTTATGACTATCTGATAATTGGTTCAGGGGTTGCTGGGTTAAATGCTGCTAGGTTAATTCCTAAAGATAAAAAAGTATTACTTGTTACAAAAAAATCTCCATGGGATTGTAATACTTTTTGGGCCCAAGGTGGAGTAGCAACTGCAGTTGATGATGAAGATATACCTGTACATATTCAAGATACACTTGTTGCAGGTGCTCATTATAATGACATAAAAGCAGTTGAAATATTAAGTAAAAACTCTTTGAAATCAGTAGAAGATTTGATTGATGCTGGATTACAGTTTGATTTAAATTCAAAAGGTGAACTTGCATTTACAAGGGAAGCTGCACACTCAAGAGATAGAATAATCCATGCAGATGGTGATGCCACTGGTAGAATGATTCACTATTTTTTAGTTCAAAAATTTCCTCACGAAATGTTAACAGATACTGTTGTTTCTGATTTACTAATTGAAGATGGTGTTTGTTATGGAGCACAAGTATTTGTAAGTGAGACAGAACAAAAAGTAATTTATGCACATAATACTATTATTGCAAGTGGTGGTGTTGGTTCTTTATATAAGTATCATACAAATTCAACAACTATTGCTGGAGAACTTCAAGGTATATGTCTTGAAAAGGGCATTGCTTTAAAAGATATGGAAATGCTTCAATTTCATCCTACAGTTGTAAAAGGTACACATTTTGCAAGAAAACCTTTGTTAAGTGAAGCTTTAAGAGGTGAGGGTGCTCATATAGTTGATGAAGATAATTATAGATTTTTATTTGATTACCATAAAGATGGAGAATTAGCTCCAAGAGATGTAGTAAGCCGTGCTATTTTTGATTATGCAGTAAAAAATAAAAAAGGAGTTTTTTTATCTTTTGAAAAATTTGAAAAATCTTTTTTTAAAAAGAGATTTCCAAATATCTATGCAAACCTAAAAGAACTTGGATTTGAATTACCTTTTGAAAGAGTTCCTATTTCTCCTGCATTTCACTACACTATGGGTGGAATTCCTACAGATAACAATGCATTAGTTCCTGGAATGAAAAATTTATATGCTGTTGGTGAAGCTGCATGTACAGGTCTTCATGGTGCAAATAGATTGGCATCTAATTCACTTATTGAAGGTATTGTATTTTCAAATTTAGCAGTTAAACATAGTTTAAATGAAAAGTTTCAAATATCTTATAAAAACTATACAAAACCAATAAAATCATATACAAGAAATAAACCAATAGATAAAGATATTAAAAATTCATTACGTAAAATCATGTGGAAAAGTGCTGCTATTGTAAGAGAAGAAAATGTCTTAAAACAAGCCTTATCGCAAGTTAATGAGTTTTTAAAACAAGACGTTGGGCGACTTTTATATTTAAGATTGTTAACAGCAAGACAGATTTTAAAAGCTGCTTTAAATAGAAAAGAGTCTTTAGGTGCGCATTTTCTTAAAAAGGACTAAAAAACAGCCCAGATAACTATCAAAATTGAAGTAATAGGTTAGATTTAAGTCTTTTTTAGGCAGAATTTAATTTTAAATTTTCAAATAGATTTTATATTTATTTGAAGAAACACTTCAAGGAGATTTAATGTTTAAAGTTATACTGTCACTTTTTCTTTGTACAGTAGCGGCGTTTGCTTCAAGCTCAGCGCAAGAGCAAATCCCAGATTTAACGATGACATGGATAGGGTTCGCTTCGTTATTAATTTTTGTAGTAGGTTACTACTTTGTTGCAGCAGAAGAAAAATATGAAATAGATAAGGCTAAACCTGCATTATTTATTGGTACTTTTATTTTTATTCTAATTGCACTTTACTATGCAATAAATGGTCTAAACATGGACTTGGTTCATGTTCAAGCAGAGCATTTGATTCTTGAAATTGCAGAGATTTTCTTCTTCTTATTTGTTGCTATGACATATATAGAATCACTGATTCATATGAATGTATTTGATAGGCTAAAATACAATCTAGTTTCAAAAGGTTATACATATAGAAAACTTTTCTGGGTAACTGGATTTATTGCATTCTTCTTATCTCCAATTGCAGATAACTTGACAACTGCACTTATTTTATCAACAGTTTTAATCACTATTGAAAAAGAGAAAAAAGAGTTTTTAGTTCCAGGTGCAATTAATATCGTTGTTGCAGCAAATGCTGGTGGGGCATGGTCTCCTTTTGGTGATATTACTACACTTATGGCATGGACAGCAGGAAAAGGTGTATTTACAGATTTCTTATATCTATTCCCAGCAGCAGTTTTAGGATACTTAGCAACTGCATTTATCTTAGCTAGATTTGTTCCAAATGAAAAACCAGTTTTTGATGCTTCAAAAGAAGAAAAACCTGAAATGGCAGCAGGAGCAAAAGTTGTTATGGCTCTTGGTGTATTTACAATCTTCTGTGCAGTAATGTCACATCAAGTATTACATTTACCAGCAATGTGGGGTATGATGTTTGGTCTATCTTTACTTAAAGTTTATTCTTATGGACTTAAGAAAAGACATGGTAAAGATCACTTCAATATCTTTAATAACATTGCAAAAATAGAAAATAATACACTATTATTTTTCTTTGGTATTTTAGCAGCAGTTGGAGGATTATACTTTATTGGATGGTTAGCACTTGCATCACATGTATATGATCCATCAGTATTAGGACCAACTTGGTCAAATATTGGAGTAGGTTTCTTATCTGCAATAGTTGATAATGTTCCAGTAATGTCAGCAGTATTAAAAGCAAATCCTGAAATGGGACTTGACCAATGGATGTTGGTTACATTAACAGCTGGTGTTGGTGGTTCTTTAATCTCATTTGGTAGTGCAGCTGGTGTTGGTGTTATGGGTAAACTACATGGAATTTATACATTCGGTTCACATATGAAATATGCATGGGTTGTGTTTATTGGATATGTTGTATCTGTTTTAGTATGGTATCTTCAATATGAAGTTCTACATGTAAGCCACTTCTAAATTATAAAAAAGCTACTAATTTTTTAGTAGCTTTTTCGCTTCTTAAAAAAACTCATTTAACTTAAAATTTACCACTTATTAGATATTATATTAAGATTAAAAAATAAAAATAAGAACTCACTTCTTATGTGAAATTAATTAAGGAATATAATATATGAAACATGTGCCAATAGTTGTATTAGATTTTGGTAGTCAATATACACAAATCATTGCTAGAAAACTAAGAGAATCTGGTGTATACAGTGAAATTGTTCCATTTAGTGAAAGTATCGAAGCTATTAAAGCAAGAACTCCTAAAGGGATTATTTTAAGTGGTGGTCCAGCATCTGTATATGCAGAAGACTCTTATCACCCAGATAGTGAAATTTTTGAATTAGGACTTCCTATTTTAGGTATTTGTTATGGTATGCAATTAATCGCACAACATTTCGGAGGAAGTGTTATACCAGCATCTCATCATGAGTATGGAAAAGCTAAATTAAATTTCGTAAAAGATAGTGATCTATTTAAAGATACAAGTGATGGACAAACAGTATGGATGTCACATGGAGATAGAGTAGAAAAAATCCCAGAAGGATTTGAAAAAATTGCAATAAGTGAAAACTCTCCATATGCTGCAATTGCAGATATGAATAGACTTGTATATGCATTTCAATTTCACCCAGAAGTATATCATTCAGAGCAAGGTAGTAAACTTCTTAAAAACTTTGCAAAACATATTTGTGGATGTGATTCTACTTGGAATATGGGTTCTTTTGCTAAAGAACAAATTGCAAAAATCCAAGAAAAAGTTGGAGATAAAAAAGTTCTTTGTGGTGTAAGTGGAGGAGTTGATTCTTCTGTAGTTGCAACACTTTTAGCTGAAGCAATTGGTGAACAACTAATTCCAGTATTTGTTGATAATGGACTTTTAAGAGCAAATGAAAGAGAACAAGTAGAAACAATGTTTGCTGCACGTGGTGTAAACCTAATAACAGTAGATGCTAGTGAAATCTTTTTAGAAAGATTAGCTGGAGTTACAGACCCAGAGAAAAAAAGAAAAATTATTGGTGAAACTTTTATTGAAGTATTTGATAAAGAAGCAAAAAAACATGATGGTATTGAGTTCTTAGCTCAAGGTACACTTTATACTGATGTTATTGAATCTGTTTCTGTTAAAGGGCCTTCTAAAACAATCAAATCTCACCACAATGTAGGTGGCTTACCTGATTGGATGACATTTGAATTAATCGAGCCATTAAGAGAAATCTTTAAAGATGAAGTAAGAGCTTTAGGATTAGAACTTGGACTTCCAAAAGATATGATTGGAAGACACCCTTTCCCTGGACCAGGACTTGCTATTAGAGTTATGGGAGATGTAAATAAACCAGACTTAGAATTATTAAGAAAAGCAGATGTTATTATGCTTGATGTTCTTAGATCAACAGGATACTATGATAAAACATGGCAAGCATTTACAGTATTGCTAAATGTAAAATCTGTTGGTGTTATGGGTGATAACAGAACTTATGACAACACAGTTTGTGTAAGAATAGTAGAAGCAACAGATGGAATGACAGCAACTTTTGCATATATTCCACACGATATATTAGAAACTATCTCTAGAAGAATCATCAACGAAGTTGATGGGATTAATAGAGTTGTTTATGATATTTCATCTAAACCACCAGCAACTATCGAATGGGAATAAAAGCGATAGCTTTTATTCATCTTACACTAGGTTTAGGTTCGAGGTACTTTTAGTACATCTTCACCTAAACCTAGCACAACCTAAAGTAAACTTTTAATTTTAGAAAAAAGAATATAAATTAGGAAATAAATATGAAAATACTTAAATCGTTATTGTTTTACCCTATGATGCTAATACGAGGATTATTTTTGAGAATTGTTCATTTATTGGCAGGTCTTTGTGTTTTAGGTCTTATTATAAGTTTCTTTTTAGACAATGTTCCAATTAATTCATCATTTGTTTTTCTTATAATTGGTTCCTTACTTGAGGCGTTAGCTTATTTTTATGATGTTATTTTAATAAAGTTAAATCCTACTGATAATGAGCTGATTTTACAGCAATAATTTATTACAAATAAAAGCTTACAGTATCAATAAAATTATAAATTTTTTTGATATCTATTTAATTATACATAATGTCCCCGGATTTTTACTGAAATAAAAGAAAAATTTAGATTAATTGGTATACTGTCCCCAGATTTTACTTAAAGCTTGAATATTTTGCTTTTTTAATGTAATACTAATAAATAGTTATATGATGAAAGGAAAAGATGGAAGATAATAAGCAAAAGCTTTCTGATGTTAAAGAACTAATTTATAAATCTTTTCCAAAAAAACTTGAATTAGATGTAAAACAGGTCATTAAAATTTTACCTATCAACAAGCCTGTAACAAATTGTTTAGGTGTTGAAATTTCTTATATTCATGAAATAGGTGAACAAGTTGAATTAGAAACTGAATTAATAACAATAAATTCAAGAATATATTTTGATGAACCAAACCTATTAAAAGAAGAAAGGTTAACCTCTCAACAAAAAAAGATACTTAATTGTCTTTATACTCGTCATTCTGACGGATACGTAAGACAAAAAAGAATTGAAAATTTATTAGGGTTAGATGATTATTTCATCATTCCCTTTATGATTTCTAATGCAGGAAGTTATTTAATAGAAATTTTGAATATAATCAATGAAAATATTAATGAAAGCAATGTAAAATCATATATAGAGTTTATCCAAGAAAACCCTAGCTATTGGAGATTAACTAAAGATAGAATCGTAAGCTATTGGAATGAATTTTATAGATTTAAATATAATCAATTTAAGGACTATGTGGGAAGTGATTTTATTAAAAAACTTGAAGATCACTAAATATAACAAAAACGAGGAAACCAATACTAAAACCAAGAGCGGGTTTAGTATTGGCTCACGACAACCGTTATGCAAAGGTTAAATATGAAGCAATGTCCTAATTGTCATGAAAAGACAATTCCTATGGAATGGATTTTATTTCATCAAATTTTGAAAAAAAATTGTAATTTTTATGAATGTCCAAGTTGCAAAAAAAATATAAGAACAGGCCATTTATTTAATTTTAGTGTTATTTATGCACCATTTACAGATATAAGTATAACACCAATTTTTTATTTATGATGTATATAGCTTATGGTTTTATTAATAGTATATTGTTAATAAAACCATTGATTTTAAATGAACCAATTTTTACATAACAAATTATTATAAAGAAATATGTAAATTAATAAAAATGAAGGAATGATTATGAAAAAAAAATGATTTAGTTGAGCTAGTAATTAAGTATTTCGAGAAGATAGATGTGGTGATTCTAGTTATTTGGATCTCTTCTCACAGGATGTTGATTTTTTCTTTCCTAAATTTGGACAAAAAAAGGGAAAAACTTATTAGTCGCATGTATATGAAAATCCTGATTTTCCTAGCCGAGATGTAGAAAGAATTTCAGTATTGTCAGAGGTAAAGTAACGTATAACAAATCCTTCAAATGGTAACATTAAATTAAATATAATTTAAACTATTATTAATAATGTAAATAATATAATTCTTATTATTAGTTTAAAAAGGACTCCTATGATAGTAGATTCTTCAAACAGCATATTAAACTCTTTTAAAGAGATATTACCTTTACCCAAAGCACAAAAACTTGATGAAAAAACAGTAAATAAAATAAATTCTGCTATTTCAGAAGTAGATAATCAACGAAAAGAATATGAAGCAACAAAAGAACAATTAAAAGAATATCCTTGGTTGAAAAATGCTGTAAATGGCATAAGAAAAGTTTCTGATATAATAGAAGACTTCAAAAATGGGAAAGATGGCTCAGGAGATTTTACTATAACATCTAATTCTCAAGATAGCTTCACTGTATATGATGGTGATGAAAGAACACATTACTATAATATATATGCACAAGTAGATTATACTACAACACATTTGGCATATGATGATGAAAACTATACAAGAGAAGGTCAAACAAAAGTTAGTAGAATTGCTTTTCATGCTAGCTACTATGAAAAAAGTGTAAATGAACAAAAAGAACTTCAATTAAATTTTGAACTAGAAAAAGAAAAAGAAAGTATAGATTTTAGTAAATTATATGAAAGATTAAATACTGACAAAGATTTTGAAAAAAATTTTATGGTTAATATTGAAAATTATTTATATAAAAATGATAGTTCAAAATTAATTAGACAATTAGAAAAAGGACTAGGACTTGATGATTCTACACTAAAATATAAAGATTCAATAAACACAACATATTTAGATATTTTTGTATAAAAAAAGCTCACTTTTTAAATAGAAAAGTATAGAGAAAAATAGGGCAGATTTTAATATGAGATATTTATGTTTAATGCGTTATCATAATAAGTATAAAAAAAGCAGTATCAATAGTTAGATTCAGATGCTGTTAATGAAATTGTTTTGTATCAGTTTGTGTAATTATTTGAAAAAATATTTTATTAACTTTTATTATACCTGTAAGGAGATTTTATGAAAATTAACACTGAAAACAATTATTTCAACCAACATACACAGATATCTACTACTGCAAATACTAGTAAATCATCATTTTCATCTGTACTTGCAGACGCTACAACAGTTGAAACGCCTGTTGTTAAGCAAGCAGATTTTACTAGTATGACGCGCAAGGAAATGTTTGATTGGATGAATGAGCAAATCTGCAATGGAAAATTGTCGCTTGATGATAGTTCTACTTTTTTGGGTATGACAATGAAAATTTCAGTAATATCTGGTCATCCAGTAGATATGAATACAGATGATACACGCATCAACTTTATTGAAAAAGCACGTTTGGGAGTAGAGAATGCATTGTCACGTAATGACCTAAATTTAGCAGCAAGATTGCAGGTTGCTATAGAGATTATGAATCGTCACAAAGGATAATGATAACTTTATAATAGTATTTTCAGTATATAATTTGATGAGATAATAGTTTTTTTTAAAAGGAATAAAAAGTAGATGATACTTGTGAGAAAATCAAGATGACAGGGATTCTTTTATTAGAAGGTTTATCTGATGCAATAGTAGGTATAGTGATTATTTATATATTGGCTTCACTTATATTATTAAGATGGGTAATGATTGATGCTTTTACTTTTCAATTAAATTTTATTATCTGGCCCGTGTATGGTTTTTACTTGTATCTTCTTCATTATGTATTACTTTCAAAAGGCATTATATCTCGTCCAAAATGGATACATGGAATAAGTTCTGGTTCTTTATTAAAGATTTTAACAAAATGAATAATTTAAAAACTCAATTTTTAGGATTTATAAATACACCTTATTTATTTGATGAAATAAATACCCTTACTCAGTTTAAACTAGATATAAAAAAGATAAATGAGTTTGATTTTAACAAACTAAATATTACAGAAAAACTTCCTTTAGGCAAAAGAATAGAGCGTTTTTTTGAGTTTTATATAAATCAATCATCAAATTATGAGTTCATAAAAAGCAATGTTCAAATTATTCATAATAAACAAACACTTGGTGAATTAGATTTTTTAATCTATGATAAAAAAAATCAAAAATATTTGCACATAGAGCATATTTATAAATATTATTTGTATGATACCTCTTTTAACAATGAGATTGATAGGTTTATTGGTCCAAATAAAGATGACTCTTTTATAAAGAAAATAGATAAATTAAAAAACAAGCAACTTCCTTTGTTATATAAAAGTGAGACTAGACAGTATTTATATGGAATTGATATAAATAATATTGAACAAAAGGTTTGTTTCAAAGGAAATATATATGTTCCTTTACACTTATTAGCTAAAAAGATACCTATTGTAAATAATAATTGTATAAAAGGTTTTTATATAAAGTATAAAGAGTTTGTAAATCAAGAATATTTTAAAGAGTTTGAATACTTTTTACCTTTAAGAGATGATTGGGTTAGTGATTGTAACTCAAACCAAATATGGAAAAGTTTTGATGAAGTTATAACTGAAATTGAACTATTATTAAGTTATAAAAAATCTTCTCTTGTTTGGTTAAAAAACAAAAAAGAAGATAAAATTCAAAGCTTTTTTATAACTTGGTGGTAGTTGAAATTAAATTTTGTAATATTTATTCGTTATAGTTTTCTAATTAAAATTTTATCAAGTAATGAAGATTGAAAATAGATTATAAATTACAGCTTCAATAATTATAAGTTTTATATATTTGTCAACTATATTTAGATATAAAATATGCATATTGATTATAAAAAATAAAATTTGTATTTAAAAATATTATATACCAAAAAATCCCACTTGTTAACATATTATAATAAATGTATATTTGATAATTAGACACTACTTAAATAATGAGGCATAAAATGGAAGTAACAAAGAAAAAATTAAAAAAAGCAGTTGATAAAAATATAATTTCACTTCAACAAGCAGATGCTTTGTATGAATTTTTGATTGTTCAGCCTGAAAGTGTACCAAGATTTACTTTTACTCATGTTCTTTATTACCTTGGTGGGCTTATAGCTATAGGTGCTATGACGCTTTTTATGAATCTTGGATGGGAGTCATTTGGAGGAGCTGGAATATTTTTCATCTCACTTTTATATGCTGGAATAGGTTTAAAACTTAGCAATTCATTTTCTAGTAAACATCTGATTATACCAGCAGGTATTTGTGCAACATTTGTTGTTTGTCTAACACCATTAGCAATCTATGGCTTACAACAATACATAGGAGTTTGGCCTGATGAAACTGTATACAAAGATTACCATAGATATATAAAGTGGCATTGGTTATATATGGAGTTAGGCACACTAGCCGTTGGTACTTTTGTTGCATGGAAATATAAATATCCTTTTTTAATAATGCCTATTGCTGTAACACTATGGTACATGACTATGGATGTTACTGCGATGATTTCTGGTGGTGATGTTACTTGGGAATTAAGAAAATTAGTTTCTTTATATTCTGGTTTATTAATGATAGTCCTTGGATTTTTGATTGATATTCGTTTATATAAAAAAGCTGATTATGCTTTTTGGATTTATATATTTGGTGTGATTGCATTCTGGGGTGGTTTGTCTTTTCAAAGCTCAGATAGTGAACTTTCAAAATTTATTTATTTTTGTATAAACCTTTTAATGATTGGCGTTGGTGTATTGTTAGTTCGTAGAGTTTTTGTTGTTTTTGGTGCTTTGGGTTGTTGTGGTTATTTAGGTTATCTAGCATCTGATGTATTTAAAGATAGTTTGTTATTTCCTATAGCCTTAACAGCTATTGGATTTACTATTATTTATCTTGGCGTACTTTGGCAAAAACATGAAAAAGCTATTACTCAAAAATCTCGCTCATTTCTTCCTTTGTCAATAAAAGAGTTATTGGATGCAAAATCATAAAAATATTCACTCAATACTTCTTTTTATTTTTTTTTGATAAAGACTACTTTTAGGTAATTACCTTGTCTAAAATTATCATCAACTTTGAAATCTTTTGGCAAAGAGAATGTTTCTAAAATCTCATATTTTTCTTTTAGTTCCTTAAAAGCTTTTTCTATAAACTGTCGAAACTTCATTATTCCAAAGTTTGCTGAGTTTGTAGAGGCTACAATAATTCCATTTTTATTTGTGATTTGAATAGCTTCTTTTAAAAGTTTTACATAATCTTTTGAGACACTAAATGTGATTTTTTTACTTCTTGCAAAACTTGGTGGATCAAGTACTACCATGTCAAATTTAAACTGTTTTTTTACGGCATATTTAAAGTAATTGAAAACATCATCAACTATTATTTCTTGAGAGTTTACATCTATATTATTTACTTCAAATTGCTCACTTGTTTTAAGTAGACTTCTTTTGGCTAAGTCTACACTTGTTGTTTTTTTTGCACCACCTAAGGCAGCATAAATAGAAAATGCACCTGTATATGAAAAAGCATTTAACATTGTTTTTTTATTTGCATATTTGTCTCGTATATTTTTTCTTACATCTTTTTGATCTAAAAATATTCCTGTCATTGCACCATCGTCTAAATATACTGCAAAGTTGACGTTATTTTCACGAACTATTATTGGGGCAGGGGCCTGAAGCCCACAAACAAAATCACTTTTACTATCTAGATACTGTCCTTTTGTATCAAATCTTTTTTTCTCATAGATACCTTTGTATGTTTTATCTTGTTTTAAAACCTCTTGTAATGCTTCTAATATTGTATTTTTGAAACTATAAATACCTAAGCTATACCAAGTAAGCATATAGTATCCATCAAAATAATCTATAGTAAGTCCACCTAGTTTATCACCTTCTCCGTTTAAAACTCTAAATGCAGTTGTAATATTATTTTTTGCATCTTCATAAAAATCTTTTCTATAAGTTATTGCATTTTTTATTTTATTTATGAAAAATGTTTTATCTATTTGTTCTTCTTTATTGTATGATAGAACCCATCCATATCCTTTATTTTGTCTACCATAATATCCTTTTGCTATAAATTTATTATTTGGTGAAAGAAGATTTATAATAATTCCTTCTTCATTTAAATCTTCAATATTTTGAAAAATCTCTTTTTGGATAAGTGGATATTTATCTTGGTACTCTTCTACAAATCTCGATTTTATTTTTAAATTGATTGTTTTATTCATTTTTACCCTTACTGTGGAATTATAACAATTTTTTTCTATTAATTTTATATAACTTTAAAAATTAGAAAGTTTGAGATGTTATACTAATTTCAATAATAAACTTTATGATAAAATAAAATTATAAATATGTATAGAATATAAAAGAAAAATGGAGTATTATGAAAAAAATAATTCCTTTTGTAAGTGGCTCAGATAGACAAATAACACACTTGTGGTTGAAATACTTACAAGATGAAATGAGTGAATATAATATTGTACTATTTGATGATTTATCAAAAGAACAAAAATTAAATGCAAAGTTTGCAATTATCGCAAATCCTAATCCCTCAAATATTTTACAAATGAAAAATTTAAAATGGGTTCAAAGTCTTTGGGCTGGTGTTGAAAAACTTCTTGATTCAATACCAAATCCTTCCTTTCAAATTGTGCGTATGGTTGATCCAGTTTTATCTAATACCATGGCTGAATCAGTTTTAGCTTGGACTTTATATTTACATAAAAATATGCATTTATACCATAGTCAACAAAGACAAAAAATATGGAAACCTCATATAGAAACACTATCAAAAGATAAAAATATTTTAATTTTAGGTTTAGGTAAATTAGGACTTGCAAGTGCATTTAAATTAAAAAAGAATGGTTTTAATGTTTTAGGATGGTCAAAAAGTAAAAAACAAATAGATGAGGTTATTACTTATCATGGAGATGAAGGGTTAGAAACTGCACTTAAATTAGCCCATATTGTAGTTTGTTTATTACCTTTAACAAAACAAACAAATAATTTACTAAATAAACAAAAGTTAGATTTACTTAATTCAAATGCTTCAATAATAAATTTTGCAAGAGCTGGAATTATTGACTATGATTATTTAGTTGAAAAACTTAATAAATCTGAGCTTTCCCATGCTATTTTGGATGTATTTTATGAAGAGCCTCTTAATTGCGACTCTTTGTTATGGGAAAATGAAAATATAACAATTTTACCACATATCTCTGGCCCAACAGATATGGCAAGTGCTTCAAAAATAGTTTCAAAAAATCTTAAGCAATATTATGAAAAAGGAATAATCCCGATTTCAATAGATATAAAAAAGGGTTATTAAAGATGAAAATTTCATATCATCGTAGACGTAAAATCAAAACAAGAAGAATAGCTATAAAAGAGCTAATATCAAATGGTATAGAAGAAGCAAAAGATTTAGCAAAAGAACTTGGTGTTACAGTACCAACAATAAAAAGAGATTTAGAAGCTATGAAAACTATGAGTGAAGAGGATTTTACATTTGCCAAAAGAGCAACATCACAAGAGCTTTTAGATAAAAAAGATGAGATTTTACGTATGTTAGATGATGAAAACTATTATACTAATAGTGGTGATATAAATATAACCAAAATAACAAAAGAATTAAATACAAGTAGAGCTACTGTTATGTCTGTATTAAATGGAGAATAAGAAAGATGATTGAGGGCATATTTTTCATTTTCTTCTCTTTATTATTATGCTGTAAGATTATAATTGATTAAATTACTTTTATAACTAAAAAAATCACAATACTTTATATTTAAGAAAAAATATCAAAAACTTTGTTATACTCTAAGTTATTATAAAAACTTAGATTTTTAGGGCATTTGGTATATTTTTAATAATTAACTGTTCTATTAGTTTATATACTAAAAAAGGACGTACATGGCAAAACCAAATTATAACTATGAAAAAAGAGCAAGAGAGATTGAAAAACAGAAGAAAAAAGAGGAAAAGCGTCTTAAAAAATTAGCTAATAAAGAGAATAAAATAGAAGAGGAAATTTCTGAATCATCAGAAAATAAAAATTCTAATACAGAAAATTAAAATTATTTTTATAACTTTTTGTTATTTTATATTGTAAAAAAGATAAAAAAAGGATTTAGATTGATTTTTTATGAGAAGGAAAATGAACTAGATGTTGATATTGGAAACCGACATATTGTTATTCAACGAAGATATGAATTTTTAGTTGCAATAAATGATTTTTTTATTGCTCTTTGGTTTTTGATAGGTAGTTTTTTCTTTTTGTATGACTCTTTAATGAAAAGTGGTACTTGGCTATTTATCGTAGGAAGTGCACAATTTTTACTAAAACCTCTAATAAAGCTTATTAGTATGGTTCATGTAGCAAGAGTTTATAATCAACAATGTGAAGAGAAGTCAACTGGAAATAATAAAAGTTATAACTACTAAAATATCATTAAATTAAGACTTTTAAATATATAATACATATTAATTAAAAGGTTTTAATACTCTTAATAAAACTTTTGTTTTTTTAAGAGTCTTGAATAAGAAGAAAACTCAATATTAATTATTACTAACAATCTTAATTCAATTTCTCTTTTAAAACCTAAGGAACAAACCTTATGAATACAACAAAAAATTCGACAAAATTATTGGCTTTAAATAAACCAAAAGGGTATGTTGTTACTCGTTCAGATGAGTTAGGAAGAAAAACTGTTTATGATCTTCTTCCTGGTTGGGTTTATGAAGATGAGTGGATGCCTATAGGACGTTTGGATTTGGAATCAAGAGGATTGCTACTTTTTACAAAAGATGGAAAAGTAGGAAATTTTTTAACAAAGCCAAAAAATTGTATAAAAATCTATGAAATTTGGGTTAGAGGGTATGTTACAGATGAACATATTTCATTAGCTTTAAAAGGTATAGATACAAAATATGGATTATTAAAAGCTTTACAAGTAGAAAAAATAGGTACTGGTGGAGCAAAAACAAAGTTAAGAATAAGCATAGATGAAGGTAAAAATCGTCATATTCGTAGACTTTTTGGGGCAATGAAAGACTTTAAATTTGGAACACCTTTAAAAGTTTTGAAACTTGAAAGAGTTAGTATTGGAAGTTTTAAACTTGACTTAGAATTAGGGAAATATAGGTTTCTTTCACTTGATGAAGAGAAAGAATTACTTAAAAAATTTTATTAGAAAACAAAAGGAAAAATTTGTCATTTGATATATTTAATTTATCTAAAGAGCTAAATAAAGCATTAGAAAAAAATAACTATAAAATACCAACAGATATACAAAAAGAGGTTATTCCTCTTATTAAAACAAAACAAGATGTGATGGCACAAGCACAAACAGGAAGTGGAAAAACTGCAAGTTTTGTAATTCCTTTATTAGAACTTTTAAAACAAAATAAAATAGAAAAAAAAGCAAAGATAAAAGTATTGGTATTAGCGCCAACAAGAGAATTGACTTTACAAATTGCTGATACTTTTTCAAATATGAGTCAATTTTTTACTCATAAACCTTCTATTGTTTCAGTTATTGGTGGTGAGGGAATAGGAGATCAACTTTTAAAGATTCAAAAAGGTTGTGATGTAGTAGTTGCAACTTCAGGAAGATTACTTGATATTATAGATAAAAAACAGATCAATTTATCTAATCTTGAATATTTTGTATTGGATGAGGCTGATAAAATGCTTGATTTGGGTTTTAAAGAGGAGTTAGATGTACTTTTAAAACATCTTCCAACACAAAGACAAAATCTATTTTTTTCAGCAACATATTCACAAAAAGTTATAGATATAGCTTCAAAAGTAACTACAAGTGCAAAAAAAGTAGAAATAAAAAGTAAAACATCACATGTAGAAGAAGTAATACAAAGAGCAATACTTGTAGATAAACAGAATAAAAGTGCATTGTTAAGATATTTAATAAAGAAAAATAAGTTTAAATCAGTATTAGTTTTTATGCCAACAAAAAGAGCAGCTGATAATATAGCTTATAAGTTCAGAAAAAATGGCTTTAGTGCAGAGTCTTTTCATGGAGATTTAACTCAAGAAGAAAGGATTCTTACGCTTGATGATTTTAAAGATAAAAAAATTCGTGTACTTTTTTCTACTGATATTGCCTCAAGAGGATTACATATTGATGATATTGATTGTGTTGTAAATTATGATTTGCCAAGAAGTACAGAAGATTATATACATAGAATTGGAAGAACTGCAAGGGCAGGGAAGAGTGGAACTGCAATATCATTTTTAGACAATGATAATTTAGCTCATTTTAAATTAATAGAAAAAAGATATAAACTTGATATAAAAAAAGAACAAATTGACGGATTTGATTTTACTTTTAAAGAACAAAAAAAACAAAAAGGCCCTCAACCAACAAAGGGTAAAAGAAAAAGTAAAAAAGATAAATTAAGAGAACAAGGATTAAAATAGTTTTAATGCAAGAAAAATTTAAATCAATAGACAAAGGCGTTTTATTTATGCTATTAAGTGCTTTACTTGGAGCAGTAAATGGCGCTATTGCAAAATATCTATCTTTTCATATGGATCCAATGGAAATAGTTTTTTATAGAAATTTATTAGGTGCAATGATGGTGATTTTTAGTATAAAAAAATCTCATATTAAAATAGATACTTCAAAATTACATCTGCTTTTTTTAAGGGGTTTATTTGGTAGTTTAGCCATGATTTTGTTCTTTTTTACAATTGCTACTATTCCTCTTGGTGAAGCTGTTGTATTAAATAAGACATCACCTTTTTTTGTGACAATATTAGCTTATTATTTGATGAAAGAGTCAATAAGTTTTAATACTTTTATTGCTTTAATCATAGGTTTTTTAGGAATTATTTTTATAATGAAACCATTTGGAATAGAGATATCGTATGAACACATTCTTGGAGTATTAGGTGGTTTTTTTGCAGCAGCAGCATATGCCACAATAAAAAAAATAAAAGATATTTATGATGCAAGAGTTATTATGTTATCTTTTATGGGTGTAGGTGTGATTATTCCAGTAATACTATCTTTTACTCCTTATGCACATTTTAAAGTACATGCAGATTATTTTATATGGATTCTTGTTTTATTGATGGCAGTTATATCTACTGGTTCTCAATGGTTTTTAACAAGAGCTTATAGTTTAAGTAAAGCAAGTATTATTGGTGTTGTAAGTTATACAAATATTCCTTTTGCAATAGGTTTTGGTGTTTTACTTGGTGATATGATTCCTGATATTTATACTTTAATTGGTATTATACTTATTGTTATTGGTGGTATTTTGGTTAGTAGAAAAAAGAAGGTTTCTTGAAGTGATAAGAAAAGCAAACAAACAAGATATTAATAAAATTGTTGATATTTGGTTAGAAGCATCTATAATTGCACATAATTTTATAAGTTCTAGTTTTTGGGAATCACAAGTGCAAAATATGAAAGATATTTATATTCCAAATTCTTTAACTTATGTTATTGAAAAAGATTCTGAAATTGTAGGATTTTATTCTTTATACAAAACTACTTTGGCTGCAATTTTTATAAAAAGTCAATATCAATCTAAAGGATTGGGTAAAAAATTGATAGATGATGCAAAAAGTAAAAATGATACTTTATTTCTTACTGTATATAAAAAGAATAAAAAAGCATGCAATTTTTATCTATCAAATGGTTTTAATATTATTAAAGAACAAATTGATTCTAATACAAATCAAGAAGAATTAGAAATGAAGTTTGAGAAAGTAAAATGAAAATAGATATACCTAGTAAAAAAAGTTTTGAACTTAAAAATATAGTATTTGATTATAATGGAACAATAGCAATTGATGGTAAATTAATTGAAAATGTAGATAAAATGATAAATGAATTTTCTAAATATTTTGATTTTTATGTAATTACTGCTGATACTTATGGAAGTGTTGAGCGTGAATTAAAAAATACTAATTGCAAAGTTATTACTATAAGTAAAGAAAAACAAGATGAAAAAAAATTGGAATTTATAAAAAGTTTAGATTCAAAAACTACACTTTGTGTGGGAAATGGAAGAAATGATACTTTAATGTTAAAAGAGTCTATTATTGGTATTTCAATTTTACAAGACGAAGGGTTATGTACTCAAACTTTATTAAGTTCTGATATTCTAGTAAATTCTATATTTGATGTATTTGGTTTTTTGAAAGATAAAAATCGATTGATTGCAACGTTGAGAAATTAAGAAAAGCGAATTAAGTAGCAATTTTGCTACTTAAAACTTAAAATTATACAGCAGTAACGTTTTCTGCTTGTGGACCTTTTTCACCTTGAGCAATTTCAAATGTTACTTTTTGTCCGTCTTCTAAAGAAACTCTACCATAACCATTATTGTTATTAATTTGTCTGTAATGTACGAATACATCTTTTCCACCGTTTTCTTGTTCAATAAATCCGAAACCTTTTTCGCTATTGAACCATTTTACTGTTCCGTTTACTAATGTTGCCATTGTAATTCCTTTTTAATTTTGTATCAATTATGGTCTTATTAAAATAATGAGAGATTCTTCTTTTAGGTTGATTGTACTGTATAACAAAGTTATCAATAAAGCATACTAAAGATGTAACTCGAACCATCTTTGTGTAAAAACATTGTACAATAATTTTTGTCTTTATTGCTTAAAATAAACTTAATTTTCAAAAAAAATCCAATATAACTTAATATTAATATGTTAAAATGGAAATAAAAAGAGAAATATGCTTAAAACTGATGATTATTGGGAAGAAGAGTTTAATAAATTAGAAGAAAAAGAATTGCATAAAATCTATTTTGATAATTGTACTTTTAAAAATTGCGATTTTTCTAAAAGTATTATGATTGGTTGTAAATTTACTGAGTGTACTTTTATTGGATGTGATTTGTCTTTAAGTATTCTAAAATCTTGTATTTTTAATGATATCACTTTTGAAAACTCAAAACTTATAGGGATTTCTTGGAGTAATTGTGATGAACCTTTTGATATAAAATTTAATGATTGTAATATTTCACAAAACTCATTTCATTTATTAGATTTAAGAAAGATGAAATTTATAAATACAGTTATAAAAGATTGTGGATTTGAAGAGTGTAATTTAGAAGGTTCATTATTTGATAATTGTGATTTGGAACTTACTGTGTTTATCAATAACAATCTAAAAAAAGCAAACTTTGAAACTTCAAGAAACTATCTTATTAATCCTAAAAATAATGATTTAAAAAATGCACAATTTTCACTTCCAGAGGCTTTGAGTTTTTTAAGTTTACTTCCAATAAAAATAAAATAACCTTTTTATTAAGTTCAATTATAAAAATAAAATAGATAATAAGTTCATAATTGTAAGCTTTTTTACAGTAAAAAAAAATATGATTAAGTTACATTAAATAAAAAGGAGAAAAAATGGCAAGTGAAGGTTATCATGAACCAATTGAAGAAATAAGTGTAGAAACACGTGATATGCACAGAGCAATAGTCTCTTTAATGGAAGAACTAGAAGCTGTTGATTGGTACAATCAAAGAGTAGATGCCTGTAAAGATGAGGAACTAAAAGCAATTTTAATTCATAATAGAGATGAAGAAAAAGAGCATGCAGCAATGGTTTTAGAATGGATTCGTCGAAAAGATGCAACTTTTGATAAAGAGCTAAAAGATTATCTTTTTACAGAAAAAAAGATTGCACATAGTTAAAACTATGTGCAACATATATAATCTCTTAATTTTACTTTCTGTGTAGTTAAAATAAATATCTTTTTATTTTCTAAACTTAAAGATAATTCAGTTAATATTAAATAAGTTATAAAAAGGATTGCGAATGAATATAATAGTATTTTTATTAATAGGTGCAATTGCAGGCTGGTTAGCCGGTAAAATAATGACTGGTGGAGGATTTGGACTTATTGGAAATATTGTAATTGGTATTATAGGTGCTGTAATTGGTGGTTTTGTATTTTCAGCAGTTGGTCTTAGTGCAGGTGGATTTATAGGCTCAATAATTATGTCAACTATTGGAGCAGTTGTATTATTATATGTTTTAAAAATTATAAAAAGTGTTTGATTAAATTATATTTATAAAGGATTTATTTTTGAATAATAAAAATAACACTAGAACAATTGGTCTATTAGGAGCTATTTCTATTGGTGTTGGTGGCATGGTTGGTGGAGGAATCTTTGCTGTTTTAGGTGAAGCTGTTTCTTTAGCTCATGGCGCAACAGTTATTGCTTTTTTGCTCGCTGGAATTGTAGCTATATTAACTGCATACTCTTATGCAAAACTATCTGTGAAGTTTCAAAGTAAAGGTGGAACTGTAAGTTTTATAGATGAAGCTTTTGGGCACAATTATCTATCTGGAAGTGTAAATTTTATGCTTTGGCTTAGTTATTTAGTTACTATATCTTTATATGCAGTTGCGTTTTCTTCTTATTCTCAAGTATTATTTTTGGATAATGAAACAAAATTTTTTAATCATTTTTTTATATCTTTAGCTATCTTATTACCTTTGGTTATAAACTTAATTAGTGCTTCTTTTGTAAGTAAATCAGAGTCTTTTATTGTATTTATAAAAGTAGTTTTATTGATTGTTGTAATAGTTGCAAGTTATTCATATCTTGATTATGATAGATTGTCTCCTAAACATTGGGAAGGAAGTATTTCACTTCTTGTTGCTGGTATGATAATCTTTGTAGCATATGAAGGTTTTGAACTTATTGCAAATTCAGCAGAAGATATAAAAAATCCAAAATCAAATCTTCCAAAAGCATTTTACATTTCTGTTATTTTAGTAATTATTTTATATTTATTAATTGCAGTAACTTCAATAGGAACTGTAAGTGAAGATAAACTACTTGAAGCAAAAGATTATGCATTAGCAATAGCAGCAAAACCTGCTCTTGGACAAATCGGTTTTACAATAGTTTCAGTTACTGCTTTATTAGCTACTTTTTCAGCAATAAATGCAACTATATATGGAAATGGTAGGTTAGGGTATATTTTAGCAGTTGATGGTGAGTTACCAACTGTTTTTAATACAGAAAAAAACAATATTCCAACATTAAGTGTTATTATTACTGCTTTTTTTAGTTTAATTTTAGCAAATAGTATAAATTTAGCCCAAATTGCTATTATTGGTAGTGCTAGTTTTTTACTGATTTTTTTTATAGTAAACGTAGCAGCATTAAAATTATATAAGCAAATAAAAGCAAGTAAAATTATACTTATTATAAGTTGTATTATTAGTTTTATTGCTTTATCAACTCTAATTATTCATACTTATCAAACTGATAAAAATGCAGTTATAATATTTTTTGCATTTATTTTAGTTTCAATATTATTTGAAGTTTTATATGGAAGATTTGTAAGAAAACATATGTTTAATAGGGAGTATAAGAAAGAGAATTAACTCTTTCTTATTTAAAAGCTCTTGAATATTGTCCTTGGAACTCATCTTGCTTATTTTCTTTTTTTAAGAAATATTGAATTAAATTTGGATTTCTAAGTAGTTCTCTTCCCATTGCAATAAAATCAGCACAATTTTTATCATAAACTTCTTGACATTGTTCATATGTATTGATCAATCCAACTGCAATAACAGGAATATTAATATTTTCTTTTATTTGTTTTGCATAATTAGCTTGATATAAAGGTTCAAGTTTTGGCATATTTTCTGGATTTGATTGATTTCCACCAGCAGATACATGAATTACATCAACTCCAACTTTTTCAAGCTCTTTTGATAAGTAAATACTATCTTCTATGCTCCATCCTCCTTTACTCCATTCTGTTGCACTAATTCTTACACTTAAAGCAATATTTGTTGCTTCTTTTATCTCTTTTGCTATTTCAACTGTTAATCTACATCTATTTTCTAAGCTTCCACCATAAATATCATCTCTTTTATTTGTAAGTGGTGAATTGAATTCACAAAGTAAATATCCATGTGCACTATGAAGTTCAATTAAATCATATCCTGCTTCTTTTGCTAAAATTGCAGAATCTACAAAAGACTTTTTAATTTTTTCAATCTCTTCAATTGTTATTTCTTTGGGCAGTTTATATTCTTCATTGAATCTTATACTACTTGGAGCAATAGGAGTTGAATTTTCAACTTGACTTTTTCTTCCTGCATGGGCTAATTGAATTCCCATTTTTGTTCCATAACTTTTGCAATTTTCTACAAGTTGTTTGTGTAGTAATGCTTGCTCTTCATTATATAATGCTAAATCTTTATCAGAAATTCTACCTTTTGGTTCAATTGCAGTTGCTTCAATTATAATAAGTCCAACTCCACCAATTGCTCTTGCTTCATAATGAGAAAAGTGAAAATGTGTAAGTTTTCCATCTTTTTGTGCGCTATACATACAACATGGTGCCATAATTAGTGAATTTTTTAAATTTAAGTTATTTATATTTCTTGGTTTTAAAATATCATTCATATTTTCTCCTTTGAGAAAAATATTTTACATCTTGTAGACTTAAAGTATTATTACTTTATTTTAGGTAAGTATTGAAGAGATTTGATGAAGTAGAGATTAAATCTCTACTTCACCTAATACTCCACCAAGTTTTGCATAAACAATTAAATAAGCAATATCAAGTGATCTATTAGCAATTTTGTCATATTTTCTTAATGTATTAAGAACTTTTGCATATTGATTGAACTCTTCAATTTCTTTGTTCTCTTTCATTAAATTATCTTGAAAAAGGTTATATAGTTCATCAGTTTTTTCTTGTGCTTCAAAAACTAGATTAAATTTTTCTTTTACATTTTCATTTGTACTTTCAGTCATGGCTAAAAGACCTTCAAGGCAAGAAACTGCTGTTTTTTGAAGTGGAATTGTGTACTCTTCTATATATTTTTTATCTAATGTATTATAACAAAGTTCAAAATTTTTAATAATACCTTTTGTATTAGAAGCAGTTCTTTGAAGTTCATTTGTTATTTTAAAAAAAGAAACAATTCTTCTTAAATCACTTGCTTCTGGTGTCTCTAGTGCTAAGAGTTTAACTATCCCATTGTCTATTTCTAAACTCTCATTTGAAATAGGCTTTAAACAATTTCTTGCATCATCTAAAACATTAAGATTATTAGTCTGCAATGCTTCAAGGATATAATTGTTTGATTTTAGAATATTTCTTACAATATTTACACCTTTATCATGTAAATTTTCTAAATCTTGAGTATATTTTTTTAACATTAACCAAATCTCCCTGTAATATAATCTTCTGTCTTCTTCTCTTTTGGATTGATGAAAATGTCTTCTGTATGATTGTATTCAACTAAATTTCCAAGATACATAAATGCTGTATAATCACTAATTCTACTAGCTTGTTGCATATTATGTGTAACAATAGCAATACTTACTTCATTTCTCAATCTTGTAATAAGTTCTTCAATTGCTGCTGTTGATATTGGATCAAGTGCAGAAGTTGGTTCATCAAATAGCAATAAATCTGGTTTTACAGCAACTGCTCTTGCAATACATAATCTTTGTTGTTGACCACCACTAAGACCCATCGCACTTTTATCTAGTCTATCAGAAACTTCATCCCAAAGTGCACTACCTTTTAAAGCAGCTTCAACTTTATCTTCAAGTTCAGTTTTGTTTTTTACACCTGCTATTTTAAGGCCATAGGCAACATTATCAAATATACTCATTGGAAATGGAGTTGGTTTTTGGAAAATCATTCCAACTCTTTGTCTTAGTTTTATAAAATCATTTTCTTTTTTTATATCTAAAATATTTTCCATTTTATTTGAATTTTGGTTTAGAAGCATCAATCTTCCATCATATTTATTATTTGGATATAAATCATGAATTCTATTTAATGATCTAAGAAGTGTTGATTTACCACAACCACTAGGACCAATTAATGCAGTGATTTTATTTTTTTTGATAGGTAAATTTATATTTTTTAAAGAGTCTTCACTAGCCCCTGCATATTTGAAGCTAAATTTTTCTATATTCATAATTGACATTAATTTTATCCTTTGTGTCTTGTTAAATATCTTCCAAGTAGATTAATCATTAGAACTAATGCTGTTAAAATGAATGAAGCAGCCCACGCTAAATCTCTACTTGCTTGTACTGGGTCATTTGCTAAGTCATAAATACTTACAGTTAAAGATGGAAATGTTTGTGTTAAATCTAAAGTAAAATAGTTACTTGTACCACTTGTAAATAGTAATGGTGCAGTTTCTCCTATAATTCTTGCAAAAGATAAAAGAAGTCCTGTCATAATACCAACTTTTGCAGCTTTTACAATAATATCCATAATAACTCTATATTTACTAGCTCCAATTGCAATACCAGCTTCTCTTAGTTCTGTAGGAACTAATGAAAGCATATTATCTGTTGTATTAATTACAATTGGAATCATCATAATTGTAAGAGCAATACTTCCTGCAAAACCACTTGCTCCTCCAGATGGAATAACAATAATTGCATAAACAAAAGCACCTATTACAATTGATGGAGCACTAACCATAATATCGTTTAAGTCTCTTACTATTCTAGTGAACTTGCTGTTATATCCATATTCTTGAAGATATACTCCAGCTAGAACACCAATTGGAATACCAACTAATGAAGCAAGTCCTGCCATAATAAATTGACCAACAATTAAATTTCTTAGTCCATTACTAATTAAATCATCTACAAATAAACTAAAATGAAATGAAGTAATTCCTTTTAAAAATAGTGTTATTAAAATCCAAGCTAAAAAAGCTAAACCCGTGCACGCAGATAAAATAGCTAAAAGAAGTACTATTTTATTTAGTAGTAATCTCATTATTTAACCTTTTTAAGAAAATAAAACTTAGCAATTGAAATAACTATAAAACTAATTAAAAATAGTAAAAATGCTAAATAAAATAATGAAGAAGCACCAAGTCCTGTTGCTTCACCAAAGTTGTTTGCTAGTGCTACTGGAATTGAAATTGTAGGTGAATTTAATGCTTTTGGAAGTTCGAAAACTGAACCAATTAGAAAAGCAACGGCCATTGTTTCACCTAATGCACGACCCAATGCTAAAATAATTGAACCTATAATACCAACTTTTGAATAAGGGAAAATTACATCTTTAATAACTTCAAATTTTGTTGCACCTAAAGCGTATGCAGACTCCTTTAAAATATCAGGAGTAGTTTTCATACTATCTCTAGTAATTGCAGCCATAAATGGTAAAATCATAATACCAAGAACAAGTCCTGCTGTTAGTAAAGATACTTGATAACCTCCAACTAACTTTTGAATTATAGGAGCAAAATAAAATAGCCCCCACATACCAAATATAATACTAGGAATTGCAGCAAGCAACTCAATAGCTATTCCTACAACATGTGATACATTTTTGGGTGCAATTTCTGCTAAAAATACTGCAATTCCCATTGCAATTGGAAGTGCAAATGCTAATGCAATTAAAGTTGAAAGAACAGTACCAATAATTGGAACTAAACCACCATAAATTGTTTTTGTAGGCTCTTCATCTGGGAAAAGACTATATTCATCAACAACCGTGTTTTTAGCTTCTTGTGGAGTTAATGCAACTTCTGTTTGCCATGCTGGGTTTGTTATAAAACCAAGACCAAACTCATTCATTGCATGTTTTGAAGACATAAATAGAGTAACGAATATTCCGATTAATATTACAAGTACAAGTGAAGCACTTAATAAAGAGACGTTTTTAAAAATTTTTTCCATATTACCTGACCATCAATTTGAGATTAACGTAAGTCATAAGACTTACGCTTTATTTTTACTGATTAGTTTACACCTTTTTCTGACCAGTATTTTCTAATTTTACTAGTTAAACTATCTGGTAATGGAACATAACCTAATTCAGTTGCTAAATGAGCACTATTTTTAAACGAGTAGTTATAAAAAGCTGTAACTTTTTTATTAACTTCTGGTTTTTCTTTTGGTAAAAGGATAAATGTAGCTGCAACGATTGGATATACTTTTTCACCTGCTGGATCACCAATTACTGCAAAGAAATCTTTTTTAGGATCTAAATCAGCTTTTGCTGCTGCTGCTTGAAAAGATTTTAATTCAGGTTTAATATAGTTTCCTGCTTTATTTTCTACTGTAGCCATATGTAAGTTATTATTTTTAGCATCTGCATAATCGATATAACCAATTGAGTATGGAGTTTGTTTTACTAATGCTGCAACACCTGTATTTGTTTTACCACCTACATGATGATCTCCAGGCCAATTTAAAGATTTTTTAGCACCGAATTCTTTTCTCCACTCTTTAGAAATTTTACTTAAGTAGTATGTGAAGTTAAATGTAGTACCAGAACCATCAGCTCTATGAACAAAAGTTAATTTTTTATGTGGAAGATCTATATTTGGATTTGTTTTTGTAATTAAAGAGTTATCCCAATATTTTACTTTTCCTAAAGCAATTTGAGCTAAAGCTTCTCTACTTAATTTTAAACCTTTTGCATTTGGAACGTTATAACTAATTGCAACTGCACCAACAACTGCAGGGAATTGATATAATCTAGCTTTTTTTAATTGGTTTGGATTTAAAGGTGCATCAGAACCAGCAAAATCAACTGCTCTTGCTTTAATATCTTTAATTCCACTTGAACTACCTTTTTTTACGTAATCAACTTGAACTTGTGTTGCATTGTGATATGCTTTAATCCATGATTGGTAAACACTATATGGGAACGATGCTCCACTACCTTTAATATCTGCTGCTGAAGCTATTGTTGTACTTAATGCTAAAGCTGTGAATAATAATACTTTCTTCATTGACTATTTTCCTTTTTTGAAATTTGATGTTGGAATTATAAATTAAGCTGGTAACATCTTGGTTACAATTATTGTAACACTAGTGGAAAATAGCCATTTTATGGTGTTTTATAAAAAATAAAAAAGTTAGGTTTTATTATAGAATAAAAAAATTAACTTATTTTTCGTAGTATTTGATAATTTTTATAATAATTTATTGTATGAGTTAAAATAAGTATTGTAACTCCAAGTATCCAATATATAAACCATTGTGATATCATTCCTTTAAAACCATCTTCACTAAAATAATCGTATATTTCAAAAATTATAAAAAATATAACTGTTGATTTTAGTGAAACATTATTTGTGGGAATAAATTCTACTACTTGAAAATCTTTCAGTTTAAATTTAAAAAAACAAAAAGTTAGTGATACTATTGTAAATGCTATTATATAAATGTACTCTTTTGAAATTAGATTTATAGTTTTTTCTTCTCCAAATATATATAAATATGTGCATATCATAACTATAAATGTAGAAATGAAAAGATTTTTTTGATTGTTCAATGAAACTCCTTATTTTATAAAATCCTAATGAAAACAAATTTTAGATAAACTTGTGAAGTAATAATTATAATATTTTAGAGGTAAAAATGAAATATAAAATTTTTGTAGATGGACAATATGGTACAACAGGTCTAAAAATTCATGAAATGTTAGAAAATAGAGATGAAATAGAATTACTTACAATTAATGAAGAAGATAAAAAGAATGATGAAGTAAAAAAACAGTTATTAAATAGTGCAGATTTAGTTTTTTTATGTCTACCTGATGCTGCTTCAAAACACTCTGTTAGTTTAATATCAAATGAAAAAGTAAAAGTTATTGATGCAAGTACAGCACATAGAACAAATCCAAAATGGACATATGGTGTTCCTGAACTTACACCAACTCAAAGAGATGAGATAAAAAACTCAACTAAAGTTTGTGTTCCAGGATGTCATGCAAGTGGTTTAATAGTTGCAATGAAACCATTAATTAAAAAAGATATTTTAGATAAATCATATAAATTAATTTGTCACTCAATTACTGGATTTAGTGGTGGAGGAAAAGGTATGATTGATGATTATGAAAGCGGAAGCTTTGAAAATATAGCAGGTCAAAGACCATATTCATTAGGATTAAATCATAAGCATTTACCAGAAATGAAATATATGTTAGATTTAGATGAAGCTCCACTTTTTACGCCAAGTGTTGGTAACTTTAAACAAGGTATGCTTGTAATGAGTTATTTAGTTAAGAAAGATTTTAAAACAAAAGTTTCAAGAGAAGAGATACTAAATATATATAAAGAATATTATAAAGATGAAAAATTTATAAATATAATAGAAAATAATGACGAGTATTTAGATAATGGGTTATTAAATCCAATGAAATGTAATAATACAAATACATTAGAAATATCTGTATATGAAAATGAAACTGATATGGTAGTAATTTCAAGATTAGATAATCTTGGAAAAGGTGCATCAGGTGCAGCAGTTCAATGTATGAATATTATGTTAGGACTTGATGAAAAACAAGGTTTAAAATCAAAAGAAATATAAATATAATTTTTTAGGAGAGAGTATAAATGAATAAAGTTTATATAACTGATAAAGTTGTTGATCCTTATATTGAAAAAGATGTATTAGGTGATGAATTATCAGATAGTTTACATGAAGATATAGAAGTAATAATAGTTTGGCATAAACAAATTACAAAAGAGTTTGTAGATAAATTACCAAAATTAAAAGCAATGATTAGATATGGTGTTGGGTATGATGTTTTTCAAGAATTAGACTATTTTAAGCAAAAAGGAATTTACGCAGCAAATACTCCTGATTATGGTACAGATGAAGTTAGTGATAGTGCCATTGCAATGATTATGAATATTGCAAGAGGTATTTCAAGATATGATTATAAATGTAGAGATTATAGAGATTCTTGGCAAATAAATACACTAGATTATATAAAAAGAACAAGTGATTATAAACTTGGTGTAATTGGTGCAGGAAGAATTGGAGGAAGTGTTATTTTAAAAGCAAATGCACTTAGATTTCAAACACATTTTTATGATCCTTATTTATCAGCAGGAACAGAAAAAATGCTTGGAGCAAAAAGGTTTGATACACTTGATGAACTTTTGGAAACTTGCGATATTATCTCAATAAATTGTCCTTTAACTGATGAAACAAGAGCGATGATAGATGAAAAATTTATTGCAAAGATGAAAAAGGGTGCTTCTATTGTAAATACAGCACGTGGTGCAATTGTGAAAGATTTAGATGTTTTTTATGAACCTTTAAAAAGTGGACAATTAAATTGTGTAAACTTAGATGTATTACCAAATGAGCCAGCTGGTGATGGCTTAATGTTAGATGCATGGAGAGCCAAAGAACAATGGCTTGATGGAAGATTTATTATCAATCCGCATACAGCATTTTATAGTGATAAAGCAGAATTTGATATGAGAAATAAAGCTGCATTGAATGCAAAAAGAGTAATTGAAGGTAAAAAACCAATTAATATAGTTAATGGTTTATAAAATTTGAAAATTCTTGTTTTGACAGATATTTTTGGTAAAGTTTATTTGTCTAATGAATTAATAAACTTTACAAGTAATTTGAATATTTTAGATCCTTATGAAGATGAAAAACTCTTTTTTTTAGATGAACAAGAAGCTTATGAGAGTTTTATAAAAAAGTGCGGACATGAAAAATATTTTGAAAAAGCATTGAATATTTGTAAAAAAGAAAATATTGATGTTATTCTTGGATTTAGTGCAGGAGGAACTGTTGCATGGAGATTAGCTTCTTTACATTTGCATAATCTAAAAAAAGTAATATGTTTTTATCCTTCTTTAATTAGAAAATATTTGCAATTAGAACCAAAAGTTAATACGAATATATTTTTTGCAAAATATGAAAAATGCTTTGATACAAAACAAATATCAAATATTTTATTAGAAAAAGAAAATATAAAAGTTGAAATAAGTATATATAATCATGGTTTTATGAATAAAAAGTCAAAAAATTATAATAATATAGCATTTGAAAATTATTTAGAAAAACTAAAAAAAATGGTTTTTAATATTTAAAATAAATAAGGTATAAAATGAGATTAAAAATTGATATAGTAGATGCTTTTGCAGATGAATTATTTAAAGGAAATCAAGCAGCTGTAATTATTTTAAATGAGTGGTTAGATGAAAGTGTAATGCAAAATATTGCAATAGAAAACAATCTATCAGAAACTGCATTTTTAGTTCAAGATAAAGATGATATATACCATATAAGATGGTTTTCTCCTATTTGTGAAATAGAATTTTGTGGACATGCAACATTAGCAAGTTCTCATATTTTATTTTCTGAAAATAAACAGCTTAATAATTTAACATTTTTTGCAAAAGCTATTGGAGAGTTTGAAGTAAAAAAAGTTGATGATTTAATACAAATGGACTTCCCAAATAGAAAACCAGAATTTTTAGATGAAATGCCAAAAGATATAATAGAAGGTTTATCTATAACTCCTAAAGAGGTTTATAAAAGTGAACAAGCATATTTTGCTGTTTATGAGAAAAAAGAAGATGTTTTAAATGTAACATATAAAAGTGAGATTCTTAAAAAACTAGCACCTTTAGATGTAGTTGTAACAGCTTTAGATAATAGTGGTAAATATGATTTTATTTCTAGATATTTTTGGCCTGCAAATGGAGGAGATGAAGATCCAGTAACTGGTTCAATTCATGCAGGACTTGCTCCTTTATGGAAAGATAAATTAAATAAAAATAAACTTATTGCTCTTCAAGCTTCTAAAAGAACAGGGGTATTACATTGTGAAGTAAAAGATGATAGAGTATTAGTTAGTGGTAAAGCTATTAATTATTTACAAGGTTACATTGATATATAAAAATTTGTATCAATTTAAAATAGGCGTATGCCTATTTTAGTTTCCTCTTCCTAGCATCTCTGTTGCTTCTGTGATGATTAAAAAGCCTTCAGGATCTATTATTTTAACCATTTTTCTTAAATTTTGTAATTTACTTACTTCAACTACAATTAAAATCATTTTTTTATTTTCACCTTCAAAAAGTCCATCACCATTTATAATAGTACCTTTAGGACCTAGCTCTTCTCTTATTTTTACTTTTAATTCTTCTGTTTTATCTGTAACTAAATATACAACTTTTTTATCTAATCTACCAGTTAAAATAGTATCAATAACTTTTGATGTAACATAAATACTTACTATACTCCATAGTATTTTTTCTTTATTTTCTAATACTAGAAATGAAGATAAAATAATCATTGAATCAATTACAAGAAGTATAACTCCTGCTTTTATCTCTGTTTTTGTACTTACTATTCTAGCTACAATTGTAGAACCTCCTGCACTTGAATCAGCTTTTATAACTAATGTAATTCCAATTCCTATTAAAATACCACCAAAAATTGCACTAAGTGCTGAGTCATGAACTAATGCTGGAATATCTAGAAATTTATCAAAGTAATCTACAAAAACTGAAATTAGAATAAGAGTAATGATTGTTCTAATAGCAAACATCTTGCCTAAATACTTAATACCAATAAGTAAAAGAGGAATATTTATCAATATTATTAAAGTACCAATACTAAGTGGTGTAATATAATGAAGTAAAAGTGCAAAACCAGCTGTTCCTCCTGTAAGAAGTTCATTTGGTGAAAAAAATATGCTAACTGAAAGTGCTAATAAAATAGAGCCTATAATAATATACGTATAATTTCTTAACTCTTCTTTTATAAAAGAATTCATAGTTCTCCTAATGTATAATTTCTATTATTATAATTTATTTATGATCTATTTTGAACATTTTAGTGTTTAATTATTGTCACTTTTTAGAATAAATATGATATTTTAAAAAAAATACTTGAAGATGAGAGATGAAAGAGAAAATATATTTAATACCTGGACTTATGACAGATGAGAGATTATGGCAAAGATTAATACATTTATTAGATGATAAATTTGAATTTGTATATATCAAAATACCAAATAGTGAAGATTATGATGAAATAAATGAGATTTTAAATGAACAAATTGAAGATG
Source organism: Arcobacter sp. CECT 8985 (assembly GCF_004116495.1). Classification (GTDB taxonomy): domain Bacteria; phylum Campylobacterota; class Campylobacteria; order Campylobacterales; family Arcobacteraceae; genus Malaciobacter. Next base: position 13,430 of record NZ_PDKC01000018.1, on the reverse strand, counting down.
AAAAAATTAATATTTTAGGTTTTTCTCTTGGAAGTTATATTGCTACATATTTTACAATAAAATATCCACATAGAGTAAAAAAACTTTTTAATCTTGCAGGAACACCAAGCAAAACAAACTCAATTGAGATATTTAGAAGAAAAGATAGAATTGAAGCAATTAAAAAAAATGGCTTTTCTTTGTTAGGCAAGAGAAAAGCAATCTCTTTATTAGAGAATAAAGATGATCAAATTGTAATTGATTTAATACAAAAAATGTATGAAGATTTAGGCAAAGATGTATTTTTAGCCCAATTAGCCTCTACATTAAATAGAGAAGATTTATACGAAAAAATAAGTAAACTTAAACATCCTATAAATTATTATTTTAGTAAAAATGACAGATTGTTAAATCATGATTCAATAGCAAAATTAGAGCAAATGAATTTAGAGAATATTGTAATAAAAAGTAGAGTAGGTAATAGTCATAATATACCTTTAGAAGATGCCCAAAATCTTAGTTTACAAATTATTGATTGGATGAATAGATAGTAAAAAACAGTTTAGATATTAAACTGTTTTTTATAATTTTCTTCTAAAGAGGTTCTATCTTTGTAACTAATAGGTTCACCCATTAAAACATCAATTTTTATGTTTTCTTTACCATTTTCTATTGCTTGTTTTAGTGCTTCATTTGCATTTGTTTTTATAAAAATTGGTAAAATATCTAATCTATTTTTTAAAGCAATTAATTTTGAACCATCTTTGAATCCATTTAATACTTCATTTGTAGTATTTCTTGTTCCTTCAGGAAAGATGAAAATTGAATGACCTTCTTTTACTATCTCTTTTGTTCTTTTGAAAAAATCAGACATATTACTTGATTCTCTATCAATTAATATTGACCCCGCATTTTTTGTAAAACTTCCAAAAAAAAGTGAATTGTATAACTCTTTTTTTGCTACCCAAAAACCTTTTATAGAACTGTTTTTTAAAGCAATTTCAATAATTAATGGATCAATTATACTTCTATGATTTGAAACCAATAAAAATTGTCCTGATGAAGGTATTTTATCTTTATTTAAAACATTTACACTAATGTTGAGTTTTTCTAAAAGTTTTGAAGAGTATTCTAACCTAAGGTTCATTTTCTCTTTTGAATTTTTAGTTTTTTTTAGTTTTAGTCCATACTTATTTGTCAAGAACATAGCATAAAGTGCTATTTTAGTTTTTTTTAGATTTAGAAATATTTTGATCACCTCTTTTCTTTTTTGTATTTAAACAAATTTTATCTTTTATTTTTATTATACCAAAGAATTATGACAATAAAAAAACTTTTATTATATATAAGCTAAAAACAACAATAAATAATATAAAATATTTTCATGGAAAAAGAACAATTAATAAGACAAAAATTTCAAAAAGATGGTTTAGTTGATGCCATATCAAAATATCAAATATATTATCAAATGGCTTTAGGAACTCTTGTAAGAGAGACTTGTTTTGATGAAGATGAAATGGCTTCAAAACTTGAAGAGTTAAGTCTTGATATAAATGTTGAAAATGTATTAAATGTAATGATTAAATTAATTACAAATTTTCATGATGATGAAGATTTTGAACAGATATATGAAGATAACTTGAAAGTAAATGCCTTTTTGCATGCTTTAAAAGATTTTGTTGATAATAATAAAGATTTGACAAATAAAGATAAAGTTTATGATTCTTATCATGAGAAGATTATGAATGATGGTTTTTTTGATGTAAAGATGCAACTTCAATTTGCTGATGAATTAGAAGACAGAAAAGCATATTGGAAAGATTTAATAACAAATAGTGTTTCAAAAGAGGTTTTAGCTTCAGCTTTATCTCTTGCGTAAGAAGAATCTCTTTAGATTCTTCCTGTTATTTCTATTAGATGAAATCCAAATTCAGTTTCAACTGGTCCATGAACTTTGTTTAACTCTTTGTTAAAAACTACTTCATCAAACTCTTTTACCATATCACCTTTTTTAAACATTCCAAGCTCTCCACCTTTTTTACCTGATGGACACTTTGAAAACTTTTTTGCAGCCTTTTCAAAAGTTATCTCTTTATTTGATATCTCTTTTTTTAATTTTTTTGCTAGTTTTTCAGTTGTAACTAAAATATGTCTAGCTGTTGCTTGTTTTGCCATAATTATCCTTTTTAATATGAAATATTAGCTAAAAGATTTTTTAAGTATAATTATATTGATGAATAAACTACCAATATATGAAGTCTTAGATGATTTAAAATCAAAACTAAATGAAAACAACAGAATAATCCTTCAAGCTACAACTGGTGTAGGTAAAAGTACAGTTGTTCCAATTGAGCTTTTACAAGAACAATATATAAAAAATAAAAAAATTATAGTATTAGAACCAAGAAGAGTAGCCGCAAGAGTAGTTGCAACGCGTCTTGCAAAGAACTTAGGGGAAGAAGTAGGAAAAACTGTAGGTTATCAAGTGAAACTAGATAGTTGTTTTTGTGATGAAACAAAGATTTTAGTTGTTACAGAAGCTATTTTAATTAGGAAAATACAAGCAAGTCAAAGTTTAGATGATATTGGATTGATTATCTTTGATGAATTTCATGAAAGAAGTATTTATACTGATTTATCTTTGGCTTTTTGTTTACAAATACAAGAGTTTTTAAGAGACGATTTAAAACTTTTAATAATGTCTGCAACATTAAATTGCGAAAAATTGTCTAGTTTTTTACAAGCTTCAATAGTTACATCAATTGCTAAAAATTATGAAGTAAAAACTATTTATTTAGATCCAAATATAAAACAGCCAAGTTATGATGATTTAACTCTTGTAATGCAAACTATTAATAAAGCTGTAAAGAGTAGTAAAAAAGATATTTTAGTTTTTTTACCTGGATTTAAACAAATAATGGAAGTAAAAAATAGTTTAAAATTGAGTGATGATATTTTGGTTTTACCTTTGTATTCCAATCTTGATAAAAAACAACAAGATTTAGCAATAAATAAACAAGAGAAAAGAAAAGTCATTTTAGCTACTAATGTTGCTCAAACTTCTTTGACAATAGAAGGTGTAAATATAGTAATTGATACGGGATTAGAAAAAATATCAAGATATGATAGTTCAACTGGTATGAACCATTTAGAATTATGTTTTATTTCCTTAGAATCTGCTACTCAAAGACAAGGAAGAGCAGGGCGATTGGAAGAAGGAACTTGTTATAAGTTGTGGCACAAATCAAAGATTTTAGAAAAAAGTTCAAAACCTGAGATATTAAGAACTGATTTGACTCAGACATTATTAGAATTATCTTTATGGCAAATTGATAGTTTTGAAGATTTAAAATGGCTTGATATTCCTGATGAAATTTCAATATTACATGCAAAAAAACTTTTAATAGATTTAAAAATGATTGATGAAAAATATAATATAACTTCTTTTGGTAAAAAAGCTATAAGTTTAGGAATTCACCCAAGATTTGCATACATGATTTTAAAAGCAAATGAGTTGGGTTTTGCTTATGAAGCTTCACTTTTAGCTTCAATATTAAATACTAATAATTTAGAAGGTGATATTTATAATACTTTTGTTGATTGTTATGAATATGGTAATAATAATGCTATTTTAAAAGAATCAAGACTATATTTAAAAAAATTAGAAAAAATACAAAAAATTAAAAAAGAAAAATTTGATTATGAAATGCTAGGAGTTTTGGCTCTTTATGCTTATCCTGATAGGTTGGCAAAAATTAGAGATGAAAATGATATTAGGTATAAACTTAGTAATAATAAAGGTGCAAAACTTCATAAAAATAGTTATTTATTTAATGAAAAATTTTTAGTTGCAGTTAATATAAATGCTAAGTCAAAAGATTCTTTTATAATTCAAGCATTAAAAATAAAACTTGCTAATATTTTAAAATATTTTAAAGAATTTGTAAAAATACAGCAAATAGTGAATTTTGATAGACAATTAAACAAACTTATTGCTAAAGAGTTTACTACATTTTTAGATTTGTCTTTAAGTTCTCAACCTTTAAAAATACAAAATAATAAAATACCTAGTTTGATACTTAATCTTATAAAAACAGAAGGGTTGGAGTTATTAAACTGGGATAAAAAAGCAATATCATTAAAACAAAGAGTTGAGTTTGTAAATAAAAATAATCGTAGTTTAAATTTTCCATCTTTTTGTAATGATGAATTAATTAATACTTTAGACGAGTGGCTTGAAATATATTTATTAAACATTAAATCAGTTGATGAACTAAAAAAATTAGATTTATATAATATTTTGATTAATCGTTTATCTTGGGAACAACAGCAAAATTTAGAAAAATTAGCTCCAGTTTTTTTTGATGCTCCAAGTGGTTCAAAAATAAAAATAAATTACACAGATATAAATAAACCAAAAATAAGTATTAAAATACAAGAGATATTTGGTACTTATGAAACACCAAAAGTTTTAGATGGAAAAATTCCTTTACAAATAGAGTTATTAACTCCTGCTTTAAGACCTATACAAATTACGTATGATTTAAAAAGTTTTTGGCAAAACTCTTATGCTGAGGTAAGAAAAGAACTTAGGGGAAAATATAAAAAGCACTATTGGCCAGAAAATCCCCATGAAGCTCAAGCTACAAATAAAACAAAGAAAAAAATGTAGTTAATTAATACTACATTTTTTTGTAATTTTACATAATGGACAAAAGTTTGTAAGTCCAATAATTAAAGGAATTACTCCTAAATAAAACCAATAAATTCCTGTAACAATTCCTGCAATAATTAAAGCAATTCCTAGAAAAATTCTAAAAGTTCTGCAAAAATTTCTAATTTTGTCAAATTTATTCATATAAGTTTCCTTTATAAAAGATATATAATTATATGTTATGTATCTTTAAAGTAATATTATAAGAAAAAATTATATAATTTCTTTTCTTTTACTTATATATATCTCATTAAAATTTATATTTGATTGGTACACTATAACTTCTACTCCATCTTTTATTACTTCTTGAAATGTTTCATAATATTTTAAATCAATCTCTTTTGCAAGTCTAAAATTTTCATTATCAGTTCTTTGAATAACATATAACATTACAGCTCTATGACCTTGTTTTGCCATATCTCTTAATTCATTTAAGTGTTTTGTTCCTCTTGTCGTAACTGCATCTGGAAAAGCTAATGTATCATTTAGTTTTAAACTTACACTTTTTACTTCCACGTAACATTTTTTATCACTGTTTTCATTTTCTAATAAAATATCAATCCTACTATTTTGTCCATATTTTTGTTCTGGTTTTAAACTATCATAACCTTGAAGCTCTTTTATTGTTCCATTTTTTATAGCTTCAATTGCAATTTTATTTGCAACACCTGTGTTTGTACAAATTAAGTTTTCACCCATTTTTGTTAGTTCTAAAGTGTACTTTAATTTTCTTTTTGGGTTATCATGAAAAGTTACCCAAACAGGGCAATTTTCTTCAATACATGAAGTCATGGCTCCACTATTTGGTACATGGGCTGTTATCTCTTCACCATTATTTAGTTTTATATCTGCTAAAAATCTTTTATATCTTTTTATTAGCTTACCTTCATATAGTTTTTCAAATTTCATAAATTACCTTTTAATTTTTTATATTTTATATAAGTTTACTTATTGTTTCTTGACAATTATAAATAATATTGCTAAAATTTTGCCAAACAATCGTTTGGGAAAAACTATGGCAATAAAAAAAACATCAAAAGAAGAGATTCTTAAAAATTCAATTCATCTTTTTAAAGTAAATGGTTATTATAACACTTCAATGGCAAATATTGCTGATGCATGTGGATTAATAAAAGGAAGTATTTACCACCATTTTAAAAGTAAAGATGAAATAGGCATAGAGTCATTAAAATATATACATAGTTATTTTATTAATAATATATATTCTATTTCTTATAAAGATGAGTTAACAGCAAAGGATAAATTGAAACTTTTTGTAAAAAAAGTTGATGAATATTTTTTAAATAGTGAAGGTGGTTGTTTATTAGGAAATCTTGCATTGGAAACATCACTTCAAAATGAAGTATTTGCTAAAGAGATAAGAAGTTATTTTTTAAATTGGCAAAATTCTTTGAGTAATATATTGGAAAATAAATATAATAAAGAAGAAGCAATTTTACTATCAAAAAAATATGTAGCTTTAACTCAAGGAGCAATAATGATGATGAATCTATATGATAAAAAAGAAGATTATTTAAGAGTAGGTGAAGAAATTATTAGTCTTTTTGACTAATATTTTTTTTGTATTTAAAATCAAACAATCGTTTGGTTAATAAAAGGAAAAATTATGAAAATTCAAAAAAAACCATTACCACCATTTAATTTAGAAGGTGCAATAAAAAAAGCAAGATTAGCTGAAAATGCTTGGAATAGTAAAAATGCAGAAAATATAAGTCTTTCATACACAATAGATAGTTATTGGCGAAATAGAGATCAATTTATAAATGGAAGAGAACAAATTGTTGATTTTTTAAAAAATAAGTTTGAAAAAGAGTTAAATTATAAATTGATAAAAGAACTTTGGGCTTATACAGAAAACAAAATTGCAGTTAGATTTGCATATGAATGGTGCGATGAAAATAATCAATGGTATAGAAGTTATGGAAATGAAAATTGGGAATTTGATGAAAATGGTCTTATGCAAAAAAGATTTGCTTGTATAAATGATATAAAAATCAATGAACAAGATAGAAAGCTTCTTTGGGAAACAGATGTAAGACCGGATGATTATCCTTGTATGAGCAAGTTAGGTTTATAGTTTTAATGTTATAATTTAACATGAATAAAAAATATAAACTTTTTGTAGATGGAAGTGTAAATCCTCAGAAGAAGATTGGTTTTGGTTCTTATTTACTTTGTGAAGAAATAGTAAATTGTGATAAGAAGTTAATTAAATCAAAATTTTTTGAAGATACTTCTTCTACAAAATTAGAAGTGCAAACTTTTTTGTGGGCTTTAAAAGATATAGATTTGAAACATAAATTTATAGTATATACTGATTGTCAAAATATCTTGTCTTTATTAAATAGAAAAGAAAAATTACAATCAAATAATTATCTAACAAAAACAGGAAAAGAAGTTAAAAATAAAGAACTTTATAAAGAGTTTTTTTTATTATATGAAAAGTACGACTTTGAAATTATAAAGATAAAAGGACATAAAAAAAGTGAAACAAAAGATGAAATAGATAAAATATTTTCTTTTGTAGATAAGGCTTCAAGGTTAAAATTAAGGCAATTAGATTAATTATTATTTGCTATTATCTTATATTTTAGCTATGATGAAGTAATTGAAAAACTGGTTTTTATCAAATAAATTCTGCCTAACTACATAACTACTTAAGTAAAATCTACTTCCTAATACCACGATTAATACATTTCAATTATTATATAAATTAAGGTATTTTATTATGTTTCAACATGACAATTATAGGGTCAGATACGCAACAGTGGAGATTGAATCTTTCGATATACATTTAACAATGTTAAGGGATAATCAACAATTTTATGATAAAAATCATATTGCAGAAGATATGGGGATTTCTTCTGCACAGTGGCCATTATTTGGTATTGTTTGGGATTCTTCAAAAGTTTTATCACATTTAATGGCATCATATAATATTAAAAATAAACGTATATTAGAATTAGGTTGTGGGTTAGGGTTAGCTAGTTTACTATTAAATGAAAGAGATGCTGATATAACTGCAACAGATTATCATCCAGAGGTGGGGCGATTTTTAAAATACAATTGCTCATTAAATAGTAATCATAATATTCCTTACTTTCAAGCAGATTGGCATAATAAAAAGCTTGTTACAAATAAATTTGATCTTATTATAGGAAGTGATGTTTTATATGAAAGAACTCATGTAGATTTATTATCTTCTTTTATTAATCTTTATGCAAATGAAAAATGTGAAATAATAATTGTTGATCCAGGTAGGGGAAATCATAATACATTTTGTAAAAAAATGAGTACATATGGATTTAGTTCTGAATTTAAAAAACCTACAGCTTCTTATTTAGACAAACCTTTTAAAGGAAGAATCCTTTATTTAACAAGATAACAGGCTTTCTTATATAGGACAAAAATTGTCTTAAAATAAAAATTAGTTTCTATGTATAATAATTCTTTTAAGCTTTTAATTGTATTCTGAAAGTACAAAAACAAATTTAACAAAGGATTAAAAATGAAACATGAATTAATGACTTTACCTTATAGCTTAGATGCTTTAGCACCTTTAATGTCTAAAGAGACTTTAGAATTTCATTATGGTAAACACCATCAAACATATGTAAATAAATTAAATGAATTAATTGCAGGTACAAAGCACGAAGATTCAAGTTTAGAAGATATTATTAAAGATTCAGAAGGTGGGGTTTTTAACAATGCTGCACAAGTATTTAATCATGATTTCTTCTGGAATAGTTTAACTCCTAATGAAACAACAGTTTCATCTGAATTAGAAGCTGCATTAGTTGAAAATTTTGGTTCTGTTGAAGAGTTTAAAACTGAATTTACAAATAAAGCCGTTACACACTTTGGTTCAGGTTGGGCATGGTTAGTAAAAGATGCAAGTGGAAAACTAAGTATTATTTCAACTCCAAATGCTGCAACACCAATTACTGAAGGTTTAACACCACTATTAACATGTGATGTTTGGGAACATGCATACTATATTGACTGTAGAAATGCAAGACCAGCATATTTAGAAAATTTCTGGAAATTAGTTAATTGGGATTTCGTAGCTGAAAATCTTGCAAAATAACTAAGCAATAAAAAGTCACGATTCTTGTGACTTTTTATACTCTTCAATAACTTTTACTGCATTTACAGCAGCTGGCAATAAAACTTCACTTAATGCAGGATGAATATATAGCATATCTTTTAAGTGTCTTATATCGTTTTCTATGTGCATTATTGCAAGGACTTGATGAATAATTGTTGCACTTTCAAAACCAATTAAATGACAACCTAAAATTTCATATGTATAAGGATTTAATATAAATTTTGTTTTTGGATAATCTATTTTTAAAGATTTAGCTTTTGCACTTGCTTTCCAACTTGTAGTTGATATTACATAATTTAAATTCAGTTCTTTAGCTTTTTGCTCTGTGAATCCAACGCTTGCAACTTCAGGATTTGAAAATACTGCGTGTGGCATATATTTAAATTTTAATGGCTTATTCTCTTCTTCAAAAAGTATTTTGAAAAGATAGTTTACTTCATATGCAGCGGCGTGTTGAAGCATATTCTCTCCACTTGCATCACCTACAACATAAACACCTTTTACATCAGTTTGGAAAAATTCGTCTCTTTTTATGAAACCTCTTTTTGTTAGTTTAATATCTGTATTTTCTAAATTTAATGTATCTGCATTTGAAACTCTTCCAATGGCATAAAGAAGAGCTTGGGTTTGAATAAAGTTACCATCTTCTAATTCTATATCAAAATAATCTTCTTTTTGTTTTGCTTCTTTTATAGATGAATTAAATCTTACATCTACATTTTTTGTATATTCATTTTTGAAAATCTCTTGAATATCTTTATCTTCATTTTCAAGTAAAGTTTCTCCTCTTACTAATTGAATAGTTTTTACTTCAATAGCATCAAAGAAATTTGCTAATTCACATGCTATAAATCCAGCACCTACAATAGTAATGGATTTAGGTATTTTTTCTAAAGGAAAAATATCATCACTAGTCCAAGATTCTTTTGTTAAAGGTTCAGCCGGTCTTGAACCTGTTGAGATGACAATATTTTCTGCAGTAATTTTATCTTCATTTATTTGTATTATTTTATTTTCAATAAATGAAGCTTCACCCTTATAAACGGTAACATTTTCATTAAATTTTTTTTCGTAAAAACTTTCTACTGAATCAATATAATCATTTGTATCTTCAAATATTTTTTCTTTGTCAATAGTATCAATATAAGAGTTTATATAGTGTTTTTTTGATGATTTTATTTCTCTTATTTTATTTGCATAACCAATCAAAAGTTTTGAAGGAACACAACCTCTATTGGGGCAAGTTCCACCTAATTTGTCTTTTTCTATAATAGCAACTTTTTTCCCAAGTTTTGCTGCTTTTACTGCTAAATTACTTCCTCTTCCTGCTCCAATTACTATTAAATCAAATATTTTCATTTTCAAATCCTTTGAGTCTTAAACTATTTTTCCACAAAAATCTTTTAAAATTATTGTATCAAATAAAAAAGGAAATACAATGAAAAAAGTTTTTATATTGATATTTTTTATTTCAGGGGTAATCTTTGCTAAAAATAGTTCTTTTTTGACAGATGAAATTGAAGACTTTAATAATTCAATGCCTTTTAGTATAGAAAAAGGATCTTTAAAAGTAGATGCTTTAGGAAATGTTATTGATGGTAAATATAAACTAAAAAAAAGTGATGTTTTATTTATTGGAAATAACCAATATAAAATAAATCTAACTTTTGAAAGAAGAAAAAATAGATTTTTAAAATTTAAACAAAAAAGAGTGGTTTATGTATTGATAAATGATTCTAAATTTTGGATTAAATATAAAAATAAAGTAGTTAAATATAAGCTTTTTAGTGATAGATATATAACAAAAGAAAAAATACACTATAAGGAAAAAAGGAGTACACTTCACGTCAAGATAAATAAGTTAAAGTTATTTTTATCTTTTAGATAAGTTATAAAAGGAATGAATAATTGTCAAATTTAAAAGGTGATTTTTTTGGTGGTTTAACAGCTGCAATTATAGCACTACCATTAGCTCTAGCTTTTGGAGTAGCAAGTGGAGCAGGTGCAGTTGCTGGACTTTATGGGGCAATAGTATTAGGTTTCTTTGCTTCTTTATTCGGAGGTACTTCTTCACAGATTTCAGGTCCTACTGGACCTATGACTGTTGTAATGGCAAGTACAATTACTGTTTTTCATAATGATTTAAAAGCTGTAATGTGTGTAGTTTTTCTTGCTGGAGTATTTCAAATATTGTTTGGTGTTTTTAAAATTGGTAAATTTGTAAGATATATACCTTATCCAGTTATTTCAGGTTTTATGAGTGGAATTGGAATAATTATAATAATTCTACAAATAAATCCTTTTGTTGGTGTTGATGCACATAGTTCAATTATACAAACAGTATCACATTTAGGTGATACCTTTTCAAATATGAATTATAAGGCATTGTTATTATCTTCTTTAACTTTAGCAATAATGTTAGGAACTCCTAAAAAAATAGCAAATATAATTCCACCTGCATTATTAGCATTAACTTCTATGACTATTCTTAGTATTGTATTGAATTTTGATATTAAGACTATAGGTGAAATTCCTACTTCTATTCCTGAATTTGTAATACCTTCATTTGACTTTGCAAAAAGTAAAGATATTATAGTATTAGCTATAACTTTAGCTTTATTAGGGACTATTGATACTTTATTAACTTCTTTGGTTGCAGATTCTATTACGAAAACAAAACATAATTCAAATAAAGAATTAATTGGTCAAGGTATTGGTAATACTTTAGTATCTTTAATAGGTGGTATTCCAGGCGCAGGTGCTACAATGAGAACAGTAGTAAATGTTAAAAGTGGTGGAAGAACTAAATTATCTGGAATAATCCATGCAGTAGTTTTATTATTGATTGTACTATTTTTAGCTCCTATTGCTTCAAAAATACCTCTTGCAGTTCTTGCTGGTATTTTAATGAAAGTAGGATTAGATATATTAGATTATAAATTCTTGAAAGTTGCAAGATTTGCTCCTAGAAATGATATGATTGTAATGGTTATAGTTTTTATTTTAACAGTATTTGTTGATTTAATTATGGCAGTTGGAGTGGGAATAACTCTTGCTTCTTTATTAATTGTTTATAGAATATCAAAAGAAGCTAATTTAAAGATTTCCTTAGAAAAAAATATACAGAATAAAAATATAAATGAAGAAGATAGTAAAGTTCGAGTATTGGATATAAATGGAGCTTTTTTCTTTGGTTCTGCATCTTTTTTTGAAGAAGAAATAAATAAACTTTTAGATACAAAGAAATTAGTTATAAATTGTAAAAATGTACCTTTTATGGATATATCTGCAATTTTTACTTTGGAAGAATTGATTTTAAAATTGAAAGATTTGGGTATAGATATATGCCTAGTTTTAAAACAAAGACATATTAAAAAGATTGAATCATTAGATAAGTCTAATATATTTAAAGATGTATCTATTTTTGAAAAAGTTCAAGATGCATTAGAATAAGGAGTTTACTCCTTATCTAATCCATCTACGATTATTGCTCCAATTGATGCTGGCATTGATATTACAATTACTCTTTTTATTGATAATAAAATATCAGTAAAAATTGGTAATTTATGCAAAGCAAACAAAGTTAAAGCTACTACTAGCATAGTAATCAAATAAGCAATAATTATTCTAAATAAAAATACTAAAAATCTTGATTTTATATTTGATTGAAAAATACTTCCATAAACATAAAAACTAAGAAAAAATATAGTTAAAACTGCTAATAAAATTAGATTTAATTCGGGTAAAGTTTCAGCAATATTCCAAGCTTCTTGTGAAAAACAAATAGGAACACAAAGGGCAAATGCTCCAATAATAAGCTGAGAAATATCTTCTAAATTAAATCTTAAATTCATTTATTTTTCCTTTTTTATATCTTCAAAGTCTTCTCTTACTTTATCAATATTTTCTTGATATGATTTTGCATCACCATAATCAAAAAATTTATTATATCGTGAGTGATTATCATGCATTTTTTCTGCGTGTTTGATAGGACACCAATATTGTTCTGTTCTTCCTGCAACTTCTCTTACATATCCCATAAGTCCATTGAAATATTCACAATATAAGCAATTTATCTGTTGTATTTTATTTAAATAAAAAAGATTATATCTATCAATAATTATATACTCTTTTCTAATTACTTTTGGAATTCTATAAATAGGAAAACATATATTTTGATATAAAGTAACAAATATATCTAATAAAAATGCTGGTATTAAAACTGACCATATAATAGGAATAGTTAAGATTATGCTAACTCTTTCTCTCCATAAATATTTAAAAGAGTTCATAACTTTACTTTTATATTTATTTATATAATCCCTATCAAATTGGAATTTATTAAAAGCTTTTCTAAAGTGAAAACTATGTTTATTTTTTTCATATTCTTGTTTTAATTCTTCTTCTAAACCCTTTATCTTTTCATAAATTTCATTTATTTTACTGCTATTTGACATCTTATCCCTTATATTGTTTTAAAAATAGTAGCTATTAATTACTTAACTATTTGTTATTATTCATTAATTAACTATAATAAATTTAATATTATTCAAAATAAGAAAAAGATATCTTTTAATAGAAAAATAATTTTGAGTCTAAGTTTATTTA
>NZ_PDKC01000017.1 GCF_004116495.1 Arcobacter sp. CECT 8985 | reverse complement strand
AAGCTATAGATACTGAAAATTGGTACTTTATATTACCATTTAGTGAAAAAATAAATATCAAATATATATAAAATATACTTATATAGCTTTTTCTTATAATGGATAAAAGATAAATTAATAAAAATAAGTTATAATTATATTTCTTTTTAGCATAAAGGGTTAATTTTTGCTTTTAATTTTTTAGGTATATGAGCAAAGGCAATGATTGTTTTTTTGATGAATTCTTTATTTTCAAAGATAGAAACTTCCAAATTCATAGTTTGTTGATTTAGGTTTAATATCTTTATTGTTTGATTTTTTTCTTCATAGGAAAAATTTTGTTTAGATAAGTCAATAGTTCTTTTTTTTGTCATATTTTTACTCCTTTAAATGCTAATTATAAATTAATTTTTCTTAAGAAGGATTTTATATGAGTAATGAGTCTATTAAAGCTATTCCCTCTAATCGATTAGCTTTTTTCCCTGTAATGATGTTTGCAATTGTTATGGGACTTTCTGGATTGACAATTGTTTATGAAAAAGCAAGTGAACTTTTTCATATTCATATATATTTTTATCTATTTTTTAAAATAGTTACAACTATTGTATTTATTGCTATTTTTGTTTTATATATTATAAAAACTATATTATATTTTGAAGAGGTAAAAAAAGAGTTCTCACATCCAATAAGAATAAACTTTTTTGCAGCAATTTCAATATCTTTTTTGTTGGTATCTCAACTTTATCATAATGATATAACAATTTCAAATATTACGTTTTTCATTGGTATGTTTTTACATATCTTTTTTACATTTAATACTTTAAAGTTTTGGATAAACAATAATTTAGAAATTCAACATTCAAATCCTGCTTGGTTTATTCCTATAGTTGGTAATTTAATAGTACCTGTTGTTGGAACTACACATTTAGATAATATGTTTTTAATGTTCTTTTTTTCTATTGGTATCTTTTTTTGGATAATTATGCTTTCTATTATATTAAATAGAACAATTTTTCATACTCAATTTGCACCTAAGTTTATGCCTACACTTTTTATATTAATAGCACCACCTTCAGTTGGATTGATTGCTTATTTTAAAATGACTTTGCAATTAGATTTTTTTTCAATGATTCTATTTAATCTAGGACTATTTTTTACTTTTTTATTATTTTTTATGTATAAAAACTTTGTAAAAATTAAATTTTTTATTTCTTGGTGGGCTTTTACTTTCCCATTAGCAACAATTACACTTGCTACAAGTTTGATGTATGAAGTAACTAGAAAGAATATTTATCAATATTTTTCTTATTTATTTATCTTTATTTTGACGTTTGTAGTTTTCATTGTTGCTTATAAAACTATTATTCATATGTTAAATAAACAAATTTGTATTTTGGAGTAGTTCTAAATTAGGAAATTCTTATATTATTTTATGAAACCTTTTGTTATACTCTTGTTTAAATCCAAATGAAAGGTTAAAAATATTATGAAATTTAGATATATTGGTAAGAGTGGATTAAGAGTTAGTCCAATTTGTTTAGGAACAATGACATTTGGAACAACTACTACAAAAGAAGAAGCTTTTAAAATAATGGATAAAGCATATGATAATGGAATAAACTTTTTTGATACTGCAGAGCTTTATCCTGTACCTCCAAAATCAACTTATTGGGGAAGAACAGAAGAAATTGTTGGAGAGTGGTTAAAGACAAAACAAAGAGATTCAATAATTTTAGCTACAAAAGTTGCTGGAGCAGCTTCAGGGTGGTTTGTTCCACCAATTAGACATGGACTTACTGCAATTGATTCTTTTCATATAAAAAAAGCAATTGAGGGGAGTTTAAAAAGATTAGGAACAGATTATGTTGATTTGTATCAAGTACATTGGCCAGATACAGTAGTTCCAATTGAAGAGAGTTTAAGAGCTTTGGATGATTTAGTAAAAGAGGGTAAAGTTAGGTATATTGGTACTTCAAATGATAGTGCTTATGGACTTACAAAAGCAAATGAAACATCAAAAAATAAGAACTTAGCAAGATTTCAATCAATTCAAAATAATTTTTCTTTATTAAATCCAAGATTTTTAGATGAATTAGGAAGAGTTTGTCAAGAAGAAAATATTTCACTACTTCCATATTCACCAATAGGTGGAGGAGTTTTATCTGGTAAGTATAATAGTGGATTATATCCAGAAGGATGTAGATTTAGTGCATATGCAAAACATCAAAATCCAAGAGTTCAAGCACAAGCTAAAAGATTTGTAAATGAAAAAACTGTTGAAGCTACAAAAAGATATGTACAATTAGCAAAAGAGTATGAAATTTCACCAGTAACACTTGCTGTTGCATATTCAAAACATTTTGATTTTGTTGCTTCTACTATAATTGGTGCAAGAAAAATTGATCAATTAGATGAATCTTTAAAAGCTATTGATTTTGAAATCTCTAAAGAGCTATTTAATAAAATAGAAGATATTCAAAAAGATATTTTATACCCAATGGGATAATTAAGGTCAATATATAATGGGATTTATTTTTAGTGCAATATTTTTTGTAATCTTAGCTATTATTGCTCTTTGGAGTTTACTAACAAGATTTATAATAAATAAAATTTTAAAAAAAGTTTTTGATAGAAAATTAAAAATATATTCTATTATATTTGAATATTTTCCTTTCTCTTATTTACCTATTATAAATGGAAATAAAAGAGTCTATATATATGATTATTTAGATGCAGAGTATTTTTTTATTGACTTATTAAGATTTGAAGATCAAAAACATATTGTACGTGCAATTGCAAGAAAAAGAGATAAAAAAAATAAATTTTTAAAAAATACTATCAAATTTTATGAATCAATTGTTCATGATATGAAAGATGAGTTTTTTGTAAGAGTAAAAAATGAAAACTTTTTAGCACATGAACCAAAAGAGTTGTTATATGAAGTTGTTGTTTTTATTGATGAGACAACTCTTCATGATACTAAACTTTGTGAAAGTTATGAGTTTATAAAAAAGTTTTCACAAATAAATGAAAATGTGGAGTTTAAGTTCTATTCTAGTTATTATAAATTAGATTTTAAAAATCAAATATCAAAGGGATATTTTGCTCTTTGTGAAAAAGTAAATTCTAAAATATTATTAAATGAAGAAGTTCCAGAGGTTTTAGACCAATTTTTATTCTCTATAAAAAATTCTAAATATAATTATTATAATAAGATTTTTGATAAAGATGAAATTTTATCAGACTATCAAAATGTAAGAAGAATGATTTTTGAAGAGAGTTTTAAAAAGAATTACTTTTTAAATAATGAGAAGATATATTTGGAAGTAGGTAATGATTTAAAATCTTTGGTTAAAGAGCAGTTTCAAGTTACTCTATTTAAGGACAAAGCATTTCAAATTGAGACTTTTTTAACAAAAAAAGATGATTGCCTTATTTTAGAAGGCTATGTACCTAAAGAGGATTCTCAAGTTAAAAAAATCGCATTTAATTTTAAAAATCTTAGTTTTGATATAAAATGGAAAGAATATAAAGATAAATAGTATATTAAAATAATAAAAAAAATATATTAAATTTATAAATTTTGTAGATTTTAATCTTATCTTAAACAATAGAAAATATAATAACTCTCACGTATTAAGAGGGAATCTATGTCAAGAATATCAACTGAAAATAAACTTTTAAAAATAATAAAATATGTAATGCCAATTGCTACACTTTTTATATCTTTAATCTTTACACTTTTTATAGTTTTTTCAAATATTGATGAGTTTAATAAAGAGAGTAAAAATCTAAGACATGATTATATAAAAAGTCAAAAAGAGTTAGTTAAAAGTGAAGTTTTAAGAGTTTATGAACAATTAAAAATTGAACATAGCAATATAGAAAAAATGATTAAAGTTGAAATAAAAAATAGAACAAATGAAGCTTTTAAAATTGCTATGAATATTTATAAAGAACATCAAAACCTTTCTCATGAAAAAATAATAAAATTAATCAAAGATTCTTTAAGAGTTATAAAATTCAATGATAATAGAGGATATATAATAATAAATGATTTAAAAGGTAATAGTCTTTTAAATCCACCTAATAAAAGTATTGAAGGTAAAAATATTATTAATATTCAAGATAATACAGGTAAATATTTTTTAAGTGATACGATAAATATGCTCAAAGAAAAACATGAAGGTTATATCTCTTATAATTGGAAATTACCTTATAAAAATGACAATAAATACTATCGTAAGATTTTTTTTGCAAAAGAGTTAAAAGCTTTGAACATATTCATTGGAACAGGAGAATACATTTATGAATATGAAAAAAAAATAAAACAAAAATTAATAAATCGAGTACAAAATTTAAGATATGGATTAAACAAGTTTGTTTTTATTATCGATTATAATGGGAAATATTTATCTCATATAAAACAAGAATATATAGGAAAAAATAGAATAAATTTAAAAGATAAAAATGGTGTATATATCACAAAAGATATAATAAAAACTGCAAAAAAAGGAGAAGGATATCTTTCTTATATATCTACAGTGATGCCAGAAACAAATCTTCCTGCACAAAAAACTACTTTTGTAAAGGGATTTGACAAATGGAATATTGCAATTGCTTCTGGATTTTATGATAAAAAAATTGATTTAAAAATACAAGAAAAGAAAAAAGAATTAGATGAAAATAATAGAGTGTATATATATAAAATGCTTACATTCTCTTTACTTATTGTAATTATTTTATTTATTATTTCTATTTATATCTCTTCTTATTTAGAAAAATATTTCTTAAAATATAGAAGAAAAATCTATAAAGAGGTTGAAAAAAATAAAAAGAAAGATATTTTATTAGCGCATCAATCTAAAATGGTAGCCATGGGAGAGATGATGGAAAATATTGCTCATCAATGGAGACAACCTCTTTCTATTATTACAACTTCTGCAAGTGGAATGCAAATTCAAAAACAAATGGGTGTTTTAGATGATGAAACACAAAATAAATCATTGGAAACAATAATTTTAAATGCAGAACACCTTTCTCAGACTATTGATGATTTTAGAGGTTTTCTAAAAAATAAAAATAAACAAGAGAAGTTTGACTTACAAAATGTATATGAAAAAACATCAAAACTTATTAGTTCTAAACTTGAATCAAATAATATTAAGTTATCAACTCATATTGAAGAAGTTATTATAAATGGATATGAAAATGAGTTTATTCAAGTTCTTATGAACTTTTTTAATAATAGTGTGGATGCTTTTAAATTAAATAAAATAGATGTAAATAGACAAATAAACCTTAAAATATATAAAAGCAAAGATTTTGCATATTTTGATTATAGTGATAATGCAGGTGGAATTAAAGATGAGTATATTGATAAAATATTTGAACCATACTTTACCACAAAACATAAATATAATGGCACTGGAATAGGGCTTTATATGTCTCAACAAATTATTACTAAGCATTTTAATGCAGATATTAAAGTAGAAAATATCAAAAGAAATATGAAAAAAATCGGTGTTAGATTTACTATAAAAATACCTTTTGAATAAAATTGTAACCTAAGCTATTATATAATTGAATATGGAAGAAAAATTATTAACAGAAGCATATAAATTAAGATTTGAATATTTTAATTTATATGAAAATAAACAAGAGAAATGGCATCAAAAATATAAAAATCATAAACTATATGAATTAGTAAATTGTAGTTTTGATTATAACTATAGGCAAATAGGACAAGAAATGCCTAAATTAATAAAAAACTTTATATCTACTCACCATAATTACTAAAAGCACCTTCAATACTTGGAATAGTTTTATATCGTGTTTTTGTTAGTCTTACATTTTTTGTTTTTAGATTACATTTTGCTATTCTAAAACTGGAACCTATAAATGGTTCAACAACACAAATAATTTCATCTTCAATTTGTCTTGTAGCATAAATAGTGCCTTGAAGTGAATTAAAGAAATATTTTGGATAAGTAAGAGGTGTTATCTCAACTATATCTATAGATTCTTCATTTTCCAATGTTTGAACTATATCTTTGGCTTCTTCATAGGTGTCAAACTGAATACACCAATCATCAAAATTTTTATTAAAATGTACTAAATCTTCATCAAGAAATCCACCTGCTAAAGATTGTAAAGCAAAAATAGACACAAGTATCCTTATAGTATAAATAGTTTAAAAGTGATTCTAACATATTTTTATTTTAAATAGTTAAAAAAGTGTTAATGATATTAATCACACATTTAAAATACAAACTGTAAAATATGAAATATTTTATAAAGTAGGAAAAAATGAAAATAAGAGTTTATTATGAAGATACTGATGTTGGTGGTGTTGTTTACTACGCTAATTATTTAAAATTTTGTGAAAGAGCTAGATCAGAGCTTTTTTTTGATAAAGGCCTTTCTCCTCACATAAGTGATAATGAATTTTTTGTTGTAAAAGAGATTCAAGCAAAATATATAAAACCTGCAAAATTTGGTGATATTTTAGACGTGACTGCTATTTTAGATTCAAAAAAGAGTGCATCTTTGGTGATGTATCAAGAAGTTAAAAAAGATAATGAAGTATTATTTACTGGAACTTTTAAACTTGCTTATTTAAAAGATTTTAAGCCTGCAAAAATACCACAAGAGTTATTTAAGGTTTTTCAATGAAAATCTTATTAATATTACTTTTTAGTTTTATTATATCTTTTGCTAAAGAAGATTTATATTTTCTTCCTGATGATTCTAATCAAAGTATCAAAGAGGTTTCAACTCTTATTGAAAATGCTAAAAAAAGCATTGATATTGCAATGTATAATTTTACATATAAAAAGTTTGCAAAGCTTTTAAAACAAAGTGTTAAAGAGGGTAAGAAAGTTACTGTAATAATGGATAAGAAGAAAGTATCAAAAGAAGAAGATACTTTATATAAATATTTAAAAGATAGTGGAATAGATGTAGTTTTAACAAAAAATAAACTTCATATAAAAATGGCAATTTTTGATAAACAAATAGCAGTCTTTGGAAGTGCTAATTGGAAGAAGAAGTCTTTTAATAAAGATTATGAAATAGTTTATGTAACTGATAAACCAAAAGTTGTTAAAAGGTTAAATAGTGTATTTTCTAAGTTATTATTAGAAAATAAATAAACTAAAAATTTTACTAATTTTCAAGTACAAAAATTGTATTATTCAAAAGTTTATAAATAAAAAAGGATAGATGTGTTAGAGATATTTGTTATTGCATATTGTGTATATTTTTTCTTGAATATATATACATCGTTTATGCAAATTGGCTTTGTAAGTAAAGCAAGAACAATGCCTGCAATAATATTAAATACTATGAAGTATAAAGAAGCAGGAGATTATAGTATAGAAAAAGAAAAAGTTGCTATTTTGTCTTCATTTTATGATTTTATACTGTTTATATTATGGATTGGTTTTGGATTAAAAAGTTTAGATTCACTTATTAGTGTTGATCAAGGTTGGTTAAAAGCTATTATTTTTGTTGATTCTTTTATTATTATCAATTGGATTTTATCTTTGCCTTTTACTTTATATACTACATTTAAACTTGATAAAAAATATGGTTTTTCAAATATGACTTTGGCATTATTTATAAAAGATACTATTAAAACTGGTATTTTATTTTTAGTATTTGGAAGTTTAGTAATTGCTGGAATTTCATTAATCATTGAAAACTTATCTTTTTGGTGGATTTGGGGATTTGTTTTTATTTTTGCAGTAATTATTTTAATAAATATGATTTATCCAGTTGTTAGAGATAAAATGTTTGATAAATTTGAACCATTAAAAGATAAAGAATTAGAATCTAAAATTGAAAGTTTACTTGATGAAGTAGGATTTAAAAGTAGTGGAGTATTTTCTGTTGATGCAAGTAAAAGAGATAATAGATTAAATGCTTATTTTGGTGGACTTGGAAGTACAAAAAGAGTAGTTTTATTTGATACATTAGTAGAAAAATTATCTCACAATGAACTTTTAGCAGTATTAGGACATGAATTAGGACACTTTAAAAATGGTGATATTTTAAAAAATATAGGAATTATGGGTGTTGTTATGTTTGTATTTTTTGCAATTTTTGGAAATTTAGATGAAGAGTTGTTTTTGGGACTTTCTTTAAATAATGAACCATATGCTATTATTACAGTGTTTTTACTATTTTCACCAATTTTATCATTTTTCTTGATGCCTTTAATATCATTGATCTCAAGACACAATGAATATGCAGCAGATGAATTTGGATCAAACTTACAATCAAAAAATGATTTGGTAAATGCACTTTTAAAACTTGCAAATGAGAATAAATCATTTCCTTTATCTCATCCTTTATATATATTTTTTTACTATTCTCATCCTCCATTAGTAGAGAGATTCAAAGAGTTAGGATATGATGTAAATAAAATTAGTGATCCAAGTGATGCATTAAAAGAAGAATTTAGTATAGATGATGAATGATAATACAATTATTTATATTATTTGCTCTTTTATAGTAGGATTTATATTTTCAGGTTTTATATTTTACTTTTTCTTAAAAGTAAAATATGAAGCTAAACTTCAAGCTTTGACAAACGAAGCAAATAGCAAAATCCAATCTTTGAGTGAAAAGTCAAATTCCCAAAAAGAGTTATACGAACAAAAAGTACAATCTTTAAGAAGAGAGTCGGAAATAAATAGAAAAAACTTCCAAGAAAAAATAGATCTTTTAGAAGATTCTAAACAAAAGATGAAAGAAGAGTTTGAAAATCTTGCTAATAGACTTTTTGAACAAAATAGTAAAAAATCAAATGAAAATATAAGTCAAATTTTGACTCCATTAAAAGAGCAATTAAACAGTTTTGGAAAAAGAGTAAATGATATTTATTCAGATGAAACAAAACAAAGAACTTCACTTTTAAATGAAATAAAAAATTTAAAAGAGTTAAATAATCAAATTTCAAATGATGCAGTAAATCTAACAAAAGCTTTAAAAGGTGATAATAAAACTCAAGGTGATTGGGGTGAATTGATTTTACAGAAAGTTTTAGAGCAAAGCGGACTTAGAGAAGGAATTGAATATTCAACGCAAAGTTCTTATTCAAAAGAAGGTAAAAGACTTAGACCTGATGTTGTTGTTCATCTTCCTTTAAAAAAAGATATTATTATTGATTCAAAGGTATCATTAATATCATATATAAACTATTCACAAGCTACACAAGAGCAAGAAAAACAAAAAGCAATAAGAGAGCTTACTAGCTCATTAAAAACTCATATAAAAGGTCTTAGTAATAAAAGATATGAAGATATTGAAGATGTAAGAACTTTAGATTTTGTTTTGATGTTTATTCCTATTGAACCTGCATTCTTATTAGCTGTCTCAAATGATAATAATCTTTTTAAATTAGCTTTTGAAAATAATATAATGCTAGTTTCTCCATCAACTTTATATGTTAGTTTAAGAACAATTGAAAATATATGGAAAATGGAGTATCAAAATCAAAACGCAGAGCTCATATCAAAAAAAGCTGCAAACTTATATGATAAATTTGCTTTATTTGTAAAAGATGTTGAGGATATAGGAGTTCATATTAATAGAACTTCAAAATCTTATGAAAGTGCATTAAACAAACTTTCAAAAGGTAAAGGAAATTTACTAAATAGAAGTCAAGAATTTTTAGATTTAGGTGTAAAACCTAATAAACAAATAGATGAAAAGACACTTCTAAAATAGTTAGTGTCTTGACAAAAATAGAGATAAATATATTCCAAGAGCTATAAAACAAGCTCCAATAAGGTGATATAATTCAAATGTCTCACCTAAAAAAACATAGGCTAGAAAAGCTCCAAATAGTGGCATTAGATGAGCAAATTGACTAGATTTTTCTGGTCCAATTTGTGCTACTCCTGAATTCCAAAAATAAAATGCAGCAACTGAAGCAAATAAAGAAACATATATTATAATTGGCCAATTTTGAATAAATACTTCTATCTCTCTTTGCATTTTATACCCTTGATATAAATATAAAGGAAGTAGATATATTAGCCCTAAAATTACTGTTATTGTAAATAGTTCAACTAAATTTAACTCTTTTGGTTTAAATCTTAGAAAAATAGAGTATAAAGCCCAAACTGTTGAACTAACTATAATCCAAATATCACCATCTCTAAATTCAATCTCATTAAGTCTTGTAAAATCTGCTTGTAAAATTATAAAAATAACTCCAAAAGTTGATAAAATAAAGCCAATAACTTGAAGTTTATTTATTTTATTTTTTAATATAAATGTACCTAAAAATAGTACAATTAAAGGAGTAGTTGAATTAATAAGTAATGCATTAGTTGCTTGAGTCGTTTGTAAAGCAATATATACAATAGTATTAAAAAGTGTAATTCCTAAAATTGATAGAACAGAGAGTATAAAAAAATGTTCTTTAGTGATTTTTATACATTTTTTTACATTCATATATTTTAAGGAGAAAGGAAGAATAAAAATAAGTGCAAGAACCCATCTAAAAAAAGCAAGTTCAATAGGTTCTAAACTATCTTTAATAAATCTTCCTAATATAAAGTTTCCAGACCAAAAAAACACACAAAGTGCTAATAAAAGGTAAACTTTATATGTTCTTATGTTTTCAATCATTTTAATTGATCTAATAATAAAATATCAACAATATCACCAGCTTTTATATCATCACTATCTTCTTCTTGAATTAATAGTGCAGGTGATTCTAACATATTTGTCAAAATAGCACTTGTTCCTTTTCTTTTACCATCAAAATTTATTTCATAACTTCCATTTTTATACTCTACATTACAAGCTGTAAATGTTGTTTTTGGCATTTTTCTAGGAAAATTTTGATTTATTTTTGCTTTAACAATAGGTAATTTCTGATTTGCTCTTTTTAGTTTATATATAAATGGTAGAACATATAAAATTGCACAAACAGTAGATGAATAAGCAAATCCAGGTAATGCAATAATTAATTTACCATCTTTTACTGCTGCTAATAAGTGCATTCCTGGTTTTATAGTTACGCCATGAAATAAAACTTCTGCTTTTAACTTATCTTTAATTACATCTTGAACAAAATCAAAATCACCAACACTAACTCCACCTGTAGTAACAACTATATCAGCTTTTTGAAGCCCCGATTCTAATAGTTTTGTAATAGAATCAATATCATCTTTTACAATTCCCATTTGGATAACATCAGCTCCTGCTTTTTTACATAATGCTTCAATAGTAAGATGATTAGAACTTCTTATTTGAGATTCATTTGTTTGAGTTTGTCCTAAATCAAGGATTTCACTTCCTGTACTTGCAATTGCTACAGTTGGATTTACAAATACAGGTATTTGTGCAATATTAAGTGATGCAAGTACTCCAACTTCTGCGAAACTAATAATAGTTCCTTTTTTTATTAAAGTTTCATCTTTTTTGTAGTTTTCTCCAATTTCTCTAATTGCAAAACCAGATGGAACTTCTTTTACTATTTTAATTTTATTATCAATTACTTCTACATTTTCAATTGGGATTAAAGATTCACTACCTTTTGGCATTAATGAACCAGTAAAAGTTTTAATACATACACCTTCTTGAACTTCAGATTCAACAACACAACCTGCGGGATTTTTATCAATAATTTCTATTATTTGATTTTGTTTTAAATCTATTGCCTTTACTGCATATCCATCCATTGCTGAAGTAGGGTATGCTGGACTATTATGGTCTGCGGCAATATCTTGGGCTAATACATATCCTACAGCATCTGTCAAAAATAGTTTTTGAACAGGTGGTGTTTGAGTATTAATATTTTCTAAGATTTCTAATGATTTTTTATAACTAATAAAATTTCTCATAAATAACATTCTCCATTAAAGATGACAAATGATAACAAAAAGTTAAAAAATATACACTTTAATATAATTTAATTTGGGAAATTTTATTAAAAATGAAGAAAATAAAAAAGTTTTAAACTTTTTTATTTAGTGAGCATTCTTTTGAATATACTCTTTATATTTACTAGCAGTATTATAACTTACTTGTGCTTCTTTTGCAACGCTATAAACAGTTATTTTTTGATTAAAAAGTCTCATCATATTGACAGTACTTTCAATCTTTTTTCTTGCAATATCTTGTCTTACTTTTGTAGCTTTCTGTGTTGCTTTTGTCTTTTTAGGTGTTCTACTTTGCATAGACTTTTGTTCTTCATTTGTAAGCTTATTAAATAGTTCTTGCTTACCATTTTCCAAACAAAGTTTTTGTATTTCTCGTAACTCTTTGTGAGATAGAGTAATCCTCACTTTAAAACCTTTCTAATTTTTTTAGGGACGAAATTATAACACCAGTTGTTTAATATATAATAAAATTAGAAGAAATATATATTTTTCATGTTAACCAAGTGAAACTATGAAAATATATTTAATAGCATTAAGTATTATACAATTTTATATATGTATAATACTTTATAATATTTATTGTTTAACAAAAACCTCTTTATTGATTTTGTATCCTTCACCATAAATATTTTTAATAAAATCTGTAGGTATTTTTTTTCTTATTCTTTTTATTAAAGATTTGATTGAATCTATACTTAACTCTTTGTCAAATTTATCACTATAAATTGTATTGTAAATATCTTCATTTGAGAATGTAATAAATGGATTATTAATAAGCAAATTTAAAAGAATAATTTCACTTGAAGATAGTTTCATAACTTTACCATTTTTATATAAAATTTTATTTTCTTTATCCCATACAAAATTTTCTATCATAAATACTTTTTCTGATTCTATTTTTGTATTATTTATTTTTTTACATATAGTTAGCAAAGGATCAATTAATTGATCAATTAAAAGTGGTTTTTGAACAAAGTTATTTACACCTATATTGATGAGTTCAATTAAATATTTTGAGTCTTCGTATGCAGATATTACTATTACATCTTGATCTTTATTTATTTTCAAGATATCTTTTGTAAGTTCAATTCCATTTTTTAATGGCATTTTTATATCAGTAATTACTATATCAAAATAGTAACTATTTTCTGTATAAAATTGTTGATATTTTTCTAAGCCTTCTTTTCCATTTTTTGCAGTTACAACATTTTTGAAAAGTGTTCTTAAAATCTTTTCAGTTTGAAGTCTTAGATCGTCATCGTCCTCTATAAATAAGATATTTAAAGTACTAGACTCTTTTTGTAATTGTTTGTATTTGTTCATGATTATTCCCTAACACTTTTTCTTTATAAAATTATTAACTAAATAGAGTTAAATTAATCTTAATAAAATAAAAAAATCATTAAACTTATGCATTATTACTATAATTTAAAAGGAAAAACTATAATTAAGTCACAAAAAAGGTCATATCAATTCGCATTAAGTGCAATTTTTTTTTGGTCAACAGTAGCAACAGCATTTAAAATTGCTTTAGAATATACCACTCCTATCATGTTATTATTTTTATCATCCTTAACATCTTTGGGAGTTTTATTTGTTATTTTAACATATCAAAAAAAATTATTTCTTATAAAACGACACTTTTTAGATAATTGGCTTTTAATTATAGTTTTAGGATTATTAAATCCTTTTTTATACTATTTAGTTTTGTTTGAGGCTTATAATTTACTTCCTGCACAAGAAGCACAATCAATAAATTATACTTGGGCTTTAATGTTATCCTTTCTTGCTGTTCCTTTTTTGAAACAAAATTTAAGATTAGTTGATATAGTTGCTGGAATTATTTGCTATTTTGGTGTTTTGATAATTTCAACAAGAGGTGCACCTTTTTCTATGAATTTTTCAAATATTACAGGTGTTTTATATGCATTGTGTAGTACTGTTCTTTGGTCATTATATTGGATATTTAATACAAAGATAAAGCAAGACTCTGTCGTGTCTTTATTTTGCAATTTCTTAGTTGCAATGCCAATTATTATAATTTATATGTTTTTTACAAATTCTTTTTTAATTCCTCCATTAAATGCAATCATTCCTTCAATTTATGTGGGTCTTTTTGAAATGGGGATTACTTTTTTATTCTGGTTAACTGCACTTAGATATGCACAAAATACTTCAAAAATAGCAAATTTGATTTTTCTTTCTCCTTTTTTATCTTTAATATTTATATATTTTATTTTAAATGAAAAAATATATATATCTACACTCTTTGGATTACTTATGATTATCTTTGGATTATTTATTCAACAAAAAAAAGGAAAAATAGCAAAAGAATAGCATTTTGTTCTTTTCTGTGTAAATTTATTAAATTGGCTAATTATTACACAAAAATAACATAAAATTTAAGTTTCAGTTAAGTTTCACTATGAAATAATAATCTAAGTTTTTATTAGTACTACTTTTAGTATTACCAAATTTATATTAGTGTGAGAGTTATGGCAAAACAAAAAAATAAAAGAAAAGTGATTCAAAGTGTTATTGATAAACATCTAAAAAGCAATAAAAAAGAAGTTTCTCAACTCACAATAAAAATAGATAAAAAATTAGATAATGCATTAGTTCTTTTATCAAATCAAATAAATATTTCAAAAAATAAATTAATTGAAGATATTTTGTTTGAAAGTGGAATTATACAAGAAGTTGATGAAAACTATGTAGGAGAAGAATATGCATAAATTTCCTACACAAAAACAAATAATTGATTCGGTATTAAAAGGTATTGAGACAGCTAAAAATAATTTTACTTATTGGACAGCAGATGAGTTATATCTGTCATATGCTCCACCAAAATTTTTAACTATACATATTTCACAAGAAATTGCAAAACTTGAAAATAGTCCTGAACTTTTTATTGATGCAACAGTTGCAGATATATTAAGATGTTCATTACCTTCAAGAAATGATTTTACAGATTTTATGCAAAAAAGATATTTATCTCAAGATATTCTATGTTTAACATTAGATGAAAGATTTGAGCATAAAAGTGATAATGATTCTATTTCAAGAGTTATTATGAGTATTAAAAATGGTGTAAGAAATATTAAAGAAGAGTATAAATATGAAATAGAGAAAATGTGTAAGATGTTGCATAGAGAAAAATTATCTGATTCGACGCTTGATTATGCGATTTTTGCATTTTATTTAGATATATCTAATAGTGCACGAAAAAAAAGTAAGAAAAGAATTGAAGAAATTATTAATAGTTTTGATAATATAGTAAATTCATATTCTAATTTAAAATCAAAATTTGAAGGAGGTAATATAAATATAATACCAAATATTGGTGAGTATTCGATTGGATGTTATGTTATTGAACCAAGTTTTAAATAAATAAAGGAGAGAAAATGATAAAGATATCAAAGTTAGCTAGCGCTATAGCATTAAGTGCCATAGTTGCAAGTTCAAGTTTGTTAGCTGATACAGTTAAGATTGGTGTGCAAGCACCTATTACTGGAAAGTATGCAAATGAAGGTCAAGGTATTGAGCAATTTGTTAAACTTATTGTAAAAGAGAAGAATGAACAAGGTGGACTATTAGGTAAAAAAATCGAAGTAGTAACTTGTGATGATGAAGCAAAAGCTCAAAAAGCTGCAGTTTGTGCTAAAAAATTAGTAAATGCAGGTGTTTTTGCAGTAATAGGTTCTTATACATCAGGAGCAACAGAAGCTGCTCAAACAACTTATTATAGAAATAAAGTACTTCAAACAAGTGATGGAACAAGTGATTCTTTAATAAAAAGAAAATATTGGACATTTTTTAGAAACTCATTTCCAAATTCTGCACAAAGTGATTTTACAGCAGATTATTTTGTAAATGTTAAAAAATATAAAAAAATTGTCGTTTTATCTGATTACTCTTCATACTCTGAAGGTTTAGGAGATGCTACTGAAAAATCAATTAAAAAAATTGGTGGAAATGTAATTTTTAGAGGAAAAATTAAATCTGGAACTCAAAACTTTACTGCAATGTTAACTAAAATCAAAGCAATGAAACCAGATGTAATTTACTATTCAGGTTATTATACTGATGGTGGTCTTTTAAGATCACAACAAAAACAACTTGGAATTGATGCTGATTTTGTAGGTGGAGATTCAAATGACAATCCTGATTTCTTGAAGTTAGCAGGAAGTGCAGCAGAGGGTACAGTTTTAATTAACTTCCCAACACCAGATATTTTACCTTATAAAGAGGCTAAAAAATATTTAACTGCTTATGAAGATACTTATAACATGAAGCCACCTTCAATTTGGGCAGTTGTTAATGCAGATGGTTTAAGAGCTATTATGCATGGTGTAGAAGAAACAAAATCTTTTGATACTAAAAAAATATCTGATTATTTACATACATTAAAAGATTTCCCAGGAATTACAGGACCTGTTACATTTAGAGAAGATGGTGAAAGAATTGGAGCTAAATTTATGGTTTATAAAATTCAAAAAGATGGCTCTTATAAAGTTATGGAATAAGGTTAAAAATGGATATTTTTCTTCAACAGTTAATTAATGGTTTAACTATTGGAAGTCTTTATGCATTGGTAGCTTTAGGGTATACTATGGTTTACGGTGTGATGAAGTTAATTAACTTCGCACACGGTGACTTGGTTGCCTTTTCTGCTTATGTAGGACTAACAATTTTTTCACAATTCTTTGGAGCAAGTGCAACTTCAATATTTTCAGTAATAGTAATATTTTTGTTAACTGCATTAATTGTTGCTTTTGTAGGGGTAGTTTTAGAAAGATTAGCATATAAGCCTTTAAGAACTGCACCAAGATTAAGTGCAGTTGTATCTGCTTTGGGTGCTTCTTTGGTAATCCAAAATTCAATAATGTTAATTTGGGGACCTAATATGAAGATTTTCCCATCTGATTTGATACCAAATACAACATGGCAAATAGGCGGGGTTATTCTTACTTTTACTCAAGTTATTATATTGGCTTTATCAGCTATTTTAATGGTTGCATTATATTTCTTTATTAATAAAACAAAAATTGGAACTGCAATTAGAGCTACAGCTATTGATCAAGATGCAGCTAAATTAATGGGAATTAATGTAAATAGAATTATTATGATTATTTTCATTGTTGGTTCAGCTCTTGGTGCAGTAGGTGGTTTATTTATTGGTATTTACTATAGAGGATTAACATTTGATATGGGTTGGCTATATGGTCTTAATGCATTTATAGCAGCTATTATTGGTGGTATTGGAAGTATTCCTGGTGCCATGATTGGTGGATTGTTACTTGGATTATTTAACGCAATGATTTCAGGTTATATTTCAACAGAATGGGCAGATACATTTACATTTATATTATTAATTATAATATTAATTGTAAGACCAACTGGTATTCTTGGTGAAAAAATTGCGGAGAAAGTGTAATGAATAAAACAACAATTATAGCAACAATTTTTATCATATTTATGGGATTTTTTCCTTTTTTTGTTGATTCTGCTTGGTTAAGTATTGGAATTACTTTTTTAGTATTTTCTGTAGTTGCATTCTCTCAAGATATTATTTTAGGGCGTGCAGGTATTTTTAATATGGGGCATGCAATATTTTTTGGTATAGGTGCTTACACAACTGCTATTTTAAATGTGCATTTTGGATTTGAAATTATTGAAACAATTCCTTTTGCAATTATTTTTCCAGTAATTATAGCTGTTTTATTAGCTGGACCTATTATTCATCTACGAGGTGACTATTTACTTGTTGCAACAATTGGTTTTAATATCATATTTCAACAAGTACTAGAAAATAATGTGTTTGATTTAACAGGTGGACCAAATGGTATATTTGGTATTGATGTAGTTAGAGTTTTTGGTTATGAGTTATTCTCAGATACTGCAATTTTTTATATTGCTTTTATTTTATTAATTTTAACATTATTTATTATTAGAAATCTTGATAATTCAAAATATGGTAGAGCTCTTTATTATATACATAAAGATGAAATTGCAGCAAAATCTATGGGAATTAATGTTTCTTATTATAAATTATTTGCTTTTGCATTAGGTGCAGCAATTGCAGGTGCAGCAGGAGTTGTATTTACAATTCAATATTCTGCAGTTAGTCCAGAATCGTTTAACTTTATGCAATCAGTTATGTTCTTTGCAATTGTTCTTGTTGGTGGATCTGCTTCATTACCAGGTGTAATAATTGGTACTTTTGTAATGTTTGTATTGCCTGAGTTATTTACTGAATTTAAAGAATCAAGATATTTGATATTTGGTGCAGCAATGATTTTAACAATGATTTTAAGACCAAATGGAGTATGGCCAGCAACTTTTGGGAATATCCCAACATATTTAAAGAAAAAAGCAGCCTTACTTAAAAAAGGAGAAAAATAATGAAATATGTATTAGAAATTGAAAACGTTTCAAAATTTTTCTTTGGATTAGTTGCTATTGATGATTTGACAATAAAAGTAAAACCAGGGCAAATCTATGGAATTATTGGTCCAAATGGTGCAGGGAAAACTACACTTTTTAACTGTGTAACTGGTATATATAAACCAGAAAAAGGAACAATTAAATATAAAGGTGAAGATATTACAGGTATATCTCCACATAAAATTGCACAAAAAGGTGTTTTAAGAACATTTCAAAATATTAGATTATTTAAAGACATGACAGTTGCAGAGAATATTATGGCAGGTTGTCATACAAAATCAAAACAAAAATGGTATCACTCAATTATTCATACTCCTTTTTATAAAAAAGATGAACAGAAGTATTGGAAAAAAGTTGAAGAGCTTATGGAGTTTTTTAATTTAACAAAATATGCTATGACACCGACAACTGATTTATCTTATGGTAATCAAAGAAAAGTTGAAATGGCAAGGGCATTAGCAGCAGAACCTGAACTTCTTATTTTAGATGAACCAGCAGCAGGACTAAATGAAAACGAAACAATTGAGCTTACTAATATTATCTTAAAAATAAAAGAAATGGGGCTTGGTATCATGATGATTGAGCATGATATGGAGATGGTTATGAAATTAACTGATTACATTACAGTTATTAATTTTGGGAAAGAGATTTCTCAAGGATTACCAAGTTTTGTTCAAGATGACCCTAGAGTTATCGAGGCTTATATTGGAAGTGATGATGACGAGGATGAAGAGTAATGCAAAATGATGAAATATTATTAGATGTAAGAGATTTACATGTAAGTTACGGAGCAATTGCTGCAATTAAAGGAATCTCACTTAAAGTTAAAAAAGGTGAAGTTGTAACAATTTTAGGAGCTAATGGAGCTGGTAAAACAACTACATTAAAAACAATTTCTGGATTATTAAAATCAAAAGAAGGAAGTATTATTTTTGATAAAAATGATATTACAAATACTCCTGCACATGATATTGTAAGCTTAGGTATGTCTCATTCCCCAGAAGGACGAAGGGTTTTTGGAACATTAAGTGTTGAAGAAAATCTTATGATGGGTGCATATACATTAAAATCTCATGATAAGGAGACTTTAGAGTGGATTTATGATATTTTACCAAGATTAAAAGAGAGGCAGAAACAACTTGCTGGTACTTTAAGTGGTGGTGAGCAACAAATGTTGGCAATTGGTAGAGCTATTATGAGTAAACCAAAATTACTAATTTTAGATGAACCAAGTTTAGGGCTTGCTCCTATTTTGATAAAATCAATTTTTAAAGCAATTAAAGAGATTGCACAAAGTGGTATGACAGTTTTAATTGTAGAACAAAATGCAAAAGCAGCTTTAAAGTTAGCAAATAGAGGTTATGTTCTTGAAGTTGGAAAAATCACACATGAAGGAACATCTGAAGAGTTATTAAACTCTGAAGCTATTCAAGAAGCTTATTTGGGGAAAAAACATTAAATAAATTAAAGTAGAGGAGGGCTAACTTGGCGGTTAAAGCCCTCTTATTTGACATTTGGAAAAATGCAAATAAGGCTACTGAATTTTATTTTAAATAACAATAAATTTAAGGAAGTATAAATGGAAAATCAACAAGAACTAATAAATTCAGCAATTTCGCTTGCGGAAAAATGGCAGAATAGAGCAACAGAACTTGTTAGTGATTATGATAGACAGTTTTACGTAAAAATGAACAAAATGCTAGAACATCCAGAAGATAAAGCACTATTAATTGAGCTAATGGATCAATGTTTTAGAACGAATTTAAATGATAGAGTTGCAGATCAAATTATCTTTTTATTAGAAAAACATGGTATGGCACATTTCTTTACAACAAAAGATAAAACACTTTTATGGCTATTTAAAAATTTTGGTAAATATTTACCAGATTTATCTGTACCTTTATTTGTAAAAGAGATTAGAGAAGATACAAAAACAGTTGTATTAAAAGGAGAAGATGAACCTTTTAATAAACATTTAAAAATGAGAAAAGAAGAGGGAACAAGAATTAATATTAACCTAATTGGTGAAGTTGTTCTTGGCGAAGATGAAGCAAATGAAAGAATTGAAAAATATTTAAAAGCATTAGAAAATCCAAATATTGATTATATTTCTATTAAAATTTCAACTATTTTTTCTCAAATAAATTCATTAGATTTTGAAGGGACTGTTCAAACATTAGTTGAAAAATTATCTTTAATTTATGCACAAGCAAAAAAATATCCATATATTGCTCCTGATGGAACAAAGTCAAATAAATTTATAAATCTTGATATGGAAGAGTATAGAGATTTAGCAATTACAGTAGAAGTATTTAAAAGAACACTTGATTTACCACAATTCAAAGACTTTTATGCAGGTATTGTATTACAAGCTTATATTCCAGACTCTCATTTATGGCAAAAAGATTTATTACAATGGGCAAAAAATAGAGTTAAAAATGGTGGATGCCCTATTAAGTTCAGACTTGTAAAAGGTGCTAATATGGAAATGGAAGAGACAGAAGCATCTCAAAAACATTGGAATATGGTAACTTATACTGATAAACTTGATACAGATTCAAATTATAAAAGAATGGCTGAATTTGCATTAAGAAAAGAAAATGCACAATATATGCATATAGGAACTGCTTCTCATAACTTATTTGAGCAAGCATATGCTACAACATTGGCACAACATTATGGAACTTCTGAATACCATACTTTAGAAATGTTGGAAGGAATGAGTGAATCTGCAAGACTTGCAATAAAAGAGATATCAAAAAGTGTAATTTTATATGCTCCAACAGCTGCAAAAGAACAATTTACAAATGCAATTGCATATTTAGTAAGAAGATTAGATGAAAATACTGGAGAAAACAATTTTATTAGATATTCATTTGGTCTTAAAGTAGGAAGTAGCGATTGGGTTAAACAAAAAGAGTTATTTTTAGATTCTTTCTCTCATTTGGAAACTTCATATGTAGGTAGTTTTAGAAAACAAAACAGACTAGAAGAGAAATGGGATAATTTTGATAAATCATCATATGATACAAATGAGTTCCATTCTGAAGCTGATACAGATTTTGTTTTACCTCAAAATCAAGAGTGGGCAAGAAATATTACTAAAAAATGGAAATTTTCAACTAATACAGAACATGAAATAAAACCAATTGTTGTTGGTGGTGAAGAACTTGTTGCGACAAGAGAAGTATATGAAGCAATTGATAAATCACAATTAAAAGATGGTGTATTAGCTGGTAAATTTGCAATGGCAAATGAAAAAGATCTAAAAAAAGCTGTACAAGTTGCAAAAGATGATGTTGATGGATGGAGAAGTAAAACTTATGAACAAAGACATGCAATTTTAAAACAAGCTGCAATTAAAGTTAGAGAAAGAAGAGATGATTTAATAGGAGTTGCTGCAGCTGAAGTAGGTAAGGTATTTACTGAGACTGATGTTGAAGTTAGTGAAGCAATTGATTTTATTGAGTTTTATTCTTATGCTTCTAGATATTTTGAAAAATATGAGAATTTGGATTTTAAAGGAAAAGGTGTAGGTGTTGTCGTTCCACCATGGAATTTCCCTGTTGCTATTCCTTTAGGTGGAGTTGCTGCTACACTTGCTGCTGGAAATAATGTAATAATTAAACCTGCAACTGTTGCAGCCTTAACAGCATATGAAATGTGCAAATGTTTTTGGGATGCTGGTGTATCTAAAAATACACTTCAATTTGTACCTTGCCCTGGTGTATTAGCTGGAGAACATTTAATAGCAAATAAGGATGTAGATTTTGTTATTTTAACTGGTGGAGAAGATACTGCTGCATCAATGTTAAAAACAAGACCAGATTTATTTTTAACAGCAGAAACTGGTGGTAAAGATGCAACTATTATTACTAATATGGCAGATAAAGAACAAGCAATTAAAAATGTTTGTCAAAGTGCTTTTGCTAACTCTGGACAAAAATGTAGTGCTACTTCTTTACTTGTATTAGAAGAAGAAGTTTATAATGATGAAAACTTTAAAAAAGCATTGGTAGATGCTGCAAAATCAATGAGTGTTGGTTCTGTTTGGGAACCTCATAATAGAATAGGTACATTAGCAAATAAAGTATCTGGAAACTTAAAATATGCAATTGAAAATCTTCAGGATGCAGAAGAGTGGGCATTAGCACCTTCTTATACTGATGATAATGATTATATGTTAAAGCCAGCTATTAAATGGGGAGTAAAAGAGGGTAGTTTTATTCATATGAATGAATTATTTGGTCCTGTTTTAGCTGTTATAAAAGCAAAAAATTTAAAACATGCAGTTAATATAGTAAATGCAACTGGATATGGTTTAACTTCAGGAATTGAGACTTTAGATGAAAGAGAAGTTAATTACTGGAGAGAGAATTTAAAAGCAGGTAATTTATATGTAAATAGAGGAACAACTGGAGCAATTGTTTTAAGACAACCATTTGGTGGTATGGGTAAATCAGCAGTTGGAGCAGGAAGAAAAGTTGGTATTCATAACTATATTACTCAATTTGTTGATTTTACAGAAAATGGGTATCCAAAACCTCAGAAAAAATATAATAACGATCTAACAAGATTTATTACAAATTGTGTAGATAAAAATAAAGATAATGAAGATTTCAAAAAACTTGAAGTTGCATTACAATCATATTTATACAATTATGAAACAGAGTTCTCTAAAGAGAAAGATTATTTTGAAGTTAGAGGTGAAGATAATCACTTTAGATATTTGCCATTACATAGAATAGTTATAAGAGTAAGTGATGATGATACTATTTTTGAAGTAGTAAGTAGAATTTTAGCTGCAAGAGTTGCAAAAGTTAATTTTACAGTGTCAATATCTAAAAATGAAAGTATTGAGAAATTCTTAAATAGTTCAAATGAATTATTTACTTCTAAAGATAGAATTGTTCATCATACAGATGAAGAGTTAGCTGAAATTATTGATAATTATGAAAGAGTTATATATTCTGATATTTCAAAAGTACCTGAGAAAATATTTGAAGCTACTTCAAATCATTTGACTACATTTGTTGTTAGAATGAAACCAATGATGGAAGGTAGAATAGAGCTATTGAACTATTTCAAAGAACAAAGTATTTCTCATTCATATCATAGATATGGAAATATAGGAGCTAGAGAAATAAATAAAAAGTAAGAAGTTTTCTTCTTACTTTAAAAGTTAGATTTTGAGAAATTAACTTTTTCTTCTACACTTAAATGTGTTCCTACAACTTCGTCAATTTTATTAAATCTTTTTAATGCTCCTAAATCATTAGCAATTTGAATTGCTAATCCAGGTCTTGCATTTAATTCTAAAACTAAAGGACCTTTATTTTTATCTATTACTATGTCTGCACCTAAATAACCCATCTCTGTCATTTCATAGCATTTTGCTGCAAGATATAATATATCTGACCAATATGGAACTTTTAAATCTTTTAAATTTCTATTTGTATCTGGATGTACTTTTATTGGATCTCCAAATTGCACAGCATTTAAGGCTTTTCCGCTAGCAATATCTATTCCAACACCCACTGCACCTTGATGTAAATTTGCTTTTCCATCACTATTTGAAGTAGATAATCTCATCATTGCTAAAGCAGGGTATCCTCTATAAACTATAACTCTTACATCAGGAACACCTTCATAACTAAACCCATCAAAAGCATCATCAAAGTCAACTAGTTTTTCAAACACTGCTACATCATTTTTCCCACCAAGAGAGTATAATCCACTTAATATATTTGATATATGTCTTTTTAAATCAGAATAATCTAGTTCTTCTTTATTTGGTTTTATAAATTTATCACCAATTTTATCAACAATAACTAGAATTCCTTTTCCTCCACTTCCCTGTGCAGGTTTAATAACAAAACATTTTAGCTCTTTTATTATTTTATCAAATCTATTTACATAAACTTGAGAATCAATAAAACCTAAAAGTTCAGGTACTGCAATATTATGTTTATTTGCTATTTGTTTTGTTTTTAATTTATCATCAACTAATGGAAAGTTTTTTCTTTTATTAAACTTTCCTATATAGTTAATATTCCTGTTATTCATTCCAAGAATTCCAAGTTTTTTTAATTTAAAAGGATTTGCAAACATTTTAATCTACCATTGATTTAAATCTATATAATTCACTTAATCTATAACCACTATATCTACCAAGTAAAATTATAATTCCAAGTACAGCTAATAATACTTCAGGAAAGTTAAAAGTTATAAAACTAAAGAAACCATTTGTCATCGCAAAATATGCAAGAATTGAAACTATTAATGAACCACTTCCTTGAACAAATACCTCTTTTGCTCCTTCTTCTTCCCATAAAATTGACATTCTTTCAATTGTCCATGCAAGAATAATAATAGGGAAAAATGTGATGCTAGTTGCATATCCAAGGCCTAGTTTTTGTGATAAAATTGCAACAAATGCCATAATGGCAACAACCACAATTAAAACCGATGCAATTCTTGCAACTAGCAATAGATTTAAGTGGGATAAATAAGATCTAACAATAAGTCCCATTGTTACAACAAGTATAAACATTAATATACCTGGAAGTAAATGTGTTTCTATAAATGCCATAGATAATAAAATTGGCATAAATGTTCCCGATGTTTTTAGTCCAATAATAACTCTCATAAATACTACAACTAATGCACCAAGTGGAACTAAGAGCAACATTTTAAATGTATTTTGAGAAGCATTTGGTAAAGTAAATAAAGAAAAATCAAGTAGAGCACTTTGATTCTTTGTATCTTTTGTTAATGCTGCACTTCTAGCTGGAACAATATTTTTTGTTACTGAAAATTTAACACTTGAGTTATTTACACCTTCAGCATCTAATAAAAATTGAGAGCCTCTTTGCCAAATAAAAATATTTGAACTATTTCCTACCAATCCTTTTTGTATATCATATAGATACCATTTTCCCTCTTTAAATACTTCAAGCATAGGATTTAAGTTTACATTTCTTTGTTTATCTTTTAAATATAAAGTTCCAACTGTTCTTGCTTTATATTTCATTCTATGAATTAATTTTATTAATGTATCTCTTTTCTCTTTAGGTGTTTTCATAAAACTTTTTTTAATCATTCTTGCTGCTTGAGAAGGATCTTTTTTATTAAACTCTTTTATTAGTAATGATGTAAAAGTAATGCTATCTGAACTTTTGGGATATATATTATTTAATAAAGAGTTAGCTGCTTGAATAATTGGTTTTGATACCTCAACATTTTCATTATGTTGTTTTATTTTTGGAATTTTTGTTTTGTAGTAATTGTCTTTTATAACATCAATAGAGTAATATAAAACTTGTTCTTTATTGTCTTTTACTTCTCTTTTTGACCAAATTGCTTTTTTTACACCATGTAAATTGTTTGTACTATATCCATAATCAGCAGAAGTTGATTCTTCATTTAAAATTAATAATCTACTTTGTTTTGATGGTAATGCAAGAGATATTTTAGCACTTTCATTCTCTTTTGGATCAAAAGTAACTTTTGCTTGAATATTCCATATATTTGTAGTTTCATCGGCAAATAAAGGGAAGTTGAGATATTTTACTTTATAAAACATTAGTCCTAATGTAATTAATATTAATGTTATTGAGAATATTAGAATTTGATTTTTTGATTTCATTTTATTTCTTTTTAGGTTTTGTTGTATATTCTTTTGAAACATCCACTATCATAATGCCATTTAGATAATTTCTACCAAGAAGTAATGGATATTTAAATTTGCTTCTATCTGTTAATGAAACATCAACAAGTTGTGTTGTTTTACCTATTGTAAGTTTCATTTTAACAACATATCTTCTTTGATATTTTGTCCCATGTCTTTTTATTTTCACTAGTCTTGAAATAGGCAATGATTTATGAATTAATTTACCTTTTTCATCTTCTAAATCAAATTTAACCCATTTTTTACCATCTCTTTCAATTCCTTTTATATTTAAAGCATTAATTGATGTAGTAGTAGCTCCTGTATCAATTCTTGCTTTTAGTGTAATATCTTCAGAGGGTATGTATACATATTCTTTTTGACCAATAATTATCTTAGAACTTTTAATAGGTACTTCAACCTTTTTTATAATTATTTTAACTTTTTGTTTTGGTTTTTTCTTTTCAACCTTTATAGGTTTTTGTTGCTCTTTTTTAATTTTTTCTTTTTCTTTTTTTTCTTTTTTAACTTTTTTTACATCTTCTTTTTTTACATCTTCTTTTTTTGCTTCTTCTTTTTTTGCTTCTTCTTTTTTTGCTTCTTTACTTTTTTCTAATTGATTATTTTTTTCAATTTTATTCTGTTTTGGTGTACTTAATTGATTATTATTTGTTGTTGCAGTACAACCTGCAATTAATAATGATAAGCAAATATAACAAATACTTTTGAATAAAAAGTTTTTCATTTTGTTGTCCCTTTATTTATTAAAGATTTCTTTTTTGTTTATTAATATAGTTAATCTAGTTTCCCATATTTTAATAATTTAATTTGATTAAGTAGCATGTCTCCAAAACCATAAGGTAGGTTTGAGTTCTGTTTTTGAATAGTTTGAACTAAGCTTTCTATTTGCTCTTTTGTCATATTTTGGGCATATGGCATGATGGTTTCTTTTATCTTATCTATAAATTCTTGTTCTTCTTCTTTTGTCATTAATAACTCTCTTTTTAATTTAGAATTCAAATTATATATAATTAAACTAAAATTTTAGTAAAAAGCTGATACTCTTTGACTCATTATTAAATAAAAATTCAATATAATGAAATGTAATTAATTTACACTTAATATGCTATTTAGTATAAAAATTTGACAAGGAAAATGATGTTTAATCCCGTTGTTGTTGCAGTACTACTGATGATTGTTTTAAGTCTTCTTAGAATAAATGTAGTTATTGCATTAGTTTTTAGTGCTATTATTGGAGGTCTAGTTTCTGGAATGTCTTTACCTGATACAGTTACTTCTTTCAGTAATGGTTTAGGAGGAGGAGCAACAATTGCATTAAATTATGCAATGTTAGGTGCCTTTGCAGTTGCTATTTCAAAATCAGGAGTTACAGATTTATTAGCAAAAAAAGTTATTTCAAAAATGAAAAAAGATGCAACTAAAAAAGAAATTTTTTGGTTTAAAACAGTTTTATTATCACTTATTTTATTAGCATCAATATCTTCTCAAAATTTGATTCCTGTTCATATTGCTTTTATTCCAATCTTAATTCCTCCTTTATTACATGTTTTTGCAGAGTATAAAATTGATAGAAGAATGATTGCTTGTATTTTAACATTTGGTTTAACTGCAACATATATGCTTCTTCCAGTTGGTTTTGGAGGTATTTTTTTAAATGATGTTTTATTAAGTAACTTAGTTAAAAATGGTTCTACAATTACTGCAAATCAATTGCCTTTTGTGATGGCAATACCAGTATCTGGAATGTTTCTAGGATTATTAATCGCAATATTTTTTACTTATAGAAAACCAAGAAAATATAATTTGGCAAAAATTAAAGAATTAGAACCAGAAAGTCATGAGATAAAAACATCTTATATTTATACTGCAATTCTTTCAGTTATTGTTGCTTTATGTTTACAACTTTATGTTGATTCAATTATTGTAGGTGCTTTAGCAGGATTTATAATATTTTTGCTTGGTGGAGTTATTAAAATTGATGAAACTCAAGATGTGTTTACAAAAGGCGTACATATGATGGCTATGATTGGTTTTATTATGATTGCTGCATCAGGTTTTGCAGAAGTAATGAAAGATAGCCATGGTATTGAAAGTTTAGTGAGTTCTATTACACATATAATTGGCGATAATAAATCTTTAGCTGCATTACTTATGTTAATAGTTGGATTATTAGTTACTATGGGTATAGGCTCATCATTTGCAACTATTCCTATTATAGCAGTTATTTATGTTCCTTTAGCTATTAATTTTGGTTTTTCTCCTTTAGGAATTGCTGCACTTGTTGGTACTGCTGGAGCATTAGGAGATGCAGGAAGTCCTGCTTCAGATTCAACATTAGGACCAACCTCTGGGTTAGCAGTTGATGGACAGCATGATCATATATGGGATAGTGTAGTTCCTACTTTTATTCATTATAATATACCATTGATTTTATTTGGTTGGTTTGCTTCGTTATATTTATAGTTAGAAAATCTACCACCTTTAGGTGGTAGTTATGGTATAAAGTATTTATATTTATTTATAAAATTATAAAGTAAAGGAGACTTTAATTACACAGTTTTAGAAGGAGAAGTAATTAAATAAGGAAGTAAAATTATTCCTTTACTTTTAATATTAGAATATTACAGTATTGTTCGTGTAGTTTATATGTAGTATTTATATTATAAATAAATATTGATATTTATTTTGGAATTTAAATTCGTTTTATTTCATTTTTTAAACTTTTTGATATAATTGCGAAAAATTATAGAAAATAGGAAATTTAAATTGGTAGAATTAAGTAAAAAAATATCTAAACTTGTTGGAAAAACTAATGCAGAATATGGACTAATTAAAGAAGGAGACAAAGTATTAGTTGGTTTTAGTGGTGGTAAAGACTCTACTACATTACTTCATTCATTAAAACATCTTCAAAGAGTTGCTCCTTTTAATTTTGAGTTTAAAGCAGTAACTGTTACATATGGAATGGGCGAACAAGTACAATTTCTTGCAGATCATTGTAAAGAGCATGGAATAGAGCATGAAATTGTAGATACACAAATTTTTGAACTTGCTGGTGAGAAAATAAGAAAAAATTCTTCTTTTTGTTCATTCTTTTCAAGAATGAGAAGAGGGTATTTATATACAACTGCACAAGAGCAAGGATTTAATAAATTGGCATTAGGACACCATTTAGATGATGCGATGGAATCATTTTTTATGAACTTCTTATATAATGGTGCATTAAGATCAATGCCTCCAATTTATAAAGCAGAGAATGGATTAGAAGTTATTAGACCATTAATTTTTTGTAGAGAAAGACAATTAAGAGCCTTTGCACAAAGTAATGAAATTAGTGTAATTGGTGATGAGGCTTGTCCTGCAATGAGATTTGATATTAAAATGCCTCATGCAAGAGCAAAAACAAAAGAGTTACTAGAAAAGATGGAAGAAGAAAATCCTAAAATGTTTGTATCAATGAAATCTGCATTTAATAATATTCAAACTTCAACTTTTTTTCAAAAAGAATATTTAGATAATTACGAAGAGAATTAATGAAAATACTAATATCTTCATGCTTATTAGGTGAAAGAGTTAGATATAGTGGAAGTGACTCTTCTTCATCTATTAAAAATAGAGATTTATTTGAAGAAATAATATCTTCAAATATGATTTTTCCTATTTGTCCAGAAGTCTCTTCTGGACTTCCTATTCCAAGAGAACCAGCAGAACAAAAAAATAATAAAGTATATACCATTTCAAATAAAGATTTAACA
The DNA here is from genome assembly GCF_004116495.1 of Arcobacter sp. CECT 8985. Taxonomy (GTDB): domain Bacteria; phylum Campylobacterota; class Campylobacteria; order Campylobacterales; family Arcobacteraceae; genus Malaciobacter. The sequence goes on along the minus strand of NZ_PDKC01000017.1, from coordinate 29,048 downwards.
AAGCAGTTTGAAAAAGGTGCAAATAATGCTTTAGAAATTTGTATTAAAAATCAAATTAGTGTTGCATTATTAAAATCAAAATCACCAAGTTGTGGTAATAATAAAGTTTATGATGGAACTTTTACTTCAACTTTAATTGAAGGCAATGGAGTTACTGCAAAGTTATTAAAAGAAAACTCAATAAAAATATTTGATGAAACAAGTTTGGAAGAATTAAAAGAGTATATAAATAATAATTTTTAAAAAAAATATAATTATTTTTTGACTATAATATTATACACATCATAAAATTAAGGAACAACATGAAGAAAATTTTGATTATGTTTTTATTATTGGTATCATCTTTATTCTCTTTTGATAAAATGAGTTTAGGTTATTCAACAACTTCGGATGATTCAAATATAATTGATATTACAGCTATTAAAGATATTGATTATAAGATTTTTAGTTTACCTTTATCATTTGAAGGTTCTTTTAATTATGTAGACTCAGCACATAGTTCAGATGATTTGTATATAGGAAGTATACAATCAATGTTAACTTATAATTTTAATAAAAAGTTTTTTATGCAAGGTGGTTTTGGTTTTGCATATTTAAGTGATAAGTCATTTGAAGATAAAAAATTTGGAACAAATTTCCAATTTAAAGAGAGTATTTTATTTGGTTATAACGTAAATGATAATTTTAGTACAACACTTAGATATAATCATATATCAAATGCTGATATAAATGATGATAATAGTGGTTTAGATATTTTTGGTATAAATTTTATTTATAAGTTTTAATATATAAAATATATAAAAGAGTAAGAATTTTATTTACTCTTTTATGCTTTTATATTTAGTAACATACTTGATGTTTCTTGTTGAGTTTCAATGGCATTTGCATTAGCACTATATGCAATTGTATTTGGTATTTGAGAAACAATTGCATCAATAAATTCTTGACTTACTTCTTGATTTTGAGGATCACCAATACTATTTGCAACATTTGCTATTGTTTGGGCATTATCATTAACTTGCATTTGTGTTGCAACCATTGCATTAAGATTGTTCGACATTTGATCTATTCTCATGGGATTCTCCTTGTCTACTTAAAATAAGCATTTTATTTAAATTTGCTGCTCTTGTAATACTTGCATCTGCTGCACTTAATCCATCTGGACCACTTGCTGCTTTTTTTATTTTTTCTAATTTTGCCATTGCAGCATCTTCATCTTGTGGAAGAGATGTATCTAATCTTACATGTCCACCTGTTGCATATAATTTACCATCTGGTCCTACTTGATAATTGTAATTGATGGCTCCTCTTGTATTTGCTAAAGAAGCATGCGTTTGTTCATGTGCTCTTATGTCAGAGTCTAAATTTTTAAATTTATTTAGTACCCTTGCATAATCATTTTCATCATATTTAGTGTCACTAATATTGACAGTGTCACTTTTCTCAAAAGCAGACTTTTGCAAGTCTTTTTTATCTAGACTTGATAATTCAGCTTTTTTTTGAGCAATTTGTTGATAAATAGTTGATGTTGTTAAATTATCATTTATTAACATAATGAACTCTTTTTTATTTTTCTAAATTCTATCATATAAATTTTCTTTTGTAAAGTAAAAAGAACATAAGAAAAGAAGTATAATTGTAAATAATTATTAAATTTATTTTGGTATAATAATATGATGAAAAGTAAATTTTTTAAATCTATATCATTTAAACTAGTATTATTAGTAACAATTGTTATTTTGGCATTACTTAGTTCAAGCTTTTTATTTAATTCTCAAATTGACAAATTAAAAAAACAAATTGATAATATTTATTTTGGTAACTTTGTTCCTTTAATTACTCTAGATATAGTTTTAAAAAATTATCAAACAATTATAAAATGTAAAAAACTCACTAAAGCTAAATGTGATATCACTGCAGAAAAAACAGTTATTATAAAAAATTGGGATAGTTATTATCAGTCATATAAAACAAAAGAAGAAAGAAAAATTGTAAATGATGTTAATAGTTCAATTAAAACTTCTTTTAAAATAGATAAAATAGCTGCATATGAAGTAATTATAAAACAAATAAATTTTTTAAAAGAGCACGAAGTTGATGTAGCATATAAGCAAAGACGGGAGTTTTTGATTGATTATTCAAATATGAAAGATTATTTATTTTATAATCTAATAGCAATTATTATATTTTGTTTTGCTATAATAACTTTTATAATATATGAGATAATAAAAAAAGATAATCAATTAACTATTTTAAATAAAAAATATAAAATAGAATCTATTACTGATTCAATGACAAAATTATATAATAGAAAATATTTTGATACTATTTTTGATAATTTACCATTTATATCAAATGCAAATAATTGGAAAAGTGCTTTTATTATGGTGGATATTGATTTTTTTAAGCAATATAATGATACATATGGGCATGATTTAGGTGATGAAACTTTAAAATCAGTTGCAAAAGAGTTAAAAAACTATTTTAACAAAGAGTATGAATATGTTTTTAGACTTGGGGGAGAAGAGTTTGGTATTGTTTTATTTGATACAAATGAAGATATTTTAATTGAATGTCTTGAAGATATAAACAAGAAAATTGTTGATTTAGGTATAGAGCATAAAGGTAGTAAAGTACTTGATGTGGTTTCTATTTCTACTGGTGCAGTTCTTTATCAACCATATAGCTATATTTCAGCTAATAAGTTGTATAAAATTGCAGATGAAAAACTATACAAATCAAAACAAAACGGAAGAAATCAATTTTCATTATAGAAGGATAATAATTTGAATTTTTTATTTAATAAAAATAGCCATTTTAATTTAGCAAATACGGTAACATTTTTTAATATTACTGCAGGTATTATGGCAATATATTTTTTAACACATGGTCAATTTTTTGGTGCAGCATTATTTGCATGGTTAGCTGGTGGATTTGATATCTTAGATGGTAAGATAGCAAGAAAGTATAATTTATCAACAGATTTTGGTGTTCAATTAGACTCTTTTGCAGATTTTTTATCATTTGTAATTGTACCTACGATGTTTATTTATTTTGCAATTATTGATGGTAAAGAGTTTGATTTATATACACCTTTAGTTGCATTTGCATTTATTTATTATATTATTTCAGGATTAAGAAGATTAATTCAATTTAATATTGATGCAGATGTTGGAGAAGTGGAAAAATATTTTACAGGTGTTCCAACACCACTTGGTGCTATTCTTCTTTGGGCTATGTATCTATTTTGGTTGACAGGCTTTGTTTCTGAAGAAGCAGTGCTAATTGCAATGATTGTAATTGGATACTTATTAAATTCAAAAATTAAAATACCTCACTTATAATGAAAGATTTAGTAGCTATTGATTTAGGCTCAAACTCTTTTAGGGTTTTAGTCTATGATTGTTTAAACTTTAAAACGATTGCAGAATTTAATCAAGTTGTAGGAATGGCTGATGGCTTAGTTGAAACAGGAAAAATATCTCAAGCAGCTCAAGATAGAGTTGTTCAAGCTATTAACTATTCAAGTGAAAAATTAGGATATGATCCAGCAAATGCAATATGTGTTACAACAGCAGCTATGAGAATGGCAAACAATTCACAAGAAGTATTAAATTATTTTACTAAAGAAACAAAAGCTCGTTTTTCTATAATTGATGGGGAAGAAGAAGCTAGACTTACATTGCTTGCTGTTAAATATGCTCTAAAAAGAGAAAAATTAGACTCAAATAATTTCATATTATTAGATATTGGTGGTGGTTCAACTGAAATTATAGTAAATACAAAAGATAAATATTTTGCAAAAAGTTTTAATTTTGGTATTGTTACTTTAACTCAGAAACATTCAAATCATGATACATTGATTCAAGATCTTGAAAAGAAAAAAATTGATATAACAAATTTTTTAAATGAAATTAATATTGATATTGAAAAATTTAATTTTGTTGCAACAGCAGGAACTCCTACAACAATTGCAGCAATAAAATTAGGACAAGATTTTTTTCATTATGATAAAGATCAAGTAAATGGTACAAAAGTTAAAATTAAAGATTTGCAAGACTGCTTAGATATTTTTAACAACTCCAATGAAAATGAGATATTAAAACTTGTTGGTAAAGGAAGAGTTGAATTTATTGAAGTTGGAGTATATATTTACAAAGCAATCTTTGAAGTACTTAATAAAAAAGAATCAATTGTTTTAGATGATGGATTAAGAGAAGGTGTGGCTATTAATCAGTGTTTATTAAGATAATAGTCTTACACTTTGTTCTTGTACGATATTAGCTTGAGATACAGCTAAATATCCCATATTTGTTATAACATTATTTTTTGAAAAATCATTTGCTTCTTTACCAAAATTTACATTATTTGTTTGATTATTTGTTACCATTTCATGTTGTTTTGTAAGTATATCTTTTGCATTTTCTTCAATTGTTTTAGAAGTTTGTTTAAAATTATTTGATAGATTTTGTAAATACTCTTTATTCGTATTTACTGATTGAATAAAGTTATCAAATTGTTTTTCATTAGTTAAATCACTTTCTTGTAATCTATTTGCTAAATCATTTGATATTATAGGAGTATTTACTTTATTTATCTCAAAATTTGCTTCTTTTGTCTCAATTTGGAATGCTTCATTATTTTCTTTATAATAGTTATCATCAATTGAAAGAATAGATTCTTTTTTATATTTTGTATTTAAAGATATAGAAGTAAAATCTTTTAAATCTTTTAAAATATCTTCTTTTAATTCGTTTTTATTTTGAAATTCTTTATTTTGCAGTTTATCATTAATATTTGAAAGTATCTGTGTTTGCTTATCTAGACCATTTTGGGCTATTTTACTTATTGCAATTCCTTCATTAAATCTTTGAAGTGAATTTGAAAGTTCATCTCTTCTTGTATTGTAAGAATCACTTATATTTAAAGAGAGTGCTTCATCAGATATTGGAGCAATTTTTTGAGCATTATTACTTTTATGTAATTGATGTTGTTGTAAATTGTCTAAATTAGATATATTACTACTTATACCATTTACATCCATAAAAGTTTCTCCTATTTTTATAAGTTGTGCAGTTTATCATAAAACATATTAATAGTACATAAAAAAATAGCTAGAATATGCTTATTAAAGCCTATTTAATGAAATCTTTTGTACAATACAATCTTTAAATTACATAGGGGGAAAAAGAATTATGAAAATGACTGGCGCAAAGATGGTTATTGAATCATTACACCAAGAAAGGGTAAACTCAGTGTTTGGTTATCCTGGAGGCGCTATTATGAATGTTTATGATGAAATATATAAGCAAGATTATTTCAAGCATATTTTAAATAGACATGAACAAGCATCTATACACGCAGCAGAAGGTTACGCAAGATCAACAGGAGAAGTTGGTGTTGCAATAGTTACAAGTGGACCAGGTTTTACTAACGCAGTAACTGGTTTAGCAACTGCATATATGGATTCTATCCCCCTCGTCGTTATTTCAGGTCAAGTACCAACTGCAATTATTGGAACAGATGGTTTTCAAGAAATTGATGCAGTAGGTATTTCAAGACCTTGTACAAAGCATAATTATTTAGTAAATAAAATTGAAGATTTACCTAGAATAATAAAAGAGGCATTTCATATTGCAAGAACTGGAAGACCAGGTCCTGTACATATTGATATACCTAAAGATATTACAGCAGAAGTTGGAAATTTTGAATATCCAAAAGAAGTTAATTTACCAACATATAAGCCAACAGTAAACTATAATAAAAGACAGTTAAAAAAAGCAATGGCAGCTATTTCAAAAGCTAAAAAGCCTTTATTATATGTTGGTGGTGGGGCAGTTTTAGCTAATTGTGGACATGAAATTAGAGAGTTTGCTAAAAAAACAAATATTCCTGTTGTTGAAACATTGATGGCAAGAGGAATTATGGAACATGATAATCCTTTATTAATGGGAATGTTAGGTATGCATGGTGAATATGCTGCAAATATGGCAGCTTATGAAACTGATTTATTAATTTCTTTAGGAGCAAGATTTGATGATAGGGTAACAGGAAGACTTGATGAATTTGCTTCAAAAGCAAAAGTAATTCACGTTGATGTTGACCCAGCTTCTATTGAAAAACTTGTAAAAGCTAATTATCCAATAGTTGGAGATTTGAAAGTAACAGTTAAAGGAATGTTAGAATCACTACCTGATATGGAATTTAATGATTATTCAAATTGGGTAGCTCTTCTTAAAGAGTATAGAGAAAAAGAACCTTTAAGATATATTGATTCAAATACTGTAATTAAGCCACAATGGCCAATTCAAAGAGTAGGACAAATTTTAGGAGATAAAGCAATTATTTCAACTGATGTTGGACAACATCAAATGTGGACAGCACAATTTTATCCTTTCTCTTTTCCTAGACAGTTTATTACTAGTGGTGGATTAGGGACTATGGGATTTGGACTTCCAGCTGCAATTGGTGTTGCAAAAGGTAATCCAGATAAAATTTCAATTAATTTCTCTGGAGATGGTTCAATTTTGATGAATATACAAGAGTTAATGACTTGTGTTCAATCAAACTTACCAGTAATAAATATTATTTTAAATAATAATTATTTAGGAATGGTAAGACAATGGCAAACAATGTTTTATGAAAATAGATTATCAGAAACAGATCTTACTATTCAACCAGATTTTAAAATGTTAGTTGAGTCATTTGGTGGATTAGGGTATAGAGTTACAACAAAAGAAGAGTTTGATGCTGCATTAAAAGATGCAATTGATAAAAAAAGACCAGCAATGATTGAAGTTATTGTAGAAAGAAATGAAGAGGTACTTCCTATGGTTCCAAATGGACATGCCTTGAATGAAATGACATTAATAGGAGATTTAAATGAATAATTTTAATCATTATTATGATAGTGAAACAATAAGACAAGTGATTTCTGTTATTGTTATTAATGAGCATAATGCACTTTCTAGAATTGTTGGACTTTTTTCAGCTCGTGGGTATAATATAGATTCTTTAACAGTAGCACCTATAACAGGTAGTGAATATTCAAGAATGACAATTGTTACAACTGGTGATAAAAGAATTATTGATCAGATTGTAAAGCAATTAAATAAATTAATTCCAGTTTTAAAAGTAAATGAACATAGAAGTGTTATTGAAAAAGAGACAGTTTTAATAAAAATACCAATAAATCAACCAATTAGTGATGTTGAAGTTATTGCAAGAGCTTATAATGGACATATTCAAAATGTTACAGATGATGCAATTGTTATTTCTGCAACAGATGAACCACATAGAATTGCAAACTTTACTAATATAATGATAAATAGATTCAACCCACTTGAAATTGTAAAAAGTGGTGTTGTTGCAATGGAAAGATAGAAGACTCTCTTCTATCTTCTTTTGCTTGAAAGGAAAATAAATGAAATTAAAAGATATAGCTCAAGCATTAGATATAGAATGTGAAAGTGATATAGAAATCACTTCTTTAAATACGTTAATAGATTCAAATGAACATGAACTTACTTTTTTAGAAAATAAAAAATATACTCATGATTTATCAAAAACTAAAGCTGCAGCTGTTTTTGTTAAGGAAGACTTTTTATCAGAAGTTCCAAAAAATACAATTGCTTTAGTTTGTGATGAACCATACATATGTTTAGCAAAAGCTAGTAAGTTTTTTGCACCTAGTCTTGTTCAAAAAGAAGGAAATGAACCTAAAATTGGAGAGCATACTGAAATTTTACCAAATGTATATCTTGGAAAGGATACAATAATTGGTAAAAATTGTACTATTATGGCAGGTTCTTTTATAGGGGATAATGTAGAAATAGGTGATAATACAATTATTTATCCAAACGTTTCAATATATAGAGATTGTAAAATTGGTAGTGATTGTATAATTCATTCAGGAACAGTTATTGGTAGTGATGGATTTGGATTTGCAAATAATAATGGTAAATATGTAAAAATTTATCAAAATGGAAATGTTGTTATTGGCAATGATGTAGAAATTGGTGCTAATACTGCTATTGATAGAGCAGCATTTAAATCTACAATTATAGAAGATGGTGTTAGAATAGATAATTTAGTTCATATTGCACATAATTGTAAATTGGGCACAGGTACAATACTTACTGGTCAAGTAGGATTATCTGGATCTACAACATTAAATCAATATGTAATTATGGGTGGACAAAGTGCAACAGCTGGACATTTAGAAATTGCACCATTTACTACAATTGCAGCACGTGGTGGAGTTACAAAATCAATAACTACTCCAAAAAAATTCTGGGCAGGTTTCCCTCTAATGGAACACAGAACATGGCTTAAATTACAAGGTAAGATAGCTATGCTATTAAAGAAATAAAGGCTTTAAAATAATTAAGAAAATTTTATCACTAATTTTACTTTTTATAATATTTTATTTAGAATTTTCAGTTTTTGCATCTAGTCAACAAAGTGTTGGAAAGATAGGATATATCTTTGCTGAAATTTCCCATGAATATTTTGGATATCTTTCATATATATATCTATTTTTATTTTTATATCCTCTTTATATTATTAATTTTAAAGAGGATTTTGATTATGCAGATTTTTCTTTAAAAACAATGGTTGTGGTTTTATTACTATTTAGTGCATTGACTTTTCAAGCATTGGTGGTTGATTCTAAAATATATAGTGGCTTAATTGGTTCAATTATTGTTGATGATTTAACTCCATTTATCGGTAATGCTGGTTTATGGATATTTGTAATTGTAGGTTTTGTAATTACTTTTACTGTTTTATTTGAAGATAATAATTTTGATTTTAAAATTAAAATGCCAAATATAAGTTTACCAAAAAAAGAGCCTTCAATCCAACAAAACAAAAGAGCTAAATTAAAAAAGAGTAATAATTCTTCAAAAAGAGTAAAAAAGCAAAATAATATTGAAGAAGAAAAAATTACTATAAAAGAGCAGGGAGATACTGCAGAAATATTAATTGAACCAACTTTAGATAATTTAGAAAAAATTGAAGAATTAAAAGAATTAGTAAAAGAAGAGAAAATTGATGAGTCTTCTGTAAAAGAAGCAATTAAAATAGTAAAAGAAGAGGGTAATGAACAAGAAGCTAATTCAATTGAAGATTTAGCAACACAGCATGGAATTATAGTTGATGAATTAGAAGAAAATAAAAAATTATTAGATGAAATAGAATTAGGGAAAACTGAAAAACCCAAAAACTTTGAATTACCGCTTACTAACTTTTTTCAAGCTTCTCCTAAAGAGAAAAAATCAAAAGTATCTGAAGGTGTAATAGATAAGAAAATTGGAGATTTATTAGATAAATTATCTATGTTTAAAATTGATGGAGATGTAGTAAGAACATATACAGGTCCAGTTGTAACAACTTTTGAATTCAAGCCTGCACCTAATGTAAAAGTATCAAAAATACTTAATTTGCAAGATGATTTAGCAATGGCATTAAAAGCACAAACAATAAGAATTCAAGCTCCAATTCCTGGTAAAGATGTTGTAGGTATTGAAGTTCCAAATGAAGATATGCAGACAATATATATAAGAGAGTTACTAGAAAGTGAATTATTCCAAAATGCAAAATCACCTTTAACTATGATTTTAGGTAAAGATATTGTTGGAAAACCTTTTGTTACTGATTTGAAAAAATTACCTCACTTATTAATTGCAGGAACAACGGGTTCTGGAAAATCGGTCGGTATTAATGCCATGATTTTATCTTTATTATATAAAAATTCTCCAGATAATTTGAAACTAGTTATGATTGATCCAAAAATGCTAGAGTTTTCTATGTATAATGATATTCCTCATTTATTAACTCCTGTTATAACAAAAGCAACAGATGCAATTAATGCATTATCAAACATGGTTGCAGAGATGGAAAGAAGATATACATTGATGTCTCAAACTAGAACAAAAAATATCGAAAACTACAATGAAAAAGCAAAAAAAGAGAAGTATGACCCTTTCCCTTATATTGTAGTAGTAATTGATGAATTAGCTGATTTAATGATGACTAGTGGAAAAGATGTAGAACATTCAATTGCAAGACTTGCACAAATGGCAAGGGCTAGTGGTATTCACTTAATTGTTGCAACACAAAGACCTTCTGTTGATGTTGTTACAGGACTTATTAAAGCAAACTTACCAAGTAGATTATCTTATAAAGTTGGTCAAAAAGTAGATTCAAAAATTATTTTAGACTCACTAGGAGCAGAATCATTACTTGGTAGAGGGGACATGTTATTTACTCCTCCTGGAGTGTCAGGTTTAGTAAGAATTCATGCTCCTTGGTCAATGGAAAATGAGATAGAAAAAGTTGTTGAATTTTTAAAAGATCAAAGAGAAGTTGAATATGACATGAATTTTGTAAAAGATAGAAATAGTTCCAATATCTCAGATTCATCTGGTGTTGAATTAGGAGAACTTGATGAGCTTTATGAAGATGCAAAATTAGTTGTAATCAATGATAAAAAGACTTCTATCTCCTATATACAAAGAAAATTAAGAATTGGATATAACAGAGCTGCAACTATTGTAGAACAACTTGAAAAAACAGGTGTTTTATCTGAAGCTAATGCAAAAGGCAATAGAGAAATTCTACTATAATTTTAAACAGGAGTAATTAATTTTATATTATTTACTCTTCTTCTACTTTAAAAATTTTTGACACCTTAAAATTTTATTTTATATTTAAATTATAATATGATAATTTTTACGTAATTATTCTGTTATTTTCAATGGTTTATTTAAGTTGTTTATGATAAAATATTTAAAATATATATAAGGAGTATGTTATGAATACAAGTATTGTAGGAAGACACATAGAATTAACAGAACCAATTAAAGATTACATCAATAGTTCAGTTGATATTTTAAAAAAATATAATTTAGATATTATATCAGTTAATTCTATTGTTTCACAAGGTGAAAAAAATGGGAAAAAAGCTTTTACATTTGAATTTACTATAAATATTGCACATCTTGATACTATTGTTGTTAAACAAAAAGACAAAGACCTTTATTCTGCAGTTGATATTGCAGTAGATAGAGTTTCAAAAGTATTAAGAAGACATCATGACAAAATTACAGGACATAAAGCTACTAAATTAGCAGAAGTTGATGCAAATGTTATTGAAGATCAAGTTGCTGCACAACTTGAAAAATTTGAAAATGAAATTATTCCTGTTAAAATGGCTTCTTATAAACCAATTGATATTGAAGAGGCTTTAGAAAGTCTTAAAAAAGATGGTGATTTATTTAAAGTATTCTATGATAAAGATGATAATCTTAGAGTATTATATAAAACAAAAGAAGAAGGAAAATTTGGTTTATACTAAAAATAACTAAATTTTAGATATACTTAAGAGGTATTAGCAAATTGCTAATACCTTTTTTAATTTAATATAAATAGGATTTAATCTATATGAACGAACCGTTAGTAAAAATTGCTTTAATAGGACAACCAAATGTTGGTAAAAGTTCACTTTTTAATAGAATTGCAAAACAAAGACTTGCAATTGTTTCAGATTTAGCAGGAACAACTAGAGATATAAAAAAGCATGAAGTAGAAGTTTTAGGTAGAAAAGCATTAATGCTTGATACTGGTGGAATTGATGATACTGAAGATGAAATATTTTCTAGTGTAAAAAGAAAAGCAGTTGAATGTGCTAAAGAAGCTGATATAATACTTTTTATGGTGGATGGTAAGAGATTACCTGATGAAAAAGACAAGGAACTATTTTATGAGCTTCAAAATTTAGGTAAAAAACTAGCATTAGTTGTAAATAAAATTGATAATGATAAAGAAAAAGAGAGACTTTGGTCATTTTATGAGTTTGGTATAAATGATGAGAATCTTTTTGGAATTTCTGTATCTCATAATAGGGGAACTAAAACTTTATTTGATTGGATTGCAAATTATTTACCAGAAGCTGAAGATGAAAATCCTGTTGTTTCAAATGAAGATGAATTTTTAGAAGATAATGAAGAATTCTTTATTCCTGAGGAAGAACCTGTTGAAAATATTGTTTCAAATGAGATAAATGTAGCAATTATTGGAAGAACAAATGTTGGTAAAAGTTCTATACTAAATGCATTAATTGGTGAAGAAAGATCAGTTGTATCTTCAATTTCAGGAACTACTATTGATCCAGTTGATGAATCTTTTGAATACAAAGATAAAAAAATCACATTTGTAGATACTGCAGGTTTAAGAAGAAGAGGAAAAATTGAAGGTATAGAGAAGTATGCGTTAATGAGAACAAAAGAGATGCTTCAAAAAGCCAATTTAGCTCTTGTTATCTTAGATGCTTCAGAAGAACTTGTTGATTTAGATGAAAAAATTGCTGGATTAGTTGATCAGTATGGATTGGGAACTATAATAGTATTAAATAAATGGGATGAAAATGTTGAAGCATTTAAAGAGCTAGAAAAGAAAGTTAGAAGAAAATTTAAATTCTTATTTTATGCTCCAATTATTGCAGTTTCAGCTAAAACAGGTAGAAGTATAGATAGATTAAAAGATAAAATTGTTGAAATTTATGAAAACTATACACAAAGAATTCCAACTTCAGAACTAAATAAAATTTTAGAACAAGCTGTAATAAGACATGCTTTACCAAGTCCAAATGGTAATTATTTGAGAATTTATTATGCTACGCAATTTGAATCAAACCCTCCAAGAATTGCACTTATCATGAATAAACCAAAAATGTTACATTTTTCTTATAAAAGATATTTAATTAATTTTTTAAGAGAAAATATCAACTTTGAAGGAACGCCAATTCATGTTGTTACAAGAAAAAAAGGTGAAAGAGCAGAAGATGAAGAGGAAAATTTTCAAGGTTAATAATGTCTAAAATATATTTATTAAACAATCAAAAGTTTGATGATGTTATTAATTTAGAAGTTTTTAAAATAGATTATATTAAAAAAGAATTAAACCTAAAAAACTATGATGCATTAGTTTTTACTTCAAAAAATGCAATATTTGCAATTGATTCGTTTAATGATGAATGGAAAGATATTGATTCATATGTAATTGCAAAAAAAACAGCAAACATTGCCAAAGAAAGAGGTGCAAAAATCTCTTTTGTTGGTAGTAGTGGACATGGCAATGACTTTGCATATGAACTTATTAATAAGCTTAAAAATAAAAAAGTTTTATTTTTAAAAGCTAAAAAAGTAGTTTCAAATTTAGTTTCTATTTTAAAGCAAAATAATATTGATATTGATGAAGAAGCGATATATGAAACTAAATGCAATAAAAATTTAGAAAAAATAGAGCTTGAAGAAAAATCAATTATAATTTTTACTTCACCATCTTGTATTGAATGTTTTTTTAAAACTTATTCTTGGCATGAAAGTTTTAAAGCAGTAGTTATTGGAAAAACAACTGCAAAATATCTGCCTAAAAGTGTTGAATATTATATTAGTGAAATTACATCTGTAGATCAATGTGTAAAACTTGCTAAGAGTATCAAACTTTAATCTTTAATTCAACGATAATTGGATAAAATTTATATATCTAAGTAGTACGGGATTTCCATTGTTGAGGGTCCGATACTAAAATTTTGTGGGTATTCGTAATACTACGGTGTGTAATGCTTCTTTTATGTTAGCGTTCCTGAAGTAGAATTCATACCCCTGTTTCTGGCTTTTGTGGGCCATTTGATGGTTAACGGCTACTTGGATAAACTACAAATTTTTTAAGGAAATCTAGGTGAATATATTAATTCTTGGAAGTGGTGGAAGAGAGTACTCTATAGGTCTTAGTATTTATAAAGAGAAAAAACATAATTTATTTTTTATGCCAGGAAATGGTGCAACACAAGACTTAGGGCAAAATATTAATATAAAAGATTACAAAAAGTTGGCTTTATGGGCAAAAGAAAATAGTATTGATTTAACAATTGTAGGTCCAGAAGCTCCATTAGTTGATGGTGTAGTAGATATTTTTAAAGAAGAAAATTTAACAATTTTTGGACCAAGTAGTGCAGCAGCTAAACTTGAAGGTTCAAAAGTATATATGAAAAATATATTAAAAAAATATAATATTCCAACAGCTGCATTTATTGAAACAAATGATGAGAAAGAAGCTCATGAATTTATAGATACTATGAATGAGCCTATAGTTGTAAAAGCAGATGGTTTATGTGCGGGTAAAGGTGTAATTATCGCACAATCTAAAAATGAAGCAAAGCAAGCAGCAAGTGAAATGTTAAGTGGAAACTCATTTGGTGATGCAGGAACAAATGTTGTAATTGAAGAATTTTTAGATGGCTATGAACTATCTATTTTTGCAATTTGTGATGGAGAAAATTATAAAATTTTACCAGCGGCACAAGATCATAAAAGAGTAGGGGATAATGATACGGGACCTAATACTGGTGGTATGGGTGCATATGCGCCAACTCCTTTAGTAAATGACGATATTTATAAAAAAGTTGAAGATAGAGTAATTAAACCTACACTAGATGGTATGAAAAAAGAAGGAGCTCCTTTTGAAGGGGTTCTTTTTATTGGGGTAATGGTTGTAAAAGGTGAACCAATTATTTTAGAATATAACGTAAGATTTGGTGATCCTGAATGTGAAATATTAATGCCATTATTGGAAACTCCCGTTTCTGAACTATTTTATAAGGGTGCAACAAAAGACTTAAAATCTTTAGATATTAAAATAAAAGATAAGTATAGTGTTGGTGTTGTTATGGCAAGTAAAAACTATCCTTATTCAAGTAGTGAACCAGCAGAAATTATTATTGATAATATAGTTGATGAAGACATTCTAAATAACACACATATATCTTTTGCTGGAGTATCAAGAGAAGATGATAAATTAATTGCATCAGGAGGTAGAGTTCTTGTTTGTGTTGGTTTTGGTGATACAATAAAAGAAGCAAGAGATAGGGCATATGCTTTATGTGGACAAGTACATTTTGCAGGTAAAAAATGTAGAATGGATATTGCATATCAGGCATTGAAGTAAGAAATATGAGTGAAAATCTAAATAATACAGATTTACAATTAGCATCTATGCGTTCAAGAGCATTAGCTTATGTAATAGATGATTTATTGATTACTTTTCTTGTATTTATTGTTTTTTGGGATGTAATTAAAACCGCTGGTGATGATGTTACTCTTGCAATTGCTATATCTAATCAATTTATAGTTCCAATTATGCTAATGAAGTTTGTCTATCAAACTTTTTTTACTTGGTATTATGGAGCAACTATTGGTAAGTATATTTTAAAAATAAGAGTAATTGATTATAATGATTTTGGAAGGATTTCTTTATCTAGTGCTATTTTTAGATCTATTGGAAGAATTTTAAGTGAAATGTTCTTTTATATTGGGTTTATTGTAGGATTTTTCGATCAAGGGAAACAAACTTTCCATGATAAAATTGGTAGGACGTTGGTAGTTAATGTTTAAAAAATTAGTTTTTATTTGTTTAGTTGCAATATGCACTTCATCAAATGCAAAAGAGTTTAATAGTGAAAAGTTTCAAATTGTTGCTAACAAATTAGATACAAAAGGTGATATAATAACTGCAATTGGTGATGTTGTTATATTCTCTCCATCTTATTATGGAAGTGCACAAAAAGTTATTTATAATAAAAAAACAGAAACATTTGAGTTTTTTAATGATGTTGTTATTGTAAAAGATAACAAAATGCAAGCTCAAAGTGAATATGCTTTTTTAGATAACAAAAATGATACATTGTTTCAAAAGCCCACACTTATTTTTAACAATAAATCAAACTTATGGATGAATTCAAAAGATTCAAAAAAAGAAAATGGTATTGTTACATTAAATAAAAGTATTTTATCTAGTTGTGATTGTGATGATCCTGCATGGAGTATTAAATCTTCAAGTACAGAATATAATACAGAAACTAAGTGGGTTAATATTTTTAATCCAAGACTTTATATAAAAGATATTCCTGTTTTTTATTTCCCTTATTTTGGATTTTCTGCAGATAATACAAGAAGAACTGGACTTTTAATTCCTAGTATTGGATTTGGAAGTGATGATGGTTTACTTTATGCACAACCAATATATTTTGCTCCAGCTGATGATTATGATTTCGAGTTTATCCCTCAAGTAAGAACAAAAAGAGGTAATGGTATTTATTCTTACTTTAGATATAAACCTACAGAAGAGTCATACTTAAGACTAGGTGCGGGTATGTTTAGTGAAAAAGGTGATTATTATAAAGAGAAGCAATTAAAAAATAAAAATCATTATGGATGGGAAATTTACTATACTAATGAAAAACTTTTTTCAGATGAAAATTCTCAAGATGGTTTATATGCTGATATTAGATGGTTAAATGATTTTGAATATAGAAAAATAGAAAAAAAAGGTGGAATTGATAGTTCTCATAGTGATGAAGATGAGAAAAAAATTGAATCAAAAATTAATTATTTTTATAATACACCAGAGTATTATAGTGGTCTTTATTTTAGATATTATTTAGATAAAACACTTGATTCAAATGACACTACAATGCAAGAGTTACCACAAGCACATTTCCATAAATATTCTAAACCAATTCTTTTAGATGATTTATTGTACTCAATAGATACTAGATATACTAATTATTATAGAGAAGATGGGGTTACTGCAAATAAATATGATATTAGTGTACCTTTATCTTATTCTATGTCATTTTTTGATGATTATTTACAATTTAATTTAAAAAATGAAACTACATTAACAAGATATCAATATGGAAATAGTGATTTCAAACTTGATGATGGAACTTTTGTAGAAAATGTTACTACAGTTGGTGTTAGTACAGATTTACTTAAACCATATGAAAATTTTATACATACAGTTAATTTAAGTGCAAATTATGTTGATTCTGCGACAATTGAAGAAGATGGAGATTTGTATGGTGTTAATAATGATACAAACTCATTGAATTATTTTCCTATATCTAAAACTAAAAGATCTATTGAATTAGCTTTAAATGAATCTTTTTATGATAGAAGTGACTTAAAGCAAATTATAAATCATAAGTTAAAACAATCAATTATATTTGATGAATTAGACAATCCAGAATTAGATAATATGGAAAATGAGATTATTTATAACTATTTTTATGGAACTATCTCAAATAAAATAATTTATAATCATCGTGATAATACATTTACTGAAAATTCAACTTCATTAACATTTAATTATAATGATTTTAGTTTAGGACTTGGTTATTATATGTCAAAAGAGACTGAGCATTCAGGTAAAGAAGATTTAGAATCTTATAGAATAAATGCTAATTATAAAATTTCAAGAGATTATAGTGTTGGATACTATACAAACTATAACTTAGAAAAAGATATGAGAAGTAAACAAGGTGTTCTTTTCTCAATTATGGATAGATGTTGGCAAATTGATTTAAAATATGAAAAAGAAGTTGAAGCAATTACAAGTGATATCTATGATAGAGAAGAGCAAAATGTATTTTATGTTCAACTATTGTTAAAACCAATTGGTGGAATAAAACAACAATATACAATTGATAAAACAGAAGAGTAATAAATGCATCATGAGCAAATATATTTTAAAAATAGAGAAGTTGCTGCTTTTAGATTATTAGATGTATTACCAATTGATAGTATGATGTTAGAGGAGTGGACAGTTCTTGCCACTTCTTATGGTGGTGTACCAATTGCAAAAATTATATCTAATAAATTAGATGCAAACTTTGATTTGATGCTTTCAAGTAAAATTATGGCAGAAAATAATGAAGATTGTGAAATAGCAATTGTTACAGAAACAGAAGAGGTGGTTATTCATGAAGAGTTAGCAAAATCTTTTGAAATAAGTTTAGATTTTATTTTTCAAAAGTCAAAAGAGATTTATGAAAAACAACTTTCAAGAACAATTAAATTATATAGAAAAAATGAAAAAATAAGTAACATTGAAAATAAAAATGTTTTGTTAGTTGATGAAGGTTTAAATACAGGTCTGACAATGATGGCTTGTATAAAAACTGCAATTAACTTAGGAGCAAAATCTGTATCCGTTGCGACACCAATATTGCCAAGTGCAACAGTTCCAACAATAGAATCAATTGCTGATGATTTGTACTATGTAAAAAAGTTAGATCATTTTGTATTTATAGATTTTTATTATGATAAATTAGAAAATATAGATTTTGAAGATATTAAGAAATTTTAATTAAAGGAAAACGTATGTCAACAGTTTGTGAATTTGAACTAAATGGGAAAATTGAGACTTTTGAATTTGATAAAGTTGCAAAACAATCAAATGGATCAGTATTAGCCCAAATTGGAAATGCAGTTGTTTTAGCAACTGTAGTAAGTGAATTTGATAACCCAGTAGAGGAGGATTTTACTCCATTAACAGTTCAATATGTTGAAAAAACTTATGCTGCAGCAAAATTACCAGGTGGTTTTATAAAAAGAGAAGCAAAACCAAGTGAGTTTGAAACTTTAACTTCAAGGGTAATAGATAGAAGTCTTAGACCACTTTTTCCTAAAGGGTATGTATATCCAACAACAATAACTGTTATAGTATTAAGTGCTGATAAAGATGTTGACCTACAAGTACTTAGTTTAAATGCTGCTAGTGCTGCATTGTATACTTCAAATTTACCTATTAAAAAATCAGTTGCTGGTGTTAGAATTGGTAGAGTTGAAGGAGAATATATTGTTAATCCAACTTATTCACAATTAGAAGAATCTACATTAGATTTATATGTAGCAGGTTCTAAAGAAGAGCTATTAATGATTGAAATGAAATCTATTTCAAGTGAAGATATGGTTGAAGTAGATATCGAAGCATTTACAAAAGTTCATAAAACAAATGAAATGAATGAAGATGAATTAGTTGACGCAATAGGTTTAGCTCAAAATGTTTTAAATGAAGTGAATTCTACATATGAAACAGGATTCGAAACTGTTTGTAAACAGATAAAAGATGTTGAATTAGTTGAATTTACAATAAATGAAGAGATTATAAAAAATGTAAGAAACAACTATACAAATGAAGTAAAAGAAGCAATTAAAAAACTTGCAAAAAGCGAAAGAGCTGTTGAACTAAAAGAAGTTGCTAAGTTGATTGTAGAAAAAGAATATAGTGATAATGAAGAAGTAAATTACAATGAAGTTTATGAAGCAGTTTCTATTGTAAAAAGAGAGATTGTAAGAAAAATGATTGTTGATGAAAAAGTTAGAGCTGATGGGAGAACTTTAAGAGAAGTTAGGCCAATTACTATTGAAACTAATATTTTACCATCAACACACTCTTCTTGTCTTTTTACAAGAGGTCAAACACAAGCATTAGTTGTAGGAACAATTGCAGGGCCTAAAGATGGTCAAATGTATGAAGTATTAACAGATAAATCAACTTCTATGGAAAACTTTATGGTACATTATAACTTCCCAGGTTTTTCTGTAGGTGAAGCAAAACCAATGTTTGGAGTTGGAAGAAGAGAATTAGGGCATGGAAATTTAGCTAAAAAAGCTCTTGAATCTACAATTGATAAAGATTTTGATGAAACAATTAGATTAGTTTCTGAAATTTTAGAATCAAATGGTTCTTCATCAATGGCCACTGTTTGTGGTGGGTCTTTGGCTTTAAAAGCTGCAGGAATTCCTATTTCTAATCTAGTAGCAGGTGTTGCTATGGGTATGGTTGTTGAAGGTGATAAATACTCTGTATTAACTGACATTATGGGATTAGAAGATCATGATGGAGATATGGACTTTAAAGTTGCTGGAACAAAAGATGGAATTACAGCTTTACAAATGGATATAAAACTAGGTGGGATTGAACTTTCTGTATTAAAAGAAGCATTACTTCAAGCAAAAGATGGAAGAACTCATATCTTGGGACTTATGGAAGAGGCTGCAACAGAAATTGTTCCAAGTGAAGCATTACCATTAGTTGAACAATTTGCAATTGACCCTAGTAAAATTATGGTAGTTATTGGAAAAGCTGGTTCAACTATAAAAGAGATTATTGAAAAATTCTCTGTTTCAATTGACCTAGATAGAGATAGTGGTAATGTAAAAGTAAGTGGAGAGAACAAACAGAATGTTTTAGATGCTTGTGAGCATATTAAAACAATTTCTAACAATGCTTCTTCAAGAAAAGATAGTGGCAAAAATATTGATTTTTGTAAACTTTATGAAGTTGAAGAAGTATTAAAAGGTAAAGTAGAAAGAATAACAGATTTTGGTGCATTTATTTCATTACCAAAAGGTGGAGAAGGCTTACTTCATATCTCAAAAATCTCTAAAGAGAGAGTTAATAATGTTTCTGATGTATTAAGTGTAGGGCAAGAAGTTGAAATTAAAGTATTAAATGTTAAGAAAGATAGAATTGAATTAGGTTCAACACTATTATAAAAATTTTAATACTAAATTAATACTTCTTTAGTTAAGATATAAAAAAAAATAATTATTTATTAAAAAACAAGGGGTTTTTTATGGCTAAGCTTTTAATAGTAGATGACTCAACAATGTTAAGAGATATGTTAAATTATGCACTTAATGAGGGTGGGTATAACGATGTGACTGAAGCAATTGATGGCGTTGATGGGTTAGAAAAAGCTAAAGCTTCAACTTTTGATTTAATTATTACTGATGTAAATATGCCAAATATGGATGGACTTACATTAATAACTGAATTAAGAAAGTTGTCTCAATATGCTAGTAAACCTATTTTAGTATTAACTACTGAAAGAAGTGACGAAATGAAAGCAAAAGGTAAGGCAGCAGGTGCAACTGGTTGGATTGTTAAGCCTTTTGTTCCTGATCAACTGCTAAAAGCAGTTAATATAGTTTTAAGTAGATAATAAAGGATTAGTCATGGCAGGTTTTGATATATCTAAATATAGAGAGATGTTTGTAGAAGAAGCTGAAGAACTTTTTGAATCAGCAGATAATGTTTTATTAGAAGCAGAAACTAATGGTTCTTTGACTGATGATGAAATGGGACAGCTTTTTAGAGATGTACATACTTTAAAAGGAAGTGGTGCTTCAGTTGAATTAAGTTTCTTTGCTGAGTTTACACATAATGTTGAAAATATGATGGATAAATTGAGAAATCATGAAATCGAATTTCAACCTGAAATGGCAGGAACTCTTATTGATGCATTGGATGTAATGAAAGAAATACTTGATTTAGAAGTTTCTGAAGAGTTAACAAGAGAAACATTTGATAGTATGACATCTTCATTATTATCTGATATTAAAGCATTTATAAATGGTGAAAAAGTTGAAGACAACTCTTCTGCTCCTGTGGTAGAGACTCCTTCAGTTGAACAAGAAACTTCTAGTGTTCAAGAAGATTCAACTAACGAAAATATAGGTTTTTTTGAAGATAAGTTAAATAATCAAAGAGATCACAAAACTTATGGTATTTTTCATGATGATGATTTAGAAGAAAATGATGATGTTCCTTATGGATTTTTTGATGATGAATTAAATGAAACTGCAAAAGTTAGTATGGATGATAATTCAAGTCAAACAATTTATACAGATGAAGATAATTTTGGATTCTTTGATGATATGCCAGAAATAACTCCTGAAGCTGAAATTCAAACAAATGAAATAAAAGAAGAAAAAGCTGTTACTCCTAAGCAAAAAGAAGAACCTAAAAAAGTGGAAACAAAACAAGCTGTAGAAACAACTCCTTCAACACCTACTAAATCTGCATCAGCTTCAAGAAATGCAGAAAGACCAGAAAGAAATAAAAAAGCATCTTCTAATAATAATATTAGAGTTAATTTAGATAAAATTGATTTACTAATGAATAATGTTGGAGATTTAGTTATTACAAATGCAATGTTAACGCAGTTTTCTAGTTCAATAGAAGAAGCAAAAACAAGAAATGCAGTGTTAGAAAGACTTGAGTTATTAGAAAGACATATTAGAGATATGCAAGACTCTATAATGAGTATCAGAATGGTACCTATGGAATCAATTTACTCAAAATTTCCAAAAGTTGTAAGAGATATATCTAAAAAACTTGGTAAAAAAGTTGAATTTGTTCATTATGGTGATGGTGTTGAAATCGACAAAGCTATGATTGAAGGTTTAACAGATCCATTAATGCATATTATTAGAAATTCTTTAGATCATGGTTTAGAAACACCTGAAGAAAGAGTTAATTGTGGTAAAAGTCAAACAGGTGTAATTTCTATTTCTGCAGAGCAAGCAAATGGACAGATGATTATTACAATTAAAGATGATGGTAGAGGTATTGATGCAGAACGAGTTGCACAAAAAGCTCTAGAAAATGGCCAAATTGACGATAACCAATATGCAACAATGTCTGATAGTGATAAGGCAATGTTAGTATTTGGTGCTGGAGTAAGTACTGCAAAAGAGATTACTGATATTTCTGGTCGTGGAGTAGGAATGGATGTTGTTAAGACAAATATTCAAAAACTTGGCGGAGCTATAAAACTTGATACTGAAAAAGGTTATGGTACTAATATTACAATTATGTTACCATTAACTCTTGCAATTTTAGATGGATTAGATATTGCAGTTGGTGATCAAAAATATATATTACCTCTTAGTTCAATTGTTGAATCATTACAACCAACATCAGAAATGATTAAAAAAATTGGTGATGGTACTCAAGATTTATTAATGTTAAGAGAAGAATTTATTCCAGTTGTTAGATTACATAATCTTTTTGGTATTAAACCTTCATTTGATAAATTAGAAGAGGGAATGCTTATTGTTGTAAAATCAGGTAATCAAAAAGTAGCAATTTCGATTGATGAGTTCTTAAATCAACATCAAGTTGTTGTTAAACCTTTAGATAAAAACTTTAGAAGTGTTGATGGAATTGGTGCTGCAACTGTAAGAGGTGATGGTAGTATTGGTCTTATTTTAGATGTACTTGGAATTATCAATGCACAAATAAAAATAGAAAAAGATCATACTGCAGCAAAAAAAAGAAAAGCCTCATAATTTAATATATAGAATAGAATATGAGTAATACAACTAATCTTCATAATAGAGTAAAAAAAATGCTTTATTCTCTAACAGGAATTACCCTGGCAGAGAATAAAGATATTATGATAGCAAATAGACTACATAAATTAAAAAGAAATACAAAATTTACAGGTGGTGATATAGAAGAACTTTTAGACTCAATTGAAAAAGGTAACTATACTACTGAGTTTATTAATACTTTCACTACAAATAAAACACACTTTTTTAGAGAGGGTTTTCATTTTGAAGATTTAAGAGATAGAGTATTACCAATGTTTGCTCAAAGTTCCAAACCTATAAAAATGTACTGTTCAGCTTCTTCAACGGGAGAAGAACCTTATTCTATGGCAATGACAGTTATGGAAGCTAAAGAGCACCTTTCAAAGAATATTAGTGCTTCTATTGTTGCAACTGATATTGATACAAATGTATTGCAATATGCTGCAAATGGTGTTTATAGATATTCTAAATCATCAAAAGAATTTCCTGATTGGATTCAACCTTCTAAATATTTTAAAAGAAGAGTTGAAAAAAATTTGGCTAGTGAAGAGATTTTAATAAAAGTTAAAGATGAACTTAAAAGAATGATTACTTTTAAAGTTATGAATCTAAATGATTCTTCTTATCCTTTTCCAAAAGAAGAGTTTGATGTTATCTTTTGTAGAAATGTTTTGATTTATTTTTCTATAGAAGATCAAAATAAAATATTAAAAAAACTTTTTGCACACTTAAAAATTGGTGGTACACTATATATTGGTCATTCTGAAAATCCACATGATTTGATTAATTATGTACAAAGGGTAGGGCAAAATATTTTTATTAAAACTAAGGATTTATTTTGATAATAATTGGTCATAAAGATGGAAGTATTGAAAAAGCTTCAAATTCACGTTTTAATCAAAGGATAAAAGGATTTAATACACATACTATTATTGGTGGTGAATTTGCAGTTGGAAAAGATGATGATGACATTGCTTTTAAAACATTACTTGGTTCTTGTGTCGCAATTATGTTTTATGATAAAGTTACAAAAATAAAAGGAATGAATCATTTTTTATTACCTTCTACAACAAATTCAAATGACGATATGAAATATGGTCTTTACTCAGTTGAAGCAATGCTCAATGAAATGTATAAACTAGGATGTAAAAAAGAAAATATTAGTGCAAAGATATCTGGTGGTGCGGATATAATGCAATTAAAAGCACTTCAGTCAAGTATTGGACATCGCAATGTAGAGTTTGCAAAAGACTTTTGTAAGGCAGAAGGATTTAAATTAATTAGTGAACACACAAGAGGTGAACATGGTAGGTTAATTTTATTAACAAATGATTTTAGTACTTTTATTAAAGTTACACAAAAATCTGATACAGATGCTAAAATTGTTACTGAAGAAAAAGCTCTTCAAACAGAAATTACAAAAGAACCAGTTATTAAAGAGTATGTTGGTGGTGTTGATCTATTTGATGATAACCATAAAGAAGAAC
This sequence comes from Arcobacter sp. CECT 8985, assembly GCF_004116495.1. GTDB lineage: Bacteria > Campylobacterota > Campylobacteria > Campylobacterales > Arcobacteraceae > Malaciobacter. The sequence continues at coordinate 4,552 of NZ_PDKC01000017.1, read as the reverse complement.
CGAAAATGGAAATTGAACTATTCTAAGGTAAAATTATATGTATACAGTATTAATAATTGATGATTCTGCTTCTATGAGAAGAATTTTGAAAGATATGATTAATTCAATTGATGAATTTGAAGTAATCTCTGATGCTACTGATGCATATGATGCAAGAGAGAAAATCAAACAATACGAACCTGATTTGGTTACGATTGATATTAATATGCCAAAAATGGATGGAGTTACTTTTTTAAGAAATTTAATGAGACTTCATCCTATGCCAGCAGTTGTTGTTTCAGGTGAAAGTGTGAGAGGAAATGATATTTTCGATGATGGTGCAGTTGGTTTTATTCCAAAGCCAGAAAATGGTGAATCAATGGTAAAATTTCAAGCAAGAATAAAAGATACATTATTGAATCTAACATTCTTACTTAAAAGATATACTCTTAAAAAACCAAAACCATTAAAACCATTAAAAAAACATAATCATGAAATTGAATATAAAATTCACCCAGATGAAGTTATAAAATTACATCAAGCAACTTTCCCAGGTTCAAAATTAATAGCAATTGGTTCTTCTACAGGTGGAGTAGAATCTTTAATAAAAGTATTTAAAAATTTACCTGGAGATTTACCTCCTATTGTAATTACTCAACATATTCCATATGGTTTTTCTTCGTCTTTTGCACAAAGATTAAATGCAAATTCTGATGTTATTGTATATGAAGCAAAAGATGGAATGATTTTAGAACGTGGGCATGCTTATTTAGCTCCGGGTAATATGCATTTAGTAATTGATAAAAAAAGAGATGGTAAATATGTTACTAGACTTCTTGATACAAAAAAAGTAAGTCATCACAAGCCAAGTGTTGATGTTCTTTTTAGATCTGTAAATAATAGTGCAGGTGGAGGAGCAATGGCTGTTATTATGACAGGAATGGGTGATGATGGAACTATTGCAATGAAAGAACTTCATGATAATGGTGCTTATACTGTTGCTCAAAATAAACAGAGTTGTGTAGTTTTTGGTATGCCAGCAAAAGCAATTGAAGCAAATGCAATAAAAGACATAATTCATTTAGATGAAATTGCTCAATATATTATTGATTTTTCTAAAAATAAAAGAAAATAGGGTACTTAGACCCCTATTAAAATATATCTGTTGTACGTTTTAATTTATCTTTATCAAAATGCGTATAAATTCTTGAAGTATTAATATCTGCATGGCCTAATGACTCTTGAACTAAAATTAAATCTTTGCTTTTTTGATATAACATAGTTGCAAATGTGTGTCTTAACATATGAGCTCCATTTTTCTCTTTTCTTATCCCTGCACTTAATAATATTTTTTCTACAATACTACTAATATAAGCTTGACTTAAAGCTTTTCCTTTTTGATTACAAAAAAGTAAGTTTTCATTTGTGAGTCTATATTCTAGCCACTCTTTTAAATCATTTTCAATTATAGATTCTTTAATCATCACAACTCTAGGCTTATTACCTTTACCTCTAACTTGTATTATATAAGCATCTTCATCTTTATTGAAATCTTTCAAGTCTATATTTATAGCTTCATTAACTCTTATTCCTGTATATAGTATGATTTTTATTATTAATTTATTTCTGGCAGCAATTTTATTACTAAATTCATATTTATCTATTGCTTGAATAAACCGTTGAACTTCTTCTTTTTTCATAAAAGAGGGCAGTTTTGTACCTGATTTTCCAGACAATCCACCCCAGTTTTTAAGTTCAATTCCATATCTATGTACAAAACCATTTTTTTCTTCATTTTGTTTGTCTATATATCCAAAAAATGAGATTAGGGCAATTCTATAGTTCTTTTTTGTAGCATCTGATAAATTTGCAGTTTCAGAAGCTAAAAAATCACTTAATAATTCTTCATCAATTTCTTTTAGTGAAGCAGCACCAAAATTAATTAAAAAGTTATAAAGTTTTTCAAGAGGTATAAAATATACATGAATACTATTTATTCCAATATTTCTAACTTCTTTTATTGATGATTTTAATTCACTAATTGTGTTGTACCCAGTAATTAGTTCATGTAATATTTGAGCTAGTCTATTTTTATCTTTTACTTGTCTGTTTGATAAAGAAGTTATTTTATTTCTTATAAATCTACATAACCAAAATAAATAGCTTTTGTCAAAGCTTATTTCACAATCCAATGGATATTTCATTATCTGCCTTTTAAATATATTTTACTTTTGGAAACTATAATTTCCAAATTATAATATATTTAACTTTAGAATCCCCTGATTTTGTAAAATAGCCCTTTAATGACTATTTTACTTTTTATACTTTACCAAATCATCCATTGATACAAATAAGCCCTTTTTAGAAATCTTACCATAATGATCGTTGTATTTAGTTTTAAATACTTTTTCTATTCTTAATAATCTTCCTTTTAAATAGAAAGAACTTTTGATTTTAGTATCATCTAAAACTTCATTTGCTTTATAATCACCATTATATACAAAAACTTCAATAGGATTTGTTTGCATTTTAAAAAATGTATAACCTTGTTTTTCATTTATATTATACTGCTTGTTTAAACTTTCTTCTTTTTTCTCTACCTTTTTAGGTTCAACATTTTCTTTTGTCATACTACAACCACTAAATATTATACCTATAATTAATGATGTAGAGAATAGAAATCTATTCATATATACTCTCCTTTTATTTTTTAATTTAATAAAACTCTTTTTCTTATGTTTGTTTTTGTATCTTCAAACTTAACATATACTGGAGTAATTTTAAATATTTTAAAACCTTCTAATGTGTCATTTTCTCTATAATATTTATTTTTATATTTAATCATATGATTTTCATATGTTAATTGATCTTTAATATTCTTAAATTCATCTCTTATTTTATACTTAGGTTTTGTATCATTTACTATTTTCTTTTTTATTTCTTTTTGTGTATTGTCAAGAGTGATTATCGCCCTAACTCTATTTTCTTTTTTATTTTCTATTATTTTTATATTATCTAATTTGTTTTCAACTGTTTGCTCTTTTTTTATAAGTTCTTGTTTTTCTAAATTTTTTATAGGTAATGTTACATCAATTTTATTATCTTCTATTTCCACTTGTTTTTTTTCTATTTTCTTTGTAGGTAGTTCATTAATACTTTTTTTTGAAATGATTACATTATTAGCATCTATTTTTGAATTTTGATTTTTTGTCTCAGTGTTATCATTTAACATAAATATTGTTGTTATTAACATAATGAAAAAAACTGATAAGGCCCCTATTCCTATTTGAATATACTGTTTTTTCTCTAAATTTATATGTTTAATTTTTGATATATAAATATTAATATTCTTTGATAATGTAAAAAGAATTTTGGATAAATTTGGTTTTATACTTTTTTTTGTGTTTTTCTTAGTTTCTTTTTCTTCTTGATGAAAATCTTTTTTTTCGTTATATCCATTTGAAAATATTGTAAAGTCTGTCTCTATGTCTTTTAATTCATCAAGCAATGTTTTTAATATTGAATTATTTTTGTTTATATATTCATTATCTTTTATTTTTATAAGAATTGTTTTTAATTCTATTTTAGATAAAGAGTATTTATTTGTAAAATACTTTACATTTAATATGTCTGTAGTATTTATAAGTTCTTCATAAATATTTATGTATGTGTCAAAATTCATTAATTAACCTTGATAATTTTTAACATTATTACAAAATAATATTAAAAATTAGGTTAAAATAATTATATTAGTTATATAATGAATTAACTTCTTGTAAATTCATTACTAAAGTTGAGTCTATAATATAAGCTATTCTTGTTTTTATATCATTGATTATATGATACTCCTAAATCAATTAATCTTTTTTTTGCTCCATTATCACCAAGTTTAGCAGCTTTTTTATACCAAATAATTGCATTTATTTTATCTTTTAAGTCATTTTCATATGTATAAGCTACATTAAATATAGAATCTAAATCATTTTGCAAAGCACTAAATTTATACCATTTTATAGCTTTGTTGTATTCTTTAAAATTCTCTGCATATATATTGCCTACTTGAAAAGCACAACTTGTACACTTAATCTTATTGTAACCTTCTTTAAACCAATAAATTGCTTTTTTAGGATTATTTAAATCTTCTAGATACATAAATCCTAATCTATTTATTGACTCTTCATTTTTTAGTTCAAACCCTTTCTTATACCACTCTTCAGCTTTTTTATAATCTTTTTTATTTTCTTCATAATATGTACCAAGTCCACCTGCACATAGTCCATATCCCATCTCATAACATTTTTTTAAATATCTTATTCCTTTTTTGTCATTTTTTACATCTTTATTTTTTATAAATAAAATTCCTAAACTACGATATCCCTCTGGCTCACCTAATTTACCAACTTTTTTATATATCTTTATTGCTTCATCATACTTCTTTTGGTCTTCATACATCAATCCTATTGATAATAGTGAGTTTAAATCACCTGTTTTATATGATTTCATAAACCATTTATATGCTTCATCATATTTAAAGTTTTTATAATAATATACACCTAAATTATGTGCTGATTTT
>NZ_PDKC01000016.1 GCF_004116495.1 Arcobacter sp. CECT 8985 | reverse complement strand
CATAAAGACATATAAGTAGTAAAATTATATTTATAAAAGTAAAAATTGAAATTGTTAAATTATGTTTTCTATATTTAATAAATGATTTTCTCTTATCTTTTAAAAAAGAATAATAGATAAAAATCATAGAAATTACATATAAAATTGCATCTACTTTTATATCTATAAAATTAAGTAATATTAAAAATGAAATTGTAACTAATAAACTAAGAACAGAGGCTTTAAAACCTGTAATTATATACTTACCCTCTTCTATAAGTCCATTATCAACATTATATTGATAATAAAATTCATGTTCCATATTTAAATCATGTAAAACATTACTATTTTCAAATAAAACTGATACTAAATAGACATTATTTTTATAAACTATATATTCAAAATTTTTAGGTTTAGATCTTTTATAAAAATAGTTAAAAAATAATCCACAAATTAGTATTGCACCATTAAAAATAAAGCGTTTATTAATAATATTATTATCACAATTAGAAGAGTTTGTTAACTCTTCTAAAAAAATACAATCTGTAGAACAAACCTTTTCATCTTTTATATTTATATGATAATATTTTTTTAAAAGCTCTTTTTCTTTTTGAGTACATTCTCTAGATTTAGAGACTTGAGATAATTCTTTTGCTCTTTGCTTATATATTTTTCTTTTTTTTGAATTAACAATAATTAAATATATTGCACAAAAAAGAAGAATAATATTAATTAAAATATATAATATATTGAAAAAATCCACTAAATATTACTCTTCTATTTATAATATTATTGGTTCTGTTTAAACTCAAGATATTGTTCGTATGTACCTTTAAAATCTAAAATTGAACCATCTTCTTGAATAGCAAAAATTCTATTTGCATAAGCATCAAGTAATTCCCTATCATGAGATACACAAATTACAGAACCAGGATATTCATGTAATGCTTCACCTAGTGCGATAATTGCTTCTAAGTCTAAGTGGTTTGTTGGTTCATCTAAAATCATAAAGTTTGGTTGTTCTAACATAATTTTAGAAAGCCACATTCTATGTTTCTCACCACCTGAACAAGCTTCAACTTTTTTCTCTTGCTCTTGGCCATTAAATAACATTCTACCTAAACAGTTTCTAATTTCATTAATATCAGCTTCTCTATCAAAACTTCTTAACCAATCATATAAAGTTACATCTCCAGAAATTATATCTGTTGCATTTTGAGGGAAATAACCATTTTGTATTGTTGCACCCCAGTGAACTTCTCCACTATCAGGTTTGATATTTTCAACTAAAATTTCACATAATGTTGTTTTACCAATACCATTTGGCCCAATAAGTGCAATTTTATCATCTTTATCTACTGAAAAAGAGATATCATTTAATACAACATGTCCATCATATGATTTTGATATATTTTTTACAGATAAAAGTTCTTTACCTACTTCTCTTTTTTGTCTAAAGATAATTGATGGATCTCTTCTACTTGAAAGTTGAATTGAACCAACATCTAATTTATCTAATTGTTTTTGTCTAGAAGTTGCTTGTTTTGCTTTTGAAGCATTTGCACTAAATCTAGCAATAAACTTCTCTAATTCATCTTTTTCTTTTAATTTCTTATCTCTATCTGCTGCTTGTTGTTTTGCGATAACAGTTGATGCGATATACCAGTCATCATAATTACCTGTAAACTCTCTTATTTGTTTATAATCAACATCTAAAATATGTGTACATACTGCATTTAAGAAATGTCTATCGTGAGAAATAACAACCATAGTACCGTCATGATGTTGAAGTTGGTTTTCTAACCACCCAATAGTATCAATATCAAGGTTATTTGTAGGCTCATCTAAAAATAAAATATCTGGTTTTGGATATAAAACTTGTGCTAATAAAACTTTAAATTTATCTCCACCTGTTAATGTACTCATTAAATCATGATGTTGAGAAGATGGAAAACCTAAATCTTCTAATATTCTTGTAATTTTTACATCATATTCATATGTTGGATCTTCTTCAACACTAATAATTTCTAATTCACCTAATCTATTATTTACTTCATCAGTAAACTCTTCACTCATATAAAGTTTTTCTTTTTCTTTTACTGCATCGTAAAGTCTTTTGTTCCCTAAAAGTACTGTATCAAAAATTGAGTATTCTTCATATGCAAATTGATTTTGTGAAAGAACCCCTACTTTTTTACCATTTTGAATTTGTACTTCACCTTCTGTTGCATCTTCTTGACCAGAAAGGATTTTTAAAAAAGTTGTTTTACCAGCACCATTTGCACCAATAAGTCCATACTTTTTCCCTGTATCAAATTTTAAATTTATATCTTGAAATAAAACTCTTGAACCAAAAGATTTTTTCAAATTAACTATTTGTACCATATAAAATATACTCCATTTGTAAGCTATCGCGATTATAACGAAATGTTACTAATTTGAAAATTAATATAAAAACAACTAATAAATATTAGCCCTTTACTTTAAAATATAAAGTAATTAAATGATAAAATTAATTTATAAATATATAAAGAGGCTAGATGAAAAACCTATCTATAAAATTAAAACTATTAATACTTTCAATATTTTCTTTAATTTTTCTATCATCAATTTTAGGAATAATTTCTATAAAAGAAACGCAAAATACTTTAATAGAACAAAAATATAAAGCACTAACTGCAACAAGAGATTCAAAAGTAAAGCAATTAAAAGAGCTTTTTAAACAATATACAAAACAAATAAACCTTCTGTCTGATAGTTCTTATGTAAAAGATTTTACAAAACAGTTCGAATCTTTAAATAAACAAATTAGATTTAACAAATATGAAAAATATCCTGTAAATAATAAAAAGATAAAAAAAACCTTATCAAAGTGGGATAATTTTTATAAAGAGTATACAAAAACATATCCATTTAGTGATGTCATTATAATATCAAAGTATGGACAAGTTATTTATACATATAAAAAGCTATCAGATTATGGAGAAAATCTTTCAACAGGAATACTAAATAAATCAATTCTTGCAAAGATTTGGCAAAAAGCAAAAGATACAAGAAAAATAGTTTATAGTGATATTGCTCCTTACAGCCCTGATAATAATGAACCTGCAATGTTCTTAGCAGCTCCTGTTTATATAAATGCAAAGTTTAAATCCATAGTTATTTTAAAATTAAAGTTAAGTAGTATTCAAAATATAATGAAATTTAGAGCTGGATATGCAAAAACTCATGAGGATTATTTAGTAGGTAAAGATTACTTAATGAGAAGTGATAGCTTTTTATCAAGTAATACTCATTCTTTAGAAAATTCATTTAAAAATCCCAAAACTGGTTTTATTAATACAAAACCAGTTCAAGAAGCTTTTAAAGGCATAACTGATACAAAAATAAATATAGATTTTAGAGGTAAAAAAGTACTATCTTCTTATACTATATTTAATTTAGATAAAAACTTATCTTGGGCAATAATCTCACAAGTTGATTTAAAAGAGATTTTAAAAACACCTGAAGAACTAAAACGTACTTTGATTATTATTACTCTTATTACATTACTTGTAGTATCAATTATACTTTATTTGATTATTCAAAAATATATAATTAACTCTTTAAATACTTTTCAAGAAGGACTATTAACTTTCTTTAAATTTTTAAATAGAGAAACAAATGAAGTAGAACTATTAAAAATAGACTCAAACGATGAAATTGCACTAATGAGTAAAGCTGTAAATAAAGGAATCATAAGAACCCAAGAAAATATAGAGAAAATAGAGATTGAAAACTGGATAAAAGATGGAATAACACAGTTAAATCAAATTTTGATTAACCTAAAAGATTTAAAAAAAGTAACAGATGAATCTATTGATTTTATCAGTAATTATATAAATGCAGGATTTGCAGTTTTATATATTTATAATACAAATGATAAAAAATTAAAAAGATATTCAAGTTTTGCATATAGTAATAAAAATAATTTATCAGATTCATTTGATTTAAAAGAAGGAATTATTGGACAAGTTGCTTATCAAAAAAAACCTATTTTATTAACAAATATAAAAAATGATGAAGCTTTAATTACAACTGGGTTAGTAACTCAAAATTCATTTAATACATATACTTATCCATTGATTTATAATAATGAATTATTTGGTGTTATTGAAATTGGTTCATTTGAAAAATTTGATAAAAAGATAATAGATTTTTTTGATAGTATAAATAGAACTGTTTGTATTGCAATATCTAGTGCCATAAAAAATAAAAGAGTAGAAGAGTTATTAGAACAGACAAAAAAAGCAAATGAAGAACTTGAGATAAATCAAATCAAGCTAGAAGAAGCAAATGCTAATATGGAAGAACAGCAACAACAATTAGAAGAAGCAAATACAAATCTAGAAGAGCAACAACAGCAACTAGAAGAAGCAAATGCTAATATGGAAGAACAACAGCAACAACTAAAAATATCAGAACAACATCTAAAAGAGCAAAATCGACTTTTAGAAGAGACAAAAAAAGAAATAGAACAAAAAGCAAAAGAGCTAGAGCTTTCAGGAAAATATAAATCAGAGTTTCTTGCAAATATGTCCCATGAATTAAGAACTCCATTAAACTCAATAATCTTACTATCTTCCCTACTTCAAAAAAATAGCAAGAATACTTTAACAATAGATGATATAAAAAAAGCAAAAACTATATTTGAATCTGGAAATGAATTATTAAGATTAATTAACGATATTCTTGACTTATCAAAAGTAGAATCTGGGAAAATGGATATAATTGTTGATAAATTTAATAGTATTGACTTATTAGAACAAATGAAAGAGATATTTAGCTATCAAGCAATTGAAAAAGGTATAGAATTTGAGATTAAAGACAACTATAAAAAAACTATTTGTAATGATAGAGATAGAATATCTCAAATTATAAGAAACCTAGTTTCTAATTCTTTAAAATTTACAAGTAAAGGTAAAATCACATTATCTATAAATCCATCTAAAGATAAAACAAAAGATTTTACTATTAGTGTAAAAGATACAGGAATAGGAATAGTAAATGAAAAACAAGATCTTATTTTTAAAGCATTTACTCAAGCTGATGGAAGTACAAGTAGACAATATGGTGGAACAGGACTTGGTTTATCTATTTCAAAAGAATTAAGTAGACTTTTAGGAGGATATATATCTTTAGAATCAAAAATAGATGAAGGAAGTACATTTACGATTACTCTTCCAAATTTACAAAAAAAACAAAATATTAAACAAGATGAAATTATTATAAAAAAACCTAAAAATATTCAACAAAATAGTATTAAGCCTAAGCAAACAGAAATATTAAATGATGATAGAAATATTCTAGATAATTCAAAAGAGGCTTTTTTAATTATTGATGATGATAAAGTATTCTCTTCTATTGTTTATGAAGAGATTAAAAAAAGTGAAAACTATGGACTTATTGCTTTAAATGGAACAGATGGATTAGAACTTATAAAAAAATATAAAATAAAAGGTGTTATGTTAGATTTAACTCTTCCAGATATGGATGGAATTGAAGTTTTAAAAGTGTTAAAATCAAAACAAAATACAAAAGATATTCCTGTTCATATTATATCTTCAAAAGATAAGAATAGTGAAACTCTTAATCTAGGAGCTATTGGTTACTTACAAAAACCTGTACTAGATGGAGATATAAATAATATTATAAATTCTATTGAAGATATAAATAAAAAGAAAATAAAAAATCTACTTATTATTGAAGATAATAATATTCAAAAAGAAGCATTAGTAGAATTAATAGGTTCAGAGGATATAAATATATTAACTGTAAATAGTGCACAAGAGGCAATTAATGAAATAAAAAAAGATATTTATGATACTGTTGTTGTGGATTTAGCACTAATGAATGGATCAGGAGAAGAAGTTTGCGAATATATAAAAAATAGATATCCTAAACTTCCTATAATTATCTATACTGCAAAAGAGTTACAAAAAGAAGAAAAAATCAAGCTTCAAGAGTATAGTAATAGTATTATTGTAAAAACAGCTAACTCTAATGAAAGAATATTAAATGAAATCAATCTTTTTTTAAATAAAGAACAAGAAGATAAATCAAATGAAATTTTTAATAATGTGGATTTAACAAATAAAAAAATATTAATTGTTGATGATGATATAAAAAATATTTTTGTTTTGGATGCAGCATTAAAAGAGTTTAATGCAACTACGTTTACATCATTTAATGGGCAAGAGGCTTTAGATTTTTTACAGAAAAACAGCGTTGATTTAATACTTATGGATATAATGATGCCAATAATGAATGGTTATGAAGCAATGGGAAAAATAAGACAAAATAATAAAACAAAAGATATCCCTATAATTGCAGTTACTGCAAAAGCCATGAAAGATGATAGAGAAAAATGTATAAAATTGGGTGCAGATGATTATTTATCAAAACCCATAGATATAAATATATTAGCAAACTTAATTAAATTATGGAGTAATAAAAAACATAAATGAAAAAAATAGTTTTTTATGAGAATAAAGAGAATTTAAAAATTGTAGTTCAAGAAATAGAAAAACAAAATGATATTTCATTACTTCTTAAACTATTAAATTCTAAAAAGTTTGTTGAGATAAATTTTTTAGGAGTACAATGTATACCTATTTCTATTATAATTGCTTTAAAAAATATAAAATATAAAACAAAAATAATTACGAATGAAAATACACTAAAAACATATCTTATAAACCTTGGTTTTACTGTAAAGTTGGTAAAAAAACAAATTGAAAAATTAAAAACATTAAACCTTGAATATCTAGCAATTGGTGGAAGTGCAGGAAGTTTAAAAAAATTTATTAAAATAATAGAAAATATACCTGAATCAAATATCACAATTTTTATTATTATGCATTATAAAAGTAGTGAGGAAAGTAGCTTAAGTAAAATTCTTAAAAGCAAAACAAAATATTTTAAAGTAGTAGAAGCAAAATCAGATATGTGTATAGAACCAAAGACAATATATACAGCACCTCCTGGCAAACATATGATAATTGTAGGAGGTTTTATTTTCCTAACAAATGAACCCAAAAGAAATTTTTCAAGACCTTCTATTAGCACAACATTCGAAAGTCTTTCAAATGAATATAAAAATAACTTACTTGCAGTACTCGTATGCGGTTATGGCAATGATGGTAGTGACAGTTTAAGACTATTACAAGAAAATAGAACAACCGTAATAATTGAAGATCCAATAGAGTGCGAAGCAAATCAAATGTTAGAAAGTGCCATAAGAACTAATAATTATGACAGCATTTTAAACATTAATGAAATTAGCTCTTATATAAACTACTTTTTAAATAGTGATCTTTTTACAAAAAAAGATGTAGAAAAGCTTTTAGAAAAAATATATATCAAATATGGATATGACTATAGAGGTTATAATTTAGAACATATAAATAGAAGAGTGAAACTATTTTATAGTACATTAAAACCAAAAGATTTTAATGAATTCCAAGAGTTGATTTTGAAAAATAAGAATATATTTAAAGATCTATTTTTAAATATATCAGTTAATGTTACTACTTTTTTTAGAAACCCTGAAGTTTTTCAAGAACTAAAAAAGAACATTTTACCAAAACTTGATAGTTTTTTAGATATAAAAATATGGTGTGCAGGCTGCAGTAGTGGCGAAGAACCCTACTCTATTGCAATATTTTTAAAAGAGATTGGATTACTTGATAGAAGTCTAATTTATGCAACTGATTTAAATGATGTTATTTTAAGAAATGCAAAGAATGGTTTGTATTCAAAAGAAGATTATAAACAATTTATGAAAAGTTATTATCAAGCAGGTGGAAGTGAAAGTTTTAGTAGTTATTTTAATGACTTAGGTGAGTTTGTTCAAATTTCTGATGAGATAAAAGAAAAAATTCTATTTTTTAGACATAACTTAGTTGAAGATAAAAAAATAAATGATTTTCAATTAATTTTTTGTAGAAATGTTATTATCTATTTTGACAAAGAGTTAAAAAATACTATTTTTAATCTATTTAAAGATTCTTTAGATTCTTATGGATTCCTTATTTTAGGAGAGAGTGAATCACTAGAAACAAACGATAAGTTTTTAACTATTGATAGTAAAAACAAAATATATAAGAGGAAAATATGAGACCAATAAAAATTTTAGCAGTTGATGATATAGAAGCAAATCTTGTATCATTACAATATTTAATTCAAGAATATTTGGAAAATATTGATTTAGTCTTAGCTTCAAATGGTGAAGAAGCACTAAAAATAACCTATAAAGAAGAGATTGATATTATTATATTAGATGTTCAAATGCCAGGATTAGATGGCTTTGATACTGCAAAATATCTAAAAAGCAATCCTAAAACACAGAATATTCCAATTATTTTTTTAACTGCAGCATTTAAAGAAGAAGAATTTCAACAAAAAGGTTTTCAAATTGGTGCTATTGACTATTTAACAAAACCAATAGAAAATCATCAACTAATCAATAAACTATCTTTATATATAGAAGTAATAATAAAAAATAAACAACTTGAAGCAGTAAATGACAATTTATACAAAGCATTAAAAAAAGAAATAGAATTAAAAAAACAGATACAAAAGCAACAATTAGAATTAATAGAACAAAGTAAAATGGCAGCATTAGGTGAAATGATAGGAAATATTGCACATCAATGGAGACAACCTCTTTCATTGATTTCAACTTTGGCTTCAGGAGTAAAATTAAATATTCAACTTGGAATTTCAAAAGAAGAAGAAGTTTCAAATTCAATTCAAAGCATAATGAACACAACTAAAGAGTTATCTGAGATGATAGATAGTTTTAACGATTATTCATACAAAGATAATTTATCAAAATTTAATCTTTCAGAAATTATACATAAAACTCTTGATACAAAAGAACACTTAATAAAAGAGAACAATATTGATATAGTAACAAATTTAGATGATTCAATTGAACTTATTAATTTGCCTAATAGTTTAATACAAGCATTAATAAATCTAATTCAAAATTCAAAAGAAGCTTTAGATAAAATTGATACTAAAAAAATTATTATTATTGATACTCATATAAATAATAATAATTTTATAGAAATTTCTATAAAAGATAACGCCGGTGGAATAAAAACTGAATATATAAATAAAATATTTGAACCATATTTTACTACAAAACATAAAGCCAAAGGTATAGGACTTGGTTTAAATATTACATATAAAATCATAAATGATTCTATGTATGGAAAAATAAAAGCGATAAATAGTAAGTTTGATTATAAAAATAAAGAATATGAAGGTGCAAATATAATTATTACTTTGCCATTTAAAATCTAATCTTTTTATTTTCTTATTTTTTTCATTATATATTAAGTTATATAACGATAATATTTTATCGTTATATAACAAAGTATATAAGGAAACATATGCAGTTTGAATCAACACTAACAATTTTAAATTCTGATATTCCATTTTTATTGGAAAAAAGAATTAAACTTTTAGAAGCAATTGAACAAGAAGGTTCTATTAGTAAAGCAGCAAAACTTGTGCCAATGAGTTATAAGACAGCATGGGAAGCAGTTGATAGTATTAATAACCTTTGTCCTAAAATTGTTGTAAAAAAGGAAACTGGAGGAAAAGGTGGTGGTGGTGCAATACTTACTGAATATGGTAAAAACCTTATTCAAACCTACTCTACACTACAAGATGAACACAAAAAGTTTTTAGAAAAACTTACAAATCTAACAGATTTTAATACAGGTAGCTTAAAATCATTAAAAAGGTTTTCCATGCAAATCAGTGCAAGAAATCAATTGGCAGTAAAAATTATTGATATTATTGAAGATAATGTTAATGCAAATATTATTTTACAAACAAAAAGCAAACAAAAGATGATATCTAATATATCAAAGAACAGTGTTGAAACACTTGGTTTAAAAAAAGAAGATGAGATTATCGCTATTTTTAAATCTAATAATGTAATGATTTCAATAACTGAACTTTTAGGCTTAAGCGCTAGAAATAAACTTGAAGGAATAATTAAAAGTTTAAATTTTAGTGAAGTAAGCTGTGAAGTAGTTCTTGAAATATCAACTCATGAAACAATAACTTCAGTAATTACAAATGAAGCTGCAAAACAATTAGATTTAAAAGTTGGGCAAAAAGTTTTTGCCGTGATAAAATCATCAGATATTATGATTGGAAATTAAGGAGTTTTTATGTTAAAAAAAATTTTTCTAGGAAGTATACTTTGTATAAGTAGTATGTTCGCAGGGACAATAAATGTAGCAGTTGCAGCAAATGTATCGTATGCAATAAATAATTTGAAAAAAGAGTTTAATAAGCTCTATCCAGATACTAAAGTAAATGTAACTCTTACAAGTAGTGGAAAATTAACTGCACAAATTAGAAATGGTGCACCATATGATATATTTATGGCTGCAAATATGAAATATCCAAACGCTTTATATAAAGAAGATTTAGCAGTGACTAGACCACTAGTTTATGCTCAAGGATCTCTTGCTTATTTAAGTGCCAAAAAACAAGATTTTAAAAAAGGTATAAATTTTATCAAAAATCCTAATTTTAGGAAAATTGCAATTGCAAATCCAAAAACTGCTCCATATGGAACAGCAAGTGTTGAAGCAATGAAAAATGCAAAAGTTTATAAAGATATAAAAAGTAAGCTAATTTATGCTGAATCTATTTCACAAACAGTAACATATGCTTTAACAGCCGCAGATGTTGGATTTATTGCAAAATCATCTTTATATTCACCAAAAATGAAAAAATATAAAGAAGGAATAAACTGGTATACAGTAAATAGTAAACTTTATACTCCAATAAATCAAGGTATAGTTTTACTAAAAAAAGCTCAAAAAAATAGTGAAGCAAGTGCTTTTTATAGCTTTATTTTAAGTAAAAAAGCAAAAAAAATATTTAACGATTTTGGATACTTAGTGCCATGAATTTATTAAATGCTACTGTAAGTAAAATTGATACTTTAGATACTTTGAATATTGTTGAATTTAAATTTTACGATATTACTTTGTCAATGATGAGTTTAGATTTACATAACATTTCAGTAGGAACAAAAGTTGTATTGACAGCAAAAGCATCAAATATAGCAATAGCAAAAGAGTTTCAAGGCCAAATAAGCCTTGCTAACTCAATTGAAGGAAAGATTGTAACACTTGATATTGGAAAATTACTTACAAGTATTAGAATTCAACATAAACATACAGTTATTACAAGTATTATAACTTCAAAATCTGCAAACAGAATGAATCTAAAATTAGGTGATATAGTAAATGCAATTTTTAAATCTAGCGAATTGTCAATAAAAGAGGTTTGCAATGATTGAAATATTATCAAATATAGACTTTAAGCCATTTATATTATCTTTTAAATTAGCTTTTATTACAACAATTATTCTTTTTATTATTTCACTACCTTTAAGTTGGTATTTATCTCAAACAAAATCAAAATTAAAACCTATTTTGGAAGCTATAACAGCTTTACCTTTAGTTTTACCACCATCTGTTTTGGGATTTTATATTCTTTTTAGTCTATCACAAAACTCATTTTTAGGTAAATTTTTTGAAGATTATTTTGATATTCAATTAGTATTTAACTTTTCAGGATTAGTTATTGCAAGTTGTGTTTATAGTTTG
This sequence comes from Arcobacter sp. CECT 8985, assembly GCF_004116495.1. Lineage (GTDB taxonomy): Bacteria > Campylobacterota > Campylobacteria > Campylobacterales > Arcobacteraceae > Malaciobacter. The sequence goes on along the minus strand of NZ_PDKC01000016.1, from coordinate 48,419 downwards.
CCATTTATGGTTCAACCTTTACAAAGTGGCTTTGAAAGTTTAAATAAAAATATGATTGAAGCTAGTTTTATCTCTGGTAAAAGTAAATTTCAAACAATATTAAAAATTGCAATTCCAAATATCAAACCATCATTACTTACTGCATTGATTGTTACATTTGCACATACTGTTGGAGAGTTTGGTGTTGTTTTAATGGTAGGAGGTAGTATTCCTGATCAAACAAAAGTTGCATCTGTTGCAATTTATGAATTTGTTGAAATTATGGATTATGAAAGTGCTCATATTTATAGTGCAATTATGTTAATAATAAGTTTTATTGTACTTTTAAGTGTCTATATATTTAATCAAAAACAAAAAAAGAGTTTTCTATGATAAAAATTGATATAAATAAAGAGTTAATTGGTTCAAATGGCAAAATGAACTTAGATGTTAATTTACATATATATAAAGGTGATTTTGTTGCATTAACAGGACTTAGTGGAAGTGGTAAAACTACCCTACTTCGAATCATTGCAGGTCTAGAAGAGTCAAATAGCCATATAAGCGTTAATGGAAAGATTTGGCAAGATGAAAAAACAAATATTCCAGTTCAAAAAAGACAAATAGGCTTTGTATTTCAAGATTATGCATTATTCCCTAATATGAGTGTTATTGAAAACCTTTTATTTGTAAAAAATGATATTAAATTAGCCAATGAATTATTAGAAATTACAGAACTAAGTAAGTTAAAAAATAGAAATGTTACAACTTTAAGTGGAGGACAAAAACAAAGAGTTAGTCTATGTAGAGCATTAATGAATAGACCAAAACTACTTTTGATGGATGAACCTTTGAGTGCCTTAGATCCTGCAATTAGAACAAAACTGCAAGATGAGATTTTGACTCTTCATAAAAAATTCAATATAACAACAATAATGGTAAGTCATGACCCAAGTGAAATATATAGATTAAGTAATAAAGTAGTTGTTTTACAAAATGGTATTGTAATAAAAGAAGGTAATGCAAAAGATGTATTATTAAAAACTAGTGGTAGTGCAAAATTCTCTTTTGAAGGAGAACTTTTAGATATTGTAAAAATTGATGTAATTTATGTTGCAATTATCTCAATTGGTCAACAATTAGTTGAAGTTGCACTAAGTGAAGATGAAGCTAAAGGCTTAGAAATAGGCTCAAAAGTAAGAGTAAGTACAAAAGCATTTTCACCAACGATTTCTTTATAAGGAAAAAAATGAAAAAAATATTATTAGTATTTTTACTTTTTTTCTATTTTGCAAATGCACAAAATCTAAAAGTTGCAGCAGGTGCAGGATATAAAAAACCTTTAGTAAAAATTATTAAATTATATGAAAAACAAACTAATTCAAAAATAGATTCATTTTATGGGAATTTACGACAAGTATCTACTCAAGCAAAAAATATGGATCTGCAATTAGTAATTGGAGATAAAAACTTTTTAAAAACAAAAAGTGGCGTTGATTTTAAAAAATACATAACAATTGGAAAAGGGAAAGCTGTTCTTGCATATACAAAAGATATAGATTCTATTGAAGATTTATTATCAAATAAAATAAAAAGAATTGCTATTCCTGCTCCTCAAAAAGCAATTTATGGAATTGCAAGTATGCAAATACTTAAAAATAGTAAATTATTAAATAAAATAAAAAATAAGCTCTTAATTGTTGCAACTGTACCGCAAGTAAGTACATATCTAATAACAAATGAAGTAGATGCAGGAATAATAAATCTTACCTCAGCACTAGCAAATAAGTCTAAATTTAAAGGCTATATTTTAATTGATGATAATTTATATTCAAAAATTGATATTGTTGCTGCAATTACTAAAAATTGTAATAAAAAGTGTAAAAGTTTCTTGCAATTTCTAAAATCAGAAAAAGCAAAAACTATATTTAAAAATTATGGATTATAAAATAAATTATTCATCAATTATTGATCCACTTATATTAAGCGCAAAAACTATTGGTGTTAATTTTATCTTGTTTATTTTTTTAGGTACATATTTGGCATTTTTATTATCTAAAAAAGATTTTAGGTTTAAATGGCTTCTTAATACAGTTGTTACTTTACCTTTAATTTTTCCACCAATTGCTATTGGCTTTTTTTTACTTTTACTTTTAGGTAGAAATGGATTTATTGGAGCTTTTTTTTATAATTATGATATAAGTTTTATTTTCTCTTTTAAAGCTTTGGTTTTAGCAGGTTTTATTGCAGGTCTTCCTTTAATGGTTAAACCTTTACAATCAGCCATTGAACAATTTCCAAAAAATATTAAAGAAGCTGCATACTTAAGTGGCAAAAGTAGATTAAAAACACTTATTTATATAATAATTCCTTCAATAAAAAAAAGTCTATTAGCATGTTTAATAATTGCATGTGCAAGATCGTTAGGTGAAGTTGGAATAACACTTATGTTAGGTGGAAATATAATAGGAAAGACAGATACAATATCACTAGCTATTTATAATGCAGTATTTGATGGAGACTATAATCTTGCTTTAATATTAAGTGCAATATTAGTACTTATTTCACTTATATTTTTTATACTACTAAATTTTTTACAAAAGAAACAAACAAATTTATAAAAAAGGAAAAAGATGTTTAATTTAAATGATAATGAACTATATAAATATATTAATGAAGATTTACCCTTCTTAGACTATACAACATTTTTACAAGATACAAAAGATAAAAAAGCAACACTACAAATATATACAAGAGAAGATATAATAGTTTCATGTAGTGAAGAAGCAGCAAGAATAGCTGAACTTTTAGGATGTAAAGTAAAAAAACTTATTGCATCAAGTACAAAGTTAGAAAAAGGTAATACTATTCTAAAAATAAAAGGTAAATATGAAGATATACATAAAACTATTAAACTATCTCAAATACTACTTGAATATAGTTGTAAGATATCAACAACAACATATAAAATGATAGAAATTTTAAAAAGTCATAATAATTCATGTGAACTTTTAACTACAAGAAAAACCATTCCATTTAATAAAAAAATGTGTATAAAAGCTATTTTAAGTGGTGGTGCATTACCCCATAGATTAGGATTAAGTGATTCTATTTTATATTTTGACTATCATAGAAAATTGTATAACTCAAATGAACAATTTTATAAACAAATGGTATTACTAAAAAATAGACTTCCAGAAAAAAGGTTAGTTGTAGAATCAAAACAGTTAGAAGATAGTATTGAGCTTATAAATAATAATATTGATGTAATTCAATTAGATAAAGTTGACATTGATACAACTAAAAAAATAATTGAATATAAAAACAAAAAAAATAGCAATATCAAAATATTACTAGCAGGTGGAATAAACTTATCAAATATACAAGAGTATGCTAAATTAAATGCTGATGGAATAGTTACTAGTAGTATGTACTCATGTGGTATGTCTAATATAGGCTGTAATTTAAAAATTAAAGAATAAATAATCACTACAAACTAATATAAAATTCCTATAAAATAAATTAAAACAATAAAAAAGGAATTTTATATGGCTTGTAAGTGTACACAACTATTTAAAATATGTGAAAATAAAAGTGATATTCACTTTATTAGTGTAATTCCTGAAATAAATAAAAAACTAACTATTTTTTTGAAAGAATTATCTATACCTTATAATATAGTTGAGAATATAATCTCCATAAAAGAAGATAATCCTAAACAATTTTTTCAAAAATATATAAGTACTTTCAAATCATATTTTAATTCACTAGAAACAGATGAGATAAAAATATATATTGAAAATGAAAATAATAAATTATCTTTTAGTACAATTCTTTATGCAAAATCACTTCAAAAGTACTTAAACTATATAGAAGATAGATCATTTTTTGATATTTTAGAAAATAAAAGTATAACAACACATTTTCAGCCAATTGTTGATATGAAAGATAGTTCTATTTTTGGTTATGAAGCTTTAGTAAGAGGTGTTATGCCTAATGGTGATTTAGTATACCCTGATGTTTTGTTTGAAAAATCTGCAAGAAATGATATGGATTTTAATTTTGATAGATTATGTAGAGAAAATGCTTTAAAAACTACTGCTGTAAAAAAAGTAGATGCAAAAGTATTTATTAATTTCATTCCAACTACTATTTATGATCCAAAGTTTTGTCTTGCATCAACTGTAAAATGGGCAAAACAATTAGAATTTGATCCTAAAAATATTGTATTTGAAGTAGTTGAGACACAAAAAGTAAAAGATATAAATCATCTTAAAATAATTTTAAACTATTATCGAGAGCAAGGCTTTTTAATTGCATTAGATGATGTGGGAGAAGGATATTCATCTTTAAATATGATAATTGATTTAAAACCAGACATAATAAAAGTCGATAGAAATATTATTGATAATATTGATAAAGATGAAATGAAGAGATCTGTATACAGGGCCTTAAGAATTCTTGCAATGGAGAATGATATAAAAATATTAGCAGAAGGTGTTGAAACGGCAAATGAACTAGCTACTGTCAAAAGTATTGGGGTTGATTACGCACAAGGTTACTTCTTTGCTAAACCTGCTGCAGAAATAATAAGAGAGATTTGTTAAAAAACTTTATATTACAAATCGTAATATATTTACATTATTTGTTTTAATTTATATAAAATATCACTATGAAAAAAGATATCTTTGAAAAAATGCAAATTTTAGCCAATAGTGCAAAATATGATGTAAGTTGTAGTTCAAGTGGAAGTGAAAACAATCACAAAACAGGAGAACTTGGAGCGACTCATAATAGTGGGATATGCCATACATTTACATCAGATGGAAGATGTGTATCTTTATTAAAAGTATTGCTTACTAATTTTTGTATATATGATTGTGCTTATTGTATAAATAGAAAAAGCAATGATATAAAAAGAGCAGCTTTCTCACCTAAACAACTTGCAGATATCACAATAAATTTTTATAAAAGAAACTATATTGAAGGTCTTTTTTTAAGTTCAGGAATAATTGAAAATGAAGATCATACAATGATTTTAATTCTAAGAACACTCAAAATATTAAGATACGAATATCATTTTAATGGTTATATCCATGTGAAACTAATTCCAGGTGCTGATGATAGACTTATTGATGAAGTTGTTGCTTTAGCAAATAGAGTTAGTTCAAATATAGAGTTACCAAGTGATAAATCATTGAAGCTATTAGCACCAAATAAAACAAAAGAAAAGATATTACAACCACTAAAGCATGCACGAGATAAAAGTTTAGAAAAAAATACAAGACCAATAGGCATGAGTACTCAACTTATAATAGGAGCCACACCTGAAAGTGATAAAGATATATTAAAACTTAGTTCTGTTTTATATGATAAAGCGTTATTAAAAAGAGTATATTATAGTGCATATATTCCAGTAAATGACCATAAAAATCTTCCTTCAATTATAAATAAACCTCCATTGTTAAGAGAGCATAGGTTATATCAAGCAGATTGGCTTTTAAGGTTTTATGATTTTACTTATGATGAAATTGTAAATGATGAATTTCCAAACCTTGATGAAGAACTAGACCCAAAAACTTTTTGGGCTTTAAATAACTTAAAATACTTTCCTATGGAAATAAATAAAGTAAGTAAAGATGAACTACTTAGAATTCCAGGTATAGGAATAAAATCAGTTTTTAAAATATTAAAAGCAAGAAAATTTAAAACTTTAGATTTTTATGATTTAAAAAAACTAAAAATATCATTGAAAAAAGCACAATACTTTATAACTTGCAAAGGTAAATATTGTGCAAAGATATCTTTTTGTGATGATAAAATAAAACAAGCAATAATTACTCCACCTAAAAAAAAGATACTTCAACCATCACTATTTGATATGGATTTTAGTGCAATAACAGGTGAAATATGATTTTAATTTATGATAATAGTTTTGAAGGTTTTTTAACTTTAGTTTATGATGTTTATTACAAAAAGTTAAAACCAAACACAATACTAAAACAAAAACCTAATATTTTAATACTTGAAGAGTTATTAGAAATAAAAACAGATGAAAAAAAAGCTAGTAAAGTTCTTGAGAGTATAAAAAAACATTTTTCTAAAAATACTTTTCATACTATTTTAAATATCTTTATGTGTGATAATCATAATTTTGAACTACACTTATTAAATTTTATAATATTAGGCTTTAGAAACAAAAAGGAACTTTCAAATATAAATAATAGTTCTATATTTTTTATACAAAATCTTGAAAAACAGCTATTTAGTGCAAAACATAAGATGACTGGTTTCTTAAGATTTGAAGAGCTTGAAGATAAAACACTTTATGCAAAAATACAAAGCCAGTTTAATCTATCTTATTTTCTAGGTATACATTTTTATAAAAGATTAAATAATCAAAACTATATAATTCATGATATAAATAGGAAATTAGCATTTATAAAAAATGAAAATTTTCTGGGAGTTCAAAGTATTGCATCATTTGAACAACCAACTTTATCAAAAAATGAACAAAAATTTAAAAAACTTTGGAGTAGTTTTTTTCAAGCTGTTACTATAGAATCAAGAAAAAATGTAAAACTTCAAAAAAACCTTGTCCCTTTACTCTATAGAACATATATGACAGAGTTTCAAAGCTGACTAAGCTTTTCTATTTGTCTATCATACTCTTTAAATTTTGCTATTAAAAAATGATATTCTAAATAGTGATTATTATAAAAAATAGAGTATTTATCATCTTTATTAAGATATCTATTATTTAAACTTTCATATGTATTTCCCATAGAACTTATAAAATTAATTGCATTTACATAAGATAAAACAGCATTGATTTCACTAGGAGTTACTCTTTGTAAAATTTTTTCATTTGAAGATAAATCTACTCTTGATTCTACACTTTTTTGAAGTAAGCTTTCTAGTGTTGTTGAGTCACTACTTAAAAATATAATTTTATCTTGTATCATATCAAATAAATACTCTTCATCTTTATTTGAAGCTTGTTTATTTAGTACTTGTTCATACAAAGCTTTTGATAAACTTTTATCTTCTGTAAACATAGTTGCAATCTTTAAGTTTTTAGCTTTTTTAATATTGTGTTCAGTTTGATAAATATCTTCAATTTTATTAAGTGGTATTTTTTGTATTGTTTCAAAAGAGAAATCTTCACTCAAATCTTCAAAATCACCAAGTAATACATCCTTAAAGCTAGTTGTACTCTTTTGACTTTTATTTTCTAATGAACTATTATTTGTTTGATTAAAGCTTGTTTCTATTTTCATTTTTTAGCCTTTATAAAATTATATCGAATGAATATATCAATTTACAAAAAATCTATACTAAAAATCTTAATATAGTTTTATAATATATGAAATAAGGAGAAAAAATGAAATATTTATTATATGTAGTTTTTACTATATTTGTTTTTACAGGTTGTAGTACAAAACATGAACATTTACCTACAGTAAATAGTGTAAATATACAAAAATATCTTGGTACATGGTATGAAATTGCAAGATATGAACACTTCTTTGAAAAAGGTTGTAAAAATGTTACGGCCACATATTCTTTAAAACAGAATAATGAATTAAAAGTTATAAACAGATGCCAAAAAATAGATACAAATGAAAAAACAAGTGCAAATGGAATAGCTTATGCAACAAATGAAGCAAATAGCAAATTGAAAGTTAGTTTTTTTAGACCATTTTATGGTGATTATTGGATTATAGATTTAGATAAAGATTATAAATATGCAGTAGTAGGGACTCCATCAAGAGAATATTTATGGATTTTATCAAGAACACCAAAATTGAACAAACAAACACTTGATGAAATATTAGTAAAAATAAAATCCCTTGGATTTTCAACTGATAAGTTAATTTGGACAATACAAGAAAAAAGATGATATTGACAAAAAAGAGAAATTATTTAAAAAAATAAACTTATTGGAAAAATATATAAATAAAAGGCTTACAATAAGTGGACAAAACAGAACTATTAAATACTATTTAAAAGTGATATAATAAATAAAAAGGAAGAAAAATGCTAAAAGAACTTTTATATACTGGTATTGGTGCAACAGCACTATTAAAAGATAGAGTTGAAGATGAATTAAAAAAACTTGAAGAAAAAGGCAAAATTGATAAAGGTGATATAAAAGGTTTTATAGAGTCTTTAGAAAAAAAAGGAAAAGAACAAGACAAAGAATTTAAAGAACAACTAAAAAAAAGTATTAAAGAAGCAATTAGTGAATTAGGATTAGTGACAAAAGATGATTTAGAAGAGTTAAAAAAGGAACTAAAATAGTTAATTTTTTCAAAAACATAAATCTATATTCTTATAAAAGAGTATACAAAATATTTAGATTCTTACTTACTATATATTTAGTAATTAAGAAAAAAAATAGTTTTTTAGGAGTAAAACCTTTAAATGCAAAAGATTTAAAAAATACTATAGTTGATTTGGGTGCAAGTTTTATAAAACTTGCGCAGGTTTTAGCAACTAGAGCAGACTTTTTTAGTGAAGATTATCTTATTGAACTAAAGCAACTACATGACAAACTTCCTTCAATGTCTAAAAAAGAGTTCAACTTGGTATATGAAAGAGCATTTTCAAATATTAAGTTTCATTCTTTTGATGAAAAACCAATAGCATCTGCATCTATTGGACAAGTTCATATTGCATATTTAAATACAGGTGAAAAAGTTGCAGTAAAACTAAGAAGAGAAGGCATAAAACAAAGAGTTATTGCTGATATAAAAATTATTAACTTTTTTAATATAATATTTAAACCTTTATTTTCCCACTATACAAAAAACTCTATTGAAGCAGTGATAAAAGAGTTTTCATCTATGATTATTCAAGAAGTAAGTTTAAATACAGAGCTTCAAAATCTAAAAAAATTCTCAAATACATACAAAGATAGTAATATAAAATTTCCAATGGCATATGAAAAGTTTTCATGTGATGATGCACTTGTAATGAGTTTTGAAGAGGGTTTTAGATTTGATGACAAAGAAAATATTTATAAAAATAATATTGATTTTAAAAGTATAATATCAATATTAGTTAACTTTTATACAGAACAAATGTTAATAAAAGGATATTTTCATGCAGACCCTCATCCTGGAAATCTATTAATTACAAAAAATAGCGAGATAATTTTACTTGACTTTGGTATGGTAAAGACAGTTCCAAATAATACAAGAATTGCAATTATTGAATTAATTAAAGCAGCAAATGAGCAAGATTATGAATCATATATCAATGCAAGCAAAAAATTAGGAACAATTGCATATGAAGCCCCTACTTCAGATCTTGCAGAATTTACTAGCAAAATGTTTGATATTTTTTCAAATAATAATTTAAATAGTGAGTCTATGCAAAAATTAGCTTTTGAAGTACTTGAAAGTACTCGAAATCTACCATTTAAATTACCAAGTGATGCAATATACATATTAAGAGTAAGTGCAATTATAGAAGGTTTAGGAACAACATATATAGAAAATTTTAATGGAATAAAAGATATACTTCCAATTCTAAAAGATAATCTTCCAAAAGCTTTAGGTTCAAAAGACTCAATAGTTGAAACTATAATTGATGAAATAAAAGATATTCCTTTTACAGTAAAAAATTTTAAGGCAACTATTAAAAAAGCAACTGAAGGTGAACTAAAAGTTGAAATTTCAGATAATCAACTTGAGTTTTTAAAAAAAGAATTGAGTAAAAATGTAAAGTCTTATATTTTATCAATTTCTTTAATACTTAGTTCCATTTTTTTATTACTTTATGACAAGTCATACAAAGAAATCGCACTTGGATTATTTATTTTTTCTATAATTAAGATACTTTATAAGTAATTTTATGATTTTTTTATAATTTAGTAATAATATTATAATTACATTTTTAATTTAACTATATTTTTAAAGCAATATATTTTCTCACAATCCATATACTTAAAATAACTACACTTCGAAGGATTCTTTATGAAAGAAGATGAATTAGAATTAACAAATGACTCTTTTTTAGTTTCTGAAACTGATGAAGAAGGAATAATTAGATTTGCGAATGAACAGTTTTGCAAATATTCTGAATTTCCTTTAAATGAACTAATTGGAAAACCCCACAGTATTGTAAGACATAAAGATATCCCAGCATCTGTTTTTGAAGATTTATGGAAAACAATACAAGCAGGCAATATATGGAGAGGTTTTGTAAAAAATAGTACAAAAAAAGGTAAGTATTACTGGGTCTATGCAACAATTTATCCCTATACTTCATGTGATGGTTCAAAAGGCTATATTTCTTGTAGAAAAAAAGCTTCAAAAGAAGAAATAGAAAAATATGCAAATATCTATAAAAATATGTTGAAGTAAAGGATAAAAAATGAAATTCAATGACTTATCAATAAAAGTAAAACTTTTAATTTTAGTTTCAATATCAATTATTTTTGTTATTATTCTTTCTTCAGTAGTCTTATTTAAAGCATCCAAAGAAAAAAAAGGTTATGAAAACTTACAAAGTGTTATCAAAATAAACATTATAATATCTTCGCTTGTTCATGAAACACAAAAAGAAAGAGGAATGACAGCTGGCTACTTAGGAAGTAAAGGTATTAAATTTAAAGATAAATTAAACTCACAAAGAGAACTAACGAATGAAAAGTTTACTCAATTAAAAAATGAGTATAAAAATTTAAACAAATCTTTTCTATCAAAAAACTCTGTTAAATATATAGATGAATCAATAAATGAACTTAATATGCTAAAAGAAAAAAGAGAAGCTATTAGTAGTTTAAATATAAAAACAAATGATGCTATTTCTTATTATACAAATATAAATGCAAAATTATTAGATTTTATTGCACGTTCATCAGCTAGTTCACATGATCCAAGTATTACAAGAGAAATACTCTCTTATTATAATTTTCTTGTTGCAAAAGAAAAAGCAGGAATAGAAAGAGCAGTTGGAGCTAATACTCTAGCAAGAGGTAATTTTGCAAAAGGGATGTATCCAAAGTTTGTTAATCTCATCTCTTCTCAAAAAGAGTTTATTAAAGAATTTTCTATATACGCTAAAAGCCAAATAATTTCATACGTAAATGATGCTTTTGATACGCAAGTGGTAAAAGATGTACAAAAAATGAGAGAACAGATTTTACAAGCTGAACAAAAAACTATTGTTTTAGGATATATTGAAGAAGATATTGGTTTTGGTGGTATTATTTACTATGTTCAAAAATATATTCATGAAAAAGATAGTAAATATATTGATTTAATAAAACAAAAACATGATGAGTTAATAAAACATATAAATGATTATAAAAAACTATCAGCTACAAGTGAAAAAGAGAAAAAATTGTTAGATAAAGTTAAAAAAGGTTTTGATGATTATTTAAATAGTGTTGAAGCAAATAAAATTGATTATCTTAAAAATAAGAATGATAAAACAACAATTAATGCAATAAAAAAACTTTTTAATAGTCAGTTTGATATTGAACCTGATGTTTGGTTTGATACGATTACTAAAAAAATAAATCTATTAAAAAAAGTTGATGACAATATATCTTCTTTTATACTAAAAGACATAAATAAAAAATATAAAAATATTACAAATTCATTTTATACACAAATAGGTATTTTAATAATTGCTTTATCTTTACTAATTGGATTAACATATTTCATTTATAGAAATATTTCTAAATCAACAACAGCAGTGTATGAAGGAATTAGTAACTTCATGCTTTATTTAAATAGAGAAATCAATGAGTTAGATGAAATAAAAATATATGGGAATGATGAACTTGGACATATTTCTAAAATGGCAAATGAAAATATCAAAAAGATCAATCAAGGTTTAGAAAATGATATGTTCTGTGTAGGTGAAGCAATAATGGTACTAAATAAAATGAGACAAGGATATTATAATTGTAAAATCAAATCTAAAGCTTCTAACCCACAATTACAAGCTTTAACAAATTCAGTAAACCATACAATTGAAACACAACATAAAATATTTAAAGAGATACTATCAACTCTAGAAAAATATACAGACTATGATTACACAGTAAGTATGCATAATATTAATTTTGATCTAGGTGGTGAACTAGAAGAGGTATTAGAAGGTATTAATAAATTAAGAAAATCTATTACGCAAATGTTAATTGAAAATCAAGATATTGGATATACACTTAAAGATAGTTCAAGTAATCTTCTTAAAAACGTTGATACATTAAATAGATCATCAAATGATGCAGCAGTAAGATTAGAAGAAACAGTTGCAGCAATTGAAGAAATTACAGGGAATATTGCTTCTACAAATAACTTTGTTCAAGAAATGAGTAAAAATGCAAATATTCTAGGAGAGTCTTCTAGCAAAGGGAAAGATTTAGCAAATAAAACAACAAAATCAATGGAAGAGATAAATCAACAAGTAGCAGAAATAACAGAAGCAACTAGCCTTATTGACCAAATTGCATTTCAAACAAACATACTTTCATTAAATGCAGCAGTAGAAGCAGCAACAGCAGGAGAAGCTGGTAAAGGATTTGCAGTAGTTGCACAAGAAGTTCGAAGTCTAGCATCTAGAAGTGCAGATGCTGCAAATAAAATCAAATCAATAGTTGAAAATGCATCTATAAAAGCACAGGAAGGTAAAAAAATCTCTTTTAGTATGATTGAAGGATATAACCAATTAAATAATAACGTAGAAAATACAATTTCACTAATTCAAAATATCCAAAATGCATCTAAAGAGCAAACTAATGGAATTGAACAAATAAATGATGCAGTAAATAGTTTAGATAAAAAAACACAGGAAAATGCACATGTTGCATCACAAACAAATGACATTGCAATACAAACTTCTGATATTGCAAAAAAAGTCGTTAAAAATGTAGATAAAAATAACTTCAAAGGTAAACATAATATTTAATGATATTTGTTTTTCTAGTATTTATTTACTAGAAAAACCTTTGATGTAAACCTCTAAATTAATGGTGTATAATGAATATACTATTTAAGATATTACATAATGTATAAAATCAGTTAAAACTTAACAGTTTCATTTTCAATATGAAAATATATTTAAAATTATTTCTATTTTTTTCTCTTATTTTTGTATAACTAAAAATAGATAAAACTGTTTACAAAATATCTATTTACTTTATTACTGCTAAACTATAATTAGTCATTTTTTCAACTTTTGTATAACATTAAATAATATTAAAAAAATACATATAGCCATATCAACTTTTTTTTGATATAATTTAATATATTAAAATTATAAGGGTATAAATGTTTAATGATAAGATAAAGATCTTAGGTGCACATGGAGGAAAAGGATTAGATGCAAATAATACAACTATTCAAATTGACAGGTGTAGTGTAATTGATGCAGGTAATATTATTAAAGCTATTGGGGAAGATGCAAGATATATTGATAATATTTTTCTTACTCACTCTCACCTTGATCATATAATTGATATTCCTTTTTTAGTAGAATCATTTTATGAAACAAGAAATAAACCTATTAAAATTTATGCATTAAAAGAGACAATTGACCATCTAAATAGATATATTTTTAATTGGAATATTTGGCCAGATTTCTCAGATATTGATATAATAAATCAAAAGCACTCTATTGAATTTATTGAACTTGAAGTAAACAAAGTATTACAATTTAAAAACTTTTCAATAAAACCAATAAAAACAAATCATACAATTTCAAGTTGTGGATATGTAATTACAAAAAATACAAATTCCATATTTTTTACTGCTGATACATATATTTGTGATGAGATATGGAAAGAGTTAAATGAAAATCCATCAATAAAACAATTAATTATTGATGTTTCCTTTCCTTCTAGATTAGAAATAGCTGCACAAACAAGTAAACATTTAACATTAAAACTATTAAAAGATGAACTTACAAAACTAACAAGAGATGATATTAAAATATATATAAATCATCTAAAACCTACATATATTGATGAGATAACCCAAGAGTTAAAAACACTTAATTTAGAAGATAAAATAACAATTTTAAATGATTCGGATGTAATTAATTTAAGAAAACAAAAAAGAACTTCACGAAAGAAAGATTTAGATATTGAACACTTATTATTAAAATGTAATACAAAAGATGATTTTGATAGAGTTATCAAAAGACTAGAAAAAGAAAAACAAAAGATAAAATAAAAGAGAAAATCTCTTTTATTTTACAAATTCAACTACCTCATTAAAGTCTAGTCTTAATTGTTCAGATTGTTCATTTAGTCTATACCCAAAAGGTAAAACCAATGCAACTTGATATTTTGTAGTATCCAACTCTAAAATTGCTTCTAACTTCTCTTTTTCAAAACCTTCAATAGGACAAGAATCAATTCCAATACCAGCAGCTGCTGTCATCATATTTCCTGCTGCGATATAAGTCTGTCTTGCAGTCCATTCATAAATATTTTTATCACTACTTAAAGTTTCTTTTAAATGACTTGCATAAAGATTTACATAAAAATCTCTTTTTTCTTGTGGCATAGGTCTTCTTGCAAATCTTTTTTCAGGAATGCCAGTCTCTACTTTTAAATCTTCAATTTTTGCTAAAACAATAACTAAATCACTACAAGATGTAATTTGAGCTTGATTCCAACAAGCAGGTTTTACTTTTTCTTTTAATTCTTGATTTTGAATTACTAAGAATTTCCAAGGTTCCATACCAAAAGAAGAAGGCGATTTTCGCCCTATTTCTAAGATAAAATTCAAATCATCATTAGATATTTTTTTTGTCTCATCAAAAACTTTACATGCATGTCTAAAATTCATTGCTTCTAAGAATTGTTCTTTAGTCATATTATTCCTTTATTTTATTTTTTGTAATTTATTAATATCAACACTTTCAACTTTATTTTCAATACTAGAAATAAACAGTTTAAAATGTTCTTTTTCTGAGTGTTTTTTTAAGTACTCTACATTTTCCCAAGTTTCAATAAAAGTATAACTATTTTCTTCTTCTATATTCTTATGAAAATCATATTGAATACAACCTTCATCATAATTATGTGTATCTTTGTAAAGTTGTTTTAAAACTTCATAAATCTCATTGTTATACTCTTCTTTTACTTTAATTTTTGCAACTACTGTAATATTTTCCAATTAATCAACCTTATTTAAAATTTTCTTGTAAAGTAGTTTCAAATTTAGATAACTCTTTTTCTAAATCTAAATCACCTTTATATACATCGTGAATTGAATAGGTTTTTAATTTTTCTAATCCACAAAATTGGAAGTTTTTATGTACTGCAAAATTTGCTTGATCAAGAGTTAATCCTTCAAAAAAACCATCTTTATTGTCAAATTCACTTTCAGGACAATTATATGTAATACTTAACATATACTTTTTGCCTTTCATTAATCCACCACTTCCATATTTTTTGCTTGCATCTGTTCTACTTCTTCCATCATTTTCATATGTAACAGTACCAACACCACCTGATAATACTTCATCAAAATATTTTTTTGCAAGCCAAGGTACACTCATCCAATAAACAGGATATTGAAAAAGTATAAAATCAGCCCATGCAAATTTTTCTAACTCTTCTTTTACATCATAACCTTTATCAATTGCAGTATTTTTAACTTTAAATCCATTATCAACAAAAAATTTATTTGCTTTGTCTATAAAATTTTGAGTTAATTCTCCATTTGCAAAACCTTCATATTTTTGATGTGCGTTTATTATTAATATTTTTTTCATCATTAGTCCTTATTTTTTATAAAATTATACACTTTACTAGATTAATTTACCCTTACTTTACTTTTAGTAAGTATTACACTTTTATTTTTGATTTTCTTTTAAAATTAAATGTTATAACAGATAAAAATACAAAAAAACACCCTATTATAGTAGATAATAAAATTTTTTCATCAAATACAATCCAACTAGATATTATTGCACCAATTGGAACTATAAACATAAAAACTCCAGTTTTATGTGCTCCTAGATGACTTGCAGAGATGAAAAATAATGTCATACTAAATGTTCCAGAAAATAAACCAATAAATAGAATATTCCACCAAAATACCGAATCCAAAGCAACAAAATCAAATGGATGATAAGGTAATGCAAATATCATATTTATAAATGCAGTTATTCCAAATACAACTAATGTATATAACATAGGATTTGCACGTGATGAAATTTTTTGTGCAATAATTGTCACAAAAGACCATACTAATGCAGCTAATAAAAAATATAAACTATCTACATTTAAAAAAGCAAAACCTTCCATAGGAATTCTTAACAGTATTAATGCCCCAAAAAAACCAATACATAATCCAAATATTTGAATTTTATTTACTTTTATTCCTAATAATATAATTGATAAAAAATATGTAATTAAAGGAACTGATGAAGTTACTATTGTACCTCCATAACCTGCTTGCCCATGGGACAAACCAAGAAAAAACAAATAATTAAATATGGCACTTAATATACCTGCTAATATCATATAAATTATTGCAATAATATCTACTTTAAAAGAGACTTTCATATATAACACAACAGGTATTATACTTATAAAAGAAATAGCATATCTCCAAAAAGCAGCTACTTGGGGAACAGTGTGTTGCATAGTCACTTTCCCAGATGTCCATGCAATTCCCCAAAAAATCATTGATATAAACATTGCTATTATATATTTTGTTTTATTTTCTTCTTTTCTCATAAATTGTTTTTCTTTTCCTTTCTTTTATTAAATATAATTACTGCAAAAAAAGATAATATACATCCAAGTATAGTTGAAAATAATATTTTCTCATGATAAATTATATTACTTGATAAAATAGCAACTGCAGGTATAATAAACATATGAATAATGCAATTGACTGCGTAAGAGTCATCTTATTTTTTAAAAATATTATTGATAAAAAATATGTAAATATAGGTGCTAATGAAGTCATAATTGTTCCACCATAACCTGCTTGCTCATAACTTAAACCTAAAAAAGTTGAATAATTAAATCCTGCACTTAACATGCCTGCAATAAACATATATATTATTCCTATTTTATCAGCTTTAAAAGATATCTTTAAATAAAAAAGTATTGGAATTATTGAAATAAAAGATATCGCATATCTCCAAAATGCAGCAATTTCAGGATTTGAATGCATTGTTGCAGCTTTACTTGCTGGCCATGAGATACCCCATGATACCATTGCAAGAAAAATAAAAATATAATATTTATTATCTGAAGTAATTTTTTGATTTAAAAAAAATAATGTTCTTATTGTTCTCATTTATATCCTTTCTATAATAAGATTGAGAATTATCTCTATTATCTACTTAATATATCCTTACTTTATTTTATGTAAGTAAAGGAGTTTTATATTTTTTGTGCTATAATTTCAATAAGAAAGGAAAAAATTATGTATTATGTAAATGATAAAGAATTTAATTGTTCAATTAGTGTGACATTAGATATCTTTAATGACAGATGGAAGTTATCAATCATATGGCATCTACTTCAAGATAACAAAAGGTTCAAGGACTTACATGAAGAGATATCTGAGATTACACAAAAAACATTAACTGTGAAATTAAAAGAATTAGAGTATAAAAATATCATAAATAGAGAGGTTTTCCCAGAAGTACCACCCAAAGTTGTATACTCATTGACTGATGCAGGTAAAAGACTTAAACCCCTACTTGAAGACATGTATGAATGGGGTGTAAAATATGTTGAAGAGTTTGGGACAATAACAGAAGAAAATATGTGCTATTCTGAAAAGAATAGAAGAAAAAATAAATAATGGAAAATTTTGCATTAATTATTGTTGCAATACTAATTGGATATGCATTACAAAAATTTAAGATTTTTTCTCAAGAAACTCCAATAATATTAAACCAGTACATTATTTATATATCTCTTCCAGCGATAATATTATTACAAATTCCCAAACTAAATATTTCATTTGATATTATTATCCCTGCTGCTATTGCATGGTTAGTAATAATATTTTCTGCAATTATTGTACTAATATTCGCAAAATATTTAAAATGGTCAAAAGAGATAACAGGTTCATTACTTTTAGTTGCTGTATTAACAAATAGTTCAATTGCAGGTATTCCAATAATAAGTATGTATATAGGAGAAAAGTCAATCCCTTATATAGTTATTTATGATCAGTTGGGTACATTTATTGCACTTGCTACTTATGGAACTTTAATTACTGCAATTTATGCAGATAGTACAAAAAGGACAACTCCTAGAATTATTGTTCAAAAAGTTTTAACATTTCCTCCATTTATGTCGTTACTTATTGCTTTTTGTTTTTTAGGTATAGATTATCCACCTATTATATCAAGCATTTTGAGAGACTTTAGTAGCACTCTTATTCCTGTTGCTTTAGTAGCTGTTGGTCTTCAACTTAAATTAAAACTACCTAAATCAGACTTAAAACCATTAAGTATTGCTTTATTAATAAAATTGATTTTGGCACCTATAATTGCATATTTAATTGCAGTTATATTTGGATGGGATACAACTCTTGCAAGTGATGTATCTATTTTTGAAGCTGGTATGTCCCCAATGATCACTGCAGGTGCAATTGCTGCAATGGTTGGACTTGCACCAAGACTTAGTACAGCAATTGTAGGTTATGGAATTATTATATCTTTTCTAACTACATTTGTTATTTCAAGATTAGTTTAAAACCAATAAACTGGATAATGTCTTAACTCATTTTGCGATAGGTTATTTATAAACAATGCAACAACTAACATAAGTAAAGAACCTATTGCAATAGGAGTAAAAGGATAGAACCAACCTAAATCATGAACTTTTTCACTTCCAATTACATATATTAAAGCAGTTGCGCCTCCAGGAGGATGCATTGTACATGTTATATGCATTATTACAATAGAAATTGATACACTTAAAGCACAAAGAATCTCAATAGGCAAAAATGAAAATACTTTAACAAGAGTTACAGATACAAATGCTGATAAAATATGCCCTCCAACTAAATTTCTTGGTTGTGAAAATGCAGCTTGTGGTGCACCATATATCAAAACTGCGCTTGCACCAAATGAACCTAAAAGAAAAAAACTATCTTCAATAGAAAAAAACTTACCAAATATAGATATTATATAAATCCCTACAAAAGATCCAAAAAAAGACCAAATAATTTTGGAAGTTGGTATTCTAGGTGTACATTTAGATTTACTTCTCATTCTAAAAAAATATTTTTTTAACAACTCTTCTCCTTAATTTTATAATTATATAAAAAAATTTGAAAATTAATTATGATTTATATCAAATTTAATATAATCAAAAAACATAAAATTTTTTTGATTTTTCTATTAATAAATGCTTATTTTTGTTATATTTTTTTAATTTAAAGCTTAAATAAAAAAGTTTTTTATATATTTTCACGGCGACTTAGTTGCATTTAAAGTTTATTTGTTATACTCCAAATTTTAAAATACATTAAAGGGATACCTATGTCTAATCATTGTCCATATTGTCAAAAAAAAATATCTATTAGTAAAGTTTTTTGTTCAAGAGAATGTAAAGACAACTATTTTCAAATGGTTGCTATACAAATTCCAAAACCATTTATAAAAAGAATTTTTGTTTTTTGTGATAAAGAACAAAGAGAAAAAGAAATTGCTGAATTTGCTAGTAGACATGGATGGAAAGAGAGCCTTATTAGAAATAAAATAGCAAAATTAAAAGAAGAATATGGATATTAACTTTTTTACTCTCTAAATTTTACACTTTCTAAACATTTTTTTTGTATTATATTTCTAATCTAAATTAGAAAGGTAATAATGTCTAACATAATTAAAAACTTATTTTTAGTACTTTTATGTTCAACTTTACTATATGCTCAAAAAAGTAAAGAAGTATCAAAAAAAGAACTGAATACAATCAACAACTTGAATTTAATAAAACAATCAGGGATTACTATTAGTAAAGCTTATGATTTAGGTAGTATATTTGTACTAGATGCAACAATTCAAGGTCATGCTCATCAAGAACTTTTTTTAACAAAAGATAAAAAAGTAGTTTTTTCAGGTAATGCAATAAATACAAAGAATGGAGATAATTATACCTTGCCAATTGATTTATCAAATATTTTAGGCAAAGAAGCCTTTACATTTGGTTCAGGTAAAGATGAATATATATTATTTACAGATCCTGAGTGCCCTTATTGTAAAAAATTTGAGTCTTATTTCTCTCAAATAGAAAAAGATGTAAAAATAAGAATATTTCTTTTCCCTTTAAGTTATCATAAAAATGCAAAAGAGTTATCTTTGTATTACATGAGTAAAAAAACTAAAAAAGAAAAAGTTGATGCTTTATTAAATGTAACTGCACAATCTGCAGAATTTAAAAATAGAAAATATGATGATGCAGAATATGCTAAACTAGAAAAAAGACTTAATGAACAAATAAATGCTGCAAAAAAGTTAAATGTTAGTGCAACTCCTACTATGTATGATATTAATGGTAAAAAAGTATCTTGGGTAGAGATATTACAAAAAAAAGGTATCAAAGTTAATTTCTAAAAAAGACAAAATCACACTTGTGATTTTGCTTTTATAATTTTATAATTTGATTTAATTTCACAATTCAGATAAACTGCATAACAAACGCGTATTGCACCTTAAAAAGTCGCTTCTCAGGCTTGATACACCGTTACTTGTATAAAAGTAAAAATCTATACATCTAAAACAGAGCAAAAATTAAATAGACCTATCATAGATATAAATTATTGGCATTTTTTGCTTTTCTAATATATATCATATCTAATAAAGTATTTTAAAATATGGGAAAAAAAGATAGTGAATTAAATCAAAGGAAATTATAATATGCATAAATTAAAAATAGGAGTCATTGGAACTTCAAAGAAAATTGATGAGAAAAGGCTTCCGATTCATCCAAAACATTTATCACGAATTCCAAAAGAATTAAGAGAACAATTAATATTTGAAGAGGGTTATGGTGCTTCGCTTGGTATTTCAGACAATGAAATTTCACTTTTATGTGCAGGAATAGATACAAGACATAATTTACTTGCAAATATTGGTATAGTAATAATTAATAAACCTATGTTAGAAGATTTAAAAGAATTAAAAATTGGTGGAACACTTTGGGGATATGTACATTGTGTCCAACAACAAGATATTACACAAATTGCAATAAAAAGAAAACAAACACTTATTGCATTTGAAGATATGTTTGCATGGTCAACAACTGGACAAATTGGTAGGCATACTTTTTATAAAAATAACGAAATGGCAGGTTACTGTGCAGTAATTCATGCACTGCAATTAAAAGGTATTGATGGTCATTATGGGAATCAACGTAAAACTATTATTTTTGGATTTGGAGCAGTAAGTCGTGGAGCAATTTATGCTCTTAAAGCCCATGGTTTTAGAGATATAACTATTTGTATTCAAAGAAATAATTACGAAGTAAGAGAAGAGATACTTGATTGTCATTATGTTAGAATTGAACAAGGACAAAAAGATCAAGCTCGTATGATAGTAGTTGAACACGATGGCTCAAAAAGAGCACTTACTGAACTAATTAGTCAATCAGATATTATTGTAAATGGTGTCTATCAAAATACACAAAATCCCACAAACTTTGTAATTGAAAAAGAGAGTTCATGTTTAAAACCAAACTGCTTAATCATAGATGTAAGTTGTGATGAAAAAATGGGATTTTTTTTTGCAAAACCTACCACATTTAAAAAACCAATAATAAAATATAAAACAATAAACTATTATGCTGTTGACCACACCCCTAGTTATTTATGGGAAAGTGCGACGCGTTCAATTTCAGAAGCACTATTAGTATATTTACCTATTGTTTTAGCAGGAAAAAAAATGTGGCATAAAAATAAAACTATAAATTATGCAATTAATATTGAAGATGGAATAATTAAAAAAGATTCTATTATTTCATTTCAAAATAGACAAAAACTATATCCATATAAGATAAAGTTTGATTTTAAACATTTTACTTTTTCAAAAGAAAAAAATAAAATAATTTATGAGAATTAAATATGATTTTTTTGTGAATTTAAATTTTTTTATTATTAAAAACAATTATTATTAATTCTTATATTAAAAAAATTAAGCAATTAAACTGTAAAATTTATGTAATAGCCTAAATATAGGAGTTATTATGAACATTATAAAAATATGTTTTTTTTTCATAATTATAGTTTCTTTAACTTCATGTGAAAAAAGAGATTCAAAACAAAAACAAGAAGTAAATAATACTCCTATTACTGTTATAGTACCCCATTTAGGTGGATTAATTAGCGATCCAGTAAAAATGGAAGCAAAAAAAATGTCTAAACAAAAAAATATTACCATTCGAGTTATTACTCCAAGTTGGGATGATACTATTCCAAAAATAAAAGAATCACTAAAAGATAAAGATATCAATTATGATGTATATTTTTTATTTTCTTCATGGGCAGGAGCAATATTAGCTAATCATAATGCATTAGAAATTCCAAAATGGGTAAAAGATAAAATTGATTGGAATGATGTATTACCATTATATAAAGAAAATATATATAATTGGAATAATAAATGTTATTTTTTACCATACGATGGGGATAATGTAGTAGTATATTATAGAAAAGATATATTTCAAAATAAGCTATATAAACAAAAATTCAAAAATATATATCATTATGAATTAAAAGCTCCTAATACATGGGACGAATATAGAGATATTGCTGAATTTTTCAATGATTGGGATTGGGATAATGATGGTAAAATCGAACATGGATTAGTAGGAAGTAGAGTTCCTAATTATGGGACTACTTTACTATTCTTTACAAGAGCAGCAGCATATGCAAAATATCCTTCAGATAAAGCATTTTACTTTGACAAAAATACTCTTAAACCAAGAATAAACAATCCTGCTTTTGTAAAAGCTTTAAAAGAATATATTGATATTATGAAATTTGCTCCCAAACAAATAGTAAACTATTCTCCTTTTGAAGTAAGACAAAGTTTTATAGCAGGAGATGTGGCTTTAGCAATAGATTGGGGAGATATTGGTATTATGGCACAAAATGCAAAAGAATCTGTTGTAAAAGGAAAAGTTGGATATGCAGTCTTACCAGGAAGTAATAAAGTATATAACTCTATTACAAAAAAATGGGAAAATAAATTTAATAGAGTAACAGCATTAACAGGAAACTGGATAATCGTAATAAATAAGAACTCAAAAAATAAAAAACTTGCACTTGAATTTGCTGCTAAAATGTCATCTAAAGAGTTAACAGAAAAACTTATATCCAAAAGTTGGAGTGGTGTAAATCCATCAAGAATATCTCACTTAGAACCAAATTCTTATAAAGAATGGGAAGATAGTGGTTTTACAGAAGATGAAGCAAAAGCATATTTAAAAACTATTAAAGACTCATTTTCAAATAAAAATGTAATTACAGATATAAAAATTGATGGTGCAGATCGTTATTATCAAGTAATGAATAAATATTTACACAAAGCAATAATAAAAGAATTAACACCTAAAGAAGCTTTAGATAATATTGCTAAACAATGGGAAAAAATCACTGATGAAATAGGACGTAATAAACAAATTATGTTATATAAGGAATCAATTAATGACTAATAATAAAAAAATAAAAGATTTTACATTATATAGCTTTATAATACTTATTATTGGTCTTTTATTAAGTACTATTGTTTTATTTTTCTTTTTAAAGAAAGTTGAAACTTTAAATAATACATTAACTAATCTTTCAAATACAAAAAATTCATTTTTAGAATTAAAAATGAATACAGAAAATTTATTATCAACACTTCATCTTGAAGATAAAAAAATAATTTGGATAAGCTCAATTAAAAACTTTGATGATCACATAAAAACAATAACAAAAGAGCAAAGAGAAAGAATTCATAAACTTTGGTATATCTCAAAAAAAGAGATTGAACAAATAAAAACTATACTAAATGAAGATATTTTGCAACCATATAATTTACATAAAAGATCTATTTTAATGCTTCAAGGTGAACTTTTTATACAAGATGTAAATAGTAAACTTTATAAAACAATTTTATCATTAACAAGAAAAATTGAGTTTCTACTTCAATATGAAAACTTTATTTTTAATGAATTTAAACAGATGGATAGAATTGATAAAAAAATAATAAAAGAGCAAATAGAACAAACAAAAATATATTCTGTCGTATTTAGTTTATTTATTCTTGTCATTGTTATATTTACAATTTTCATATTAAATAAAAAAATATCTAATATTGAAAATAAACTAATTAAATCACAAGATGATTTATATGAAAAAATTCAAGAATCTCAAGAGAGTAAATTGCTTTTAGATAATATCATTGATTCCATTCCTATTGCAATTTTTTGGAAAAATACTAATTTCAAATATTTAGGAGGGAATAAATACTTCTTAAATTTAGCAGGACTTAGAGTTAAACAACAAATAATTGGAAAATCCGATTTTAAATTACCTTGGGCTCCAAAAGATGTACTTCAATATAGAAAAGATGATAAACATATTTTAAAAACTGGAGAAAAAATACTTCAAATTGAAGAGAGCATACTTACACATGACAAAAGAAGATTAGATATACTTACATCAAAAGTTCCATTGACAAATACAAAAGGCGAAATTATTGGTGTTCTTGGAATATTTATGGATATAACAGATATAAAAAAGATGAACGAAGAACTAGATAGTAAAAATAAAATGATAGAACAACAATCAAAAATGGCTGCAATGGGAGAAATGCTTGAAAATATTGCGCATCAATGGAGACAACCTCTTTCTGTTATTTCATCAAGTGCAACAGGAATAAAAGTAAAAAAAGAGTTTGAAATATTAGATGATGAGTTTTTAGATGAAGCTATTAATAGAATAACTAATTCTGTAAATCATTTAAATCAAACAATTGAAGATTTTAGAAATTATTTTAAACCTGATAAAAAATTAACTTATTTTGATATAGAAGAGTGTATAGAAAAGGTTCTGTTTTTGACTCAATCAAAAATTAAAAATAGAGATATATCTATTATAAAGAATCTACAAAAAATTAAAATATTTGGTCTAAAAAATGAATTTATCCAAGTTATAATAAATATTATAAATAACTGCATTGATGCACTAGAGGAGAAAAATAAACAAAACAAATATATTTTCTTTGATTCAAAGGTCAATAAAGAAACAAATGAAATAATTTTAGAAATTACAGATAATGCAGATGGAATACCAGAAAATATTATTAATAAGATTTTCAATCCATATTTTACAACAAAGAGTAATAAAAATGGTACAGGAATTGGATTATACATGTCTAAAGAGATGATTACAAAACATATGAATGGAACATTAACAGCTAAAAATATAGAATACTCTTATAATAAGCTTAAATTAAAAGGTGCAAAATTTATATTAAGTATTCCTATAAAATAATCTACATTTTAAAATTGTTACGATAAAATGACAAAATCAGATCTCAGGATGAGATTCCATCATTAAGTTATTAATTTATTAGATGGCCAAAATTATTTTAGTTTTGGAGATACTTTTGAATAATCAAAATCATTGTATATCTATTTTTACAGGTCATTTAAAGCCTTCCCAAGCACTATTTTTAAAACTAGAAAATGCATTTTTAGTTTCAAATACTTATGAAATCATCGAAATCATTTCTTTAAATCCAAACATTGAAACAGAACTTAGAGGTTGGGCAAAAATAAAAGGACATTTATATTTAGGAAGAGAAGTTTTAAAACAACAATACTCTTACAAAATACAAAAAATCACAAAAAATAGTTTTTCATCATCAGCATCTTGGAATAAAAAGATGAAAGGTATTGAAACATCAAATCCAAAATTGAAAGATTTAAATTTGAGTGAAGAAATATTAGATAAAGCCCCAATAGATAATGGTCTTTTAACTAGAGGAATAGTTACACAAGAAGGTTCACCTCATTATAATTTTGAACTTTCCCATAAAGAACTTATATGGTCAGATCCTGTTTCTATACTTTATGAAGAAGGTAAAAATTTACAATGGAACGCAACAACAGATATTGCATGGAATGAGATTCCAAATCTTGATCCAATATTAGAAAAAGCAATATGCCAAATCATGACATATCTAGTAGAAAATGAATTTTCTGCGTTATACATTCCTGGTAAATTTATTAGTAAAATCAATCCATATTACATGGAAGTTCCACTTTTTTTATCATCTTTAATGAATGATGAAGCAAGACATATAGAAGTTTTTACAAAAAGAGCAAATGCAAATGGAGGTGGATTTCAATACTCTAGTGAAGTAACTCAACGCTCATTATACTCTCTTTTTAAAGAAGAGGATTATATAAAAAGTTCTTTTTTACTTCATGTTATGGGTGAAGGAACATTTGTTGATTTATTAAGTTTTTTAGAAAAGTATATGCCAGATGAGGCAACAAAAAAACTTATAAAATTAGCAAAAAGAGATGAGATGAGACATGTAGCATATGGTATGGAACATGTAAGATCTGCTATTGAACAAAATCCATATAGAATAAACTCTTTAAAAAACACGGCATTTAAAAGAAAAGAGTTTATGGATGAATTAAATACAGAATCAACAATGCTTTTAGAATCACTTGCTATCTTGGCAGGAGGAAGTGATGAACCAGATGACTACAAAAGAGGTTTTGACCTAGTAGAAGAACTAAAAAAGACAATGAATAAAAATAGAATTAAAAGACTTATTGATATAGGTATGGATGAAGATTTAGCAAATGATATCTCCAAAGCACATACACCAAATTTTATGTAGGAAAAAATTCAGATGGATAATATTTATAATAAAATGCAGGAATTTGCAAAAAAACATATTGAACCTTATACTACAGATGTAGATAAAAATGCAACTTTTCCAAAAGAAAGTTTTGATGCTTTAAAAAAAGAGAGAATAACTGCTCTTTTAGTACCCAAAGAGTATGGAGGAATGGGTTTATCATTGGAAGAACATGCTCAAACTGTATTAGCTTTTGCTTCTACTTGTGCAACAACTGCACTTTGTTATATGATGCATAATGTTGCAACAAATTGCATTGTAACACATGGAAGTGAAGAACTAAAACAAAAATTTCTTCCAAAAATTGCAAATGGAGAAATACTTCTTGCATTAGCATATAGTGAAAGTGGTTCAGGAACACATTTTTATCAACCAGAATTAGAAGTAACTAAAAAAGATAATAAATATATTTTAAATGGTAAAAAAAGTTTTGTTACTTCTGCTTTATATGCGGATTATTGTCTTATTGATGCAAATAGTATTGATACTGAAGGACTAGATAATTGGCTAGTACATAAAGATTTAATGGGAGTAAGTTATCAAGAATCAAATTGGGATGGTTTAGGAATGAGAGGAAATGCTTCAATGCCTATGTTTCTTGAGAATGTTCAAATTGGTAGTGAATATAGATTAGGTGAAGCTGGTAGTGCAGAAGAACAAATATTTAATACTGTTGGACCATTTTTTATTTTGGGATTAAGTGCTGTTTATAGTGGTGTAGCACTTAATGCATGCAATACAATAATTGATTATGCAAAAAATAGAAAATATCCAGATAATACAACTCTTAGTAATATACCAACTGTACAAAATCATATTTCTAAAATATATACTAAAGCTACAAGCGCTAAACATTTCACTTTAGCAGCAGCAAAAAGTGGAGCAACAGGACAAGAAGATGCATTAGCTCAAATAATTTCTGCAAGATTAAACGCATCAGAAGTTGCAGTTGATGTATGTACTTTAGCTATGAAAATAGGTGGTGGAACTGCCTATGCAAAAAGAATAAAAATTGAAAGACTTTTAAGAGATGCATTTGCAGCTCAAGTCATGGCACCAAGTACAGATGTACTTTCAACTTGGTTAGGAAAAGCTTTAACTGATCAACCTATTCCATAAGGAGAAAATAGATGCAAAAAACAATTATGCTAGGAGCAGTTGCTTATGATCCAAAAGTATTACCAATTTGGGATATTATAAGAGACTATTTTAACGATAGAGGTGTTAGACTTGACTATGTTATGTTTTCTAATTATGAAGCTCAAGTTGAGTATTTATTATCAGGGAAAATTGATATAGCTTGGAATACAAATGTAGCTTGGGTAAGATGTCATGAACAAAGCAATGGTAAAGTAAAAGCTTTACTTATGAGAGATACAGATATTGATTTTAAATCAGTATTTATTACAAAATCAAATAGTAATATAAAATCAATTAAAGATTTAAAAGGGAAAAAATTTGCATTAGGAAGTGCTGATTCTGCACAAGCAGCAATACTTCCATACAAATTTTTAGAAAAAGAATTAGAGAATATTAATGATGTAAAAATTGTAAGATTTAATTCAGACTTAGGGAAACATGGGGATACAGGAAAAAGCGAATTTGATATATTAGAAGTAATTTTAAATGATAAAGTAGATGCAGGAGCAATAGGAATTAGCACCTGGGTTAGAATGATTGAACAAGGAATGTTTCCAAGTGATGAAATAGAATCTTTTTATACAAGTGAAGGTTATTGTCATTGTAATTTTACTGTTTTAGATAGTCTAGATAATAATATTCAAAAAGTTTTTACAGAAATGATGCTTGCTCAAGATTCAAATGAACCGATCATAAAAAAAATGATGCAAATGGAAGGTTTAAATAAATGGGTTAAAACAACACATAAAGAATTAAAAGGTTATGAATTATTAACTCAAACAATGAAAGAACAAAACCTAATAAATAATAACTGGTAGGAAAATTTCCTACTAGTAAATTCTTCATGAAAAAGTATATATTAAATTATAAGAATATATAATTATTTAAAAAGAATTATAATGAAACTTCTAAGCCCATTTATCTTAATATTTTTCTCATTAACTTTTTGTTTTGCAAAAAATGAAATATCTTTATTATCAAAAGCAAACAAACTTTATGAGGCTGGTAAAAAAATACAAGCAAAAAAGCTATATGAAGATATAGCAAAACAAGGGGAAGCAGAAGCTCATTTTGCCCTAGCGTATAAATATGTACTTACAAAAAAACAAACAATTTATCACTTTACACAAGCTGCAATAAAAGGTCATGAAAAAGCATTAGCTTATACATTAGACTACTTACTTTTTAGGGCAAATAGCTTAGAACTTACAGATCCTAAAAAAGCTTTAGAAATTTATAAAGAAGCTAAAAAGAACAATCCAAATTTAAAATTATATGATGAAAAAAATAAAGTTAAAACTTTAAAATTAGCGGTAAAATCTAGTGATTTTGATGCAAAAGCATTTATAAAAAAATATAAGATAAAAGATACAAATTCATCACCCTATTTTATCTGGGAATTAGCCCAAGAAGCATCAAAAGATGGAAGATTTGGAAAAGCAAACCCAAAACTTGTTTTTGATTTAGTAGTAAGAGGTGGAAATGTACCAGCTGAATATGAAGCAGCAGTAAAAGTTACATATAATAACTGGCAAAATGGTATTGCTAAATTTGACTTGTGCAATTTTATCACAAGTGGTATGGGCATGGGATATTGTGCAAAAAAAGAGGAAGAAAAACAACAAATAAAAAGAGCAAAAGAGATAAAACAATTTAGAAAAAAACTTTCAAAAGAAAATCAAACATTACTTAATGATGCTTTAAAATATACAAATAAATTTATCGAAAAAAAGGCTATTTTAGAAGAAGGACATGGAGGTTCAGGAAGAGCTAGTTTTCTAATAAATTCAGAAACTAAACAAAAAAACGAATATTTAAAACTACTAAAAAAAGTACAAAAAGGTTTTACTGCAAAATTAAAGTATTCTTTAAAATACTATGACAAAAAATTAAATGAAACATACAAAAAAGTTCTAAAAAAACTAAAAAAATCAAGTATAGAATATACAATGTCATATCCAATAACCTTTGATAATATAAGAACTGTTCAAAGGATTTGGATAAAATATAGAGATGCTAATACTAAACTCTTTTTAACAATAAATCCCTCTTCGAAAAAAGAAAATTGGGAAGCATATTTAACTAAGCAAAGAACAAATCAATTAAAACTAATATTGACCTAT
Source organism: Arcobacter sp. CECT 8985 (assembly GCF_004116495.1). Lineage (GTDB taxonomy): Bacteria > Campylobacterota > Campylobacteria > Campylobacterales > Arcobacteraceae > Malaciobacter. Next base: position 18,300 of record NZ_PDKC01000016.1, on the reverse strand, counting down.
TAGAAGTGAATACTATTTACTTCTTAATAGCCTTAACTCTTAATCTTACATAATCAGCAATCCACCCATCTTTTTCATTATATAGTTTTGGTTTTAATATTTTTTTTACTTCTTCTTTAAATAATACCTTTTGCTCATCTGTTAAATTTTTTGTTATACCATTTGCAAATACATCTAACCAATTTGTGATATCATCAATTGGTGTTGGTCTTGATATTAGTTCTATATATTCTACTCTGAAGCCATTATTTTCCAAAAGCGTTTTATACTCTGTATCACTTAAAAAAGTCCAAGGATTATTAAATTCTCCCCAGGAAGGATACTTATCAAAAACTTCTTGCATAGCATCAGTTAGACTCTTAATATTTCCATAGCCACCAAATTCAGCTACAAACCTACCCTCTTTTTTTAATGCTTTATTTATCTTATCAATTGCAAGTTCACTATTCTTTACCCAATGTAATACTGCATTTGAAAAAACTGCATCAAACTCATTTTCAAAACTCAAATCAGTAGCACTTCCAACACTTGCTATTATTCCTTTAGATTTTGTTTTTTCAACCATATCTTTACTTAAATCTATACCAATAACTTCAGCTTTTGATTTTTTTATCTCTAAAGCCAAAGTTCCCTCACCACAACCTAAATCCAAAATTTTCTCACCCTCTTTTGGATTTAGTAATTCAACTACCCCTAATGCCAAATTTGATACAAATTTTGCATGTTTTTTATATTTGTTTGCATTCCAACTATTTGATTCTTTCATACTCTTCCTTTTTGTAAATCTATAAGTATTTTACAAGAGTTTAAAATATATATGTACAAGAAATCTTAGATTTTATATCGGAATTCTTTAGGTGTTTGCTTATAATATTTTTTAAATTGGGAAATAAACCATGATACAGTAGAGTATCCACAAGTTGTAGATATATCTGAGATACTTTTATTTGTATTAGTTAAAAGTAAAATTGCTTTTTCTAATCTTTTTGTATCAAGCCATATTTTTGGAGTTTGATTAAACTCTTTTTTAATATATCTTCTAATTTTATTTTCTGATAATCTTGTGATTTTACACATATCATCAAGGGTTTGGATAAGATCAATGTTTGATTCTAGTATATATTTGATTCTATCTTGACTTGTAGCTAAAATGGAGTTAAAAAAAGAGTACATTTGCTTTTCATTGTGTTTTATTGCTTGTAGAAATATCTCTTCAATTTTAAGTTTTAAAAGATTTTTATTGAAATCAACTTTTAAATATTCTTGAAAAGTTTGCACACTATTTTCAAATAATTTATCACTTTTATAACTTGACTTTACTGTACTTTCTTCATCTTTTATATTGATTTGAATATTATATTTATTTATAAAATCAAAAATAAATTTATCATCAAAATATACTAATAATGACTTGTATTTAGAATCATTAACCAATCTTTCACTCATATAGTAGTTATTTTGAGTAAGAAAAAATATATCTGTTTTTTCTATATTAATATCTTCTTTACTTAGATGAATAACTTTTGAACCTTCAAGTACTATACCCATACTATGCATTGTGGTTCTAGCATATACATTGGAGTTTTGTGTTTTAGTAATATAATTTAAACACAATAAATCATCTATTTTTAAAAGATTTTTATATTCGTTTTCAATAAAATAATTTGGCACTACATAAGTCAAGATGATTTTTCCTTTTTATATTATATGCAATAGTTATATTACTTGTAAAATATATATTATATAAAAATATTTTACAAGTAATAAATTCTTTTATACTCTTTGAATTAAAAAAATTATATTATCTAATAAAAACAAAATAAATAATCAATATAAGGAAAGAATCTTGAAGAAAAAAAGATTTTTAGTTGCAGGAGCAACAGGATATTTAGGTCAATATATTGTAAAAGAATTAAAAAAGCAAGATTACTTTGTAAGAGTATTAATTAGAGAGGAAAAACAAAAAGAGTTATTTTCAAATGTTGATGAGTTTTTTATTGCAGAAGTTACAAAACCTGAAACATTAAATAATATAGCTAATAATATTGATTATATTTTTTCAAGTATTGGTATTACTAGACAAAGAGATGGTTTAACTTATATGGATGTAGATTATCAAGGGAATAAAAATTTATTAAATGAAGCTATTAAATCAAATGTAACAAAATTTGAATATATCTCTGCTATAGATGGAGATAAATTTAAAAATTTAAAAATATTTGAAGCAAAAGAGAAGTTTGTTGAGGAATTAAAAAACTCATCATTAAAATATAGTATCATAAGACCAAATGGCTTTTTTTCAGATATGAAAGATTTTTTAAATATGGCAAAAAGAGGAAAGGTATATCTATTCTCAGATGGGCAATATAAACTTAATCCTATACATGGAGAAGATTTAGCAAAATTTTGTGTAAAAAAACTAATTTCAACTGGAAATGAAGAGGAACAAATAGGAGGTCCAGATATACTAACTCAAAATGAAATAGCTAAACTTGCACTAAAAGCTTGGAACAAAGAGATTAAAATAGTACATTTGCCTGATTTTATTAGAGTTCTTATTATAAAACTTCTTAGAATTTTCACTTCATCTAAAGTATATGGACCAATTGAATTTTTTTTAACTCTTTTGGCAAAAGACAATATTGCTTCTACCTATGGAGATAAAAGATTAGAAGACTTTTTTCAAGAACAAACAAAAGCTTAATATGAATTTTTCTAAGTAGTTTATGTATTTACTCTTTATTAATCTTTAAAGAGTAACATAATTTACACATAATCTAAAAAGGAGAAACTATGAGTGATGGGATAAAAAAATATAAACTTTATATAAATGGAGAGTTTATATCTACAAATGAAAATATTGAGGTAATTAATCCTTCAAGTAAACAAACAATATCTTATGTTCCAAAAGGTAGTGAAACTGACGTAAATAATGCAGTTGAAGCTGCAAACAAAGCACAGTCTTCTTGGGAAAAACTTCCTGCAATACAACGTGCAGAATATATCAAAAAAATCGCGCAAAAAATTAGAGAAAATGCTAATATGCTAGCAAAAACTATAAGTCAAGAGCAAGGTAAAGTTCTGAGTCTTGCTACAATAGAAGTTAATTTTACTGCTGATTATATGGATTATATGGCTGAATGGGCAAGAAGATATGAAGGGGAAATAATACAAAGTGATAGACCAAATGAAAATATCTTTTTATTTAAACTTCCTATTGGAGTAGCTGCAGGTATTTTACCTTGGAATTTCCCATTTTTCTTAATTGCAAGAAAACTTGCACCCGCTTTTGTAACAGGAAATACCATTGTTATAAAACCAAGTTCAGATACACCAAACAATGCTTTTGAATTTGCTAAATTAGTAGATGAAGTAGGATTACCAAAAGGAGTATTTAATCTTATTAGTGGTTCAGGATCTGAAGTAGGAGACAAACTCGCAGGACATGAAAAAGTTGGTATTGTAAGTTTTACAGGAAGTGTTCCAACTGGTGTAAAAATCATGGAATCAGCTGCAAAAAATGTAACAAAAGTATCGTTAGAATTAGGAGGGAAAGCACCTGCAATTGTAATGGCTGATGCAGATATTGACTTAGCCGTGGAAGCTATTAAAAACTCAAGAGTTATAAACAATGGACAAGTTTGTAATTGTGCAGAAAGAGTATATGTACACAAAAGTATAGAAAAAGAGTTTACATCTAAGATGATTAAAGCTATGAAAAGCACTACTTATGGTAATCCTTTAGAAGAGGAAGTGGATATGGGACCACTTATAAATCAAGAAGCAGTAAATCATGTCCAATCACTTGTAAATAAAGCAAAAGAGCAAGGTGCAACTATAGCACTTGGAGGAAAAATACCTAAAAGAGAAGATGGTTTTTATTATGAACCTACTGTTATTACAGATGTCACGCAAGATATGAATATTATTCATGAAGAGATATTTGGACCAGTTCTACCTATAGTTACATTTGAAACTTTTGATGAAGCAATCAATATGGCAAATGATAGTGAGTTTGGTCTTACTTCTTCAATATATACTCAAAATATTGATTTGGCTATGAGAGCGTGCAAAGAGATAAAATTTGGTGAAACATATATAAATAGAGAAAACTTTGAAGCAATGCAAGGTTTTCATGCGGGGTGGAGAAAATCAGGAATTGGAGGAGCTGATGGTAAACACGGCCTTGAAGAGTTTCTTCAAACAAAGGTAGTATATTTACAATACAACATGAATAAACAACAATAAAAATTAAGAGTTAGCATAAATGCTAACTCAGTTTTAAATTTTGAAAATCACTTGATGTCATACTCGGAATAAATTCTATAATTTCATATTCTGCAATTTTATTTATAGAAAATGGATCTTGAGATAATACTTTTTCTAATTTCTCTTTTGAAGATAATAAAGAAAGAATAATTCCCCCATTTCTAGGAACTTTTTTTCCTGATGCAATAAAATTATTTTTTGAATATTGTTCTTCTAAATATTTTACATGTAATGGCAAATAATTATCAACTATATCAAGTGGCTCTATATATGTTAAATTTATAATAAACATAATATTTATATCCTTTTATTTATATTAAAATGTAAGCACAAAATATTATAGCAATTGTGCCATTTTAAAAATATAAATCTAATTACATTTTTATTTATTTTTTACTTATCAAACTATAAAAAACTATAATTAAAGATATGAAAGACAATATTATTAATTGTAAAGTTACAAAATTCCAACCTCCAGCTTCCCAACATAATACTCCAATAAATGTACCAATTGAACCTCCAATAAACATACTAGACATATATGCTGTATTTATTCTGCTATGTGCTTTTTCATCCAAAGTAAAAATTTGAGAAATATTATTAACTTGTATTGATTGAAAACCTATATCCAAAAGTAAGGTTGCAAGAATAAAAGCATATAAACTTGTATCAAAAAATCTAATTAGAAATACAGAAATCATAATCATAACTACAGAAATTAGTTTTATTGCATTTGCATTTATTTTATCTGAAAGTTTTCCAACATAAGGAGCTAACATTGCTCCACCTATTGCTAATACACCAAAGAGTCCAATAATGTCACTATTGTAATAAAATGGTGCTTGACTTAACTTAAATGTTAAAGTAGTCCAAAAAGAACAAAAAATTCCAAAAGAAACTGCAATAAGCAAAGTATTTCTTCTAAGCAATGAAAATCTTTTTAACTGATAAATTGATGATTTTAGAAGTGAAAAGTAACTATTTGAAAAATGTGATTCCATATTTGGTAAGGTTTTTGAAATAAATATAATTGTAACAAAAACTAAAAGTGCAGATATCGCAAATATCATATGCCAATTCCCAAACCACTCAGTTACATAACCACTTAATGTTCTTGCTAATAATATTCCACTTAATAAGCCACTAAAAATAGTTCCTATAACCCTTCCCTTTTCTTTTCCACTCATCGCTGCAGCCATAGGAATAACAACTTGCGTTGAAACTGCAAATAGTCCAGCTAAAAGACTTAAAATATATAAAACAAATATGTTATTTAGAAAAGTAAGTCCTAATAAAGAGAGCCCTAATAAAATATGTAAAATTATAATTAGTTTTTTTCTATTCATTTTATCCCCAAGAGGACTTACAAAAAATAATCCTAAACCATATCCAATTTGAGAAAATGTAGGTAAATTTCCTACTGCTAAATGACTTATATTTAAATCTTCTGCAATATCACTTAAGATTGGTTGATTATAGTAAATATTTGCAACACTAATGCCTGCTGTTGCAGACATTACAAAAATTTGTTTTTTAGTAATCAATTATTTAACCTTTTTATTTTATTTGAAAGAATATTATCAAATAAATTATATTTTTTATATACAATATTCAATCAAAAAATAGTAAAATTCAAATAATTTATTTTATTGAGTCTCTAAATTTTTTAGGAGTTTGTTTAAAATGTTTTTTAAAAAAACTGATAAAATGAGAAGTCTCTTCAAACTTTAATGCATAAGCAATATCACTTATAGTCCAAGAAGTATGTTTTAGTAAAGCTATTGCTTCTTGGGCAAACCTATTTGCAATAATTTGAGAAGTAGTTTTACCAGTTGTACTTTTCAATGTTTTATTAAGATGATTTGTATGTATATTTAGTATAGACGAAAAGTCACTAGGTGCTTTTAATTCCACTCTTTGATAAGGCGATTCAATTGGAAATTGTCTTTGTAATATTTCATTAAATTTTGTTGTTATATTTATATTTGTATCTGCACTTTTATTTGATAGAAATTTTGGATCTAACCTCATTGTATAATGAATAAGTTCTAAAACTAGATTTCTTAATACATCATATTTATAAATATAAGTAGATTCAATTTCTTTAAACATTCTTTCATAAATATTCTCAATTTCTAATACATTTTGTTCAGTTAAAATAAAAGCTTTTTTAGCATCTAATTTAAATAGTGGATATTTCCTAATATCCATAGAATCAAAGAAAAAGTCTTTACTAAATATACAATAATATCCACCCAAATTTTCTTCTAATGTTTCCCATGAATAAGGCACAAGTGGATCAGATATCAAAAGTACATATTTGTCACTTTGAATAGTTTTTTCAGAGTAATGAATTTTCATTTTACCTTTTAATAATGATATTTTAAAAAAATCTCTTCTTCCAAATTTTATGGATTTTATTTTAGTTGTTCCTCTTTTAAAAACATTAAAATGCCCTAATTCATTTTCAAATGTTAAAGGAAGAGAATTAAACTTATGTTTATAAAAGTCTTCTATTTTTTCAATATTGTTATTCATAATAAAATATTACAAAAATCAAATATATAAAGTCAATTATTTTGATGCTTATTTATAACATTTAAATAAGTAAGATTCAGTTATAATTTTATAAATTTATTTCTCAGGGCAAGGTGAAATTCCTTACTGGTGGTAACTATAATTTTATAGAAGTCCACGAGCGCTTTACATTTGTAAAGGTCAAGCAGATTTGGTGCAAATCCAAAACCAACAGTTAAAGTCTGGATGAAAGAGAATATAAAAGTTTTACTACTGTTATTAAATATATACATATACACTTGTATGACTTACTATATAAAGCCCTGATTCAATAAGTTAATTCAATTAAGGGAATAAACTAAATGAATCAAAAAATTTCAAATTCAAATTTTAAACAAAATGTTCAAGCTGCTATAAAAGCGCTTCAAAATGGCAAAGGTGTTATCGTAAATGATGACAAAAATAGAGAAGATGAAGCAGATATTATATTTTATGCAAATACTATAACTGAAAAACAGATGGCTATTTTAATAAAAGAATGTAGTGGTATTGTATGCCTATGTCTAACTTCAAAAAAAGTAAATGAGTTACAACTTCCAATGATGGTTGAATCAAATAATTCAAAATATCAAACTCCTTTTACAATAACAATTGAATCAAAAGAAAATGTTACTACAGGTGTTAGTGCAAAAGATAGAGTTACTACAATCAAATCAGCAATAAAAAAAGATGGAATAAACCATATTGTATCTCCAGGACATGTATTTCCTTTAAGAGCTAGAGATAATGGTGTGTTTGAAAGACAAGGTCACACAGAAGCAAGTATTGATTTGATGAAATTGTCAAATTTAGAACCTGTCGCAGTTTTATGTGAACTCACAAATGAAGATGGAACTATGGCAAAAGGTGAAGATATAAAAAATATTGCAAAAAAATTTAATATGCCAATTCTTAGTGTAGAAGATATAATAGATTATAGAAAAGCAACAGAGAGTTAAAACTCTCTTTGCTTATGATGATTTTTTAACAAACTCTTGTTTTAGTTTGATTGCTCCAACTCCAGGTACTTTACAGTCAATATTATGATCGTCATTTCCATCAACTAGCCTAATTCCTTTGATTTTTGTACCTACTTTAATTCCAGAAGAACTACCTTTTACTTTTAAGTCTTTTACTACTGTTACATCATCTCCATCAGCTAAAACTGTTCCATTTGCGTCTTTTACAACTAAAACATCTTCTTCAACTTCTTCTACAGCATCTTTAGACCATTCGTGCGCACACTCTGGACAAATAAAAAGTGAACCATCCTCATAAGTATATTCACTGTTACATTTTGGACAATTTGGTAGTTGTTCCATCAAATTCCTTTAATTTTATTTAACTTGTATTATAACATAACTAAATTTATGCTAGTTTTATCAAATAAAATTTTACTAATGTTATTTTGATAATTCTTCTATATATTGTTTATACTCTTTTGCTCTTTTATCAAGTTCTTCATCACTAATAACAAATGATTCATAACAAACAAACTCTTTTTTATATTTCATCTGTATGTATTTTGCTGTACCTTCAAATGGTCTTAAAAACTCCGCAACTTCATACTCATTATTACCAGTAGAAGCAAACTCTTTTGAACTACTTCCTGTAGTAGTTGCAACAACAAAATCTTTATTTTTAAGATTATATTCTGTTCCATATGCAAAACCATATGTCAGTGTCACATCAAACCACTCTTTTAACAATGCAGGTGAACTTAACCAATACATAGGAAACTGAAAAATAATAACATCATGCTCTATTAAAAGTTTTTGTTCTCTCTCAAAATCAATTTTAAAATCTGGGTATTTTTCATATAAATTATTAATAGTTACATTATCTAACTTTGTAGCTTCACTTAATAATTGTTTATTTATTTTTGATTCTTTCATATTTGGATGAACCAAATTTATTAATACTTTTTTCATAATTACTCCTTAATTTTCAAAATTATATACATTATAGACATTTTTGTCAAATAGTGACTTTTATGTCAATATTGAATTATTATATTAACTTTGTTATACTAAATCAAAGGATAAAAATGTTTTGCGTAAATGGTAAAGAGTATGAGTGTGGAAGCAAAATTCCTATTGATTTATTAGATGATAAATGGAAATTTCTTATTTTATGGAATTTGTCACAAGGTGCATTGCGTTTAAGTGAACTTGCGCAAAAAATACCTGATACTTCACAAAGAACAATTAGTAGAAAACTAAAAGCATTAGAAGATTCATATTTAATAAAAAGAGAAGTTTATCCAGAAGTTCCACCAAAAGTTTTATACTCACTAAGTACATATGGTGAAGGTTTAGTTGAAATTTTTGAAGTTATGGCTAAATGGGGCGAGAATTATGCAAAGGGAATAAATAATAATTGATAAATTACTCTAACTACAAAAGTAGTTAGAGTAAATACTTTAATAAAGTTTTAGCATCTCAAATTGAAAATACCAAATACCAATTGATACAAAATATCCTACTAATATAGTCCAAGCATATTTCATATGACTACTAAATGTGTAAACACCTTTTAATTTCCCCATAACACCAACACCTGCAGCACTACCAAATGAGATTAAAGAACCTCCAATACCAGCTGTTAATGTAACTAATAGCCAGTTTGAAATATCCATATTTGGATTTGCTTTTAAAATAGCAGACATAACTGGAACATTATCTACAATTGCTGATAAGAACCCAACTGCAATATTTGATAAAGTTGGTCCTAAATGATTTGGATGATATACTACTGAAGCAAGAGTTAGCCAACCTACAAAATATAAAGCTCCAACTGCTGCTAAAATACCAAAGAAAAACATCAAAGTATTATTTTCAATTTTTGACATAGAATAGAAGATATTAAAGTGTTCACTTCCATATTTTTTTCTTAATTTAAATGAACAGAATTTTAATAACACTAAACCAAACATCATACCCCACATAGCTGGGAAATCTAAGAATTGGTGAGAAATAACTGCCATGACAATTGTAACAACACCTAAGAAAATGATAGTTTTTGCACCGTCTTTCATTTGAGGAACTTCAACTTTTGAATCAAATTCAGGTTTTGTTTTTGGAACAACAAGTGATAATAAAAATGCTGTTGCTAAATACCCTAAAACTGATGCAGGGAATAGATATAAAAAGTCCATAAATTGCCCCTTACCTGAAGTCCAAACCATCAAAGTTGTAATATCACCAAATGGAGACCACGCACCTCCCGCATTAGCTGCAACAACGATATTAATTGCACCTGGAACTAAGAACTCTTTTTTCTCTTTTTCAATTGTAATTAAAACAGTTGAAAGAATAAGTGCAGTTGTTAAGTTATCTGCAATTGGTGAAATGAAAAACGATAAGAAACCTGTAAGCCAAAAAAGTTTTCTATAACTATACCCTTTTGAAACTAGATTATATTTTAGCTTATCAAAAACACCCATATGAATAAGCGATTCGATATATGTCATAGCAACAAATAAGAAGAAGAAAATCTCTGCAATTTCCAATATAACTCTTTCTGCTTCTTCATGTACAAGTTTTATATCCAAATTATTTATATAAAAATAAAAAGCTATTAATAGAAAAGTAAAAATACCTACAAAAAGTGCAGGTAAAGACTTATCTACATCATATTTTTCTTCATTTGCGATGACGAAATACCCTATTACAAAAATTACAAGAGTTGCTATTCCAACCCATGTATTAGTCAAGTTTGGTGCTGTTTCTGTTGTAGTAGTTGCATATGCAACATTTGTAAAGAATAGAACCAAAGCACTGATAAATTTAAACATTTAATTCTCCAAAGATTTATAAGTATGTGTATTTAATAAATTAAATAAGGGAAAATAATATCATAAAGTTAGTAAAACTATTTAATCAATAATTAAATAAAGTATTTTTTTAAGAATTATATGTGTTTTTGAAACTATTTTTTAGTTTCAAAAACAAGTGGTTTTGAAGTATCATAACAAAGCTCATAATAGTTGTTATTATTGAAATCAAATTCATTTACAACTTCAAGTCCTAATTTATTTTTATGAGCATTAAATGATCTTCCATTTATTTTATTTATAAAAGTAACTAAAATTGGGTATCTTTCATTCATCTTTTTTCTTGCAAAATCAAAAATAGTTTTTAAAACATCAGTACCTCTTACACTTTTATCTACGCAAACTGGTCCGTATTGATATGAGTTATCTATTGTCAATTTTTCACATTGAAATTCAACACTATTTAATTGTTTTATCATATGTTCAAACATTGGCCATACTGACCAGAATTGCCAAGATGCAGCCATAACATAAGCTACAATTTTATCATCTTTTCTTGCAATAAAAAGCCCTTTTTCTTCTATTACTAATTTTTCTAATTGTTCTTTTGTAAAAGAAGTTGTAATAAAACCATCTTTTTTATCTTCTTGATTTATTGTATCAACTTGATATTTACTATGTAATTTTAAAACCTCATCTATATCATAAACATCCGCAACTTTTAATAACATATTCAATCCTATATTTTATAATTGATTCAGTTTAACCAAATATAGTAATTAAAGCAATCCAAAAATTGCTATTGTTAATTAATCTTTACTTCTTAATAAAATAAATGTTGAAAACGAAGATATTAAAATACCTATTATCATCCATATATTTATAAATTTAAATTCAAATACAAATAGAAGTATTGAAATAGTTGCAGGATTTAAATAAATATAAGACATAACTTTTTTAGGTCCTAAAACTATTGTACCTTTTTGATAAAGATATGAAGTGACAAGTGTTGCAGCAATACTTAAATATGCTATTGATAAAAACTGTGAACTTCCAATTTTATTCCATTCTAATGGGATATGAAAAACAATCAAAGCAATACTCATCCAAATAATTCCTCCTGTAAGAGTTAGAAATACTAATACCACTAATTCATCATCTTTTTTATGAAAATATTTTGCACTTATTGCATATAAACTCATACAAAAAATAGCTGCAATAAACAGCAAATCACCTTTGTTTAAATCCAAAGATAAAAACATCTGTAAGTTACCTTTAAATACAACAATACATGTTCCAATAATCCCTAAAAAATATACTAAATAATATTTTGGCGGTATTTTTTGTTTAAATACAAAAATAGAAATAATTGCTGTAAGTAAAGGAACCAAAGTATATAGTGTTCCCGTATTAAGTGCAGTTGTATACTCTAAAGATTTAAATAATCCTATAAAATATAGTGAATAAAAAAAACTAATTATCATTGCTCTTTTAAAAGTTGTTTTTATTTTTTGTCTTAAACTTTTATTTAATAAAACAAAAGGAGCTAATAAAACTGAAGCTATAACAAATCTAAGTAATGTAATAGAAATAGGATCAATTATTCCTGATACTTTTTGAGATACTATAAATGAACCACCTACTAAAAAAGTAGCTAGTAATATTATCATGTGAGCATTTAACTCTTTTGACATTTTTTTCCTTTTTTATTTGAATAGTATATAAATAATATTTTTTTGTCATTTACCTATGTTGATTTTTTTTTAATTTATGCTATGCTTTTATAAAAAAATACGAGAAACTATGACTATAGATAAAAATAAAATTTTTAATTCTTTAAAAGATACACTTAATTCATATACTAAAATTTCTGATACAACGTGGAAAGATATAAAAAATATCTGTAAAATAAGAGAAATAAAGAAAAATAATTATGCATTTGAACTTTATGATAATGTAGATTGTATATCATATGTATATAAAGGGCTTTTTAGAACAGTTACAACAAATGAACATGCAGAAGAGTACACAAACAATTTCTTTTGGGAAAATAGGTTTTATGGGCCTATGGTTGCTTTACTCACAAATACTGCAAATACTTCATCTGTTCAAGCTATTGAAGATTCAATTGTAATTGATATAAATCACACCAAATATAGACAATTATTAGAAAAATACGAAGATTTGAAAATATACCATATCTTATATATAGAAAAACATTGGATAATACAAAAAGATCATATTTCTAATGCTTTAGTATTAGAAAATGCAAAAGCTAGATACCAAAGATTCTTAAATGAGTTTGAACATATAGTATCAAGACTATCGCAATATCACATAGCTTCATATTTAGGTATTTCTCCTACACATTTAAGTAGAATAAGAAAATCTTTGAATCAAGACTAATGCTCTTGGCAGATTGATATTCCCATTTTCAAAAATCCTGTAAATGCAGCATTATCGTAAAGTAGTGATTTTTTAACCTCTTTTTTTATAGAAGTTAATGCCTTTGAATAGTTTTTATAAAACTCATAAGTTGGTCTTGGTTTATATGTTAAATTTTCTAACTCTAAATAATCTATAATCATTTTAGTTGTTGTTGGTTTTACAAAGTATTCTCTTTTTCTTTTTAAAGCATAAGGTATAAGTGTAACTAAAGTCCATTTTCCAAGATTATATTCTGCTAAAAACTCAACTAATCCATTAAATCCATTTTTTTTATTTCCATGTATCAATTCATATAACTCAATACTTAACATATCTTTTTGATAAATATCCATTGATTTTAAAGCATCTCTTAATTTTGCTTTATCAAAAAGTGAAACCATAGGTGAACGAGATATTACTTTCATAAATCCTTCACATATTATTTGTGGTTGAGAAAAGTTTTCTTCTTTGAAATACTCTTTTGCTACTTCTTCTAATTTTTCTGGATTAAATTTTTTTATCATTGGTATTAATTTTTCATCTTTAAATGCTTTTGGATAAACTTCTAAAAACTCTGCTTCTACATCTTTTAATTTCTCTTTATTCATAAATACCTCATTTCGTTGTGATGAAATTATATCAAAACAATAAAAATATTGTTTCTTAAAAGAAATTATAATACTCTAATACAATTTAAAAAAAAAGAACTTTTATGTTAAAAAATATTTCTATTATTTTTATTCCAATTTTCATATATACTATCCTTTCAAATTTCGTAATTGAACAAAAAGATTTGATTCTTATAACTACAGTTGCCACAACTATTATATTTTGGGCTACAGCTTTAGTTCCTAGTTTTTTTAGTTCATTATTATTTTTATTTTCTTGTAGCGTATTTTCATTAAGTTCAAAAGAGTTAATATTCTCTGGTTTTGCATCTTCTGCATTTTGGTTAGTATTTTCAGGTATGCTTATTGCAGCAGCTATAAAAAATGTAAATTTAACTAGTAGATTTTCTAAGTACTTTTCAAATTTAAAAAATATTAATTATCTAAATATTCTTATAACTATTTGTATCTTTTCATCTATTTTTAGTTTTGTTATGCCCTCAAGTGTAGGAAGAGTTGTTTTGATGGTTCCTATTGCTATTGCTGTTGCAAATAGTTTTGGATTTAAAGAACATGATAAAGGATATATTGGTATATTGCTTATGTTTATTCTTTCTACTTCAATGTCTGGATTTTCTATACTTCCTGCAAATGTACCAAATATGATATTATCAGGATTAACTTCTCAGATATACCATACAGAAATTTTATATTCTCACTATTTGATTACAAACTTTTTGATATTTGGAATTATAAAAAATATCATAATTATCACTTTAATTTATAAATTTTTTAATGACACCCCAAAATTAATAGAACAGAATAAAACAAAAGTTAGATTTTCAAAAAATGAGATAATTCTGCTTCTTACTATCTTAATTATGATATGTTTTTGGGCTACTGATTTTATTCATAAAATACAACCAAATACAATTGCTATTTGTGGAGTTCTATTCTTAGCTCTTCCATTTGTAGGTATTATTAAAACAGAAGATGTCAATGGTATCAAGTTTTCATCACTTCTATTTGTAGCAACAATAATAGGTTTAGGAACAGTTGTTGCTCATAATAGCTATATAAAAACTCTTTTAACTGATATTATTAATTTATATACACCATCTTCTTATGCTGTATTTGATTATATTAAAGTTACTTTATTTATGTCTTTATCTGGAATATTTACTACTCAACCAACTATTCCTGCTATATTTACACCAATGGCAGAACAAATAAGTAATGTAACAGGTTTTAGTTTGGATCAAGTATTTATGATGGAAGTTGCTGCTTATTCAAATATATTTTTTGCACATCAAGCACCACCACTTATTGTAGGTCTTGCACTCTCTAAAATAAAACAAAAATATGTAATAAAAACCTTATTTGCAACAGCTATCATTACAGTTGTTTTTTTATATCCATTGCAATATTTTTGGGTAGAGTTTCTAAAGCTATTTTAATAACTTTAGAAACTTATGTTATTTAAGAAATTCTAAGCCAGTTTTTGCATCTTTCATAGCAAGTTTAATATAATCAATTGATTCTTCTAATTTTTTAGTTTCCCATTCATTTAAAGATACATCAATTTGTTTTATAACACCTTCTCTACCAATGATACAAGGCATACTTAAAGCAACATCTCCATCATGACCATATTGACCTCTTAAAGTAGTTGAAGTTGGATATACACTTCTTTCATCTAATAATACAGCTTGTGCCATTGTAACTGCTGCTTGCGCAACACCTGCATTTGTCCAACCTTTACCATTCATAACTTTATATGCTTCACTAATTATCTCTTTTTGAATTTTTTCAGCATGAATAATTGAATCTTTTTCATCAAAATATTTATTCAAATCACTAAAAGAAATACCTGCAACATTTAATCTACTAAGTACAGGAAAGGCAGTTTTTCCATGTTCTCCCATCATATATCCAGTTACTGATTTTGGATCAATATTATACATATCTGCAACTACTTTTCGTAATCTTGCAGAATCAAGCATAGTTCCTGTACCAAAAACTCTACCTTTTGGATAACCAAACTCATTTTCAGCTATATAAACCATAGTATCAAGTGGATTTGTAATAAGTATAATAATAGCATCTTTTGTATATTTTGTAATACCTGTCATAACTTCTCTTATAACTTCACAATTAATTTTTGTTAATTGTGCTCTATCTGGTTCTGCTTTTGAATCATTTTTATCTGGAATTACACTAGGACCAGCTGCAACTACAATAATATCTGCATCTTCACACTGTTCATACCCACCACTTGTAACATCAATATTATTCATATACGTCATAGCAGTTGCTTGTGCTTGATCAACTGCTTCACCAAATGCAACGTTATTTAAAATATCAATTACACCAATTTTTCCAAATAATCCGATTTTCATCGCATCTGCTAAAACATATGACCCAACATGTCCTGCACCTATAACTACTAATTTATTTGTATGCATAAAATTTTCTCCCTTATGCTATAAAATCTTTTGAACTATCAAAAGAATCAAATGATAGTAAGCCACTTAAATTAAATATTTTTGTAGAATTTTATTATTTTAATATAGACTATATTTTATCTGTAGACTTCTAATAGCGCATATATTCTAAATTAATCTTTATTAATTTCCTTTTAAAAGGAGATTTTTTCTTTTTTTATAGTATTTTTAAGTACTTAAAATAGGAGATTTTTTTGATAAAAGAGTTCATTATATATTTTTTAGCAGCATTTTTTGAAATATTTGGATGCTATAGTTTTTGGATGGTTTTTAAACTTGAAAAATCATCTTTTTGGCTTTTTGCTGGAATGATATCACTTATATGTTTTGCATTTTTACTTACGAAAGTTAATTTAGAGTTTGCAGGAAGAGCCTATGCAATTTATGGAGGTATTTACATTGTATCTTCACTTTTCTGGTTATTTTTTGTAGAGAAACAAAGCTTTACTAAATATGATATTGTAGGAACACTTATAATATTTGTAGGTATTTGTACTATTTTACTTGGAAATCAAAAGCTTTTAAATAGTTAAACTATTTTAAAGCTTCTTTCACTGCTTCAAGAGCATGAATATGTGTAGTATCAAAAAGTTTTATATTAGTATCTTCTTGGCATATAAGCATACCAATTTCGGTACAACCTAATATAATACCTTCCGCACCTTGATTGTGTAATTTTTGCATTATTCTTAAATACTGTTTTTTTGACTCTTCTTTTATAATTCCAAGACATAACTGTTCATATATAATCTTATGAATAATTTGAATATCATCATCATTTGGAACTATAACTTCAATATCAAAATTATTTGAGATAGTATCTTTATAAAACTCTTGATTCATTGTAAAAGCAGTACCTAACAACCCTACTTTTTTAATACCTTCTTCTTGAAGTTTTTTTCCAGTCGCATTTGCAATATGAAGTATAGGAATATTTATATTTTGTTCAATAATAGATGCAACTTTATGCATTGTATTTGTACAAATAACTATAAAATCAGCACTTGCATTTTCTAAGTTTTTGGCTGCATTACTTAATATCTTTGCTGTTTCATCCCACTTTCCAAGATGTTGAAGTTTTTCTATCTCTTCAAAATCTACACTATAAAGCACAATTTTTGCACTGTGTAAGCCACCTAATTGCTCTTTAATCTCTTCATTTATTTTTTTATAATACAAAGCAGTACTTTCCCAACTCATTCCACCAAGTAATCCTATAGTTTTCATCTTATTCCTTAAATTTTTACAATATCAATCAGTTAAATAATACTCAACAGTTGAAACAACTCTTATTTTTTTAATTTGTGGGTTATTTTTATCTCTTTGTGAGATTGAAAATTGACCTTGTGAGGCTTTTTTTATTTTTCCTAATTTACTTTTAGAATCTATTGCAAACTTTTGAGCTACTTCTCTAGCTTTTTTTGTGGCTTCTTCTATCATTTTAGGTTTTATTTCATTTAATTTTGTAAAAATATACTCAGTTCTATTACCATAATTATTTCCTGCAAATAAGATACCCTGCTTTCCAAGTTTTGATATAGATTTTTTTACACTTCGAACAATATCAATATTTTTTGAATATACTGTAATTGTTTGCTTTGCATTGTATCTGTATTTTATCTTTTCATTTCCATATTGTTGTGCAACTTTATCTGTTATTTTTGGTGCAGAAAAACTTATTTCACTTTTTTCTATACCATTTGAAATCAAGAAATTATAAATTTTTTTATTGTTCTTATCTATAGAATCATACATTTTTTCAAGATTATTATTAACTTCAGTATATGAAATAGGCCATATTACAATATCTGCTTTATACTCTTTTTGGGATAAACCTTTTACTTTTACACTTCTATCATATTGTTTATACTCAACAACTGCACTTTTAAAAAAATATCCCAAAGTACTCAAACCTAAGAATATAAATACTCCTAAAATAAAAAAACCTGTCTTATTTTTTTGTTGCATCTTATCTTCCTTTTATTTTAATATTTATAAATAATAAAAAAACTTCCAATATTACAATCACTAAATAGACTTAAAACAGTGATAATTTTATAAAAATATTATATCTCTTTATTGTCAATTAATACATGTTTTTGTTGTTTATTAATAATCGATAAAGCTTTTGAGCTTAAAGCCAAAATACATATATATGATA
>NZ_PDKC01000015.1 GCF_004116495.1 Arcobacter sp. CECT 8985 | reverse complement strand
AAAATTCACTCAAATATTATTAAACCTTTTAATTTCCCCAATTTATTACTATTTTTTTTAATTATATCAATTAGTCTATCTTGTTTATCATATCTTTCATTTTTTAATAATGAAAAAAAGATTGAAAAAAAGTCAATTACTCATATTTCTTTATATAAATATAAAGCACAAAAATTAGTAAATATTTTAGAAGTTTTGAAAAATTATGACCTTAATCTAGATGAATTATCATTTGAAAATAATCAATTTAATTTATTTGTATCTTCTATAAATATAAATAATATCCATAAATTCATAGACTCTAAAATTTATAAAATTGATGTTGTATCTTTAAATTATAATAATCAAAGGCAAAAAAATGAACTTGTTTGCAAAATTAGTAGCTTATGAAAATAAGATAGATAAATTAGAAGTAAATAAAAAGATAAAATTGTTTTTATTACCTCTTTTGTTATCTTATATTATCTATTTTTTATTTGATACAAACAGTAAAAAATTAGTAAAGTTGAAAGATACTTTTATTAATAAATCAAATAGTTATAATCATTTAAAAGCATTAAATGATTTTAGTAAATATTGTGAAAAGAATAATATAAAAGTCAAAAAGATACTAAAAGAGAATGATTTAATAATACTTCAATCAACTGGAAAATTAAAAGAACTCTTGAAATTATTTGATTATATTGAAGAATATGATCCGTATACAAATATTACTTCTTTTTCTATTAATTATGATAAAAAATATTTAATGAATCTTGATATTTCAACATCAAAAAAATATAAAAAAATTGATATAAAACAGTTTGATTCTAAATTATCATTTTTAGAAATTAAAAAGCAACAGACAAATCAAAAAATAAATGCCGTAGTTTTTAATCATAAGTTATTAAAAAATAGATGGGGTAATTAGATGAAAAAAATAACAACTTTATCAAATTGTATAATTAATTATAATTTGATTAAAAAATATGATACTACAGCATTAATAAAAAATTTTGTTTTACCATTAAATGAAGATGATGTATATTCAAATTGTGCTATATGTAATGATACAAATATAGAGTTTGCAAAAAAGTGTTTTTTTAATTTAACAAATTTTATAAATGTAAAAAAACAGACAATTCTTTTTTATTTAAGTGATTTAGATATAAGAATGAATCTTTTTTCTTTAGCTCAAAATTGTATACAACAAAATAATTTTGATCAAAGCTATATAGACCAGTTTTTAATAAAATTACTTAGTTTTGCAGTTTATAAAAAAGCTAGTGATATACATATTGAAACAAATGAGCATACATTAAGTGTAAGGTTTAGAATAGATGGGAAACTAAGACATATTATAAATTTTGATATACAATTGTATAAAATATTAAGTTCTATAATAAAATTAAAATCAAATCTTGATATAACTGAATATCGAAAAGCATTAGATAGTAGAATTACTCAAACAATTGAAGGTAAAGAGTTTGATTTTAGAATATCAATTTTACCTACTATTTATGGTGAGTCAATTGTTTTAAGAATATTAGATAATAGTAAAGAAAAAAAAGAGTTATCAAGATTGGGTTTTTCTTCCCATGTATTTAAAGAATTATCTAATATTAAGATGTTAACACAAGGGTTAGTTTTAGTATGTGGACCAACAGGAAGTGGAAAAACGACTACTTTGTATTCATTATTAGAAAGTTTTGATTTAGAAAATAAAAAAGTTATTACTGTAGAAGATCCAGTAGAGTATAAGATTAAATCTATTACTCAAATTAATATAAATGAAAAAATTGGACTTAGCTTTTCAACTGTACTAAGAAATATATTAAGACAAGATCCTGATATTATTTTTATAGGAGAAATTAGAGATAGATTATCTTTAGAAATTGCTATACAAGCATCATTAACTGGACACTTAGTACTTTCAACAATTCACTCAAATTCAGCGATTAATTCAATAAATAGATTAATAGATTTAAATCCACAAAATTTTTTATTAAGTTCAACCTTAAAGTACATTTTTTATCAAAGATTGGTTTTGAAAACTTGTCCTTATTGTAATTTTAAAGGTTGTGAAAAATGTAATTTTACAAAATATAGTGGAAGAACAATTATATCTGAGTACTTAAAAATTGATGAAAAAATAGCATCATTAATATCAAAAAATAAAGCTATAAGTGAATATAAAAATTATTTAAAGCAAATTGATTATAAGAATATATATTATGATGGAAAACAAAAAGCAAAACAACAACAAACATCCTTAGAAGAAGTTTTTAATGTTTTGGGATCTCAAGATGAAGTATAAAATTATATATCAAAATAACAACAAATTATTTTCAAAAATTATAGATACACAAAATTTAAAAACTGAGAATTTACCTAAAAATGTAATAAAAATTAAAAGAGTCTATTCAGATTTTTTTACTAAAAAAAAGAGTATTTCAAATAAACAAATTTATCAATTGTTTTATGAAATAGATATGATGTTACAAGCAAATATAAATATAAATAATGCATTGAATATTATTTGTAAAAATAGAAAAAGTAATGTATTAAAACAGTTTTGTAAAGAGTTGCTTGATTCAATACAAAGTGGAAATGGTTTAAGTATTAAATATGAAAATTTTATAATTGATAAAAGTGTAATAAATTTTTTTAACCTTATAAATAAAAAAGGCAATATTAATTTGGCAATAAGTACATTAGTTAAATTATTACAATTTGATTTACAAATGAAAAATGAGTTAAAAAAAGCATTTTCATATCCTTTTGTTTTGCTTATCACTTTATGTTTATGTTTTTTTTCAATTTTTTATTTTGTTTTACCAACATTTGAAAATTTAATTAATTCAAATGCAATTAAAAGTAATTATGCAACTATATTACTATTTAGTTTTAAACATTTCTTAGAAAATAATATTTTATTTTTACTCTTAATTACTATTATTTCTATTATAGGTACACTTCTTTTTTATAAATTTAATAGTAAATTTGAGTATTTTATAAATAAGACATTATTTTTATATATACCTTTTTTTAGTTTATATATTAAAACATTTGAGTTGTATAAATTATTTATAGTTTTAAATATTTTACAAAATGCAAATTATGAATTTCATGATACATTATGTAGTGCAAATAGTTTAATAAAAAACAAATATCTTTTAGATAAAATAGCGCTCATTAAAAATCTATTGAAAAGTGGAAAAACTATTAGTTATTCTTTTGATTATTCAAATTTATTTGATGATCTTGTATTAAATTTGATACAAACAGGTGAACATTCAAATAAGATGAATATTGTTACTTTTGAAATAGAAAAAATTTATAAACAAAAATATGAAAGTAGAGTAAAATCACTATCTTTTTGGGTTCAACCAATTGTATTTATGCTCATTGTGGGTTTGATTTTGTGGTTGATTATAGCAATATTTGTGCCAATGTGGAGTATGAGTGATATGATAAAGTATTAAAGGAAAAATAATGGTAAGTGAAAAAGAGTTTGAAGATTCAGTTAAAAAAATTCTTGAGTATGTTGGTGAAGATATCAATAGAGAAGGTTTAGAAAAAACACCAAGTAGGGTAAGAAAAGCTTTTGAATTTATGTGTGGAGGATATAATCAAGATCCAAAAGAAGTGATAAATTCAGCATTATTTACTAGTACTAATGATGAAATGGTAGTTATCAAAGATATTGAATTTTATAGTCAATGTGAACACCATATTCTGCCAATAATTGGAAAAGCACATGTTGCGTATATTCCTAATGGTAAAGTAGTTGGATTAAGTAAAATACCAAGAGTAGTTGATATTTTTGCTAGAAGATTACAAATTCAAGAACAACTAACTGAACAAATTTGTGATGCATTAAATGATGCATTACAACCAAAAGGTGTTGCTGTTATGATTGATGCAAGACATATGTGTATGGAGATGAGAGGAGTTGAAAAAATTTGTTCAACAACTGTTACTTGTGCATTAAGAGGTCTTTTTAAACAAAATAAAAAAACAAAAGATGAATTTTTATCTATAGTTTCTTCTTCTTTTCGTAAATAAAAGTAGCTAATGCTACTTTTATTTTACAGGCAATTCTGATTTTAAGCCTTTATACAAACTAAAACACATTACTAATAAGATTATAGTAAATGGTAATGCTGTTGTAATAGAACCTGCTTGAAGTGCGGCAAGTGCTTCTTTCCCTCCAATATATAGAAGTGAAATAGCAACACCACCTTCAATTAATGCCCAAAATACTCTTTGTGGAGCTGGAGCATCAAGTTTACCACCTGCTGTTATACTATCAATTACAAGTGAACCTGAATCAGAAGATGTAACAAAAAATACTATTACTAAAAGTATTGCAACAACTGAAGTTATTGATGAAAGTGGTAAACTTTCAAACATTTGAAACATTGCAAGTGATTTATTTGTAATACCATTTGCTAATTCACCTGTTTGTGAAATAACTTGATGAAGCGCAGTTGTACCAAAAGCACTCATCCAAATAGTTGTAATTAGTGTAGGAATTAAAAGTACTGCTATTAAGAACTCCCTTACTGTTCTACCTTTTGAAACCCTAGCAATAAACATTCCTACAAAAGGTGACCAAGCAATCCACCATGCCCAATAAAATATTGTCCAATCATGAAACCAAATTTTATCTTTTCTATCTATAAAATTTGCAAGACTAAAAAAATTAGTAGCATAATCATTTACTGTATCAAAAAAACCTTTGAAAATATCTATTGTTGGACCTACAATAATAAGAAAGCAAATTAAAATAAAAGCCAATAAGATATTTATATTACTTAATATTTTTACTCCACCTTCTAATCCTCTAACTACAGAGATAACAGCAAGAAGTGTGATTCCTACAATTATCAATATTTGTGTATTTTTTACATTTTCAATACCAAATAGAAAATGTAGTCCAGATGATACTTGTTGCGCACCTAAACCAAGAGAAGTTGCAAGGCCAAAAATAGTAGCAAATACTGCAAGAATATCTATTATATGACCAGGCCAACCCCAAACTCTATCTCCTAAAATAGGATAAAAAGCTGATCTCATAGTTAGGGGTAATTTTTTACTATATGCAAAAAATGATAATGATAAACCAACTACAGCATAAATCGCCCAAGGGTGTAATCCCCAGTGGAACATTGTAGCACCCATTGCTAAGTTTTCTGCTTTTTGTGTATCAGCAGTAACATTAAGTGGTGTATACCACCATCCAGTATAATATGCAACAGGTTCTGCTACAGACCAAAACATTAAACCAATACCCATTCCAGCAGCAAATAACATCGCAAACCATGAGATATTAGAAAACTCAGGCTTTGCATCTTTCCCACCAATTCTAATTTTACCAACAGGTAAAAAAATTAATATTAAACAAAACAGTACAAAAATATTACTAGAGAGCATAAAAAGCCAATCAAAATGATTTATTGACCATTCTTTAGCCCCATCTAATACAGTTTTTGCTTCTACTGGAAACATAAGAGTAACTATAACAAATGCTAAAATTATCAAAGCACTTATTATAAATACAGGATTGTGTACATCTAATCCAAATTTTTGTAAATTATCTTGACCTACTTCATAATCAGTTGTATATTCTTGACTCATAATACTCCTAAAAAAAGATATTTAATTGTAAAAAAATTACATACTTAATGTATTATTTTTACATTAAGTATGTAATATATATTATTATTACTTAAAATATAATAATATAAAAGTGTACTATTTGACATTTTAAGTATAAAAAAAGGAAGCTAGTTGAGAAACTAACTTCCTTTTTTAAAGTGTTTTTTTGCAGTAGTTATTTAGAAATTGTCAATATCATGAACATCTTTAGTAGAAATTTTTTCTAGTTTACCTTCAACAATATCCAAAAATTCATTTCTATTTTTTTCATCCATATTAGTATGAAGAATTTCTAAAATATATTTAATTCCATTTGCATTTATTTTTTTTACACTGGCAAGATAATGGACAAATGCTATGAATCTTACATCATTAATTGAGTATAATTTCTTTGTTTGGTTTAATCTTCTTGGGAATAAACCTTTATCTTCATACATTTTAAGTGTTCTAGATTTTGTGCTTAGTAGTTCGGCAATACTACTTAAAGGTAAAACACATTTTTCATTATCTAATAGCGCCATTATCTTTTCCTTTTTTTATAATCTTTAGTTTGCGCAATTTTATAAAAGTATAACTTTAGCAAGCATTAAAAAACTAAAGAAACCTACAATATCTGTAACTGTTGTTAATAAAACTGTACTTCCTACAGCTGGATCAATATCTAGTTTTTTTAAAAAAAGTGGAATGGATGCTCCAAAAAATCCAGCACTAAAAAGATTAACTACCATTGAAGCAGCTATTACGACTCCTAATAATTTTTCATCAAACCATACCCAAGCAATAAGTCCCATTATTATTGCAAATAAAAATCCGTTGATCAAAGATATAATGACCTCTTTTTTTACTGCATCTTTAGCATTTGCTAATTCTATATCACCTAAAGCTAATTGTCTTACCATAACTGCAAGTGTTTGTGTACCTGCATTTCCACCCATTGATGCTACGATTGGCATTAAAATTGCAAGTGCAACATATGCTTGGATTGTTTGATCAAAAAGACCAATTACTAAAGAAGCTAATATTGCAGTTCCTAAGTTCAAAAATAACCACAATGCTCTTCTTTTAGCTGTGTTTATAACTTTTTCTTCATGTTCAAAATTTTCATGAACCCCAGCTAATTGATAAATTTGTTCTGTTGCATTTTGTTCAATTACATCTAAAATATCATCACTTGTAATTCTTCCCATTAATATATCGTGATAACCAACAACTGCAACAACACTTAAATCATATTGTTCAACATTTTTTGCAACTTCGTCAATATGTGTATCATCACTTACTTTAAATGGTTTATATTTAAATTCATCTGCAGTGCTTAAGATATCTTCATATGTTGTATCAAAATCAAAAATGATTAAATCTTCAAGTGGAATTGATGCAATTAATGAATTTTCATCATTTGTAACAAAAACTTGATGAATATTTTCTAATTCATCTTCTGCTTTTGCATGTTTTAATCTATTTACTGAATCACCAACTGTTTCACTAAGTTTTGCAGAGAATAACTCTGTTTGCATATATGCACCAGCTTCATCCTCTTCATATCTTTTTAGCCACTCAATATCTTTTCTATCTTCTTCTTCTAAGCCATCATAAATCTCTTTAGCTTTTTCAATATCTATTTCTTCAATTTCTTGAATAATATCTGTAGCATCATCTGATTCTAGTTCATCAACAGCTTCTGTTAATTTTTCTGCAGAAAGTTCGTTATAGGCAGCTTCTCTTAAGTTATCAGGAAGTTCTAAAAGAACTTGACCAAGAACTTCTTCTTTTAAGTTTTTAAGTACATAGAAAAAATCATCAACACTTTCATTTTCTATTTTCTTAAGAGAATATGCAATGTCTGTGGGATGCAAATTATCTAGATTTTCTAGTAATTTATGTGGATCAGTTATTTGATCTTCGTTTTGCATATTTACTCCTTAATATTATATTAGTTGTTTTTTAATGTTGAAAAACTCTCTTTTCTTGTTAATTTTGTAGGTAAGTTTCTATCTACGTTGCTAACTATATCTTTTAATTCTTTTACATATTCTTTTGTATTTGCAATAAATGTAGCTTTTTTCTTACCAGAAAGTACAAGTTCTCTTCCTCTTTTTAATACTTTCATTGGATTGATGGCTCTACCATTTTTATATAAACCAAAGTGTAAGTGTGGACCTGTACTAACTCCTGTAGTTCCTACATAACCAATTACTTGGCCTTTTCTTACATTTGTTCCTACATGTTGACCTTTTCTAAATCTACTTTGATGTGCATATAATGTTCTATAACCATTGTGATGATCAATAATAATCACATTACCATATCCACCTTTTCTTCCTCTAAAAATAATTCTTCCTGCTGCTGCTGCATGAATTTTTCTTCCTCTTGGTGCAGCAAAATCTGTACCTAGATGGGCTCTATATCTTTTTAGAACTGGATGCCATCTTCTTGGTGTAAATGGACTTGATATTCTTGTATATCTAACAGGCACTTTAAAGAAGTAAATTTTAGAATAACCTTTACCTTTCTCATCATAATATTTGTCATTATGGATATTTTTTAATCTAAAATTTTTTCTACCATTTACTTCTACAAGTGCAGCAATGACATCTGGTGAACCAAAGTATTTTCCCATTCTTATTTTTTGAGTATACTTTAATGCTACGAAATCGCCTTTTTGAATATGTCTAAAATTGATACTTTTACCATAAATTCTCATTACTTCATTTGCTAAATTAACATTTTTTGTTGCATCTACTATATCTTGAAATGGTGACCTTTTGATTTCAATTGCAATTGTTTCATCTATTGTTTGAAGTGCAATAGGAATTGCTTCAAATTTATATTCACCTTTTTTATCCTCATAAACATGAAGTTGCATCTCTTCAGAAACTGGTATCAATACTTGTTTTAATGTTCCATCATCATTTAATAACAATTCATATTTCATACCTGCATCAATCTCTGAACAAAGTTCTTTATCTTCTTTTGCTAAATCAAAATATAGCTTATTGGGAATATTTTGTTTGCTTAAAAATGTTAGAAAACTATCTCCTTTTGGCCAAGTTAATTCTTGTACTTGCAGACCAAAAACAGATGTTAAAAATATGATTAGTGTAAATATGATTTTCATTAGACTTCTTTTATATAAAAATTAGGGGTAATATTATACAATTGCAAAACTTAAAAAAATCTAGTTGGAGTATTTTAATGCGAATTTTAGGAATCTTCCTACTTACTACTACATTATTATTTGCAGACTTAATTGATATATATAGAACTCAAGGTATACAAGCTGTTAAAGAAAAATTAGAAAGTCAATTGAGAAAGCAAAGTTATTGGGAAAATTATTTACAAGATAAAGATATACAATATGGTTATTACGAATCTACAAAATATTTAATTGTTGTTGATAAAAATTTAAAGAAACTTAGACTTCTAAAAAAAATAGATAATGGTTTCTCTCAGGTTGCAAATGACGATGTAATAGTTGGTGAAAATCCGGGTGATAAAAAAACTGAAGGTGATTTAAGAACACCAGAAGGTGTTTATAGATTAACAAATAAACTAACAAAACTTGATCCATTTTATGGTCCAGTAGCTTTGGTGACTTCATATCCAAATATATTTGATAAAACATTAAATAAAGGTGGACATGGTATTTGGATACATGGTATGCCAATTAATCAAAAAAGAGAAGATTATACAAAAGGTTGTATTGCATTAGATAATATAAATTTGGAGAAGTTAGAAAAAAATATTGATTTAAATGATTCTATACTTTTGATTTCAGAAAATGAGATTAAAAAAAGTACAAAAGAAGATATAAGTCTTATTTTATCATCTATATACAAATGGAAAGATGCATGGAAAAAATCAGATTTAGATGGTTACTTGTCTTTTTATTCAAAAGATTTTAAAAAAAGCAATGGATATGACTTAGAAAGATTTAAAGAATACAAAAAAAGAGTTTTCGCTAAAAAAGAAGATACTCAAATTCACTTTTCAAATATTAATGTAATCCCATATCCTAATTCATTAAACAAAAAAATATATAGAGTTTTAATGGATGAAAAATATAGAAGTAAACATTATAAATTTGATGGTCAAAAAGAACTTTTTCTTGAGATTGTTAACAATACAATCAAAATATTAGTTGAAGGCTAAAACTTTATTTAACCCCTTTTTGGATATAATCGCATCTTAACTATGAAATAACTTTTAAGGTAACAGATGCAACAAAAAGAGATGAATATTGAAGAGATAGCTTTAGCGCACTCTTTATCACTTGAAGAATTAGATCAAATTCGGGATATTTTAGGAAGAGAACCAAACCATGTTGAAATTGGTGTGTTCTCTGCTATGTGGAGTGAGCACTGCTCATATAAATCAAGTAAAAAATATTTAAATGGTTTCCCAACAAAAGCTCCTTGGGTTATCCAAGGTCCAGGGGAAAATGCTGGTGTTATTGATATTGGAGATGGATATGCAGCAGTATTTAAAATGGAATCTCACAATCACCCTTCTTTTATTGAACCTTATCAAGGAGCAGCAACTGGTGTTGGTGGTATTTTAAGAGATGTATTTACAATGGGTGCTAGGCCTGTTGCAAATATGAACTCTATTAGATTCGCTGGAATTGAAGGTAAAAGTGAAACTGCAAAAAAACACAGATTTTTATTAAGAGGTGTTGTTGCTGGAATTGGTGGATATGGTAACTGTATGGGTGTACCAACTATCGGTGGAGAAACAACATTTGAAGAGTGTTATGCAGGAAATAACCTTGTAAATGCTTTTACTTTAGGTATTGCAAAAGCTGATGAAATTTTTTATGGTAAAGCTGAAGGTATTGGAAACCCAGTTATGTATGTTGGTTCTAAAACTGGTAGAGATGGTCTTGGTGGGGCTGTTATGTCATCAGCTTCATTTGATGAAGATAGTGAATCAAAAAGACCAACAGTACAAGTGGGTGATCCATTTACAGAGAAACTACTTTTAGAAGCATGCTTAGAGTTATTTAAAGAAGATTTAATTATTGGTATTCAAGATATGGGTGCTGCTGGACTTACTTCATCTTCATTTGAAATGGCAGGAAGAAGTAATAGTGGTATGATTATGCATCTTGATAAAGTTCCAGCAAGAGAAACTGGAATGACTCCATATGACTTTATGCTATCTGAATCTCAAGAAAGAATGCTTATTTGTGCTAAAAAAGGTACAGAAGATAGAATTATTGAAATATTCCAAAAATGGGAACTTGATGTTGCAGTAATTGGTGAAGTTACAAATACAGGTAATATGGAATTATTTTGGCATGGAGAAAAATGTGCAGAAGTTCCTGTTCAACCAGTAAGTGAACAAGCACCAATTTTAGATAGACCTACAAAAGAGCCTGAATATTTAAAAGATATAAAAAATATTAAATTAGATAAAAATATTTCAAATCAAGAAGCATTTGATGCAATGTTTAGTGATATGGAAATAGTAGATAAATCATGGGTTTATGAGCAATATGATTCAATGGTACAAACAAATACTGTAAAAGGACCTGGAAAATTAGATGGTTCTTGTATTAGAGTAAAAGAAACTGGAAAAGCTCTTGCAATGAGTGCTGATTGTAATACAAGATTTTGCTATATTGATCCAAAATTAGGTGCAAGTGCAGCAGTTATGGAATCAGGAAGAAATGTTGCAATGACTGGTGCAATGCCAAAAGCAATTACAGATTGTTTAAATTTTGGTAATCCAGAAAATCCAGAAGTAATGTGGCAATTTGCACAATCTTGTGAAGGTATTAAAGATGCTTGTAGAGAGTTAATTACTCCTGTAATTGGTGGAAATGTTTCTTTATATAATGAAACAAATGGTGTTGGTGTTTTCCCAACTCCTTCAATTGCAATGGTTGGTGTAAATGATGATGCAAATAAAGTATTACATTCATCTTTAAAAACTGATGGTAATTTATTATATATTTTAGGTGAAACTAAATCAGAATTTGGTGGAAGTTTATACATGAAAAAAGTGTATAAAGAAGTTGCAGGGACTCACCCAGAAGTTAGTTTTGAAAAAGAGTTAAAACTTTGGAATACAGTTATTGAAGCAAATAAACAAAGTTTACTTGAATCTGCAAAAGATGTAAATGTTGGTGGTATTGCAATTTCATTAGCTAAAATGGCAGTTGTTGGAAATAAAGGTGTTGAAGTAAATATTAAATTTGATGATTCAAAAGATATTTTCTCAGAAACTTTAAGTAGAGCAATTGTTGAAGTTAAACCATCAAATAAAGAAGCATTTGAAGCAGTTGCAAAAGATAATGGTATGAAATTTGAAGAAATTGGTACAGTTAAATCTGGAATGATTTCTATCAATGATATTAGAATAACATTAACAGAAGCAAGTGATACATATTATAATAAATTTAGAAGAGTAATTGAACAGGATTTATAATAAGCCTACTTTAAAGCCAAGCTCATTTGAGCTTGGCTTTTTTTATTTTTAAAAGTTAATAATATTTTTATAGGAGAAAATTTTAATGAGAGCATTAATCAGTGTAAGTGATAAAAGTGGTGTTGAGAATTTTGCTAAAGAGTTAGTATCTTTAGGTTATGAAATAATTTCTACTGGTGGTACTTATAAAAAACTTCAAGAAGCAGGAATTGCAGTAATTGAAGCAAATGAAGTTACAAAGTTTCCAGAGTGTTTTGAAGGAAGAGTAAAAACTTTAAATCCATATATTCATGGTGGTATTTTACATAGAAGAGATAAACAATCTCACCTTGATCAAGCAAAAGAACTTGGAGTTGAAGGTATTGATTTAGTATGTGTAAATTTATATCCTTTTAAAGAAACTATTGAAAAAACTGATGATTTTGAAGAGATTATTGAAAATATTGATATTGGTGGCCCTGCAATGGTAAGAAGTGCAGCTAAAAACCATGATAGTGTAATTATTGTAACTGATGTTGCTGATTATGATTTGGTATTAGAAAACTTAAAAAATAATACAAATAGTGCTGAATTTAGAAGAGACTTGATGATTAAGGCATATGAGCATACAGCTGCATATGACTCTATGATTGCAAACTATATGAATAAAAGATTTAATAATGGTATGGGTGCAAAACAGTTTATTGTAGGAACTAAAGTATTTGATACTAGATATGGTGAGAATCCACACCAAAAAGGTGCATTGTATGAATTTGATAACCAATTTACAGATAAATTTATAACAGTAAAAGGTGAAGCAAGTTTTAACAATATGGGTGACATCAGTGGTGCAGCTAAAATTGCTGCTTCGTTTGGTGAAGATAATGCTGTTTGTATTGTAAAACATGGTAATCCTTGTGGATTTGCTATAAAAGATACACTTTTAGACTCTTATACTGAAGCACTTAAATGCGATCCAATTTCTGCATTTGGTGGAGTAGTTGCTGTAAATGGTATTGTAGAACTTGATTTAGCTAAAAAAATGAATGAAATTTTCTTAGAAGTTGTATTTGCAGCAGATTTTACTGCTGAAGCAGTTGAAGAATTAAGCAGAAAAAAAAGAATTAAATTATTTAAACAAGGTACAAAAAAACTAGAATTATCAAATGATGCACATAGTTTCAAAATGGTAGATGGTGGATTTGTATATCAAGATTCTGATAAAGTTGAAGAAGATGAAGTTAGAACAGCTGAACTTAAATCAAAAAGAACTGCAACAGAACAAGAGATTAAAGATATGGAAATTGCTGTAAAAGTAGCTGCTGGTACAAAATCTAACTGTGTTGTATATATTAAAAACTCTGCAATGGTAGCAGTTGGTATGGGTATGACTTCAAGAGTAGATGCTGCAAAAGCTGCACTTAGAAAAGCAGAAGACTTAGGAATTGATGTAAGTGGCTCTGTTCTAGCATCAGAAGCATTCTTCCCATTTAGAGATTCAATTGATGCTGCACAAGAAGCTGGTGTTAAATGTGTTATTGAACCAGGTGGAAGCATTAGAGATGATGAAATTATAGAAGCTGCAGATGAATTTGGAATGGCTTTATACTTTACAGGGAAAAGACACTTCTTACACTAAAAATAATTATTTTTTTTAATGCTAGAGGCTATAGCTTCTAGCACTATTATTATTATGATATGCAAAATTTTAGAATTAATAACAGTTAAATTATGGCAAATTGATTAAGATTTGGTAATTTTACTATATTCTTCTGTTCTGTATTACCAATTATATTTTTGTCTATTAGTTATGTATTTTTTTAATGTCATGAATAAAAAATTTTAAAGTTGATTTTATAATTATAATTTGTATTTTATTTCATTGATAATACAGATTAAAAAGTATATATTCTATTTATATAAGGGGTTATAATGCACAATTATTTTGAAAAAGAGTTTGAATTGAGATTTTTTGAGATGAATAGATTAGGGGAAGCATCTCCTATTGCTATGTTAACTCTACTTCAGGAGGCTGCTGCTGAACATTGTGATTATGCAGGACATAATCTTCTTTCATTAATGTCTGAAAATACTGGATGGGTTTTATTATCTGGTGTGATGCAAATGGAACGTTATCCTTTATATAAAGAAAAAATAATAATAAGAACATGGATCTCAAAATATTATGCAGTAAGGGGAGTTAGAGAAAATATTATTTATGATAAAGATTATAATATTATAGGAAGGGCAAGAGGATTATGGCTTTTTTATGATATAAAAAGAAGAAGACCAATAAAAATACATCCAGATTTTTTAGAAAAATGGTCATCATATGAATCCATACCTTTAAATCATAGTATAACAAACAAAATAAAACCTCTTAATTTTTTTGAGTATCAAAAAGAGTTTAGAGTTAATATGTATGATACTGATACTAATAAGCATGTAAATAATCTTAGATATTTACAGTGGCTTATAGAGTCAATACCTGATGAAATATTAAATAATTACTATTTATATTTTATTGATGGTCGTTTTATCTCTGAAGCACAATATGGTGATGTGATTTTGTCTTCTACAAAAAGAGATATTGTTGATAACTCATTTATTCATACAATCAAAATAAAAGGCACAAATAAAGTATGTGCTACTGGAAAAACTACATGGAAAAAAATAGATAAATAGCTTATTTTAAAATTCTAAGTTCTAAATTTTTATAATGATTACCTACACTTTTTATAAACTGCAAAAAAATGAGGAACTCTTGGTTCTTGATTATCATCATAAGCTAAGAAACTTTGTTGTTCTAAATTATTAATAGTTTGAAATTCATCGATTTCACTTTTTGTAAGTGGCTTTGGTATTTCATCTAATTTTTCATTTTCTTTTCTACTTCTACAAGATACTAAAATATAACCATTTTTCGAAATAAGTGAACTCATTCTTTCTCTTGCTTTTTTTCTATAATCATCCGGTAAAACTTGAATTGTATTGCATTCATAAACTACATCAAAGTTTTCAAACCACTCATTTGGATAGTTAAATAAATCTGCAACTACAAAATTTACTTTGCTATTTGGGTATCTATTTTTACATAATTCAATAGCAGTTGGTGAAATATCAAATGCAGTTACCTTAAAGCCAAAATCATTTAATGCTTGCGCATCATCTCCAACACCACAGCCAATTACACATGCTTTTTTATTCTTTATTTTTACATAATTTTTATTTAGCCAATCTATTAAATAAGGGCTTGGTTCTAAATCTGCCCAAAATACTTTTGTATAATCACCATTTGCACTTTCATATATATTATCAAACCATCCAAGTGGATGTTTTTTATCTTGATACGATTTTACCATATTTTTGTATTCATCAATACTAAATGAATCTTTATGCAAAAAGTCAAGATTTTTCATAATATTCCTTTTATCTCTTTTTTTAATTGATTTTATTACAAATTTGTACTTTTAAGCTTATAAATATTTTATTAAAACTATATATTTTAAAAGTTTTTTAAAAAATATTTTATTTTAATCTTTTTTTCTGTGTATAGCTTATTTAGGTGGTAACCAAAATAAAAGCTTCACATTAAATAATTATAATTTGATTTTTTTATAAACTCTTATTTACTTTAGCCTTTAATTTATGATATAGTTT
This sequence comes from Arcobacter sp. CECT 8985, assembly GCF_004116495.1. GTDB lineage: Bacteria > Campylobacterota > Campylobacteria > Campylobacterales > Arcobacteraceae > Malaciobacter. The sequence continues at coordinate 46,330 of NZ_PDKC01000015.1, read as the reverse complement.
TTTTTCGTTTTAGAAAGTATTATTTATAAGGAGATATGATGTTGGTGATCATTTTATTAATTGCAATTGCTTTTATAGTATTTGCTACTAGTAAATTAAAATTACATCCTTTCATAGCACTACTTATTGCAGCTTATGGAATTGCAATGAGTGTTGGTATGGGATACATAGAAATTTCAAAAACAATTACTAAAGGATTTGGTGGAATTCTTGCATACATTGGTATAGTAATTGTTCTTGGAACTATTATAGGTGTAATATTAGAAAAGAGCGGTGCTGCTATTAAAATGGCAGAAGTTGTATTAAAAGTTGTTGGTAAAAAAAGACCTGTACTTGCAATGTCAATCATAGGATATATTGTTTCAGTTCCAGTATTTTGTGATAGTGGATTTGTTATTTTAAATGCATTAAAAAGATCAATGGTAAGGCAATTAAAAGTTTCTGGAGTTGCAATGAGTGTTGCCTTAGCAACAGGACTTTTTGCTACACATACTTTGGTACCACCAACTCCTGGTCCAATTGCTGCAGCTGGTAATTTACATATTGGCAATTTAGGATTAGTTATTATTTTTGGTATTGGAATTTCAATAATTACAATGCTTGCTGGTTACTTTTGGGCAATTCGTTCAGGAAAAATACATACTAGTGGTGAAGATTTATTAAGTGACTTAGAACATGATAGTGAAGTTATCGCAAAATATGGTCAACTACCAAGTGCATTTAAATCTTTTGCTCCAATTTTTATTCCAATTTTACTTATGGCTTTAGCTAGTGTTATAAAACTTCTTTTCCCAGATTCAAGTGATACTTTTATTTATAAAATTTTTATATTTTTAGGTGAACCAACTAATGCATTATTTATAGGGCTTTTATTTGCAGCTACTCTTTTACCTAAGTTTGATGAAGAAAGACTTTCTGGTTGGATAGGAGAAGGAATTAAAAGTGCTGGTGAAATCTTGATAATTACTGGTGCAGGTGGTGCTTTGGGTGCAGTTTTAAAAGCAAGTGGAATTGGACAATATTTAGGAGAAACTTTACAAACTTTAAGTTTAGGTATTTTTGTTCCATTTATTATTTCAGCTGCTTTAAAATCAGCACAAGGTTCATCAACAACTGCATTAGTTGTTACTTCTTCAATAATTTATCCATTACTTGCAAATTTAGGTTTAGATAGTGAGTTAGGAAAAGTATTGGTAGTTATGGCAATTGGTGCTGGTGCAATGACTGTAAGTCATGCTAATGATAGTTTCTTCTGGGTTGTTTCTAGATTTAGTAAAATGGATGTTCCAACAGCATATAAATCTTATACAACTGCAACTTTAGTTCAAGGGTTAGTTACTATTTTTGTAGTTTATGTTTTATCAAGCATAATACTTTAAATAATTAAAAGTGCTGGTTTTATACTGGCACTTTTAAATGTCTAATAAAACCTTGATATTTAAAATCAATCCTTTGCTTTTAAATTTCGGTAGTAAATTAACTAATGATTCGATATCGTTTGTAGAAACATATTTTTTAATTAACTCTTTTCTCATATCGCTATTTAAAATAAGTTCTTCTACTTTTTGTGCATTGTTTGATTTTATTGCTTGTGTAAGCTGAATAGATATAGGGATAAATGTCATTATTTCCTCCAAAAAATTTTATGAAATAATGACAAGTTATCTCTTAATATACATTAATTTCTTTGTTTCCAAATTGTAACTGTAATCAAAATGTAATTTTTAAAAACAGTTATTATTCATTTTCTAGTGATTTTTTTACAATATTTTTGATATTTTCTATTACATACTGATGTCCATCTATTGCTTTATCATATGCATCATATCTTTTTGTATATATAGGTTCTAAATATAGAACTTTTCCGTTTTCTTTTTTAAAGATCATAGTCTCATATACAGAAACATTATCATGTTGATCAAGCCAAGTATGTCTTACAAGCATTCTAATAGTAGATATAAAATATCTTTTATCGTCCACACTAGCAATATGTTTCAATTCTAGGTCATGGTGCTGCATACTAACTCCTAAATTTTATTATAATTTAACTATATCAAAGTATAGTAATGTAAATTATCATAAATTTGTTTAAAAGTAGTTATAAAATAATTTTTTGATAAAATCAAAATAAAAAAGGATAATTTTGCATTGGTTAGATATTGATAAAGAACATGTATGGCACCCTTATAATTCTTTGCCATCTTCTACAAAACTTTTAGGAGTTAAAAGAACTAATAAAACGTCAATTTTTTTAGAAGATGATAAAGAATTATTAGATGCAATGAGTTCATGGTGGAGTGCTATTCATGGGTATAATAATCCAAGATTAAATGATGCATTAAAAAAACAAGTTGATATTATGCCTCATATTATGTTTGGCGGTATTGCACATGAAAAAGCTTCAATACTTTCAAAACTTTTAGTTGATTTAACTGGTCTTAATAGTGTATTTTTGTGTGATAGTGGTTCTGTATCTGTTGAAGTTGCTTTAAAAACTGCAATTCAATATCAAGAAGCAAAAGGGCTAAAAAAATATAAGTTTATTGCTTGTGAACATTCATATCATGGAGATACTCTAGCTGCAATGAGTGTTTGTGATCCACAAAATTCTATGCATAGTATTTATGGTACATATTTACCAAAACATATATTTACTAAAGCTCCACAAATTGGTTTTAATAAAGATTGTAGTGAGGCTATAACTGCATTAGAACAAACATTTAAAAATCACCATGAAGAAGTTGCTGGATTTATAATAGAACCAGTTGTTCAAGGTGCAGGAGGAATGAGAGTATATAATCCAGAGTTTTTAGTAAAAGCAAGAGAACTTTGTGATAAGTATGATGTTTTATTTATAGCAGATGAAATTGCCACAGGTTTTGGGCATACAGGAAAAATGTTTGCAGTTGAACATGCGAATATAAAGCCAGATATTATGACTGTTGGTAAGGGACTTACTGGTGGTTATATGACTATGGCAGCGATGATAACTAGTAAAAAAGTAAGTGATACAATCTCTAATTCTGAACTTGGAATACTTATGCATGGACCAACATTTATGGGAAATCCTCTTGCTTGTTCTGTTGCAATTGAGAGTATAAATTTACTTTTAGAAACTCCATGGGAAGAAAGAGTATTAAATATTGAAAAAATATTTAGTGAAGAGTTAGAAAAAGCAAAAGATTTAGAAATTGTTGCAAGTATAAGAAATATTGGTGCAATTGGGGTTATTGAGTTAAATGATGGATCTTATGCACAATATATTCAAGATTATTGTGTTGAACATGGTGTTTGGGTAAGACCATTTGGAAAATTAATATATTCAATTGTTTCTTATACTATAGATCATAATGATTTAAGAAAAATTATAAATACAATGATAGATGCAATAAAAACAATTAAGAAGTAATATGAAAAAAGCCGATTTAAAAAAAGCAGTTAAAAACTTTCCTAAATACCCAAATGTTTTGGGTAGAAATAGATTTTTTAGTTCGGCTGTTATAATACCTTTAGTGCAAATAAAAGGTGAATACTACATTTTATTTCAAAAAAGAGCAGCAACAATTAGACAAGGTGGAGATATCTGTTTCCCTGGTGGTGGTTTTGAAAAAGGTGTTGATAAAAATTTTAAACAAACTGCCTTAAGAGAGATAAAAGAAGAGTTAGGAATAAAAAAGAAAAGCATAAAAGTTATAGGACAACTTGATACAATGGTTGCTCCAATGGGAGCTATTGTAGAAGTTTTTGTAGGAATAGTAAAGAAAAAAGCTTTAAAAAATATGAAAATAGATAAAAGTGAAGTTGAAAAAACACTACTAATTCCAGTATCTTTTTTTAAAAATAATAAACCAAAAGAGTATACATTAAGAAATGAAGTAAAACCATACCATATAGATGAAAATGGAAATAAAGAAGTATATTTCCCTTCAGATAAATTAAACTTACCTAAAATGTATCAAAAACCGTGGGGAAATAAAAAGCACAAAGTTTGGGTTTTTAAATACAAACAAGATGTGATTTGGGGTATGACTTCTGTTATAATTAGAGATTTTTTAGAAAAATATTAAGGTAAAGCATGAAAAGTATAATTTTAAATGAAGATGTAAAAGTAAAATCATCAAAAGTAGTTTGTATTGGAAGAAATTATGTTGAACATATAAAAGAACTAAAAAATGATATACCAGATGATATGGTGTTTTTTATTAAACCAAATTCATCAATTTCAAATGAATTAATTTTTCCTAAAGGTGAACCTTCTTGTCATTATGAAGCTGAAATAAGTTTTTTAATTGAGGAGAATAAAATCACTGCAGTTGGATTTGGGCTTGATTTAACATTAAGACATACTCAATCAAAACTTAAAAAAGCTGGATTACCATGGGAGAGAGCAAAAGCTTTTAGAAATTCAGCAGTATTTTCTAAATTTGTATCATTTAATCAAAGCATTGATGAATTAAACATAGAGTTATTTATTAATGGTGAATTAAGACAAAAAGGTAATATCTCTTTGATGATAAATAAACCATATGAAATTATAAAAGAAGCAAATAGTTTTTTAGATTTTGAAGATGGGGATATTTTAATGACAGGTACGCCCAAAGGTGTTGGAGAGTTTAATAAAGGTGATGTATTTGTTGGAAAAATATTTAATAAAGATAACTTATTAGTAGAGCAAAGGTTTGAGGTTTTATAATTAGCTTTATTTTTTAAAAAAAAACTTATGATTATTTAAAAAAAATTAAAATCAAAAGTTATATAAAAAATTTATTCTTAGCTTTTATTCTTTTGTTAAAATACCTAAAATTTAAACATTAGAGGATAATATGCAATACAATAAACTTTCATCTGAAGAAGAGTATGTTATTGAACAAAAGGGCACAGAAAGACCTTTTTCTGGAAGATATAACGACTTTTATGAAGAAGGTATTTACAGATGTAAAAAATGTAATAGTCCATTATATAAATCTGATAGTAAATTTTCTTCTGGTTGTGGATGGCCAAGTTTTGATGATGAAATAAAAGGTGCAGTAAAAAGAATACCTGATAAAGATGGTAGAAGAATGGAAATTGTTTGTAATAATTGCAATGCTCATTTAGGACATGTTTTTGAAGGCGAAGGTTTTACTTCTAAAAATACTAGACATTGCGTAAACTCAATTTCATTAACTTTTGATAGTAAAAGTAAATGTTGTGAAAATCATAATGTAGCATATTTTGCAGCAGGATGTTTTTGGGGAGTAGAATATTACTTTTCAAAATTAAATGGTGTTTATAAAGTTGAATCTGGTTATATGGGTGGAGATATAAAAAATCCTACATATCAAATGGTTTGTAGTGGAATGACAGGACATTTAGAAGCTGTAAAGGTTGAGTTTGATAGTTGTGAAGTTACCTATGAAGAATTAGTAAAATATTTTTTTGAAATACATGATTTTACGCAAGTTAATGGGCAAGGACCAGATATAGGAAGTCAATATTTATCTGCTATATTTTATGTTGATGAAAAACAAAAAGAGATTGCAATGAGTATTTTAGAGATATTAAGTGAAAAAGGTTATGCTGTTGCAACTACCTTACAAAAAATGACACATTTTTATAGTGCCGAAGATTATCATCAAAATTATTATGAAAAAACAGGAAAAACTCCTTATTGTCATAGTTATAGAAAAATATTCTAGAAGTATATAAATTTTTATATACTTCTAGTGCTAGTGCCAATTCTATTAAGCAGCAATTCCAAGAATATAGTAAACTTCTTTATTCTCTACTTTTTGAAGTTCTACATTATATTTTTCTGCCCAATTTTTTACAGACTGATGAAATTGATTTAAAATCTCTTCTGCATCATTTTCATCACATTTGATTTTCAAATAGTTATTTGTATTTGAAAGCGCTACATAGGCATTCATTTTCTTTAAATTATCATTTAACGAGATTATATGTTTAGCAAATTTATCAAAATCTTTAGTGTTTTCAATAATATCTTCTGCTTGTTTTAACGAACTCTCATTCTTTGTGTAGCCTAATTGAGATAGTACTACTTCTGCATTTACTTCAATTTGCATTGTTTTTCTCCTTGGAATTTATTGTTTAAATATAACAAATTTAATTTGAATAAACTATTAAAAATATAAACAAATTTTTAGTTTTACAAATTTCTTAGATATTTATTTTATATGGTAACCATTTTCTGCATAAATTACTTTTAAATAAAATAAATAATTAGTGTCAAAAAAGTATTTATTAGATAATAATATATTTCAAATTCTTTAAAAAAAATATAAAAAAATATATACTTGCAAATTTGAATATTTTCCTGTAGTATTGTAAAAAATATGAAAGGATAGAAAATGAAAAGAAGAGATTTATTAAAATTAGCAGGATTACTTAGTTTTGCATCTGCAACTTATGCTTTTGGTTATGATAAGAAATTAGTTAAAAATACAAATGATATGAAAGTTAAAGATCCTACTCACCCAACAGATTTTGAGTATAAACATTTACCTGAAATAAAAATTGGTGATAAAGATAAAAAAGGTTATTCATTAGTTGAAGTTAGTATTGGACAACATGGAATTATACATCCAAGTACTGCAAAACATTGGATTTATGAAATTGACTTATATGTAGATGGTAAAGAGGTTTCAAAAGTATCTTTAGAACCTATTGAATCAAGAGGCTATTTAGCTTCAAGAGTTAAACTTGATGGTGTAAAAGAGATTTCTGCAACTTCTAGGTGTACATTACATGGTAATTATACTTATTCAATGAAAGTTTAAAAGATAGATTATGAATTCAATTCTTTTACAAATGGCAATGTTTCCCACTGATAAAGGTGAGAGTAAAGCAAAAGAAGTTTCAAAAGTTATTGAAGTTATAAGAAATAGTGGATACAAATATCAGTTAACATCAATGTGTACTATTATTGAAACAAAGACTATGAGTCAAGCATTAGAATTAGTTGGTAAGTGTTATAAAGTATTAGAAGAAGCTGGCTGTAATAGAGTTTATTCAACTATTACTTTTGATATTAGAAAAAACCATGAAAATAGAATAGAACAGAAAATTAAATCTGTTGAAAGTTATATAGGGGAGGTTTCAAAATAGCCTAAAACAGGCTTTTTTGAATTCCACCTTTTTCTTCACCTAATTCTTTTAATTTGAAACTATATCTATGTAGTTCACTTCTTCCAAACTCTTTAATTTTTTCAACATGAGCTTTTGTTCCATAACCTTTATGCTTTTGAAAATTATATTCAGGATACTTTTTTGAAACTTTACACATATATCTATCCCTACTTACTTTTGCTAATATTGAAGCTGCACTAACTTCCATAACCGTTGCATCTGCTTTTATTTTATGTTGAAGTGTTTGTATTCCAAATGATGTATTTCCATCCATTAAAAATTCATCTGCAGATATATTTTCCATTATTTCTTGAATTGATTCTTTTAAGCATTGACTTATACCTTTTAAATCTATTTGTTTATTTGTTTTAAATACAATATGATATTGGCTTGCATTAACTATTTTATCAAATAATTCTTCTCTTTTTTTTTCAGATAATTTTTTAGAATCATTTAATTCTTTAACTGTTTTATTTAAAACTACACCAGCTACAACTAAAGGACCTGCAATTGGACCTCTTCCAGCTTCATCAATACCACAAAGCATTTTATCCCTTTTAGTGATTTTTAAGTATAATATAAAAACTTATTTTTTATTCAAGGTGATTGTTGTGAAAAAAGTTCTATTATTAATTATAATTATTTTACTATCTATGTTTTTTTATATTTTGAATAATAATAAACAAACTATAAATATTGGCTTTATCTCAAGTTTAAGTGGCAAATATTCGTCAGTTGGACATTCAGTTTTAAATGGCTTCAAACTTTTTTTAGAAGAGAATAATTATAAAGTTGGAAATAAAAATATTAAATTAATAATAGAAGATGATAAACAAAATCCTAAAGAAGCAAAGATTGCAATAGATAAAATGTTGAAAAAAGATATAAAAATTATAATTGGTAATACTACAAGTGCAATGACAAAGGTATCATTAAGTCAACTTAAAAATAAAGATGATGTTCTTTTAATCTCACCAAATTCTAGTAGTAAAGAGTTCTCTAATAAAGATGATAATTTTGTAAGATTGCAAGCAGAAATAAATCCAAGTATGTTTGATCCTTTATCTTTGTATTTAATTAAAAATGCTAAAAAGACAATTCAAATAATTTATGATTCATCTAATAACTTATATTCCCAAGATATTATTAATAGTCTTAAATCATCTTACGAAGAAAAATATAAAGGTAAAATTACCTCATTAATTAAAATAAATATTGGATATGAAAAAATATTAAAAAATCTTGATAATAAAAGTGTAATATTTATTATTGCAAACTCTTTAGATAGTGCAAAACTTATACAATTTTTGAGATTAAATAATATAAAACAACTTATAGCTTCATCTGCGTGGGGGAAAGATTATAGTTTTATTCAAGAGGGTGGAAAAGCAGTTGAAGGAGTTCTTTTTTGTACAGGATATAATAACAATTCAAAAAGAACTGATTATAAAAAGTTTCAAAAAAAGTATATGAAAAAATATTATGAAAAACCATCATCTTCAGCTATACAATCATATGAAACTGCAATGATTTTGTATGATGCATTAAAACATACAACAAATCCAAAAAAAATAAAAGAGTATATTTTAAATAATAGAGTATATGATGGACTTCAAGGTAAAATTGAATTTAATAAATATGGAGATGTCTCTCGAGAGTATTTCTTAGTAGAAGTAAAAAATCAAGAATTTAAAATAAAGAAATAAGATGAAAAATTTAAAAAGTACAATCTCATCATTTATCATTTTTTCAGTAATAGTAGTTTCTATAATTATTGGTGTATTATCTGTAATAAGTCTTTATGATATGAAAATAAATAGTGTAGAACATTCACAAAAACAAATTTTGAAGCAGGTGCGTTCTCAAGCAGAAGATTTTCTTAATAAAATAGAAAAAACAGCAACTTATGTACTTGATAATTATGATAGTGAAAATAGAATTTTAAAAAATATAATAGATTTAAATAGTGATATTTCATCGATTTTTATTTTAAATAATGCAGGAAAGTTGATAGATTTTTATGCTACAAAAAATGATCATATATATAAAGGGTTTGATTATTCTAATAAAGTATTTTTTAAATCAGTAAATAATACTAAAAAAACATATTGGTCTAATATATTCTTATCTTCACTTGACAATAAGCCAAGTATATCTTATACCTTAAAAGGCAAAAATGAAATAATTGTCATTTTATTAAAAATAGAAAAATTTTCAAACTTTATTACAAAATTTAAAAATAGTGATAAATCACATATGATTAGAATATTAGATGAGAAGGGAGTATTTATTTATAATCCTGATTTTCAAAAGTTAGTAAATCAACGGTTTAATGTAAAAAACAATTCAATTTATAATGATTTAATAAAAAATAATAAACAGTACAAATTAGCTTCTTATATAGTTGCAAACACTAACATGAAAAATTTTGGAATGTATACTAAAATTGATAAAACAAAGTGGATTATAGTTGTAAGGGAAAGTTATGATGTTGTTTTAAATACCTTAAAAGGTTATCTAATTTTAGTATTTATGTTAGTTGCTTTTTTTATTATATTTATAATGTATCTTATATTTAAAGTATTTAATAAAATATTTAAACAATTCGATTATTTACAAAAGACAATAAATGATATTGCTAATGGAGATTATTTACAAACAGTAAAATTGGCTAGTTACAAAGAGATTCATGAATTGGTAAAAAGTTTTGAAAAAATGAAGATTGAGATAAATAAAAGAGAAGATAATTTAAAAAAATCATTAGAAAATTTTGAATTCCTTTTTAACTCTACTATGGAAGCAATAATTATTCATGATACAAAAAAATGTATTGATGTAAATAATGTAACTATAAAACTATTAGGTGCAAAAACAAAAGAAGATATTATAAATAAAAGTATTTATGATTTTATTGATGAATCTTCTTTGGATAATGTCTTAAATAAAATACACAAAGATATTGAACCTTATGAAATAAATCTTAAAAGATTAAATGGAGAGATATTCACTGTATTAACTCAAGGTAAGTTTGTTGAGTTAAATGGCATGAGAGTAAAAATTAGTAATTTTGTAGATATAACAGAATTTAAAAATAAAGATAAACTTATTTTTCAACAGTCAAAAATGGTTTCAATGGGAGAGATGATTGGAAATATTGCACACCAATGGAGACAACCTTTAAGTTCTATTAGTACAGCTGCAAGTGGTATAAAAATAGAAAAAGAGGTTGGTCTTTTGGATGATGAAACATTAGAAGATTCCTTAGATATGATTATAAAAAATACAAGATATCTTTCAAAAACAATTGATGATTTTAGAAACTTTTTTAAAATAGATAAAGATATTGATATTATAAATATAAATATAATAATAGATAAAGCACTTAAACTTTTAAGTGCAAGTTTTAAAAATCACTATATAAAAATAAAAAAAGATTTTACAGATAATTTATTTATCAAAGGTTATGCAAATGAATTAACACAAGCTTTTATAAATATAATTAATAATGCTAAAGATGCACTAAAAGAACAAGATGTTGATAAAAAAGTTATATTTATATCAACAAAGTTAGAAGATAATAAAGTTGTAATTTACATAAAAGATAATGCAGGAGGAATACCAGAAAGTATTCAATCAAAAATCTTTGAACCATATTTTACTACAAAGCATAAGAAACAAGGAACAGGTATTGGACTTTATATGACACATCAAATAGTTGTAGATCATATGGAAGGAAGAATTGATATACAAAATGTTAAAACAGTATATGAAAATTGTGAATATCTAGGATGCGAATTTAAAATTTATTTCAATTCTGTAGAAAGTACTTGACATTAATACACTCAACTTGCTATAATTAATTAGCAGTTAAAATAAAGGAGTGCTAAAAATGAAAAAAATATTTGAACAACTAACAAACCAAGTGGCTGAAACAATTGATTCAGCTGTATCTTTGAGTTTACATAATAAAAATCAAGAAGTAGATATTATACACTTTTTATGGGCATTAATAACAAATACAAATTCAGTTTTAAATCAATTATTAAATAAAATGAATGTTGATAAAGCAGCAATAGAGTTAGAAATTAAATCTAATGCATCAAAATTACCAACATCATCGAATATATCAAAAGAGAATATTAAATTATCAAAAAACTTTATGAATTCATTAGAGAAAGCTCATGGATTAATGAGCTCAAATGGGGATAGTTTTATAGCAATAGATACTTGGCTTATTGCCAATTTTGATGAAAAACAAGTAAAAGAAGTTTTAGGAAAATATATTAATTTGTTAGATGCAAAAAAAGAGCTAGAAGCAATAAGAGCAGGTGCTAAAATTGATAGTGCAACATCTGATGAAACATTGGAAAGCTTAGAAAAATTTGGTACTGATTTAAATAAAAAAGCAATTGATGGGGAACTTGATCCTGTTATTGGAAGAGATGAACAAATAAATAGAATGATGCAAATTCTAATAAGAAAAACGAAAAATAATCCAGTATTATTAGGTGAACCAGGAACTGGTAAAACTGCAATTGCTGAAGGTTTAGCTCAAAAAATAGTAAATAAAGATGTTCCTACTAGTTTATTAAATAAAAAAGTAGTAGCACTTGATATGAGTGCATTGATTGCAGGTGCCAAATATAGAGGTGAATTTGAAGATAGATTAAAATCTGTAATCGATGAGGTAAAAAAAGCAGGAAATGTAATTTTATTTATTGATGAAATTCATACAATTATAGGTGCAGGTGCTAGTGAAGGAAGTATGGATGCAGCTAATATATTAAAACCGAGTTTAGCAAGAGGTGAACTTCATACAATTGGTGCAACAACTTTAAAAGAGTATAGAAAATATTTTGAAAAAGATGCAGCAATGCAAAGAAGATTTCAACCTGTAAAAGTAGATGAGCCAAATGTAAATGAAGCATTGCAAATATTAAGAGGAATTAAACAAAGACTTGAAACACATCATAATGTAACTATTAATGATAGTGCTTTAGTAGCTGCTGCTAAATTAAGTGATAGATATATTACTGATAGATTTTTACCAGATAAAGCTATTGATTTGATTGATGAAGCAGCTGCAGAATTAAAAATGCAAATAGAATCAGAACCATATGCTCTTTCAGCAATAAAAAGAGAAATTCAATCTTTAAATGTTGAAAAAGAAGCTTTAAAAATGGAAAAAACTAAAAAGAATGAACAAAGATTAAAAGAGATTGAAAAAGAGTTAGCAAATAAAGATGAAGAGAAAAGAGGATTAGAGTCTAGATTTCAAAATGAAAAAGAGACATTTAATGCAACATCAACTCTAAAATCAAAAATTGAAGAGTTAAGAACAAAAGCAAATATTGCAAAAAGAGAATCAAAATTTGAAGAAGCAGCTTCTATTGAATATGGAGAAATTCCAGCATTAGAAAAACAAATAAAAGAGAATGAATCAAAATGGGAGCAAATGCAAAAAGAGGGTACTTTATTAAGAAACTCAGTTGATGAAGAATCAATTGCAAGTATTGTTTCAAGATGGACAGGAATTCCTGTAAATAAAATGATGGATTCTGAAAAACAAAGAGTTTTACAAGTTGAGTCTGTTTTAAAACAAGATGTAATAGGTCAAGATGATGCAATAAAAGCAATTAGTAGAGCAATAAAAAGAAATAAAGCAGGTCTAAGTGAAGCAAATAGACCAATTGGTTCTTTTATGTTTTTAGGACCAACAGGTGTTGGTAAAACTGAAAGTGCTAAAACTTTAGCAAAATTCTTATTTGATGATGAAAAGTCTTTAATTAGATTTGATATGAGTGAATATATGGAAAAACATGCAGTATCAAGATTAATTGGAGCAGCACCTGGTTATGTTGGATATGATGAAGGTGGGCAATTAACAGAAGCTGTAAGAAGAAAACCATATAGCGTAATATTATTTGATGAGATAGAAAAAGCACACCCAGATGTTTTTAATATTTTATTACAAGTATTAGATGATGGAAGATTGACAGATAATAAGGGAGTAACTGTTGATTTTAAAAACACAATTATAATTTTAACTTCAAATATCGGTAGTACTAAGATTATTGAGATATCAGATAAAGAAAATAGAAAAAAACAAGTACTTGATGAATTAAAATTAAATTTTAAACCAGAATTTTTAAATAGATTAGATGATATAATTATTTTTGAACAATTGAATTTAGATGCGATTACAAATATAGTAGATATATTATTTAATAATATAAAAAGAAAATTAGAAGAAAAAGATATAGTTATCTCTTTAACAAATAGCGCTAAAGAATTTATTGCAAAAGCTGGTTATGACCCTGTATATGGTGCAAGACCACTTAAAAGAGCAATTTATGAAATAGTAGAAGATAGACTTGCTGATTTAATTTTAGAAGATAAAATAAAAGAAGGAAGTAGTGTTGAATTTGATTATGTAAATGATGAAATTCAAGTAAATATTAAATAAAAAGTTGATAAATATAGTTAATTTATATTCTTTTAAAGAGTTTAAACTAAAGTAACTTTAAGTAAACTTTAACTATAATCCGCAACTTAATTAGTCAAAGTCAACAAGAGGAAAGCTAAAATGAAAAGAACATATCAACCACATAATACTCCTAGAAAGAGAACACATGGTTATAGAGTTAGAATGGCAACTAAAAACGGTAGAAAAATTATCAAGGCTAGAAGAGCTAAAGGTAGAAAAAGATTAGCTGCTTAAGCAAAAAACACCGAATTAATAGTTCACGCGATTTTAACAAAATATATAAAAGCGACAAAAAATGGCATACCCATTCATTTGTCGCTTTTTTTTCGCCCAGTAAAAATTTAAAAGTTGCATTTGTAGCTTCTAAAAAAGTGGGTGGAGCAGTACAAAGAAATAGATCTAAGCGAAGACTTAGAGGCATGTTTGTTTCTTTTGAAAATAGAGTAATTTCTGGTAATTACATTTTTGTTGCTAAACAAAAAATATTTGAAAGAAACCCCCAAGAACTGGAAAAAGATTTTATATTTGCATTAAGAAATCTTAAGTTATTAAAATGAATAGTATTGCTAGATCTTTTATAAGGTTTTATCAAAAATATTTATCTATTTTTTCTCATGGAAGTTGTAGATATTATCCAACTTGTTCTCAATATGCAATTTGGCAATTTGAAAATAATACTTTTTTTAAGGCTATTTATTTTACAATAACAAGGATATTAAAATGTAATCAACTTTTTGCGGGTGGAATTGATTATCCCGTTGTAAAAAGTGTGATTAAGCATAATAATATAAATTTTAAAAAAATTAAAATCAAATATTGGTATATACCTATAAATAATAATAAATATTTGGTAGTTAGAAATAGGGAGTGGAATAACTATAATGATGAATAACAATTTTAATCAGGACAAAGGTATGCAAAAACGAATGCTAATAATGACATTAGTTGTTTTTGTATTTTTTATTGCTTACGAATTTTTGGTTTTAAAGCCACAACAAGAAGCCAAGCAAGCTGAAATTAAAAAAGAACAAGTATCCAAGGAAAATAGTGCACCTACTGTTAAACAAAATAGTTCAGATGTTACAGCGTCAGCTGAAAGTATTTCTAAATCTGCTGAAGGATTATCAGCAAAAGCGGTTTCTTCAGATGAGATTGTATCTACAATTAGAACTAAACACAATATTATTAAAATTGATAATTTAGGTAGAATTGCACAAGTTGTTTTAGAAGATAGACAGTATATCGATGAAAATAAACAAAAAATAAAACTATTTGATGCTAATCAACTTAGACCTTTAGAAGTTAGATTTGCAGATTCTAAAATTAACACTGAAGCATTTAAAACTAATGTTTCAGTATCAAAAAGCAATATCGATGCAACTAAATCTAATCAAAAATTAGTTTTAACTCAAAAATTAAAAGATACAGTATTAACAAAAACTTTTACATTTTATTCAGATGGACATTATGATTTAAATGTAAATGCAACAAATGGTAAGAAATTTTTTATTACAAATGGTTTTAGACCAGATGTGTTAGCTGATATGTATGCAGATCATGGTTTATATGTAAAACAAAATGATGGTACAATGGAGCTGACAAAAGATGGTGATTTAGAAAAAACAAAAAATTACACTGGAATTAAATTTGTTTCTAGTTTTGATAGATACTATGCTACAGTAATTTATAATTTTGATAAATCTTTTGCAATTACAGTAATGCCAGATAAAGAAGATAATCCTGAAGGATTTATTCACGGAAACAGTAATATTTCATTTAGTGGATATTTAGGACCAAAAGAGTTTAAAACTTTAAAAAATTTAAATCCTGAATTAACTGATGTAATTGAATATGGATGGTTTACATTTATTGCAAAACCAATGTTTATATTCTTACAATATATTCATAATTTAGTAGGAAACTGGGGTTGGACAATTGTATTAGCTACAATTTTAATCAAGTTAGTTTTATATCCGTTATCATACAAAGGTATGGTTTCTATGCAAAAACTAAAAGATTTAGCTCCTAAAATAAAAGAGATTCAAACTAAATATAAAGATGATAAACAAAAAGCATCTATGCATATGATGGAACTTTATAAGAAACATGGGGCTAATCCAATGGGTGGTTGTTTACCTATAGTCTTACAAATCCCAGTTTTTTTCGCTATATATAGAGTGTTATTAAATGCAATTGAACTTAAAGGTTCAGCATGGATTTTATGGATTAAAGATTTAGCAGAAATGGATCCATACTTTGTATTACCAATTTTAATGGGTGTTTCTATGTTTATTCAACAAAGACTTACTCCAAATACAATGCAAGATGAAATGCAAAAGAAGATATTCCAGTTCTTACCTGTGGTATTTACGTTCTTCTTCTTATGGTTCCCTGCAGGGTTAACACTATATTGGTTTATAAACAACGTATTTACAATTGCTCAACAATATACAATAAATAAAATGTTTGAAAAGAAAAGAGCTTTAAAAAAATAGGATTTAATTATGAAAAAGTTTGAAGCAAAAACTCTAGAAGAAGCATATGAATTAGCAAAAAGCGAATTTAAATGTTCTATTACTAATTTAGAAATAGAAGTAGATCAACAACCAAGAAAAGGATTTCTTGGTCTTGGTCGAAAAAGTGCAATAATTAGAGTTATTGAAAAAAACTCTAAAAGTGAATTTGAAAAAAGACCAAAAGAAAAACACTTTAGAAAAAAAGATATAAAAATTGAAGACGTCTCAGAAAAAATAGAAAATGCATGTAATCACAAAAGTTGTAAAGAGACAAAAACTAAAAAGCCATTAAATAAAGTTACAAAAGTTAGTGAAAAAGAGAAAATTTTTGATAACTTTTATGAAGTAGAAGAAAAAGAACAAATCTCTCAAATTATAATTAGAAAAGATTCAGATGAAATTTTAACAGAAGTAAAAAAAGGAATTGATTCTTTATTTTCAAATACTTGTTATGAAATAGATGATATAAAAGTTGAATTTTATGATGAAGAAACTTTATATATTGAATTTACAGGTGAAGACTCTGCATTATTAATTGGAAAAGAAGGATATAGATATAAAGCTTTATCTTATATCTTATTTAATTGGATTAATGAAAAATATGGTTTAATGTTGAGACTAGAGGTAGCTCAATTTTTGAAAAATCAAGAAGAAGCTATTTATAATTATTTAGAACCTGCAATTGAAACAATTAAAGAAAAAGGTAGCTTTAAAACAAAGCCATTGGATGGTATTTTAGTACATATCGCTCTTAAAAGATTAAGAGATGAATTCCCTAATAAATATGTCGCAGTAAAAACAAATGTTAGAGGCGATAGATATGTATTAGTAAATGAATATAGAAGTAAAGAGGAATAAATTGTTAGATGATAGTACAATTGTTGCTGTTGCAACTGCAAATGGAATAGGTTCTATTTCAATCGTTAGAGTTAGTGGTAAAGATGCATTATCAATAGCTCTTAAAATCTCAAAAAAAAATACTTTAACTCCTAGACTAGCTACTTTATCTACTCTTTATTCACATGATGAAAAGCCAATCGATGAAGCTTTATTAATATATTTTAAAGCACCATTTTCTTTTACTGGTGAAGATATTGTAGAGTTTCAATGTCATGGTGGTATTGCAATAGCAAATATTGTTTTAGATGAAGTTATCTATCATGGTGCTAGAATGGCAAATCCTGGTGAATACTCTAAAAGAGCATTTCTAAATGGTAAAATAGATCTATCAAAAGCTGAAGCAATCTCTAAAATAATTGAAGCAAGAAGTGAAGATGCTGTAAAATTACTTGCAAAACAATTAAAAGGTGAATTGACAAATTTCGTTGAAGATATTAGAAAAGATCTTCTTTTTATGCTTGCATATACTGAAGTAAGTATTGATTATGCTGAAGAAGATTTACCTACTGATATTTTTGAAAAAATAGAATATAAATTAAATAATATAAAAGAAAAATTATCAGATACTTTAGATGCAAGTAAAAGAAGAGAAGGGATGATTGAAGGTTTTAAAATAGCAATTATAGGAAAACCAAATGTTGGAAAATCATCACTTTTAAATAAGTTGTTAAATTTTGATAGAGCGATTATTTCAGATATAGCAGGTACGACAAGAGATACTATTGAAGAATCAGTAAAGATTGGTACACATATAATAAAAATTGTTGATACAGCTGGTATTAGAGATGAAACTACTGATGCAATTGAAAAAATTGGTATAGAAAAATCAATTAATGCAATTAATGAAGCAGATATTGTTATTAGTTTATTTGATAATAGTAACGAGTGTAATAAAGAAGATGAAAAAATATTATCACTTATAGAAAATACTAATGACAAAACTATTATTAAAGTTTTAAATAAATCAGATTTAAATAATAAGTTTGACAAAAATAGATTGGATAATGATTTTATTACTCTTAGTACAAAACAGAGTATTAATCCTCTTCTTTCAAAATTGGAATCTATTTTAGATAAGAATACACATGCAGATGAGATGACGCTAATCTCAAAAAGACAAGTTGAAAGTGTAGAACAAACTTTATATCATATAAATGAATCAATAACTCCATTGCACACTGGAGAATTGGAATTTTTTGCTCATCACATAACTGAAGCACTTCATAATATATCAAATATTACTAGACCATTTGATAATGATGAAATGTTAGATGTTATGTTTGGGGAGTTTTGTTTAGGTAAATAAGATTTCTTATTTACCTGAATGTTCAATATAAACAAATTTTGCATTATTTTCATTTATATCTAACCATGAGTCACAATCAAAATCAATTCTAACAACACTTCCCATATCAACTTTTTGTTTTATTTTTGTGAATTTAAATGCTAAAGTTGCAAGTGCAGGGTTATGTCCTACTAAGAATAATGAATTTATATTATCATATGTATATGATATAGTCTCAATTAACTCATTTAAAAAAGCTTTATATATTGAATCATTTCTTATTATTGAGCCTTTAAAATCTAAGTTTTTTGCTATAATCTCAGCTGTTTGTTCAGCTCTAATTGCAGGACTTGCTAAAATCATATCTATATTAATATTTTTTTGTTTTAATCTTTCACATAAGAAAGTTAAACTTTTTTTACCTTCTTGTGTTAATTCAATATCATAATCATCTTTATTCTCATTTATCTCTTTTTGTGCATGTCTCATTAAATATAGTGTTTTCATCTTTTTGCCTAATTTATAAATTTTATTCTAATTATACTTTTTTGGATATTCAAAGAAAATAAGTTGAGCATTGTTTTTTTTTGTTTCTTTCCATCTCTTACAATCAAACTCTATTTTAATTATTCCTGATGTAGGTATATTCTCATTAAAATTTACATACTCTTGTACAAATTGATTTAAACTAGGATTATGACCAATTAAAAATAGATTCTCAAATTTATCATCAATATATTTTATTGTTTCTAAAATATCATTTTTTGAAGCATTATATAAACATTCAAAAAATAGTATTTCTTTTTTATTATATTTAAATATATCAGCAAAGATATGTGCTGTTTTCCTTGTTCTATATGAAGGTGAAGCTATTATTAAATCAGGCTTTAATCCTTTTTTTTTAAGTAGTTTTGCCATGAAAGGAGCATTTTTTTTACCTCTATTATTTAAAGGTCTGTCAAAGTCTGACAGAGTCATGTTTTTCCAAGATGATTTTGCATGTCTTATTAAATATAAGTTTTTCAAAAAAACTCCTTTAAATAAAATTTTAAATTGTTTATTAAACTTCATAATTATAATATGATATCATATATAAATTTAATTAAAAGGAAGCAGTTATGGAACAAGTTAAAACTGTATTTTTTCTTGCATTATTGTCTGTTCTATTTGTTTTTATTGGATACGCTTTTGGTGGAGCAAATGGTATGTTAATTGCTTTTTTAATAGCAGCTGGTATGAATTTTTATGCTTATTATTATTCAGACAAACAAGTATTATCACATTATAATGCTGTTGAAATTACTGATAAAAATCATTTTATTTATAAAATAACAGAAAAGCTAGCCCAAAAAGCAAATTTACCAATGCCAAAAGTTTATTTAATACCAGATGAGATGCCAAATGCTTTTGCAACAGGAAGAAATCATGAACATGCAGCTGTTGCTGTTACACAAGGTTTAGTAGATTTATTAAACGAAAAAGAGATTGAAGGTGTTATTGCTCATGAGTTATCTCATGTAAGACATTATGACATTCTTATTGGTACAATTGCTGCTGTGTTTGCAGGTGCAATAGCTATGATTGCAAATATGATGCAATTTACTGCAATGTTTAGTGGTGGGAATGATAGAGAAAATTCTAATCCTTTCGTAATGTTTGCATTGGCAATTATCTTGCCTATTGCAGCTGCTGTAATTCAAATGACAGTTAGTCGAAGTAGAGAATATATGGCAGATGAAGGTGCAGCAAAATTGACAGGAAATCCAAGTGGATTACAAAGTGCATTGGCAAAATTGGAAAACTTTACAAAAACAGGACAAATGCATAATGCAACAGAACAAACAGCACACATGTTTATTATTAATCCTTTTAGTGGAAAAGATATAAAATTCTCAGATTTATTTAAAACTCATCCTTCAACTGAAGATAGAATTGCAAGATTAGAAGAATTAAAACATAATTTTCAATAGAGATAAAACTCTATTGAAAAATATCTACTAATGAATCTAATTCAATCTTTTCTTTTAACATAGGATAAATCCCTTTTGCAATTAATGATATTTTTAGATCATAATCAATGTCATTTAACATAAAATAGTTTACTTTGTAGTCATATAACACATCAGGTAAAACATTACATGTAGCTTCATTTTCATTTTTGTACATTGGGTTTTTTATACAACTTTGTGAAGCAAGTTTATAATCTTTTATAAGAATAATCCAGATATACTCAGCATCTGGCTCAGCGTATACTAGTTCATCTTGCTTATTAGAACAAATAGCTATTCTAAATTCATTTTTAACTTCATGTACTTTTATATTTTTTCCTGTAATCAAAGCAAGTGATATCTTTTTTCTTGCACTTTTTATGATTCTAGCAAAAGTTGCTCTTGAAACATTCATTTTTTTAGCAGCATCTTCTTGATACATACAAAATGAATCCATCAAGTGTATAGCTTCTAGTTCTTCATGAAGTAAAACAACGTCTTCACTAGCTTTTATATCTTTAGGTCCAAAGTATTTACTTACTGGCTTTAAATTTAGTTTTCTTTCTAGTTTTTCTCGTGGCATATAATTTAATTCCTTAAAATTATTAATTAGAGATTTTATCATAATTTTGTTAAAAATGTAGAAATATACTTGACATATGACCGAATTAATGTTATTATACGGTCATATGTTCACAAGGCTTAACTCGAAAATTTTTGTGAATTTAATAATAAAAACTAAGTGAACCCGCTCTCTCAAATTATTCTTAGTTTAAATATGAGTTAAGATTGTTAGAATATATAATTAGAAATATAATTAGATTGGTCATTTTGTTTAGTTGTCTAGCCTAACATACAAATAACACTCCTCTCTTGGTCAATCTAAATTATAACCATTAATTTTGTAAAAACTTTTTTAAAAGATATTAAAAAGTATTAAGTTTTTACAAAATCCTTTTATAAAATTATCAAATTATTAAAGGCTCAAAAATGAGAATTGTTTTTCCTACCGTAGAAAATCTAAGTTATATGTCAAATGTTGCTCCAGATGTAAAAGAAGCTAATTACTTTACTGTATTAAATCTTAGTGGACAAACTATTAGTTCAGTAGAATTAATGAAAAATAGAATACATGAAAATGTAGAAGATGAAATTGTTAAACTATTTAAATCAAATAATTTTAATGTTTTAATTGTTCCTCATATTGATAATCAATTGGAAAAGAAATTAAAAAATGTTGGAATCTCTATTTTTACTGAAGAAAAAAGAAAAAAAGTATTAGGATTATATAGTGATTTTGTGCAAGATAAATTAAAGAAAATTTAAATAAAAAAGCATCCCTTGACCAAAGAGATGCTAAGGTGTAATTATAATAAAAAAAAATTAAGTAGAACTTACTTTTTTTATTATAATTTTCTTTTAATTTTTATATATTTTTTTAACATTTTCTATTTTAGAACTCATATTTAAAAGTAACATATCTGCAATTACTAATGCTGTCATTGATTCAGCAACTACACTTCCTCTTACTGCAACACAAGGGTCATGTCTACCTTTTAATTCACATTCAACTTCATTATTATAAATATCAACTGTTTCTTGTTTTATAAATATAGATGGAGTAGGTTTAAAGTATACTTTAAAATTAATATTTTCACCATTTGAAATACCACCAAGCATTCCTCCACTATGATTAGATTTGAAGCCATTTTCTCTTATCTCATCATTATTTTCGAAGCCTTTTGTTTTTACACTTTCAAATCCATCACCAATTTCAATCGCTTTAACAGCATTGATACTCATCATTGCATTTGCAAGTTGAGAGTCAAGTTTAAAATATATTGGTTCACCTAATCCTACAGGACAATTTGAAACATTAATTAAAGCAACTCCTCCCACACTATTGTGAGAATTTTTTGCAGTTAATATTGCATCTTTTTGTGATTGTTCAACACTTTTATCAAGGGCATATATCTCTGATGAATTTACTTCTTCAAAGTTATAAGTTGTTGCTTTTATACCATCAATTTCACAAATTCCACTTTGAACTTTTATTCCAAGTTCATTTAACAAAAGTTTTGCTATAGCACCAGCTGCAACCCTAGCAGCAGTCTCTCTTGCACTACTTCTACCTCCACCTCTATAATCTCTAATTCCATACTTATTAAAATATGTAAAATCTGCATGTCCAGGTCTAAATAAATCTTTTACATTTGAGTAGTCACGGCTTTTTTGATTTTCATTAAAAATAACCATAGAAATTGGTGTTCCTGTAGTTATTCCTTCAAAAACTCCACTTAATATTTCTACACTATCACTTTCTTTTCTAGCTGTAGCATATTTGTTTTGTCCTGGTTTTCTTCTATTCATTTCAGATTGAATAAATTCTTCATCAATCTTTATTCCTGCTGGAACTCCATCAACAACACATCCTAAAGCTTTCCCATGGCTTTCACCAAAAGTTGTAAATGTAAATCTATGGCCAAAACTATTCATTAATTTTTACCTTTAAATTGCTCAATTGCTATTTTTGCAACTGCTTGCTGTGCAAGTTTTTTACTTTTACCTTTTGCTTGACCATATTTTTTACCATCAATCCAAATTGATACTTCAAACTCTTTTTTATGATCTGGACCATAAGAACCTTCTATTTTATATTCAGGAATACTTCCAAATTCTGCTTGAGTAATCTCTTGTAAAGCAGTCTTATAATCACTAAATAATACATCTAGATTAATTTTGTCATACGATTTTTCAAGTAAATCTAAGATTATTGGTTTAAGTGCTTCTAATCCAGACTCTAAATAAACAGCACCCATTATTGCTTCAAATGCATCAGAAAGTATAGAAGCTTTATGTCTTCCATTATTTCTCTCTTCTGCTGTTGATATAAAGATATATTCACCAAGTTTTATTTCATTGGCAAGTTTTGTAAATCCATTTTCATTTACTAATGAAGCTCTTATTTTAGAAAGTTCACCTTCATTTGAAGTAGGAAATTTTTTATATAAATATTCTCCTACAATAAGGTTTAAAACAGCATCACCAAGGAATTCTAATCTTTCATTGTTATATGGTTTTTTTAAACTTTTATGTGTAAGTGCTTCGATTATCAGATCCTTGCTTTTAAACTGATAATCCAAACACTTTTCTAATTTTGAGTAGTCACTCATTTTCTTCCCCTTTATTATTTTTTAAATTTTCTGCAAATGTTCTTGCTAGTATATCACATCTTTCATTATGCTCATGCCCTGCATGACCTTTTACCCAAAAAGCATTTATTTTGTGTTGTTTCGAAACTTCTAAATACTCTTTCCATAGTTCTAAATTTTTAACTGGCTTTTTTGATGAATTCTTCCAATTATTTTTAATCCATCCTTTAAGCCATTCATTTATAGCTTTTACTACATATGTTGAATCAGATATTACATTTACAATACAAGGTTCTTTGAGTGCTTTTAAACCTTCAATTACACCTACTAATTCCATTTGATTATTAGTTGTATTGTCTTGACCTCCACATAGTTCTTTCTCTTTTCCATTATATTCAAGGATTGTTCCCCAACCTCCAGGACCTGGATTGCCTAAGCTTGACCCATCACTGTAAAGATTGATTTCTTTCATTTAAATCCTTAGTTAAATTATATTTTACATTATATGTTAATATGTTGTGACAGTGTGGACATCTTGATTCATATATTGGATGTATTTGTTTACATGAACTACAAATAAATTCAAAATCTAATGTTACAGGAACTTTATGTTCATGTTTGTTTAATGCAATTAAAATATCAAATACAAAATCATCACTGTGATCACATGTTTTTAGATATCCTTTAGCATTGTAAAGTTCAGTTAATAGTTTGTTTTTATCAACTACATCAAAATCAATATCATTAAAATCTAAGAACCAAAGTAAATCAATAAATTTATTAATATCAAATTTATCAATATTTTTCCATAAAAAATCTTTGTTAAATTGAATTAGATATTGAACTAAAAGTCTTTCAATTATGCTGTTTGATTTAAATAAAGAGTATAATTTTTTAGATTTTTCTTTATAACTTAAATCAGGTGTATTTAGAAGTTTTTGTGCTTCTATATAGATTTTTTCTCTTTCAACATTTATATTTAGTTCTTCTAATGATTCTATTACATCAATTGCTTTATCATACTCTTTTAATCGTTCATTAATTATAAGAAGATGTTTTAATGCATTTTCATTTCTTGGTGAGAATTTTAATATTTTTAAATATATCTCTTTTGATCTTTGTAAAAATCCACCTTTAAAATATGTAGAACCTAATAATTCTAAAAGCTCTTCTTTTTTTACTTTATCTGTAACATGTTCAAGTAGTGCTAAATATACTGAAATTGCTTTATTATAATCACCTTTGTGTAGAAAACTTGAAGCCAATAAAATTATAGAATCAAATGGAAGATTATATGTTTTATATAAATGTACATAATCTTCTTCTTTTAGTTTGCCTAATTCAAATCTATTAAGAAGTTCTCTATAATCTTTTCTTGCATTTTTTTCTTTATATACTCCTATTGAGTATGTAATAAAAGATATTACAAATACAAGGGTAAAAAATATAATAACACTAAATAAAGGATCTCTATAATCTAATACTATACTGTCCAAATATTACCTTTACATATAAATAGTAATAATATAATATCATAAAAGCACATATAAAATAATAAAAGAGTATAATTTTTCTATGATAACTAAAGAATCAATTGAGAATTTAAAAAATCATCTAGATATAGTAGATGTAGTTTCACAATCACTAGAATTAAAAAAATCTGGAGCAAACTTTAAAGCATGCTGCCCTTTTCATGGAGAAGATACTCCTTCTTTTGTTGTGAGTCCTGCTAAACAAATATACCATTGTTTTGGTTGTGGAGCAGGTGGAGATTCTATTAAATTTGTAATGGAATATGAAAAATTAAATTACCCTGAAGCTATTGAAAAATTAGCTTCGATGTATAATGTAACTTTATCTTATGATGATAATCATAAACCAAAACAAGACCTGAAAGTATTAGATTCTGTAAATCAATATTATATAAAATTATTTGCAAGTAATAATGTAGCAAAAGAGTATATAAAAAGTAGAGGGATTTCAGAGTTTTCTATAGAAAAATTTGAGATTGGTTATGCACCAAAATCATTTGAAACAATAAATTATTTAAAAAACAATTATTTAAATTTAGCAGATGCAAAAGAGCTTGGTGTTATAGACTCAGGTGAAAATGGTCTATATTCAAGATTTATAGAAAGAATTACTTTTCCAATATATGGGTTAAATAGTAAAATCGTTGGTTTTGGTGGAAGAACAATTACAGGTCATAATGCAAAATATGTAAATTCACCTCAAACAAAAATATTTAATAAATCAAAATTATTGTATGGATATAATATTGCAAAAGAGAATATATATAAAAAGAATAGAATAATTGTAACAGAAGGGTATTTAGATGTAATAATGCTTCATCAAGCAGGATTTAATACAGCAGTTGCAACATTAGGAACAGCTTTAACTAAAGATCATTTGCCAATTTTAAGAAGGGGTGAACCAAAAATAATTGTAGCATATGATGGTGATAAAGCAGGGTTAAATGCAGCTTTCAAAGCTTCCGTGATGTTAAGTCAAAGTGAATTTGAAGGTGGAGTTGTAATATTTTCTGGAGGGATGGATCCTGCAGATATGGTAAAAGAAGGTAAAGTTGAACAACTAAATAAAATATTTGATAATCCTATTGCTTTTATTTCATATGCAATTGATTATATTGTTTCAAAGTATAATATAAATGATGCAAATCAAAAACAAAAAGCTTTGCAAGAAGCAAATGATTATTTAAAAACATTGAGTATTTTGTATCAAGATGAGTATAAAAGATATTTAGCACAAAAATTAAATATTAGAGAAAATCTAGTAAAAGTATCAAATCAAGTAAAAAGAAAAGTAGATAATAGTTCAACAAAAATAGATATTGCAGAATTAAGCATAATAAAAGCTATATTAGAAAAACCATCAAGGTTAGATTATGTTTTAGATATGGTTGATTCTTCAATTTTTGATTACCATAAAGAGCAGTTTGAGCTTTTATTAAATGATATTGATAATCCTGCATTAAATGGAATTTTATTAAATGAAAGATTAGAAGATTATGATGATGATAGATTAAAATTGGAAATTTGTATTCTTTTATCTAAATATTACTCTTCCCAATTAAATAGACTTTTATATGATAAAGATATGGATTTTAAAAAGAAATCTTTAGAAATAAGAAAATTAAAAGATAAAATTTTCCAGTTAAAACAAGGTAAAATGGTTACTTATAATTAGTAATTAATTCAAAAACTTGTATAATCACAAAAAAATTAAAGAGGAAGAAAAAATGGAGTTATTACATACTGATAGAGTGCCAGCAGCAATTGGTCCATATTCACAAGCAATAAAAGCTAATGGACTAATTTATACTTCTGGGCAAATCCCTTTAACAGCAGAAGGAGAACTAGTAGAAGGGGACATTAAAGTTCAAACTAGACAAGTTCTTGAAAATCTTAGAAAGCTGTTAGAAGACTGTAAAAGTGGTATGGATAAAGTAATTAAAGTTACAATATTTTTAAATAATATGGATGACTTTGGTATAGTTAATGTATTATATGCAGAAGCATTTGGCGATCATAAACCAGTAAGAAGTACAGTAGCAGTTAAAACTCTACCAAAAAATGTACTTGTTGAAATGGATGTAATTGCATTGCCATATGATTATCAATAAAATTTTCGCTTAAACAAAGTTTAAACTAAGATTGGATAATATTTCGCTTCACAAAAAATACGTATTTGATAGATATAGATAGTTAGAGGATTGAAGAATGTACGCAATTATTAAATGTGCTGGAAAGCAATACAAAGTTCAAGAAGGTGATATTCTTAATGTAGATTACCTAGGTAAAGCTGCAAAAGAAACTGTAGAAATCGCTGATGTTATTGCATTAAATGACGGTGAACTAAAAACTGGTGATGCTATTTCAGCTGCTAAAGTTGAAGCAGAAGTAGTACTAGATGGTACTGGTGTAAATAGAGATAAAAAAGTTATCATTTACAAAAAAAGAAGAAGAAAAGATAGTAAATTAAAAAGAGGTTTTAGAAAAAGCTTCACAAAAATTAGAATTACTAAAATCGCTGCATAATTTTAAGGAGATAATAAATGGCTCACAAGAAAGGTCAAGGATCTACACAGAATAATAGAGATTCAGCTGGTAAAAGACTTGGTGTAAAAAAATTTGGTGGAGAAACAGTTAGAGCTGGTAACATCATAGTAAGACAAAGAGGAACAAAAGTACACGTTGGTGAAAACGTTGGAATTGGTAAAGACCATACAATTTATTCTTTAATTGACGGTGTAGTTAAGTTTGAAATTAAAGATAAAGATAGAAAGAAAGTTTCTGTATACGCTTCATAATTTGAGGTTAGAAATATTTTTTAAAAAAGGGTGTATGGCAGTTTGCCTACACCCTTTTTTAGTTTTAGGAGAACAAAGTGTTTATAGATAGTGTAAAATTTACAATTTCATCAGGAAAGGGAGGACAAGGTTGTACTTCTTTTAGAAGAGAGAAATTTGTAGTTAAGGGTGGACCAGATGGTGGAGATGGAGGAAAAGGTGGAGATGTCTATTTTTTAGTAGATAATAACACTGATACTTTATCATGGTATAAAGGTCGAACTGTACTTAAAGCTGAAAATGGTAAACAAGGTATGGGAAGAAGAATGACAGGTAAATCTGCGCCAGCACTTACACTTACTGTACCTCCTGGAACTCAAGTTATTGATGCAAATACAAATGAAGTATTATTAGACTTAGTTAATGAAGGTGAAAAAGTTAAGTTCTTAGATGGAGGAAAAGGTGGAATGGGAAATTTCCACTTTAAAAATTCCAAAAATCAAAGACCAACTTATTGTCAACCAGGTTTACCAGGTATATCAAGAGAGATAAAACTTGAACTTAAACTTATAGCAGATGTTGGGCTTGTTGGATATCCTAATGTTGGAAAATCAACACTTATTTCAACATTGTCAAATGCAGAACCAGAAATTGCAAATTATGAGTTTACAACATTAACACCAAAATTAGGTGTTGTTGAAGTTGGTGAGTATAACTCTTTTGTAATGGCAGATATTCCAGGAATTATAGATGGTGCTAGTGAAGGAAAAGGTTTAGGAATAGAGTTTTTAAAACATATAGAAAGAACTAAAACCTTACTATTTACTATTGATGTTTCAAACCATAGAAAAATAACAGAACAGTTTGAAATATTAAAAGAAGAATTGGCAAAATTTTCAGTAGAGCTTAGTGGAAGAAACTTTGCAATAGCGTTAACTAAAACTGACGCATACTATGGTGAAGATTTAAATAAAGATATAAAAGAATTAATTGATAGTTTAGATTTGGAAGAATCTAAAGAGAACGATTTTGGATTTGATGGAAAATTACCATACTATATTCAAGATCTAACACTATCAAGATATGACAAAACAAAACCATTTTTTATTTTGCCAATATCATCAGTTACACATTTAAATACTAAATCAATCGGGTATGCTTTATATGAACTTTTAGGACATAGTAGATGAAAAGAATCGTTATTAAAGTTGGAACAGCAGTTCTGACTGATAATAATAAATTAGCATTAGAAAGATTATCAAATTTAGTTGATTTTATAGCAAAATTAAAAAAAGAAAAAAAATATGAAGTAATTCTAGTAAGTTCTGGTGCTGTTGGCGCTGGAAATACTAGATTACACTTAGATAAAAAAATTATTTATAATAGACAAGCGCTTGCGGCAATTGGTCAACCTTTAATGATGAAACACTACAAAAAGAAATTTAGAGAATATGATATTATTTGTGGACAGATTTTGATGATTGAAACAGATTTTGATTCTAAAAAAAGAACAAAAAATGCACAAAATGTAGTTGAAATATTATTGGAAAATGATGTAATCCCTATTGTAAATGAAAATGATGTTGTTGCAAATGACGAGTTGTTATTTGGTGATAATGATCAGTTAGCTGCACATGCTGCATTTTATTTTAAGGCTGATATTTTAGCAATACTTTCAGATATTGATGGATATTATAATAAAAATCCAAGAGAGTTTGAAGATGCAGTTTTACAAAAAAATGTTGATGTGGTTTATGAGTCTCAATTAGAGATGAAACATACACCAAATTCAGAATTTGCAACTGGTGGAATTGTTACTAAATTAAAAGCTGCTAAGTTTTTAATGGATAGAAATATTCCAATGTTTTTAAGTTCAGGATTTGATTTGACAAATGCATATGAATTTTTTATAAATGAAAATCATAAAAGTGGAACACTATTTAAAGCACAGGAAGTATAATGAAGAAAAAAATTGTTTTTATGGGAACACCAGACTATGCAACTGCAATATTTGATAGATTAGTTAAATCTAAAAAATATGAAGTTTTAGCACTTTTTACTCAACCTGATAAAAAAGTTGGTAGAAAACAAATTTTAACTGCTCCTCATGTAAAACAATACTGTATTGATAATAATATAGATTTACCAATCTTTCAACCAGAAAAATTAAAAAATAATAGTGAGATAACACATCAAATAGAACAATTGTCACCAGATTTTATAATTGTTGCTGCATATGGTCAAATTCTACCAAGAGAAATTTTAGCTATAGCACCATGTATAAATTTACATGCTTCAATTTTACCAAAATATAGAGGTGCGAGTCCTATTCAAGAATCAATATTAAATGATGATGAATATACTGGTGTAACAGCTATGTTTATGGAAGAAGGACTTGATAGTGGGGATATACTTGCTATTGAGTACTTGAAATTAAAAAAAGAGATGTTAGTAGATGAAGTCTTTGAAAAATTATCATTAATTGCTGCTAATTTAACTCTTACAACATTAGACAATTTCGAAAATATTTTACCTAAAAAACAAAATGATTCAGAAGTTAGTTTTTGTAAAAAAATAAAAAAAGAGAATGGCTTGGTATCTTTTAAAAGTGCAAAAAAACTTTATTTAAAATATAAAGCTTATTGTTATTGGCCTGGCATTTTTCTTGAATCTGGATTAAAATTAAAAAATTTAGAATTATTAGAAGAGTCTTCAATTAACAAAGAAGGACTAATACAAGAAATTGGAAAAGATTATGCAATCATCTCTTGTGAAGTTGGAACTATAAAAATTTATCAAGTTCAGCCAGTTTCGAAAAAACCTATGAATATAGCTGATTATTTAAGAGGTAAAAGATTAGAAGTAAATGATATATTAAATTAATAGTTACATAAAATAATAAAATTATGTAACTATTAATTTCTTAGATATGTATACTATAAGTTTTAAATATCCAATTTACATTAATAATATATACGTAAAAGTATTAATAAAATCTTGCAATATAATTTGATATAATAAATTATGAAAATTATTAGATTAACACAAATAGATTCTACACATACATATTTAAAAAATTACATTAAAAATTTAGAAGTTTTTACTCCCACTTGTATAATAACTGATTATCAAACTAATGGAGTTGGAAGTAGAGGAAATAGTTGGACAGGAGTAAAAGGAAATCTATTTTTTTCTTTTGTTTATGAAATTGAGGATTTGCCAATAGATTTACCTCTTCAAAGTTGTTCAATATATTTTTCTTTTATATTAAAAAAGATATTTGAAGAATTAGGTTCAAATGTTTGGATAAAATGGCCAAATGATTTCTATATAAATAATAAAAAAATAGGTGGAACAATCACTACTATGAGCAACAATTTGTTATTTTGTGGAATAGGAATTAATCTTAATAATGTTAGTGAAGAATTTGGTAAATTAGATATTAAAATTGATATTGATAAAACAATGAAAAACTATTTTAATAATATTGAAAAACAAATTTCATGGAAGGAAATATTTAGTCAGTTTAAGGTAGAATTTCAAAATAGCAAAAGATTCCATGTGACAATTGAAAATCAAAAAAAATCATTAGAAAACGCTGTTTTAAATAGCGACGGTTCTATAAATATAGATAATAAAAAGGTATTTAGTTTAAGATGACAGAAATAATATCAATAGCAAACCAAAAAGGTGGTGTTGGAAAAACAACAACTGCCGTTAATCTAAGTGCAGCTTTAGCATTAAGAGGTAAAAAAGTTCTTTTAATTGATGCTGATCCTCAATCTAATGCAACTACAAGTTTAGGCTTTCATAGGGATACTTATGAATATAACCTATATCATGTAATGCTTGGAACTAAAGAGTTAAATGAAATTATTTTAGATACAGAAATTGAAAATCTAAAAGTAGCACCATCAAATATTGGATTAGTTGGAATTGAAAAAGAGTTTTATAAAAATAACAAAGAAAGAGAACTTATTTTAAAAAGAAAAATTGATCCTGTAAAAAAAGATTATGATTATATTATTATTGATTCACCACCAGCACTTGGACCAATAACAATAAATACATTAAGTGCATCAAACTCTGTATTAATACCTATTCAATGTGAATTTTTTGCATTAGAAGGATTAGCACAGTTACTTAATACAATTAAACTTGTTAAACAGACAATTAATAGACAATTACAAATTAGAGGTTTTTTACCTACTATGTATAGTTCTACAAATAATTTATCAAAACAAGTTTTTGCTGATTTAGCACAACACTTTGAGAGTAAATTATTTAAGATTGATGATGCGTCATATGTTGTGATTCCAAGAAATATTAAACTTGCAGAGAGCCCAAGTTTTGGAAAGCCAATTATGCTTTATGATGCAGCAGCAACTGGAACAAAAGCATACACAAATTTAGCAAGAGCAATAGCAGGATAGTAAAATGGCACTAGGTAGAGGACTTGGAGAATTATTAGGCGAAGTTGAAATTGCTTATGAAAATGGTAATAGTAAAAATGATTATTCACAAATAGGTAATATTGTTGAATTGGATATTGATAAAATTAAATCAAATCCAAATCAACCAAGAAAAATATTTGATGAAGATAAATTAAAAGAATTAAGTGATTCAATTGTTGAACATGGTTTACTACAACCTATTGTTGTTATTGAAGATAAACATGAAGGTTTTATATTAGTTTCAGGTGAAAGAAGATTAAAAGCACATAAGCTTGCAAATCTTGATAAAATTAGTGCAATTGTATTAGATATTGAAGAGTTTAAATTAAGAGAATTAGCATTAATAGAAAATATTCAAAGAGATGATCTAAATATAATTGAACTTGCATACTCATACGCTCAACTTTTAAACGAACATAATATTACACATGATGAATTATCAAAAAAAGTGTTCAAGAGTAGAACATCAATTACAAATACTTTAAGACTTTTACAATTAAGTTCATATGTACAACAATTGCTTGCAAATAATAAAATAAGTGCTGGCCATGCAAAGATTATGTTGGGATTAGAAGAAGATCAACAAAAATTAGTTGCAGATTCAATTATTGGACAAAAATTGTCTGTAAGAGAAACTGAAAAACTAGTAAAAGATTTAAAAAATCCAAGTACAAAAAAAGTACAAAAAAATAAAAAAACTGCGAATTATGATTTCAATCCATTAAGTGATGTTGTAAAAACATTAAAAGATAATAAGCTAAAAGTTAAGGCTGAAAAAAATTATTTTAAAATTGAAATTAACTCTCAAGAAGATATAGAAAAGATTTCTAATTATTTTCGTAACACTTTATAAATTTTCTATACATTATTCCTCTGTTTAATATAATTTTATAAAACATTTTGATAAAATAAATCAGTTTTAGTCAAACTAAACTGTAAAAATATGGAGGAATGAATGTTAGACATAAGTCCTGTATTGTTGCTTAGCTCTGGTATCATCTTTTTGTTAGTTGTTGCTAGACTAAACAGTTGTCTATTCAAGCCTCTACTAAAGCATATGGATGATAGGTCTGAATCAATTAAAAAAGATTTAGAAGATGCAAAATCAAACAGTGCAAATGTAGATGGCATGCTGGCTGAAGCAAATGATGTGATTGCTGCTGCTAAAAAAGAAGCCGCTGCAATTAGAGAAAAAGCTTATAATGAAGCAAAACAAAATGCTGATGCAAAACTTGCAAATGCTAAAGCAAACTTAGAAGTTAAATCTGAAGAGTTTACTAAACATTTACAAGATGAAACAAGAGTATTGAAAGATTCATTAATAGCTTCTATGCCTCAATTTAATGAGAGCCTAAAAGCTAAGCTTAGCTCGATATAAAGGAATTAAAGTGAAAAAGTTGTTATTATTAGGTTTAGCTTTAAGTCCTGTTGTATTATTTGCTAGTAGTGAAGGTGCGGATACAGATATTATTCAAAGAACCGTTAACTTTATAATTTTTGCTGGAATTTTATGGTATTTATTAGCCGATAAAGTTAAAGCTTTTTTTGCAGATAGAAGTCTTTCTATCCAAGCTGAACTTGATAAAGTACAAGATACTTTAAAAGCTTCTCAAAAAAAGATTGACAATGCTAATAAACAATTAGAAGAAGCAAAAGTTCTTGCTGCAGAAATAGTTGAAACTGCAAATAATGATGTAGATTCAATTAAACTAAAAGTTCTTGCAGCTGTTGAAGCTGAAATTGCTCATTTAGAGAAAAACTTTGATGAGAAAACAAAAGTTGAACTAAGAAAAGCAAAAAAACAAGTTGTTGCTGAAGTTCTTGAAGAGCTATTTAACTCAGACAATGTTGAATTAACTCAAGATGAGTTATCAAATATTGTACTTAAGAAGGTAGCATAATGATTGATTTAGTAGCAAAAAGATATGTTAAAGCTTTATTAGATGGAAGAGAAGTAGCTTCAGTGACTGCTTTAGCTGAAGAGTTAGAAAAATTATCTTCAGCTTATAATGATGATAAATTTATCGCTATTATATCATCTACTGAAGTAAAAAATAGTGATAAAGTTGAGTTAATTATCTCATTTTTAGATAATTGTAGTGATACTTTAAAAAATCTTATTAAATTACTAGGTGAAAAAAAGAGATTTGATATTATTCCAGAAATTGCAGAAGAGTTGACTCGTCAGCTAGCAGCAATTAATAATTCTTATACAGGTGTTATTTACACTAACAAAGAGTTAGCTGTTGAATATGTTTCATCAATTGAAAAAGAGTTTAGTAAAAAATTTAATGTAGATTTATCATTAACACAAAATGTTTGTGATTATAATGGTATTAAAGTTGATATTGATGGACTTGGGGTAGAAATTTCTTTTTCTAAAGATAGATTGAAATCTCAAATGATTGATCATATTTTAAAAGCAGTTTAGAACTTATAAAGGAGAATTTTAATGGGTGCAAAGATTCAAGCTGATGAAATCAGTTCTATTATAAAAGAAAGAATCGAAAACTTTGAATTAAATGTAGATGTAAATGAAACTGGTAAAATCATCTCTTTTGCAGATGGTATTGCTCAAGTATACGGTCTTAAAAATGTAATGGCTGGAGAAATTGTAGAGTTTGAAAATGGTGAGAGAGGTCTTGCTTCAAACTTAGAAGAGTCTGCAGTAGGTGTTGTTGTTCTTGGAAGAGGAGAAGGTCTTGCAGAAGGTGTATCTTGTAAAAGAGTTGGAAAACTATTAGAGACTCCAGTTGGAGACGCTATGGTTGGTAGAGTTGTAAATGCACTTGGTGAACCAATTGATGGTAAAGGTGCAATTGAAGCTTCTGAAACAAGATTTGTAGAAGAAAAAGCTCCAGGAATTATGGCTAGAAAATCTGTTCATGAGCCATTACAAACTGGTATTAAAGCTATTGATGCACTAGTTCCAATCGGAAGAGGGCAAAGAGAGCTTATTATTGGTGATAGACAAACAGGTAAAACTACAGTTGCTATTGATACAATTCTTAATCAAAAAAGTGAAGATGTAATTTGTATTTATGTTGCAATTGGACAAAAATCTTCTTCTGTAGCTAACGTTGTTAGAACTTTAGAAGAAAACGGTGCAATGGATTATACAATCGTAGTAAATGCAGGTGCTTCTGAGTCTTCTGCTTTACAATTTTTAGCTCCATATACAGGTGTTACTATTGGTGAATACTTTAGAGACAATGGTAAACACGCATTAATAGTTTATGATGACTTATCAAAACACGCAGTTGCTTATAGAGAAATGTCTTTATTATTAAGAAGACCACCAGGTAGAGAAGCATATCCAGGGGATGTATTTTATCTACACTCAAGATTATTAGAAAGAGCTGCTAAAATGTCAGATGAAAGAGGAGCAGGTTCAATGACTGCTTTACCTATCATCGAAACTCAAGCAGGAGATGTTGCTGCATACGTTCCAACAAATGTAATTTCTATTACTGATGGGCAAATCTTCCTAGAAACTAATTTATTTAACTCAGGTATTAGACCTGCAATTAATGTTGGTTTATCAGTATCAAGAGTTGGTGGTGCTGCGCAAATTAAAGCTACAAAACAAGTAGCTGGTACATTAAAATTATCGCTTGCACAATATAGAGAACTTGAAGCATTCGCACAGTTCGCATCTGATCTTGATGAATCAACAAGAAAAGAGCTTGAACTTGGTCAAAGAATGGTTGAAGTATTAAAGCAAGGTGTTAATAAACCATTAGTTATTGAAAAACAAATTGTTATCATTTATGCTGGTACAAAAGGTTATTTAAATGATGTTGCTGTAAATGATGTTGTTAAATTCGAAGAAGAATTACATGCATTTATTGAGCAAAAATATTCAAATATTTTAGAGTCAATCAAAACTAAACAAAAAATTGATGATGAGATTGAGTCTGCATTAAAATCTGCATTAAATGAGTTTAAAACTGTATTCAGTGCAAATTAAGGATTAGCATATGGCTAACTTAAAAGAGATTAAACTTAAAATTAATAGTGTTAAGAATACTCAGAAGACTACAAAAGCTATGAAGCTTGTATCTTCTGCAAAACTTACTAGAACTAGACAGTTATCTGAACAAGCTAGAAGTTATGCACATAAGATAAATGAAGTTCTTTCTGATATCGCAAATAGAGTTAGCAAGGTTCATGAAGAAGGTAATGTTGATAAAGCATTTATTCCAAATGACAATCCAAGAACAGTTGATATTGTTTTGGTTACTGCTGATAAAGGTCTTTGCGGTGGTTTTAATATGGCAACAATTAAAACTGTTAGTAAATTAAAAGCTGAGTATGAAGCAAAAGGTGCAAATGTTAGATTAAGAGCTGTAGGAAGAAAAGGTATTGATTACTTTTCATTCCAAGGTGAAGAACTTTTACAAAAAGTTTCAGATCTTTCATCAGCACCTGATTATGACAGAGCAGCTGAATTTATTAATGATGTTGTAGAAGATTTTAATAATGGAATTACTGAAAAAGTAATTTTAATTTATAACGGTTTCTTAAATATGCTGACTCAAGAGTTAAGAGTTAATGAACTTTTACCAATCAGTTTAGAAAATGTTGAAACTAATGATAATGATAGTTCAATGCTTTCATTAGAACCAGATGATGACGAAGAAGTGTTAAATGAATTAACTTCTAAATATTTAGATTTTAATATGTATTATGCGTTAATTGATTCTCTAGCTGCTGAACATTCTGCAAGAATGCAAGCAATGGAGGCTGCTACAAATAATGCAAAAGATAGAGTTAATACATTAACAGTTGAATATAACAAAGCTAGACAAGCTGCAATTACAACAGAGCTGATAGAAATTATCAGTGGTGTTGAATCATTAAAATAATTTAAAGGAGCTACCCGTATGAAAGGTAAAATTATTCAGGTAATGGGTCCGGTTGTAGACGTAGAGTTCGACGGATACTTACCAGAAATCAATGAAGCAATTGATGTTGCTTTCGCTGATAAAAACCATGACAGATTAGTACTTGAAGTTGCTGCACACATCGGTGATAGTAGAGTTAGAACTATTGCTATGGACATGACTGAAGGACTTGTTAGAGGTCAAGAATGTACAGCAACAGGTGGACCAATTAAAGTTCCAGTTGGAGAAGCTGTACTTGGAAGAATATTTAATGTAATTGGTGATCCTGTTGATGAAGGTGATGCAATTGCTGAAGATACAACTAGATGGTCAATTCACAGAGCTGCTCCTTCTTTTGAAGAGCAATCTACAAAAACTGAAATGTTTGAAACAGGTATCAAAGTAGTTGACTTATTAGCTCCTTATTCTAAAGGTGGTAAAGTTGGACTATTTGGTGGTGCTGGTGTTGGTAAAACAGTTATTATTATGGAACTTATCCATAATGTTGCATTTAAACATTCAGGTTACTCAGTATTTGCTGGTGTTGGTGAAAGAACAAGAGAAGGTAATGACCTTTATCACGAAATGAAAGACTCAAATGTACTTGATAAAGTTGCATTATGCTATGGTCAAATGAGTGAGCCTCCAGGTGCAAGAAATAGAATTGCATTAACTGGTCTTACAATGGCAGAATACTTTAGAGATGAAAAAGGTCTTGATGTATTAATGTTCGTTGATAATATCTTTAGATTTGCACAAGCTGGTTCTGAAATGTCAGCATTATTAGGAAGAATTCCTTCAGCTGTTGGTTACCAACCAACACTTGCAAGAGAAATGGGTGCATTACAAGAAAGAATTACTTCAACTGCAAAAGGTTCAATTACTTCTGTTCAAGCAGTATATGTACCAGCGGATGACTTAACTGACCCAGCTCCTGCTTCAGTTTTTGCTCACTTAGATGCAACAACTGTACTTAACAGAAAAATTGCTGAAAAAGGTATTTATCCTGCAGTTGATCCACTAGATTCAACTTCAAGAATTTTAAGTGCTGATGTATTAGGTGAAGAACATTATTCTGTTGCAAGAGGTGTTCAATCAGTATTACAAAAATATAAAGATTTACAAGATATTATTGCTATTCTTGGTATGGATGAATTATCAGAAGCAGATAAACTTGTAGTTGATAGAGCAAGAAAAATTGAGAAATTCTTATCACAACCATTCTTCGTTGCAGAAGTATTTACAGGAAGCCCAGGAAAATATGTTGAGCTTAAAGATACAATTGCAGGATTCAAAGGTATCTTAGATGGTAAATATGACGATATTCCAGAAATGGCATTCTATATGGTTGGTGGAATGGATGAAGCTTTAGCAAAAGCTGAGGAAATGAAATCAAAATAAGGTTAGCCTAATGGAAACAATTAGATTATCAATAGTTACACCTAATGGAGAAATTTTTAATGATGATGTTAAAACTGTAACTCTTCCTGGAAAAGAGGGAGAGTTCGGTGTTTTACCTGGTCACTCATCACTTGTTTCTTCATTAACAGTAGGTGTAATTGTTATTGAAAAAGAAAATTCTACTGAGGCTGTTGCTATAAACTGGGGACACGTTAAAGTAAATGAAAGTTCTGTTGATGTTTTAGCTGATGGAGCTATCGCATTAACTCAAGGTGAAGATTCTAACACTGCTAAAAATATTGAAGCAGCTAAAGATTTAGTTAATTCTGTTAAAGATTCTAACGTATCTGTAGCTTCAGTTGAAGCAAAAATCAATTCTTTCGCTTAGAAAGTAACTTATGATTGATTTGATATTAGATTATCTTAGTAATAGTAGTGCTATCACAATTCTTGTGTTAGTGCTACTATCTGCTTACTTAGTTACAATTTTTTGGATTTTTATATATAGACTAATGGCTTTAAATTCATTAATTTTAAATGAAAAAAAATCATTAGAAACTCTAACTTCTAGAGGTAGTGATATTAGCCCATTGTCATCATTATATAAATGTTCAAGTGGTTCATCTTCAAAACATATTCTACATGCATGTGAAATTTCTATTATTAAAGATGCCAGTTTTGGTATTTCTTGGTTATCTATTATTTCTTCTACTGCACCATTTATTGGTTTATTTGGTACTGTTGTAGGTATATTAGAATCATTTGCCAAATTTTCAAATCATGGAAAAGTTGGGTTCTCTATTATTGCACCTGCTATTAGTGAAGCATTAGTTGCTACAGCTGCTGGTATTTTTGTTGCAATATTTGCATATACATTTCATCAAATATTAGTTAGAAAAGTTTATGAACTAAATACTTATATTAAGGCACAAGCTGAAATTTTAGTTGCAAAAGGTTAAAGTGTATGTATGACTTTAATCAAAAGCCAGAATTAAATGTTACACCACTAGTTGATATTATGTTAGTATTGTTAGCGATTTTAATGGTTACTGCTCCTGTTATGGAGTTTGAAGAACCAGTTAATTTACCTAGTGGTAGTAAAACTAAACAGATAGAAA
The DNA here is from genome assembly GCF_004116495.1 of Arcobacter sp. CECT 8985. Classification (GTDB taxonomy): domain Bacteria; phylum Campylobacterota; class Campylobacteria; order Campylobacterales; family Arcobacteraceae; genus Malaciobacter. The sequence continues at coordinate 6,706 of NZ_PDKC01000015.1, read as the reverse complement.
ATGTAAAAAAAATCACAATTTTTATTAATAAAAATAGAGAAGTTACAATAAATAAAAACAAATATGATTTAAAAGATTTTCCAGATAGTTTCATTCTTTTTGCAAAAACAAAAAATAGAAATACTCCAGTGCATATTAGAGCAGATAAGACGTTAGTTTATGATGATGTAATATATATATTAAAGACAGTAAAAGAAGCTGGATTTTTTAAAGTATCATTAATTACAGATGGATAATTATTTATGATAAAACTTTTTTTCAATTCACAAAAAGATACAAATTTTTATCTATCTGGTCTTTTAGCTTTTTTCATATATATATTTATATTTACTCTTGTTATTTTATATATAGATGAAAATGATGCAAAAATTTATGACTCTTCAAAAAAAACTACAGTTTTAGAATTAGAAGTTGTATTACCTGATCAAACAAAAAATAAAATTTCAAAAATGAAAGTTAATAAAAAAGTTAAGAATGATGTTGTAAAAAAAACAACTTCTAAAAGTTCAAAACAAAAAGCGGACATTAAATCGTTATTTGCAAATGTTAAGACTAAAGAAAAAAAAGTTGTTGATAAAGTTGTTAATAATGTAAAAGCTTCAAATAATTCAAGTAGATTTAAATCAAAGTTTGAAAGAGAAAAAAGAACGAATGGTGATTTAAATTTATCAAAAATGTTAGATGATGTAAAAACTAAAAAAAGAGCATTAGCAATTGATACTTCATCAAAACATGCAAATGATCCATATTTTTCAAAAATACATGAAATTTTAGCAACTAGATGGAACCCTCTTTTAATTGAAAATGACTTAGAAGCAAAAGTTTTAATTATTATTTCAAGTACGGGAGAGTTTGATTATAAGTTTTTAAAATATTCTACTAATGAAAAATTTGATACTCTTCTAAAAGAGTTTTTAAATGAACAAAAAAAATTGTCATATCCTCCTCATAATAAAGGAAGAAGCACAAGTATTGAAGTTACATTTAAATCAAAAGGATAAATTATATGAAAAAACTTGTAGTGTTATTATTATGTTTTTTTAATTTAGCTTTTGCAGTTGATGCAAAATTAGAAATTATAAAAAAATCTACTAATCTGCCAAAAATTGTTGTTGCAATAGCAAAAAATAGTAAAAATATTAATTTTCTAAAAAAAGTAAAGAAAGTAATTGAAAATGATTTAAAAGTTAGTGGTCATTTTACTGTTGAACCAACTTATGTATCAACAGATTTTAATACAAAACCAGATTTATATATACTTAAAAAGAATAATATTGATTTATATTTAAATTTAAGTTCAAAGATTACAGGTTTTGGTGGTGTGACTGTTAATACTGAACTTTATGATATTAATAGTACACAATTAGTAAATAAAAAATCTTTTAGTACTAAATATGAAAAGAGATATCCATTTTTATCTCATAGAATATCAATATCTATAAATAAATATTTAAAAGCACCATCTATAAAATGGATGGATAAGTTTGTAATATTCTCTGTTTATGAAGCTTCAAGAAAAGCAGATATTTATATTGGTGATTATACTTTAACTTTCAAAAAAAGAATAGTTAATGGTGGATTAAATATATTTCCTAAATGGGCAGATAAAAATCAAAAAAGTTATTATTATACTACATATAATGGCAAAGTACCAACTTTAATAAAAGCAAATTTATATACAGGTAAAAAGCAAGTTATAATGAGAAGTGAAGGAATGATAATAGCTTCTGATGTGAGTTCAGATGGAAAAAAATTATTAATTACTGCATCTCCAAATGGCCAAGCTGATATATATTTATATAATCTTATTACAAAATATAAACAAAGATTAACTACATATAAAGGAATTGATGTAGGAGCACATTTTGTAGAAAATGACAAAAAGATTATTTTTGTATCTGATAGATTAAGTTATCCTAATATCTTTTTAAAAACTATAGGTAAACGTGGTGTACAAAGAGTTGTTTATCATGGGAAAAACAATTCTTCTGCTACTACATATAAAAATTATGTTGTTTATTCAAGTAGAGATAAAGCAAATGAGTTTGGATTAAGAACATTTAATCTTTATTTATTGTCAACTAAAAGTGATTTTTTAAGAAGATTAACAGCAACTGGTGTAAATCAGTTCCCAAAATTTTCGTCTGATGGAGAGTCAATTTTACATATTAAAAACATAAATGGTAAAAGTTATGTTGGTATTATTAGATTAAACTATAATAAGTCATTTACTTTCCCGTTAACTGGTGGAAAAATTCAATCTATTGATTGGTAGTAAGAAACTCTATAAATAGTGATGTAAAGGCATTTTTTGAGAAAATATTTGTAATTTGTAATTAAGTTTACTTTTTGTAAAATATTTAAAATTTATATAAGGGAATTGTTATGAAAAAGATAGGTATTTACTCTTTCTTAGTTGCAGCAGTGTTGTTTTCTGGTTGTAGTCAAAAGAATGTAGAGATGGACGGAAGTTCAGCAACTGAACAAAATCAGAGTGCAGTTAAAAATTCTGAATCTAGTTTAGATAGTATCGATAATAGTAATGTTCAAGAAGATACATTAAATGATACATTAGCTCAAAAAGCTGACAATGGATACTACTACATGATAAATGGTAAAAAAGTATTTATTGAAAATATCTACTTTGGATTTGATAAATACAAATTAGATTCAAAAATGATTGAAAAAGCAAAAGAAAATGCTGAAAAACTTGCTGATATCAAACCAACTACTAAAATCAAAATTGAAGGTAATTGTGATGAGTGGGGAACTGATGAGTATAACTATGCTTTAGGTTTAAAAAGAGCAAAAGCAACAAAAGATGCTTTAGTTTCTGATGGTATTAATGAAGATTCAATTACATTAGTAAGTTTTGGAGAGAGTAATCCAGTGTGTACTGATAAGACTAAAGAGTGTTGGCAAAAAAACAGAAGAGCTGAACACAAACTTTTACCATAACATTTAAGACGATTAAATAAATTTTATGAATATAAAATTAACATCTATAATCTTTATAGCTTCATTAGCATATGCTAATGAAGTATCTGTTTTTGGTGCTGGAAACTTAAATTCTAAAGAACCTTATGGTCTAAATTCTACAGAAAAATATATTCTAAAGAATAAAACTGATTTAGGAAAAATTGATACTAAATTTAAAGGTGTAAAGACTACTGTTGAGTCTTTAAGTGAAAGAATTGATGGTATTGAATCAATTTATGAAGGTGATTCAAAAAAATTAAATAATACAGTATTAAAAGTAAATAATATAGTTAAAAAACTTGAAGAAACAGAAAATATAACTACTAAAAATAGTACAGATATAGAAAATTTAAAAAATGTTACTAGTCAATTATTGACTATGCAAGAAGATATTTCAAAAGAGAATAAAAAAAATATTGATACATTAAAAAAAGCTATAGATAAGTTAGTAAAAGAAGTTAATGAAATTAATAAAAAATATGTTTCTGCAAATGAATTAAAATCAAATATGAAACAGTTTGTTACTCTTGATGAATTTAACGCATTTAAAAAAAGTTTAGGTCACAAAACTAGTGTAAAAACAAAATCATCAACTAAAAGTAAAAAGTTATCATTCGCGCAGAAGAAAAAAATATTGGATGAAGCAAAAAGATTGTTTAAAAAAGACTATTTTACAAAAGCAATTCCAATGTTTGAACAGTTGATTGATTTAAATTATAAACCTGCTGAAAGTAATTATTATCTGGGTGAAATGTGGTACTACAGAGATAAATATAAAAAAGCAATTAAATATTTTAAACAATCAGCAGTATTGTATGATAAAGCCTCTTGGATGCCTAAGCTTTTATTACATAGTGCTATTTCATTTGAAAAAGTAAAAGATTATGGTAATGCCAATAAATTTTATGGTACATTAATTGATGTGTATCCAAATTCAAAAGAAGCACAAATAGCAAGTAAAAATATATCGAAATAAAAAATTAAATTTAAATAGGAGTAATTATGTCAAATAAAGTAATCGGAATTGAGTACACACTTAAAGATGCAAAATCAGGTGAGCACTTAGATTCAAATGTTGGTGGAGCACCATTAGAGTTCGTTTCAGGAAAAGGTCAAATAATCCCAGGTTTAGAAACAAAATTAGTTGAAATGGCTTTAAATGATGAAGCTGATGTTTTAGTTGAACCAAAAGATGGGTATGGTGAGTATAATGAAGAAGCTATGCAAACTTTACCAAAAGAACAATTTGCTGGTATTGAATTACAAGAAGGTATGAGTCTATATGGAACTGGAGAAAATGGTGAAACTGTACAAGTAACAGTAAAATCTTTTTCAGATAATGATGTAACAATTGATTATAACCATCCAATGGCTGGTAAAAGTTTAATGTTCTCAGTAGCAATATTATCATTAAGAGATGCAACAGCTGAAGAAATTGAAACTGGTGTTGTTGGTGGTATGGCTGCTATGGGTGGCGGTTGTTGTGGTGGTGGTCACCATGATCATGATCACGGTGAAGGTGGTTGTTGTTCATCTGATGGTGCAGAAAAACAATCAGGTGGATGCGGTTGCGGACACTAATTTAGTCTTAACTAAAAACTTTTTTTTGCCCAAGAGTGTATATCACTTTTGGGCAAAACTATTTATAAAGGGTAATTAATTACTTTTTACAGATAGTTTTAACTATGATTAAAATTTAAAATGAGGTAAAAAAATGAAAAAAGTTGCTTTTATTTTCCCTGGACAAGGTAGTCAAAAAATTGGAATGGGAAAAGATTTTTTTGATAATAGTGAAATCGCAAAAGATATGATTTCAAAAGCAAGTGAAAGATTAGGAATTAACTTTAACGAGTTACTATTTGAAGAAAATGATAAAATAGGGCAAACAGAGTATACTCAGCCTGCAATTTTGTTAGTTTCATCAATTGCAAATGCAATATTCAATGAAAAATATGATATTAAGCCAGAGTTTGTTTTAGGGCACTCTTTAGGTGAATTTTCTGCATTAGTAAGTGCTGGGGCTATTGATTATTTAGATGCTATTGAGTTAGTTCATAAAAGAGGAAAATTTATGAATGAAGCTTGTGCAGGAGCAGGAGCAGGAATGATGGCATTAGTTGGATTAGATGATAAAACTGTTGAAGATATGTGTGAAGAACAAAGAAAAAATGGTTTAAAAGTTTGGGCTGCAAATTATAATATGGATGGACAAATAGTTTTAGCAGGATTAAAACAAGATTTAGAAAGCTTAGTTGATGTTTTTAAAGAAGCAGGAGCTAAAAGAGCTATTGTATTAGATATGTCTGTTGCAAGCCATTGTGAATTGTTACAAAGTGCAGTTGAAAATTTAAAACCATATTTAGAAGAGTTTTTAAAAGATGATTTTAAATATAGTGTGATTTCAAATGTTACAGCTAATGAATATAATACAAAAGAAGAAGCTATTGACCTTCTTTCAGAACAATTAATTAACCCAGTAAAATATAAACATTCAATTGCTTCTAAAGAAGCAGATGTAGATGCTTTTATTGAATTTGGAAATGGTATAGTTTTAAAAGGATTAAATAGAAAAATTACAAAAAAACCTACATTTAATGTAAGCGATTTTAGTAGTTTAAATAAAACAATAGAGGCATTAAATGAATAAACTAGCGATAATGGGTGCGATGGAAGAGGAAATACAACCTCTTTTAGAGTATTTTGATGATGTAAAAGTAACAGAATTTGCAAATAATAAATATTATGAAGTAAATCTTGATGGTTTGGATGTAGTAATTGCATATTCAAAAATTGGTAAAGTGTTTGCAAGTTTAACTGCGACAACAATGATTGAAAAATTTGGTTGTGATACATTATTATTTTCAGGAGTTGCAGGTGCCGTGAATAGTGAACTAAAAATTGGTGATTTAGTTATTGCAGATAAATTATGTCAACATGATTTAGATATTACTGTTTTTGGCCATGCAAATGGATATGTTCCTGGTGGTGATGTATTTGTTAAAACTTCAAAAGATATTAGAGACATTGCAAAACAAGTTGCTAAAGAAAATAATCTTAAAGTTTTAGAGGGTACAATTGCTACAGGTGATCAGTTTGTAAACTCAAATGAAAGAAAAGATTTTATTATTAATACATTTAATGCAGATGCATTAGAAATGGAAGGTGCAAGTGTAGCTGTTATATGTGATGCACTAGATGTACCATTTTTTATTTTGAGAGCAATCTCAGATAGTGCAGATATGGATGCAAATTTTGATTTTGATGATTTTTTACATTCAAGTGCAAAAATATCTGCAGACTATGTAATAAAAATTGCAAAAGCTTTAAAAAACAAGTAGAGTAACTACTTGTTTTTATACTAATACTATATAAACTTCTTTATAAATAGCCATACTTATAAAATTTTACATTTCACTAAATAGATATATATAATATCAAAATAAATCAAATGTCATAAAAAGTTATAAAAATCAACCTTCTAATAAAAACCTAAAAAAGCAAACAAAAAAATATCAAAAAGAAAAAGAGAGAAAACGAAAAGCAAAAGAAGGCAATAAAAAGCAGATAAAAGTAATAAAAAAGGCATAAGAAAGAGAAGGGAAAGAGGGAGAGTATAAAGAATTAAAAAATTTAAGTTAATATTAAGGTGTAAGTGTTGACAAAAGTAAAAAAAGATACTATAATTCCCGTCCAAATTCGCTGAGGCCGAAAGGAATAAGTGAGAGTT
>NZ_PDKC01000014.1 GCF_004116495.1 Arcobacter sp. CECT 8985 | reverse complement strand
AGCAAGAATTGTATATTTTAAAAATAATAAAGCAGTTAAATAAAAATTCTTATTTATATATATGTATATAGAAACCGCATCAATAATAATCCAATATAACCAGGTTTGAATCACTTTTTTTGCAAGTAAATAAGTAGAATAAATAGCAAATACTGTTGTAAAAGTATCAATATAAGCATAATCAGCAGTAGTATAGTTTTTCATATAATAACCTAAAACTAATGATATTATAGATAATAAAATTACATCTTTGATATTTCTTGAAAATGAAAAAGTTGAGATATTAAGTTTGGCATCTTTTTTTATACCATTTGAATATTTCCAAGAATACCAACCATAAATAGCCATTATTAAATAATAAAAATTTAAAAATGAATCCATAAGTAAAGCTGCATCAAAAAAAAGTATTGAATATATTAAAGTACTAAAAAATGCAGCAACCCAACACCAAAGGTTTTGTTTTATTGCAAGTAATAAATAAATTATTGATAAAAACATAGCCAATGCCTCATAAATTGAGGTTGATAATATTGTTTGAATTAATGTATTGAAAATATTTTCTATATTTTATCCTTTATAAAAGTGAAAATATATCCAAAGATAGATAAAATTATACAGTGTGTAAGTATCATCTAACTTACTATAAGGTACATTACAATTTTAAAATATATTATAGGAATAAAATGAGTTTAATTAAACAAACAGTTTGTATTGCAAAAGCAAATAAGCAAAATGAATTAAAAAAAGCATTATTTTCTCATCTTTTAAGCGTGAAACAAATAGATGGTTGTATAAATTATGAAGTTTATGAAGCTGACGAAGATGATACAGAACTATTAGTTTATGAAGAGTGGAGAGACGATGAGTCTTATACTAACTACAAAAATAGTGAATTCTTTAAAGAGTTTAACACACATAGAAAAGAGTTTTTAAAAAGGGAAGAAGTACTTCCTAATTTTTAAGGGAATTAAGTGATAGAAAAAAAACAGATATTAAAAGAAATAACACAACAATATAGTAATCATGAAGATTTTGAACAAATATTAAAAGATTTTGCATATGATATAAACCTTGCAAAATGGGGTTATCTTTTCTCTACAGACAAATTTGATAATAATCATGACATATCAAGAAAAGTTTTTCACTGCGCATTGGCTTTATCAAAAGATTTTAGAGATTATATAGATTTTGCATTTTATATAAGTAAAGAAGATGGTTTATGTGATATTACTTTGGCAAAAGAAGCTTATAAATTAGCTATTTCTAAAGTGGTTTTATTAAGAGATTTAAGACATATTGCAGATATGTTAGCTACTAAAAAAGATTCTTTTTATGATAAAGAAATGGCAAAAAAAGTTTATGAAGAAGCAATCTCTAAATCAAAAACTGCATTTGATTTTGTAGCAATTGCAGAATCTTTGTGTGATTCAAATATGTTAAATGATAAAGAAATGGCAAAAGAAGTTTATGAAAAGGCCATTAAATCTTGCGAAAATAGTGATGAACTAGAAGCTGTTGCTGATTCTGTGATTCAAGAAGATAACCTTTTTGATGAGCAATGGGCATCGAAAATATACTCTATAAGTACACTTTCAAAATAATTAAAATGGATTTGTTTTTTCAATGATTATATCATTGTTATTAACAAATCTATTGCAACCTTTTCCTTTTAAATTTATACAAATTTCTTGCCATCTTTTTGTATGACTTCCATTTTCTTTTGAAAAATCTCCAAGTAAAAACATCACTGCATGTGCATATTCATGTGGTAAAACTGAATTTATCATATATGAACTGTTTTCTTTAAATCTATTTTTATTTAAAAGTATAATAATATTTTTATTTTTATATATGGTCATACCAAATTGATTGTTGTTTAATTTTCTTGATATTATTACTGGAACATCATATCTTATTTTGTACTTTTTATATGTTAAGCTTTTTAACTCAATTTTTTTCTTTTGAATTTGGCTTTGTATATTTTGGGGTATAGGATTATGTTTAAATTCATAATCACTATACCAAAGATAGATTAAAAAAATGAGACAAAACATTGTGATAAATAAAAATATATTTATCATTTTTTTTGTTTGCAAAGTATTATCCTACGTGTTTAATAAGTACTTCTTTATAGTGATTAAGTTCTTGCATCAAAGTATCATCACTTCCATTAATATCTGGGTGGTATTTTTTTGCTAATTCTTTATATCTTTTTTTTATTTCTTCTTTTGTTGGTTCTTGAGTAAATCCAAAAAATTCTTTTGCTTTTTCTACTTCACCAAGTCCTGGTTTTTGTGCAAATTGCTCATTGAAATTATTAAAATCAAAATCATTAAAGTTGAAATTTTGATATTGCCTTTGATTATTACCAAAATCATTTTGTGTATATGTAAACTTAAATCCATTAGACATATTTTTTAGTTTTTTATAAATGAAAAAATAGATTAATAAAAATAACACAAATATTATTAATAAAAATGTTGTGAAATTTGCCATTATTAAATATAGTACAAATAGTAAAATACCTGTACGTAATAGCCTATTAAATATGTAAATAAAAGTGCCGTTATTCATAGTTTATAAAATACCTTTTTATATAAGATAATTAATTATACAAAAAGAATACTAGAATTAGATAAAAAAGCTAATTTAAAATATAAAATATTAAAAAAAACATGTAGACATTTTTGTTACATAAATACCCAAGAAAAAATTATATCTTTGAAATTTTTTTCAAGATTATTTTTATCATATCTTTATCACATCTATATTTTATTATTTGTTTTGTCTAAAGGAGAAATAATGGATATCAGTATACAAGCGCTTTTTGCTGCATTACCTATTTTTATTGCAGCAATTTTATTAATTGGATTTAGATTACCTGCAAAAAAAGCAATGCCGGTAGTTTATGTTGCTACTGCATTAGTAGCATATTTTGTTTGGCAAGTAAGTTTTAATAGAGTATTAGCTTCAACAATTCAGGGTCTTCTTATTACAGTTGCAGTTTTATGGATTATTTTTGGTGCTATTTTATTATTAAATACATTAAAACATTCAGGTGCAATTGCAGTAATTAGACAAGGTTTTAATAACGTTAGTCCAGATAGAAGAGTACAAGTTATTATCATTGCATGGTTATTTGGATCATTCATAGAAGGAGCTTCAGGTTTTGGAACACCAGCAGCAATTGCAGCTCCTTTGTTAGTGGCTATTGGTTTTCCAGCTATGGCTGCAGTTATGGTGGGGATGATGATTCAAAGTACACCTGTATCTTTTGGAGCAGTTGGTACTCCTATTTTAATTGGGGTAAATAAAGGATTGGATAGTCAAACAATTTCAGCACAACTTCAAGCAGTAGGCTCAAATTGGGAATCATATTTACAAATTATTACTTCTGAAGTTGCAATTATTCATGCAATTACAGGAACTTTGATACCTTTATTTATGACTATTATGTTAACTAGATTTTTTGGTCAAAATAAATCATGGACTGAAGGTTTAAGTATTGCTCCATTTGCAATATTTGCAGGGTTGTGTTTTACTATTCCATATGCATTAACAGGTGTATTTTTAGGAGCAGAGTTCCCATCATTAGTAGGGGCTTTAGTTGGTTTACCAGTTGTAATATTTGCTGCTAAAAAAGGATTTTTAATTCCTAAAAAAGCTTGGGATTTTGCTCCAAAAGAACAATGGCCAGCAAAATGGGTGAGTGAATTAGAAATCAAAATAGATTCAATTACTTCAACAAAAGCACCAATTTCAATGACAAAAGCTTGGATACCATATGTACTAGTAGCAGTAATATTAGTTATTACAAGAGTTAGTGATGAGGCAAAAGCTTTTGTTAAATCATTAGTAATACCATTTAAAAATATTTTAGGAGAGGGATTAGGTTATACAATTGCTCCATTATATTTACCAGGTGGAATTTTAGTTTTTGTTGTTTTAATTACTTTCTTTTTCCATAAAATGAAAACATCAGAATTAAAAGATGCTTTTAGCGAATCTTCAAAAGTTATGCTTGGTGCAGGTTTTGTATTAGTTTTTACAATTCCACTAGTAAGAATTTTAATTAACTCTGGAGTTAATACTTCAGGTTTTGATTCAATGCCAATTGCAATGGCAAATTTTGTTGCAACTTCTGTAGGAGATATATATCCTTTATTTGCATCAATGATTGGTGCATTAGGTGCTTTTATTGCCGGAAGTAATACAATTTCAAATATGATGTTAAGTCAATTTCAGTTTGGTGTTGGAAATGCACTAGGTGTATCAACTGCACTAATGATCTCTTTACAAGCAGTTGGAGCAGCGGCTGGAAATATGATTGCAATTCATAATGTTGTAGCAGCATCTGCAACAGTTGGTTTACTTGATCAAGAGGGAGAGACATTAAGAAAAACAATTATACCTACAATTTACTACTGCTTAGTAGCAGGTATTTTAGGTCTAATAGGAATGTATTTCTTAGGAATTACAGATCCATTAATGTAAAAAAGAGGGATTTATCTCCCTTTTTTTTATTAAATTATTTGACACTTACTTCTTTTTGAAGTATACTAATTTTAAATAGTCTTAGGAGATTTTATGACTAGTACAATAAGTGTCTCTGTTAAAACTAAAATTATTGTAGTTTCAATACTTATAATTTTTTTTATTGCAATAGCATCTTTAATTGGAACTATTTTTACAATAGATACAATAAACAATTCAACCATTGATGAATATAAAACTGACATATATGATAAAAAGAAAAAAGAACTTGAAAATTATGTTCAAATTGCTATTAATACAATCAATTACTTTTATATACAATCTCAAAAACAAAATGCAAAATCTACAGATATTTATAAGAAGCAAGCATTGGAACTTATCACTAAAATAAGATATTCTAAAAATGGATACTTTTGGGTTAATAATAGTAAACATATTATGATAATGCACCCAATTTTAAAAAATTTAAATTCAAAAGATTTGACAAATATGAAAGACAAGGAAGGGAATTTTATGTTTAAAGATATTGTCTTTTTAGCAAATCAAAAAAAAGAGGGTGGTGTGGTTATGTATATGTGGCCTAAGCCAAATGAAAAATTAGCAAAAGAAAAATTTTCATATGTAAAAAAGTTTGAACCTTGGGATTGGATTGTAGGAACAGGTGCATATTTAGATGAGGTAGATGCTAAAGTAGCAAAGATGAAAAAAAACTCTGAAGAGAGTTTTGAAATAGTTATTTTAATTTGTTCTATAATTTTTGTTATTGTACTAATTATTATATCTTTGATGACTCTTGCTCTATCAACAAAAAGAGATAAAAAAAGTACAAAAGAAGAGTATGAATAAAAATATACTAATACAAATTTATAATATTAAAATAAATAATTTATGATATATTTTTATAAAGGTTAATGTTAATGGATAAAGAAGAGTTTGAAAAAGCAGTTGATCTGTTTGGTATCTTAACAAAAACATCAAAAAAAGAGTTAAAACAGAAGTATTTAAAGTTATCTAAAAAATATCATCCAGATACTCCAACAGGAAGTGATGAAAAATTTCAAGAATTAAAAGAATCATATGAACTTTTATTAAATTATATAGATAATTATAAGTTTAGTTTTGAAGAGGATGAGTTTAAAAAACAATATCCATCTTTTACAAACTATAAAAATTGGAATATTTAAAAAAAGGAAGATAAATGTTTGAGTTAAAAAAAGTAAAAGAGATAGTTTTGGCAACACTTATTACAGATTCATATTGTTTGGGTTCTCATTGGATATATGATGAAAAACAACTAAAAAACTTAAATATAGATTGGAATGAATTAAATAATGCTTGTTCTGTATGGCATAAAGGAAAAATTGCAGGAGAATTTACACATTATGGGGATCATACTTACTGGTTATATGAGTTTATAAAACAAAATGATACTTTTGATGAAAAAGAGTATGCAAAATATTGGTTAAAAAAAATGGATTCATATAATGGATATATTGATTCTTCTTCACGAAATAGTATTGAAAAATTAAAAGAGGGATTAGTAGAAGGTTCTAGTTCATCAGATTTTTCAATTGTAGGAAGAATTCCTTCTTTATTATTTGTATCAAAAGATAAAAATGAATTTTTTAGTAATGTAGAAAAATTTACAAAATTAACACATAATTCATATGAATCTTTAGCCGCAAGCTCTTTTTTTGCTAAATTATTAATAAAGGTATTAGAAGGAGAAGATATATCAAATGCAATAACTTCATTAAAAGAAAGTTCTCCTAAAGATATTCAAAAATACATAAAAAGTGCTTTTTCATCAATAAATGATGATACTTTTGAGACAATAAGACAAAATGGCCCAGCTTGTGATACAAAAGAATCTTTTCCAAGTGTTTTACATCTTCTACTAAAATATAAAAGTTTAAAAGAACTTCTAATTAACAATGCAAAAGCAGGTGGAGATTCTAGTGCAAGAGGTATGGTTGCATCGATGATATTTGTTGCTAAAAATGGTATAAATTCTCTTCCAATTTCATGGTCAAAGATAAAAGTTATTATCTAATGATAAAAAATGTTGCATTTTGTTACCATTAATAGGGCTTTTTGATTAAAATTTATAATTATTTTAATATTTATACTAAAAATTGACATATTTTCCCTTTTTTTATAGTATAATCTTCTTACTAATATATTTAATGTTCCTTAACTGGCAATATTCATATTCCCAAATATAAATAAAGTTAAGTAAAGGTTCGTTAATTATATAATATTTAAAGGAAAAGAAATTATGCAAATTTACGTTGGGAATATGTCTTATGGGACTACTGAAGAGAGTTTAAGAGCTTTATTTGCTCAGTATGGAGAAGTTAATTCTGTTAAAATCATCACAGATAGAGAGACTGGAAGAGCAAAAGGTTTCGGTTTCATTGGTATGGATGACAATGCAGCTGGACAAAATGCAATTGATGAATTAAATGGAAAAGAATTCGAAGGTAGAACTCTTAAAATTAATGAGGCAAAACCAAGAGAAGAGAGACCAAGAAGAAACTTTAATAATAGATTCTAGTATATTATTTTAAAGTTTTAAGGTTTTTATTTGGAGGGGTGTATTTTACACCCCTTTTTTTATAGCTCAATCTCTAATGCGATCGGACAATGATCACTTCCCATATAATCATCTAAAATATAAGCACTTTTTATATTGTCTTTTAAATCTTCACTTACATAAAAATAATCAATTCTCCAGCCTACATTATTAGCCCTTGCATTTGCTCTATAACTCCACCAGCTATATTTATCTTTTAAATCTTTATTCATGTATCTAAAAGTATCAATATATCCATGATTTAAAAAATTAGTAATCCACTCCCTTTCCATTGGAAGAAATCCTGAAGTTTTTTCATTTGCCTTTGGTCTTGCAATATCAATTTCTGTATGTGCAGTATTTACATCTCCACAAATTATTATAGAAAATCCATCTTTTTTTAAGTTTTCACAATGTTCTAAAAATCTATCATAAAATTCCATTTTGTAAACAAGTCTTTCTTCTTTACTTTGTCCATTTGGAAAATATACATTAAAATAGGCTACTTTTTTCCCATTAAAATCAAAATGTGCTTCGTTTATTCTTCCTTCTTTTAATATATCTACATTTATAGTATTGTCACTAAAGAAAGGTTCAATTTGACTATAAAGTGCAGTTCCCGAACGTCCTTTTATGCTACAAGGATTAATATGTTTAAATTTGTACTCTTTTTCGAATATAGTTTTTGGAATTTGATTCTCTTCTGCTTTTATTTCTTGTAACCCTAAAATATCAACGCTATCTTCATCAATCCATTTTAAACCATCTTTTCTATCAACTGCTCTTATTCCATTTACATTCCAAGATATAAATTTGTATTTTTGCATATGTTAATCCTTCTTTTTCTTTTTTTTATCGTTTTTATTATTTTTTCTTTTTAGCTCTTTTTTATTATTATCTTTTGTAAAAGAATTTGAAAAACTATTAAAATTTTTCTTTTTAAAACTATTACTATTATTTATTAAACTATCTTGCTTTCCTCCATGCATATCTATTTTTCCATAAGTAGAATTTGCAAAAGAAAAAGTAGCTAAACTAAGAATTAAAATTAGAATTTTTTTCATTTTTTTTACCTTTTAAATTTTTTAATATACCATATATTGTAATAACAATCCAGAATACCTCAATTACAAAAGAACCAAGATTAAAATGTACAAAAAGAGAAATTAATAACAGTATTGCACCTGTTAAATTCAATATTTGATATGAAGTAGAGTAAATATTACATTTATTCACTTGTAATAGCATATATGCAGTTACTACAAATGACATACCTAAAAAACCAATCCATTGAAAGATATCCATAATTTTATGCCTTTTTAAATAGCACATTAAAAAATTATTTTAATGTGCTATTATAAGTTGTGTTTTTATTTTATTCCATATAATTTTTGTCTTCAAAAGGAATAATAATGAAATTAATTTTCATATCTGTTTTTTTATCAGTTTTTATGCATGGATCTTCATATAAATATAATAATATTTTAATGCAAGGAAAATTTAATGTATCATACAATAAAAACAAAATAAAAAATTTAAATTTTTTTTATAATTTAGGAATTTATCAGAATATAAAAAATGACTTTAAAGTACCATCTTTTTGCTTTTTGGTACCTAAAGAAGATAGAAAATACTATGTAAAAAATAAATCAAAATTTAAAGTATGTATTTACGCTAATAAAAATATAGTATACATATTAAATAAAACAAATAGATATACTAAAAATGATGACTTTATTGTAAAATTAGATAATGTAAAAATATCTGTATCTGGTGAAAAGCATAAGAATAAATGTACTTCTAATGCAAAAAGCTTTTTATCAATGACAAATAAAATTAATTACTGTTTAAAAGATATAAATAATATGTAATAAATCTATAATTATTAAGGCAACTTTTGTTATTTTATTTCATTTAACGAGGTCTTATGCTTATTGATTTACTACTTGGATTAATTACTTTTTTCACTTCTACTGTTGCAGGTGTTGTTGGATTAGGTGGAGGAATGATTTTAATTGCAATTCTACCTTCTTTTTTACCTGTTAATGCTCTTATTCCTGTACATGGGTTAACACAAATGACAAGTAACTTTAGTAGAGCAGTTTTTGGTTATAAAGATGTACAATTTCAAGTACTTCCTAAGTTTATTTTAGGTTCTTTACTTGGAATTGCATTGATTTCTTCAATTATATATTATATCTCATTAGAGTATGTACCTTTATTTATTGGTGTATATATTCTTCTTTCTTTGTGGTCACAAAAATTCAATGAAAAAATAAAAAGATTTGAGAGTTATTTTATTATTGGTTTTTTTCAAACTGGATTATCTTTAGTTGTTGGAGCAACTGGACCTTTAACAATGACACTTCTTTATAAAGATTTTGAAGATAAAAATAGAGTTGTTGCAACTGCTGCTGCACTTATGGGAATTACACATATCTTTAAAGTGTTTGTTTTTATATTTTTTGGTTTTGCATTTTTTGATTATATTTCTACTTTACTTTTTATGATTATTGGTGCAGTATTGGGAAGCTATGCAGGAACTAAATTAAGAGATAAAATAGATGGAAAAAAATTTAGAAATATACTTAAAATCCTTTTATCTTTATTAGCCATAAAAGTAATAGTAAGTGTTTTTTTATAAAATATAATTTTATATATTAAATGTTCAATATATATGTATATTTTATATACATAAAAAAGTGTTACTATATAAATAAAAAATGATATCATTCTTCTATCAACTTTAAAGGATAGAATGAATGACAAGTCCTTATAGATATAATTTAGGTAATAGAACTTACAGTTTTAAAAACTTAGCTGAACTTATGGCTAAAGCAACTCCAAAAAGATCAGGAGATGTACTTGCACAAGTTGCAGCTAGCTCTTCACAAGAAAGAGTTGTTGCTCAAATGAAACTTGCAGAAGTACCTTTAAAAACTTTTCTAAATGAAGCATTAATACCATACGAAGAAGATGAAATTACAAGACTTATTTTAGATGAACATGATAAAGAAGCTTTTAGTTGTATTTCTCATATGACAGTAGGCGATTTTAGAAACTGGTTATTAAGTGATGAAACAACAACAGAAGTAATTCATAAAGCTCAAGATGGTTTTACTCCAGAAATGATTGCAGCAGTTAGTAAAATAATGAGAAATCAAGAACTTATTTTAGTTGCAAAAAAAGCAAAAGTTGTTAAATCTTTTAGAAATACAATTGGATTAGATGGAAGACTCTCAACAAGATTGCAACCAAATCATCCAACAGATGATGTTGTTGGAATTGCTGCAAGTATTTTAGATGGTTTATTATATGCAAATGGTGATGCAGTAATTGGAATAAACCCAGCAACAGATAATATATCTCAAGCTACAAAACTTCTTAAACTTATGGATGAAGTAATTCAAAAATATGAAATTCCTACACAATCTTGTGTATTAACACATGTTACAAATACTATTGAATGTATTGAAAATGGTGCTCCTGTTGATTTAGTATTCCAATCAATTGGTGGAACGCAAGCTACAAACTCAAGTTTTGGATTTAATTTAAATACTTTAAAAGAAGCACAAGATGCAGCACTATGTTTAAAAAGAGGTACAGTTGGAAATAGTGTGATGTATTTTGAAACAGGACAAGGAAGTTCACTATCTGCAAATGCGCATCATAACGTTGACCAACAAACTTGTGAAGCAAGAGCTTACGCAGTTGCTAAAAAGTTTGACCCACTATTAGTAAATACTGTTGTTGGATTTATAGGTCCTGAATATTTATATGATGGAAAAGAGATAACTAGAGCAGGACTAGAAGATCATTTTTGTGGGAAACTTTTAGGTGTACCTATGGGATGTGATATTTGTTATACAAATCATGCACAAGCAGACCAAAATGATATGGATGATTTATTAACTTTATTATCTGTTGCTGGATGTAATTTCATTATTGGAGTTCCTGGAGCTGATGATATTATGCTTAATTACCAAAGTACATCATTTCATGATGCTTTATATGCAAGAAAAGTATTAGGATTAAAGCCTGCTCCTGAGTTTGAACAATGGCTAGAAAAAATGGATATTTTTAGTGATATGAAAAACTTCATATTAAATAAAAAAATGCCACTAGCTTTCTCAAAACCTTTAAATAACTTAATAGGAGTTAGTGCATGAGTAAATCAGAAGATTGTGTAATAAAAAATAGATGGGATGTACTTAAAGAGTTTACTGAAGCTAGAATTGGTTTAGGTAGAGTAGGAGTAAATCTTCCTACAAATGAGTTATTGGCTTTTCAATTAGCACATGCACAAGCACAAGATGCTGTACATTTACCATTAGATGTTGAAAGCTTAAGTCAAGAGTTAAATAATATGCCAATTGATATGAAACTTTTAAATAATCAAATCACTGAGACTGGATTAATCCAAGATGGTTGTACTCCAATACTTTTACATTCAAAAGCACAAAATAGAAGTATATATCTTCAAAGACCAGATTTAGGAAGAAGGTTAGATGAACACTCAATTAACTTATTAAAAAACTTTTCAAATGAAGATACTACGTATGATTTAGCAATAGTTATTGTTGATGGGTTATCTTCTTTTGCTATAAAAGAAAATGCAGTTAAATATATACAAAAATTAACTTCATCATTGGCAAATGAACAAGATAGTTGGAAATTAGCTCCTATTACAATTGTTCAACAAGGAAGAGTTGCAATTGGTGATGAGGTAGGCTCACTTTTGAATGCAAAAGCAGTAATGGTTTTAGTTGGTGAAAGACCTGGACTTAGTTCTCCTGATAGTTTAGGATTATACTTAACATATAATCCTAAAGTAGGGCTTACTGATGCATATAGAAATTGTATTTCCAATGTTAGACTAGATGGTTTATCTTATGATGAAGCTGTAAATAAATCAATGTACTTAATTAAAGAGTCAAGAAGGGTTAAATTAAGTGGAGTGAATTTAAAAGAAAGGACGCAAGATAACATAATAGAAAATAGTTTTGATGAAGAGAAAAATTTTTTAATTAAATAAGGAAGAGGAATGGAAACATTAAATAAAGATTATTTAGCAAAAAGACAACTAAAAAGAGGAACAGCAGGTTGGCTATTATTAACTGGATTAGGAATTTCATATGTAATTTCAGGTGATTTTGCAGGTTGGAATTTTGGTATAGCAGAAGCAGGTTGGGGTGGTTTTGCAATTGCAGCAGGACTTATGGCTTTAATGTATTTTTGTTTGGTTTTATCATTAGCTGAAATGTCAGCAGCAATTCCAGCTGCAGGTGGTGGTTATAGTTTCGCAAGACAAGTTATGGGTCCAGCAGGTGGGTATTTAACTGGTCTTGCAATTCTAATTGAGTATGCATTAGCACCAGCTGCTATTGTTATTTTTATTGGTTCTGCAGTTGAGGCACTACTAGGAATAAATGGTCCAATTGTATATGCTACTTTTTATGCTGTATTTATTGCAATTCATCTTTTAGGTGTTGGTGAAGCATTAAAAAGTATGATGATTATTAGTGGATTTGCTGTATTTGCAATTATTGCTACAGCTTTTGCGTTACTTGGTGATTTTAATGTTACAAATTTATTTGATATAAAAGCAAGTGCTGATGCGATGGGTGCAAGTGAATTTTTACCATATGGTTGGTATGGAGTATGGGCTGCTTTACCTTTTGGTATGTGGTTATTCTTAGCAGTTGAAGGTGTGCCTTTAGCAGCAGAAGAAGCAAAAAATCCAGCAAAAGATGTACCTAAAGGTATAATTGCAGCAATGGTATTTCTATTTTTTACTGCAGTATTAGTACTATTTTTATTAGCTGGTTCTTCAAGTGCAAGTATGATTGGAAAAAGTGCAGTACCTTTAGTTGATGCATTAAATGCAACTGGAAGTACTACTTTAGCAACAATAGTAAATGTATTAGGGTTAGCTGGTTTAATTGCATCATTCTTTTCTATTATTTTTGGATATAGTAGATTGATTTTTGCTCTATCAAGAGCAGGATATTTACCAAAATTTTTATCTTTAACAAGTAAAAGAAAAACTCCTACTTGGGCTTTAGTTATTCCTGGTATATTAGGATTTTTAGCATCATTAAGTGGTGAAGGTGACTTGATGTTAGCTATGGCAGTTGTTGGTGCAACTATTTCATATGCATTGATGTCTTTAAGTCATATATTATTAAGAATAAAAAGAAAAGATTTACAAAGACCATATAAAACTCCAGGTGGTGTTATTACATCATCAATTTCATTGATTTTAAGTCTAGTTGCTTTAACAGGTGTTTATGCATTTGATCCAAGAGCATTTAACTATACATTGATTATATATGCAATAGGGGCAATATATTATTTCTTCTATAGTAAAAATACACTTGTTGCAAAAACAGCAGATGAAGAGTTTGCTATGCTTGAACAAGCAGAAAGTGAACTAGAAGCAGCATAATAATAAAATAAGAGATTTTCTCTTATTTTTTATTATATCTATCAATTTACATATAAATTACACTTTTACCCCACCTTGATATGTTAAAGTTTTTTAATAACATATAAGGAGAGAATAATGTTATCAGAAATAAATGAATTTTTGAATAATTTAATATGGGGTAATATCTTACTTTATTTACTTCCAATATTAGGTCTATTTTTCACAATAAGTTCAAGATTTGTACAGTTTAGATATTTTTTTAAGATGTTTAATATATTAAGAGATACAGTACATGATAAAGAGGGGCATATTAGTTCGTTCCAAGCATTAATGTTAAGTGTTGCTGGTCGTGTTGGTGGTGGAAACATTGCCGGTGTTGCAGTTGCAATTACTTTAGGTGGACCAGGAGCAGTTTTTTGGATGTGGATTATCGGTCTTATTGGTATGAGTACAAGTTTCTTTGAGTGTTCTTTAGCTCAACTTTATAAAGAAAAAGATGGTATTGATTCTAATGTATATAGAGGTGGACCAGCATATTATGTAACTAAAGCATTAGGTCAAAGATGGTTAGGTATTATTATTTCTATATTACTTATGATTACTTTTGGCTTTGCTTTTAATGCAACACAATCTTTTATTATTACTACTTCTTTTGAATCTTCATTTTCTATTCCTACTTGGGTAACTGGTATTGCATTAACTTTAGTTTTTGGTTTTGCAGTTTTTGGAGGAATTAAAAGAATTACAAAAATTTCTGAAGTTATTGTTCCTATTATGGCATTAGGATATTTATTAATTGCAATAGTTGTTATTGGACTTAATATATCTGAAATTCCATCTTTAATCTCTTTAATTGTTAAAGAAGCATTTGCACCAAGTTCTGCAATTGCAGGTGGTTTAGGTGCTGTTATTTTACAAGGTGCAAAAAGAGGAATGTTCTCAAATGAAGCAGGTCTTGGTTCAGCACCAAACGTTGCAGCAGTAGCTTATGTTGCTCACCCAGTACAACAAGGTATTGTTCAATCTTTTTCTGTATTTATTGATACAATTATTTTATGTTCGTGTACTGCATTTATTATTCTTCTATCTGGTGTTTATACTCCTGGTATTTCTGGTGTTGATGGAGTTTTATTAACTCAAAACTCTTTAATTGAACATATTGGGCCATTAGGTGGATATTTTGTAACAATAGCACTATTTTTATTTGGTTTTTCTTCAATTTTATATAATTATTACCTTGCAGAAAACTCATTAAACTTCTTCTCAAAAGGAAATAAATTATACTTTAATTTATTTAGACTTTTTGTAGCTGGATTAATTATTTGGGGATCATTACAAGATTTAGGTTCAATCTTCTCATTTGCAGATTTATCTATGGGATTATTAGCAGTTATTAATATGACAGCAATTGCTTTATTATATAAACCTGCATTAAGACTTATTAAAGGTTATGATAGACAAATAAAAGAGGGTAAAAAACCTGTTCTAAGATATAACGATTATAAAGAATTTAAAATCGATGAAACTACTTGGAAAGAGATTGTTGATAATATCAACGACAAAAGAGAGACTACTAAAGCGTAAGAGATTCAATCTCTTACACTTTATTTATATGCTACTTTAACTAACTAGGAATAATACCTATTATTAAAACTTTGTTATAATATTTTAAATTAAATAGATATTTTCAAGGGACTACTATGTTTACAAAAGAGGGAATACCTTTTTTTACTATTATCATGCCTTTTTTATTTGTAATATTTATATCTTTTTTTGCTACTTCTTATTATTTGAAATTATCAGAAGAGAATTTTTATGAAGATTTAACTGAATATAGAACTATATATGTAAAACAAAATAAGTCTAAAGAAGAGATAACTAGACTTCTTACTAATATAAAACAAAAACATGAAAAAAGAGAACAAAAATATAAAGAATTTATGATGTTATTAACTCAAATAGTAGTAATTACAATGGCAATATTCTCTTTTATTATGGTCTCAATTATAAATGATGTTGTAAGAAAATATAAAAACCAAGTAGAATCAAAAGAGAAAAAACTTCAAAATTTAAACCAAAGCTTATCCCAAAAAGTAAATGAAGGAATCCAAGAAGCAAAAAGAAAAGACAAGAAAATTCTTCAACAATCGCGACTTGCAAGAATGGGTACAATGTTAAGTATGATTGCTCATCAATGGAGGCAACCTTTAACTCAATTATCTGTGATTTTAATGGAATTAGAAGTTGCAACAAGATTAAAAAAAGTAAACAATAATCACATTTTGGACTCTGTTGAAAAAAGTGATAAAATGATTGAATTTATGTCAAATACTATTGATGATTTTAGAAATTTTTATAAACCAGATAAGAAAAAAGAACATTTTCTTGCAATTGATGCTTGTAATAAAGCAATAAATTTAATTAATGCAACTTTAGATTATAGTTCTATAAAATTAAATATAAAAAATGAAGATGGTAAATCTATTTATGGTTATCCAAGTGAATATTCACAAGTTATTTTAAATCTTTTATCAAATGCAAGAGATATTTTAGTAGAAAGAAAAATAAAAAATCCTAAAATTGATATAATAATACAAAATAAAGAAAATGCAAGAATTGTTAAAATAAAAGATAATGCAGGTGGAATAGAAGAGGATAATATTGATTTGATTTTTGATCCATATTATAGTACAAAAGATTCATCCAAAGGTACTGGCTTAGGTCTTTATATCTCTAAACTAATAATTGAAACAAATATGCATGGGCAATTAGAAGTTTATAATGATATTGATGGAGCAGTATTTAAAATTACAATAATGGAAGAAAATAATGAATAACAGATTATTAAAAGAGTTAAAAGATATACCAATTTTATGTGTAGAAGATGAAAGTGGAATTAGAGAAGTAATAGTTCAAACTTTAAAATACTATTTTGATGATGTTTATGAAGCTCAAGATGGAGATGAAGGTTTTGAGTTATATGAATATTATAAACCTAAAATTATATTAACTGATATTCAAATGAAAAATTGTAATGGAGTTGAATTTATCAAAAGAGTAAGAAAAGTTGATAAAGATATTACTATCTTTGTGATAACTGCTTATTCAAATGAAGAGTATTTGATGGATTTAATAAACCTAAATATAAATCATTATATTTTAAAACCTTTAAATTTAAAAAAATTAAATGAAGCATTGGTGAAATTTATTGAAAAGAATTCAAAACCAATTGTTTTATGTGAAGATTTAGTTTTAGATATTGAAAAAAGACAATTACATTATAAAAATAAAGAAACAATAGTTCTAAGAAAAAGAGAAAAAGATTTTTTGCAACTACTAGCTAAAAGAAAAAACTCTATTGTAACATATGAGCAAATAGAACAAGAACTTTGGGTTGAAAAAGAGATGACAACCCATGCTTTAAAATCTTTTATAAAAGACTTACGTTCAAAACTACCTGTAAATATAATCAAAAATGTTCCTCAAGAAGGTTATATTTTAATTTAGTATTACTCCTTAAAATCAAAATTTGCTAATTTCATAAGAGAAATACTTACAGGTTTTATTAGTTTGTCATTAAAATCATAATAGACATTGTGACAAGGCTTTTGGTGCTTTTCTTCACCATCATTACTACCTATTAATGCAAAAGCACCAGGGATTGTATTTAAATAATAACTAAAATCTTCACTTGCCATAATTGGTGTAGCAATGGAACTTTGCCAATTTTCTCCTAGAGTGTCTTTTAAAACTTCTCTAAATCTTGATGCAGGTTCTTTATGATTTATTGTAGGATTATATCTTTCTTTTAATTCTACTTCAACATCTACATTATATGCAGTTGCAATACTTTGGCTAATTTCTTTTATTTGTTTAAATACTTTTTGTTTTAATTCAATTTTTGGAACACGAATTGAACCTTCTATTTTTGCTTTGTCTGGAATTACAGTAACACCGCTAATTGCATCAATTGAAGTTACAGAAAGAACAACTGCTTCTTGAGGTGATATTTGACGACTTACAATTTGTTGTAGTGCCATTGTAAGTGCAGATGCTGCAAGTACTGGGTCTTTACATAGTTCAGGCTGGGAAGAATGACCACCTAAACCTTTTAATGTTATATGAAAAGTTGCATTTCCTGCCATTACTGTGCCATCTGGACATACTGCTTTGCCATACTCAATTGCAGGCCAATTATGCCAACCAAAAATCATATCAACACCTTCTAAACAACCCTCTTCAATCATTTTTTTAGAACCATGTCCTCCTTCTTCAGCAGGCTGAAAAATCAAAGAAATAGGATTTGTTAATTTATCTTCATTTTGTTTTAACCATATTGCTGTAGCAATTAAAGTTGCCGTATGTCCATCATGCCCACAAGCATGCATGCATTTTGGTTTTGTTGATTTATATTTAACATCTGTTTTTTCTTCTAAAGGTAAAGCATCTATATCACCTCTTAATGCAATATGCACTCCTTTTTTATTTTCTCCAAGAAGTCCAACAGTTCCTGTATTAGCATAGGTTTTATATGAAATATTATGTTTACTTAAAATCTCTCTAATTTTTTTTGCAGTATTTATTTCATCCCATGTTAACTCTGGATTTTTATGTAAATTATGTCTAAAGTTTGTAGCAAATTCTACTACTTCATCAAAATTTTTATACATTTGAACTTCCTTTTTATAATAAGTTTATCTAAAAGCTAAATCCCTAAAATATAGTGCAATTTGAGGGAAAAATATCAGTAATACTGCAACTGTTAATAAAATAAATATAAAAGGAGGTGTTCCTTTTATCACATCAAAATATGGTCTTTTAAATATTGCAATTGCAGTAAATATATCACATCCAAAAGGAGGTGTGGCAGAACCAATAGCAACTTGAAGTGTGATTATTGTTCCTACTAATACTGGGTCTAATCCTACTTGATTAACAACTGGCATAAAAATTGGTACTAATACTAAGATTACAACTATTGGATCAACAAACATACAACCTACAAAAAAAGCAAGCGATATTATACCAAGCACTTGGTATTTACCCATTTGTGCAATACCAATAGAAGATAAAATATCTTGCGGTACTTGTGCAAAAGATAAAACCCAAGCAAATGCAGCACCTGCACCTACTAATATAAATACAACTGCTGTTACAAGACCAGTTGCAACTGCAGAATTATAAAAATCTTTTAGTTTCATAGTTCTGAAAATTATTGCTTCCAAAAATAATGCATATGCAACACTAACAGCAGCAGCTTCAGTTGGACTAAATATTCCGCCAAATATTCCACCAATAATAATTACTGGAAATCCAAGTGGCCATAAAGCATGATAAAATGCAACAAATCTTTCTTTCCAAGTAGATTTTCTTTGTGTTGGAATATCATGTTTATATGCATAAAAAATACTATATGCAGAAAATAATAAAAGTATTAAAAGTCCAGGACCAATACCTGCTATAAATAGTTCAGGTATAGATGCTTTTGCAACAATTCCATAAATAATCATTCCAATACTTGGAGGAATTAAAAATGCGATATCACTGGAGTTTATTATTAAAGCTAAAATAAATGAGTCTTTGTATCCTCCCTCTTGTAATTTGGGTCTAAGAGGAGAACCTATTGCAACAACAGTTGCTTGTGTTGAACCAGACACTGCTCCAAACATAGTACATGCGCAAGCAGTACTTACAGCTAATCCACCTTTTATGTGTCCTACAAAGGACATTACCAAATCAATTAGTTTTTCAGCTGATTTTCCTCTTGTCATAATATCAGCAGATAAAATAAACATAGGTACTGCAATAAGTGCTGCTGGTCTAATTCCTGCCATCATTTGCTGTATCATAAATTGCATTTTATTTAAATCACCAAAAATTTCATAAAATCCAACTGTAGATCCTGCAATTAAAGGTACCATCATAGGAAAACCGATTAATAATAATACTACCATTATAGAAAAAATTAAAAGAGCCATCTCTATCCTTTAAGCTTCTGCTTCATTAAATTCATTTTTATATCCGTCTTTTATACTTGTAGATAGATAAACATCTTCTTGTGTAATATTTTTTATAATAGTAGAGTAATATTGAAAACCAGTTATGATAAATCCTATTGGAACCCAAAGATAGATTACATAAACAGGTATTCCTAATGCTGGCAATATTCTTCCACTTGAATAAACATCATTAATATATAAAACTGAGAAATATGCTAGAAAAAGCATAAATGAACCAGTTACAAATGATATAATTACCATTACTACTTTTTTTAAGTTTTTACCTAATAAGTCATATATAGCAGACATTCTAATATGTCTTCCTTGTCTTGCTGCAAAACTTAATCCAGCAAAAGTAATAACAACTATAAAAATCATATTTAATTCATCTGTTGATACAATTGCATCATCAAATATAAATCTACTTATAACTGCTGCAATTGTATTTAGAGCCATGGCTATTACTCCAATTCCAAGCATAAACTTCTCAAATTTACTAATTACCAAATCAATATAATCAAGACTACTTAGAAAATATTTGATACTATTTTGGAAATTATCTTCTGAATTATTCATTATATAACTCCTGCAAAAAAATAGTATTTCTCATATTTTAAATAAGACCATAAAAAGGTCTTATTTACTATTGTTTTTTTCTGCTTCATGTAAATCTTCTTTCATTTGATTTAATAACTTCTTATTTGAAACGCTTTTTGAAGCAAACTTATCTTGAACTTTTTTTGCTTTTTCTTTAAATAAACTTTTTTCTTTTTCAGATAATCTAACTATTTTATAATCAGGATTATTTTTCTTGATTTTTTCAATTCCTTTTTTGTCAAGATTTTTTGCAGCTTTTAAAATAACTTTATGTGCATATTTTGCTGCTTCTTGAACAAGCTTTTTATTTTTTTTACTTAATCTATCATAAAAGTCTTTATTTGCAACTGCAACTGCATTAAAACTACTATGACCAATATAAGTTAATACTTTTGATAATTTATCTAAATTATAAGCTGCTATCCAAACTGTAGGATTTTCTTGTCCATCAACCATATTTGTTTTAAGTGCACCAATTAAATCACCCCAACTCATAGGTACAGGAGAAGCACCAAAAGCTTCATATGTATCAACTAAAATAGGAGAACCTGGCATAACTCTCATTTTTTTACCTTCTAAATCAGCAGGAGAATGAAACTCTTCATTTGTAGTAATTGCCATTTCACCTTCTGGGAATACTGATAGTAGTTCAAGTTTATGCTTATTGAAAATTGGAGGTAACATTTTATTTATTACTTTAGAGTGTTTAAAAAAGTAATCTAACTCTTTTGTATCTGTTGGTAAAACATAAGGTAGAGTAAATAAATCCATTTCAGGAATTGTTGCACCCATATATCCTGTAGATTGACCTAAAAATTGAATAATACCGAATCTAGTTTGTTCCATCATGTCAGTCTCTTCTCCCAAAGAACCAACTGGATAGATTTCTATTTTATTATCAGAGTGTTTTTCAATATAGTTTTTAAAAGCAACTGCATAAATACCTTGTGGATCTTTCTTGCCTTCTCCCATGGCATATTTCCATGTTGCTGCACTTAAGCTTGTAACTGTAATTAGACTTGCTAAAACAAGTAATTTAAAATTAAATTTCATATTCTTCCTTTTTTTTTAATTTGAAATGGTAATTAAATGCCGCTTTTTTATCACTTATGCATGTATTACTTAATAAACAATTCTCTTGGAAAATCACAAAAAGTTTCAACTCCTGTATCAGTTATGTATATACTTTCAGTTATTTCTATTCCCCAATCGTCTTGCCAAATTCCAGGCATAAAATGAAAAGTCATTCCAGGTTCTAAAACAGTTAAATCTGATGATCTTAAACTACAAGTTCTTTCACCCCAATCAGGTGGATAGCTAACTCCTACTGGATAACCACATCTTGCACCATTTCTATTAATTCCAAATTTTTTCATAATTGCATCAACAGCATTTGCAATATCACAAGTCCTATTTCCAGGTTTTGCTTGTTCTAATCCAGTCAAAATTGCTTCTTGTAAAGCCTTTTCAGCATCAAGATATTTTTGTTCAGGTTTACCCATGAAAATTGTTCTTGACATTGGGCAGTGGTATCTTTTATAACAACCTGATATTTCAAAATATGTTGCTTCTTTTCTCTTAAAAGGCCTTTCATCCCATGTAATATGAGATGCAGATGCATCAGCTCCAGAAGGTAACAATGGAACAATTGAAGGATAATCCCCACCATATCCATCAACACCTTCAATTGCAGTTTCATAAATTTGTGATACTACATGACTTTTGGGAATACCAACTCTAACTACATCTAAAACTCTTTGATGAATTTTTTGTGTAATTTTTCCTGCAATTTTCATATATTCAATCTCTTTTTTAGATTTAATACCTCTTGCCCAATTAACCAAATTATTTGCATTTATAAATGTTGCATTTGGTAAAGTTGCAGTTAGTCTAAAATGTGCTTCAGCTGTATAATAATATGTATCTCTTTCTGTTGCAATAATACCTTTAGTCCAACCTTTTTTTTGAAAGACATTTTCACCTATCCATGTCATTGGATGTTCATCTAGATTTTGTACATATTTTTCAGGATAACCATAAAGATTATCCTCTTTCATAAAACATTTTATAAGTGCTGCATTTCTATCCATAAGTCTTCCAAACCAAATCGGTTCTTCTTCATCTAAAGAGATAATTACTCCTTGGTGAACGTAAAAAGACCAACCATCATAACCTGTTAACCAATTCATATTTCCTGGGTCAGTTGCAACAAGAACATCTATTCTTCTTTGTTGCATTAAAGATTTTACTTTTCGTACCCTTTGGATATACTCTTTTTTTGTAAATGGTAATTTACCCTTCATCTTTTAATCCCTTTGATACTTATAAGTTATTTTACAGGTCCAACCCAAACTTGTTGAGTATTTACAAACATTTTTATGCCATGTGGTCCTAACTCTTTTCCTAACCCAGATTTTTTTACTCCACCACTTGGAAGTCTTGGATCTGATTTCACAATGCCATTTACTGATACTTGTCCAGTGACAATTTTGCTAGCTATTTTTTTACCTTTTTCTATATCTCCTGTCCATACAGAACCTCCAAGACCATAATCTGTATCATTTGCAATTTTTATTGCATCATCTATATCTTTAGCTTTTATAACTGCTGCAATTGGACCAAAAGTCTCTTGGCAAGAAACAACCATACCTGGATCAACATCTGCTAAAAGTGTAACAGGGAAAAAGAAAGCTTTTCCTTCATATTTTTGCCCTCCTAAAACCAATCTTGCTCCAGCAGCTATAGATCTGTCAACTTGACTATGCATCTCATCAACTAGTTCTTTTCTAGCAATTGGGCCTATATTTGTTGATTCATCTTTCGGGTCACCAAGTTTTAATTTAGAGAATTTTTCTTTAAGTAATTCTATGAACTCTTCATAAATTGGTTCTTCTACAATTATTCTTTTTGCAGCAATACAAGATTGTCCTGCATTAATATATCTTGATAATACAATAACATCTGCTGCTTCATTTAAGTCTTTTGTATCAGCTAAAACAATCGCAGGATCACTTCCTCCTAATTCTAAAACAACAGGTTTTATTTCGCTACCTGCAATTGCACCAATAATTGAACCAGCTTTTGATGAACCAGTTAAAGAAACACCTGTAATAAAAGGGTGTCTTATTATTGGTTCAATTTGTGTATGATCAATAACAATATTTTGAACAAGATTTTTAGGCATTCCTGCTTTTTCAAATGCTTCAACAATCTTTAAAGCACATAATGGAGTATGAGAATCATGTTTCATAATACAACTATTGCCTGACATTAGTGCAGGAGCAAGATATCTAAATGCTAGCCAAAAAGGGGCATTCCAAGGTAAAATACCAAGTGTTGCACCTAATGGTAAATATTGAACATAACTTTGTGTAGCATCAGATTCTAAATATTCAGTTTTTAAATATTCTTCACCAAATTGGGCATAATGTTCAGCAGCCCATGCAGCTTTTTTTACTTCACCTCTTGCTTCATTGATTGGTTTACCCATCTCTTCAGTCATAGGAAGTGCATATTCATCAAGATTATCAAGCATCTGTTTTGCAACTTCATTTAATAGTTGAGCTCTTTGTTTAAAAGGTGTATCTCTCCAAACATTTATATATACATCTTGAGCATTTTCGATAATCTGTTTTACTTGCTCATTTGTATGCATAGGGATTTCGCATACAGTCTCTTGTGTATAAGGATTAATTGATTTAAAATGTGTTGAACTATAACTCATAATATTCTCCTTAACCTAAGATTGACTCTACTGATTTTACAAATCTGCTAAGTCCCTCTTTTAAAGTATCTTCTTCAATTGTTAATGGTGGAATAAATTTAACAATTTCACCAGTACTACAAGCTCCAATAATTAACCCATTTTCAAAACATTTAGTTGTAATTTGTTTGGCTAATGCAGCATTTTCAAAATCAATTGCTAACATCATTCCTTTATGTCGTACACCTTTTACTTGATCATATTTTGAATTTAATGAGTCTAAAGTATCTTTTATTATTTGACCTTTTCTTTTTGTCTCATTATTAAATTCTTCATCTTTAAAGTTTTCTAGTCCAATTTTACCTGCTACATAAGATATTCCTTGACCTCTAAATGTACCAGTATGTTGACCTGGACTCCATGCTTTGTCATATTCTGCTTTATTTAAGCACATACCAATAGGAGTTCCTATTCCTCCAAGACCTTTTGCAAGTACAACAATATCTGGATCAATTTCTAAATCATCAAAACTAAAATAACTTCCTGTTCTTCCACTTGCACCTTGAATATCATCAACAATGAAAAGTGCACCAGTATCACGTGCAAGTTTTTGAACTTCTAAAATCCATTGTTTATCTGCTTCATGTACTCCACCTTCTGCTTGAAGAGTTTCTACCATAAATGCTGCAGGGGGAACAAGTCCAGAACCTGTATGTTCAATTTGCTCTCTCATTAATTTTAATGCATGCATATCATTAAAAGTTCCTCTTATTACATTATTTAAAGGAACTCCTGATGAACTTCTAAAAGCATTATTTGCTGTGCAAGCTAATGATCCTAAAGTCATACCATGAAAACCTCTATGAAAAGCAACTACTTCTGTTCTTCCTGTTACTTTTCTTGCTAGTTTTAATGCAGCTTCAACTGCGTTTGTTCCAGTAGGGCCTGTAAATTGTAATTTTCTATCTTCCCAACCTCTTGGTTTTAAAATTAGTTTAACAAATGTATCAATGAATTCTCTTTTTACATCTGTAAACATATCTAAAGATTGAATTACTCCATCATTTTCAATAAATTTGATAATTGCTTCTTTCATTTTTGGATTATTATGTCCAAAATTTAAAACTCCTGCACCCGCAAAAAAATCTACATATTCTTTTTCATTTTCATCTATCATTTTTGCATTAGATGCTGATTTGAAAACTGTTGGTGCCGCTCTACAATATGCTCTGATTTCTGATTCATACTCTTCAAATATATTCATTTCATTTGCCATTTTAAATTCCTTAAAAAAAATATTTAATATATAAAATTGGAATGACCCACTAAATTAATCAATAGTATTCTAAAAATAAAGTCAATTGATTAAAATCACAATTAACATTGGACTGGATTAATTGCGGGGGTCTAAATGGCAGCCATTATGAAGTTTTTATCTTGAATAAGTAAGTTTTGTATTCTTTTGATAGGTTTTGTAAATATTTCTACAAGTCTAAATAGTTTTATAAGGAGTAAACTTAGTTCATGTTTTAGTTTCATTGTTAAAAAACAAAAAAAGTTCATTTTATCTCCTTTTTTTTAGTTCATAGAAAATTGTAACTAAAATTATATATTTATGCAAATTTTGATTGTTTATAAAGTGTACAGATTTATTCAATTAAGGTGTTTACAATACCTGCTCTTTTTAGTATATTTACATATGATTTTGAGGCTATTAAGCTTATTTTTTATAAAAATAATAAGCATAAATTTAAAAGCACACTTTTTATATACTTTTATAATATATGCTTTTGAAATTAAATTATAATAAAGAGGATGACATGGCAGATAGCATTAGAATCGAACACGATTTTATAGGTGAAAAAGAGATTGAAAAAGATTGTTATTATGGAATTCAAACATTAAGAGCAAAAGAGAATTTTGATATTACGAAAACTAGTTTATCACTATTTCCTACTTTTATTAAATCACTTGCAAAAGTTAAAAAAGCTTGTGCCTTAACTAATTTTGAATTAGGTGATTTAACACTTGAACAAAAAGATGCAATCATACAAGCTTGTAATGAAATTATTGATGGGAAATTTCATGATCAGTTTATTGTTGACCCAATTCAAGGGGGAGCAGGTACTTCTACAAATATGAATGCAAATGAAGTAATTGCTAATAGAGCACTTGAAATATTAGGATATCCTAGAAGTTCATATGATATTATACATCCAAATAATCATATTAATATGAGTCAGTCTACAAATGATGTTTATCCAACAGCAATAAAAGTAACTCTTTATGAACTAATTTATAAGTTAAAAGATTCATTAAGAGATTTAAGGGATGCTTTTCATGATAAATCTATTGAGTTTAAAGATGTATTAAAAATGGGAAGAACACAGCTTCAAGATGCTGTTCCTATGACTTTAGGACAAGAGTTTCAAACTTTTGCAGTAATGTTAAATGAAGATATTTTTAGATTAAGTGAATCTCAAGCTTTATTAAAAGAAGTAAATTTAGGTGCTACTGCTATTGGTACTGGAATTAATGCAAAAAAAGAGTATCAAAAAAAAGTTATAAACCATTTAAGAAGCGTAACTGGTATTGATTATGAAAGTGCTGGGGATTTAATTGAAGCAACTCAAGATACTGGAGTTTTTGTGCATATTTCTGGTATACTTAAAAGAGTTGCAATCAAAGTTTCTAAAGTTTGTAATGACTTGAGATTACTAAGTTCAGGTCCTAGAGCTGGGTTTAATGAAATAAATTTACCAAAAATGCAACCAGGAAGTTCAATCATGCCAGGAAAAGTAAATCCTGTAATTCCTGAAGTAGTAAATCAAGTGGCATTTGAAGTAATTGGTTCAGATTCTACAATTTCAATTGCTTGTGAAAGTGGACAACTTCAACTTAATGTTTTTGAACCATTAGTT
The DNA here is from genome assembly GCF_004116495.1 of Arcobacter sp. CECT 8985. Classification (GTDB taxonomy): domain Bacteria; phylum Campylobacterota; class Campylobacteria; order Campylobacterales; family Arcobacteraceae; genus Malaciobacter. The sequence goes on along the minus strand of NZ_PDKC01000014.1, from coordinate 35,922 downwards.
GCATATAAATTAATGAATTCAATAAATATGATGAGAAGAGCATTTGATTCATTAGGTGAAAAATGTGTGAAAGGTATAACTGCAAATGAAGATGTTTGTATGGAATATATCTTAAATTCAGTAACACTTGTTACTTGTTTAAATCCAATTTTAGGTTATGAAAAAAGTTCAGCAATTGCAAAAGAGGCACTAGCAACAAATAAAAGAGTTTATGATCTTCTTTTAGAAAAAGAGTTATTTACAAAAGAAGAGTTAGAAGATTTACTTCACCCAAAAAATATGGTAAATAATTATGAAGGAAAGGACGTTTAATGAAAGTAACTATTATCAATACTGGTGGTACTTTTAATAAAAGATATAATCCAATTAAAGGACAATTAGAAGTTCCAGCTGATAATATAGCTTTAGATAAAATTGTAGCATCATGCCACAATGTAGATTTTGAAATTGTAAATGTTGTATCAAAAGATAGTTTAGATATGACAGATGAAGATAGAAAAGAGATTTGTGATGCTATAAAAAATACACAAAATGATAATATTATTATAATTCATGGAACAGATACTGTTCATTTGACAAGTGCATTAATAAAAGAAGAAAAAATAGCTAAAAAAATTGTATTTACAGGGGCAATGGTTCCAATGAGTATAGATACAATTGAAGCTACTATGAACTTTTCTCAGGCTTTAGGATTTTTAAGTGCTGAGGTTAATAATGGTACTTATATCTCTATGCATGGAGTTGTAGTTGATTCTTCTAAACTTGTAAAAAATAGAGAACTTGGACAATTTCTTATCCAAAACTAACTAAAATAAGAGGAATCTTCCTCTTATTTTAACTTTTTTTCTCAACAAATAACTCTAACTTCACTTTTTAAAATTAAAATAACTTAACTTTAGGTAAAATCACAAAAACTTAAATATAGGATATTTTTTATGGCAATTTATACATGTGGACATACTACTCCTGATTCAGATTCAATCTGTTCAGCGATTTCATTAGCTTACCTTTTAAATAAAATTGGGCGTGAAGCAATACCTGCAAGACAAGGACCAGTTAGCCCTGAAACTCAATTTATCTTAGATAGATTTGGTTTTGAAGCACCTGAACTTAAAACTGAATTTGCAGGTTGTGAACTATTTATTACAGATTATTCAGATAGAGGACAAGCACCAAAAGATTTAGATGAAGCAACTGTTGTTGGTATAGTTGATCATCATAAATTAGGAGATATTACTACTTCTACTCCATTAGAGTGTTGGATTAGACCTGTTGGATGTACTAATACAATCGTAAAAGAGATGTATGACTTCCATGGTGTTGAAATTCCTGCTAATATTGCTGGAGTAATGTTATGTGCAATTTTAAGTGATACAGTAATTTTTAAATCACCAACATGTACACAAACTGATATTAAAGCAGTAAGAGAATTGGCAGAAATTGCTGGTGTTGAAGATTTTGGTGCACTTGGAATGGAGATGTTTAAAGTTAAATCAGCAGTTGAAGGTGTTCCTGTAAGAGATTTAATTTTAAGAGATTATAAACCATTTGATATGCATGGAAAAAATGTTGGTATTGGACAATTAGAAGTAATTGATTTAAGCTTATTTGATAGTATAAAATCTGAATTACAAGCAGATTTAGATAAATTAAGAGAAGAAAACAATTTACATACAGCATGTTTACTTCTTACAGATATTATGAAAGAAGGTTCTGAAGTATTAGTTTCTTCAGAAGATACATCAATTTTTGAAAAAGCATTTGATGTAAAACTTGAAGACAACAAAGTTTGGTTAGATGGTTGTCTATCAAGAAAAAAACAGATTATTCCTTTCTTACAACCTGCATTTGCATAAATTTTAAAAGATAGCTTTTTGCTATCTTTTATTGTATTTAATATTAAGGCATTCACATAATGGAACTTTTTAATGATATTGCCCTTTCATGGGTTATTTTTCTTCTTGTAGCTGGTTTTATTGCTGGTTATATTGACTCAATTGCTGGTGGAGGAGGAATGATTCAAGTTCCTGCACTTCTTTTTATGGGAATATCTCCCGTTCATGTTTTAGCTTCAAATAAAGTAGCAAGTTTTTTTGGTGTATTTATGGCAACAATAAAATATGCATTAAGTAAAAAAATATCTTGGTATGTTGTCTCAATCGCGATTATTCCTTGTTTAGTATTCTCTTATATTGGAAGCTCTTTAGTTATGTTTTTATCAGATGAAACTATAAAATGGGCTATATTAATAGCAATTCCAATTGCATTAGCTTTTCTTTTTAAAAAGAGTAAACACATAAAAAAAGATAAAGAAGAAGTGACTAAAAAAAGAATTATTCTTTCAACTGCTCCAATTGGATTTTATGATGGTTTACTTGGCCCTGGAACAGGGACATATTTAACTATTTCAATGAAGAAATTTTTGAGTTTAGATTATTTAACTGCGACAGCTTCAACAAAACCTTTAAATTTTGCAACAAATGTAGGTTCTGCAATTGCATTTATTTTTGCAGGAAAAGTTCTTTGGGCAGTTGCACTTCCTTTAGGATTAGCAAATGTAGCTGGATCTTATGCAGGAAGCCATTTTGCTATTAAAGGTGGAGAAGAGTTTATAAAAAAAGTGCTTATCTTTGTGCTTATTTTTATGTTAGTTGGAAATATTATTAAAATATTTGTGTCGTAATTATGAATGAAATTAAGATTTTTAAAAATGATAAATTACCTTTTTTAGAGTTAAGATATATAAAACATATTAAAGAGTGTGAGAAATTACACTCTCATAATCAAATAACAATAACTTCGATAAAACAAAATAGTATAAATATCAATTTTAAAGATGAATCTATTTTATTAAAACCAAATAACTTTATAATAATAAATAAATTAGTAGCACATAGTGCAACTTTACAAAGTGAAGCTAAAGATGGTTATGTTTTGTATTTGGATACTTCATTTTTAAATAGTATTGGCTTATTTTTTAATAGTGATTATACTTATAAAGAAAATAGTTTAGACTTTGAAAATTTATGCCAAATTATCTTAGATGAAAAAGTAAGCATAATTCAAAAAGAGGAGTTTGTCTTAGAATTTTGTATAAAATTTTTTAGTTATAAAAAAATAAAAGAAGATTTTAAAAATGATATTTGCTTTAAAATAAAAGAGTATTTAGATGAAAATTACTTAGAAGAACTTAGTTTGGAATATATTTCTAAGATATTTAATATAACCCAAATTCACCTAATTAGAGTCTTTAAAAAGACAATACACTCATACATCTTAAATAAAAAAGTACATAAAGCAAAAGAGCTTTTATCAAAAAATATACCAATTGTTGATGTTGCTTTACAGTGTGGTTTTTTTGATCAAAGCCACTTAAATAGAAACTTTAAACGAGTATTTCAACTAACACCTAAAGAGTATCAATCAAATATATCTTCATAAATGTTAATTTTGTACAAGATTTAAATTCTTTTATTTTATATACTTAGGCAAATAAAAGGAGAAACTATAAATAGTATGAAAAAATATAACATTATTCAAATAAACAATCTACTCTTAAACCTCTAATTCCTAAAATAATTTTCAAATCATACCTTATCAATTTTAGTCGCAAATATTTGCAAAATATATAAAATCATGGAGAATAAAATGACTTATAAAAAATATAGACAATATCCTATTGTCAAAAACTTCGTACGTACTTGGCCAAATAATCAAATCACAAAAGCACCTATTTATGGAAGTGTAGATTTAAGAGATGGAAATCAAGCTTTAGTAAACCCTTTAAATATTGAACAAAAGTTGCAGTATTTTAATACTTTAGTAAAGATGGGATTTAAACAAATAGAAGTAAGCTATCCAAGTGCTAGTGATACTGATTTTAATTTTACAAGAAAATTAATTGAAGAAAATCTTATACCTGATGATGTTGCTATTCAAGTATTAATACCAGCAAAAAAAGAGTGGATAAAAAAAAGTGTTGAAGCTATGAGAGGAGTGAAAAATGGAATTTTTCATCTATACAATCCTACAAATGAGTTCCAAAGAAGAGTAGTTTTTAAAAAAAGTGATGAAGAGATAATAAATATGGCAGTTGAGTCAATGAAATACTTAAGGGAACTTACTAAAGATTTTGAGGGCAATGTTATATATGATTATTCCCCAGAGAGTTTTTCCCAAACCAATTTAGAGTTTGCAGTAAAAATATGTAATAAAGTAATCGATGTAGTAAAACCAACAGTACAAAACAAGATGATAATAAATTTACCAAACACTCTAGAAGCTTGCACTTCAAATATTTATGCAGATAGAATAGAGTGGATGTGCAATAATTTGAACAATAAAGATGCCCTTATAATAAGTGTTCATCCTCACAATGACAGAGGAACATCAGTAGCCTCAGCAGAACTTGCAGTTTTAGCAGGTGCAAATAGAGTTGAAGGAACACTTTTTGGAAATGGTGAGAGAGCAGGGAACTTAGATTTAGTAAATTTTGCTTTTAATTTACACTCACAAGGTATTGATTCTACTCTTGATTTGTCAATTATAGATGAAGTAAAAAAGATGTATGAAGAAAAAACAAGTTTAAAAGTTCACTCAAGACATCCTTATGTGGGAGATATGATTTTTACAGCTTTTAGTGGAGGCCATCAAGATGCTATAAAAAAAGGAATAGACTTTTATAGAGAAAACTCTTGTCAAGAGTGGAATGTCCCATACTTGCCAATAGACCCAAAAGATATAAAAAGGGGATATGAAGATGTTATTAGAGTAAATTCCCAATCAGGGAAAGGGGGAGTTGCTTTTATCATAAGTGAGTTTTTTGGAGAAAATTTAACTAAAGAAGAGTCTATAAAATTTGGTATTTTAGTAAAAGAGCAAAGTGATAAATTGAAAAGGGAATTGAGTAAAGAGGAGATTATTGAACTTTATGAGGGGCATAAAAAATAGTATTCTCTTGAAGAGGATAAACCTCTTTGTTCTCTTACTTTTGTGTTGACGAAAAGTAAGCAAAAACAACTACGGCTTCGGAGGCAAAGCTTCCCGCATTTATTATTTTTAATTTCTATCTTGCGGGACTTATAAAAAAGAGTGAGATTATCACTCTTTTTTATTTCAAATAACTCCTTGTTCGACTAATTTGTCAAGGTCAACAATATTACACTTTTAATTTTAAACTTTTTATTCATACTTAATACTATGCCTTTTTGAAAATCATTTTTTATCTATAACGTCAAGTATAGATTTATTATTAAATATCATCTTTCCAATGAATTCTTTTTCATCTACATCTTTTACAATCACTTTATCAATCTCATCTGTTTCATCTAATGATACCCAGATTATTGGAGATAAAGCTCTTTTTTGGTATAAAAAGATGTAATAATTATGTTGTTAATGTGATGCACATATGATAACTTATGTTAGATAAAACCTAAGTATAACAAGGATAATGTTAAGTGATAAAGTTCATATATGTGGCTGTATTAGTTTTGATTTTTACGGCTTGCTCATCTACTAATGAGCAAAAAGAAATATATCTTTACGGTACGCCTGCATATAATGCACAATTAAAAAATGCAAAAGTATCATTGCAAGGTGCAAAAAATATAGTTTGTCAAACTGTTTTGAATGATACAAAATTAAGAGATATTTTTTTTAGAAATACTAAAGAAGTCGGTTACTATTTTATTTATAAAGACAACTATCTTTTTGCAACTTCATATCTCATAACTAATCATGACGGCAGTACCACTATTACTAGCTGGATTGAGGTTGATATTTATACAGGTGAGTTAAAAAAATATAGATATCCCCAAAACAAAATGCTCTATGTTAATCAGTTAAAAAATATAATTGAATCGTTTAATTGTAAGAAATCGGAGAAATAAATGGCAGAAATTTTCATGCAACTTTATATATATGTATGTATTCCATTTACAATACTTGTATATATATACACATTAAACTATAAGTTAAGTACTCAAATATTAATTTTAAGTATATCAATTATAATACTTTATTTATTGATAAATCCTACATTTTTATATGAAGTTCAAAATCAAAATATAATCTCATCAACTCAAGGATTACTATTTTGGACACTTGTAAAAGAAGGAGTTATAACATTCTTAATCTTAATTGGATTAAAAAGAAGTTATTTAGTTGATCATGAAAGTATTGATATATCAAATAAGTTTTTTAAGATAGTTAAAATTGTCTCATTATCAATCGTAATTATTGTTGTTTTTATAATAATAAGTATGAGATTACTTTTTTTCTTTGATTCTGATTTTTTTTAATTTTACTATTGAAATAAAGGGCAAGTTATAACGATAACATAAAACATTTCATTTTAATCCTTTAATTTAGCATAATACATATTTTAATTATAATTTATCTTATTTTGACTTGCAAGTAATGCAGCACAAAGTTGATATAAAACTCTTGCCCCCACATTTTCATCCCAATCATTCTCACTACTTCCTACTTCACATAAATCAAATCCTATTATATTTTTATTACTTTTTACAACCATATAAATTAAGTGTTCTAATTGGCTATATCTTAATCCACCTGGAACTGGTGTTCCTGTATTTGGGCAGTTTAAAGGTTCTAATCCATCAATATCAATAGAAAGATATACATTTTTAGGTAGTTGTTCAATATAAGAAGAAAAAATATTTTCTAAAGATTCTCCTTTTGCAAGAAGTTGTTGCATATTTGTATCATATAAACATGCACCTTTTTGTTTATAATTTTTCATTCGTAAAGATTCTTCACTACTATAATCTCTTATTCCAACTTGAACAAGTTTATTAACTTTTTCACACTCTTTCATAGTATTATAAAAAATTGAAGCGTGTGAATAAGTAAAACCTTCATATGCCTCTCTTAAGTCATGGTGAGCATCAACATGAAGTATTCCAAATGGTTCTTTTTGAGTATCATTTAATGCTTTTAAAAGACCTAAAGGTGAAGAGTGGTCACCTCCTACAACACCTACAAATTTTCCTTTTTTTAATTGTTTTAAACATTTTTTATAAATAGAGGCATTTAATATATTTGATGCTTTATTTACAAAATCTAATGCTTTTTTATTTGTTGAATTATTTTCTAATGCTTCAATTACTTTAATAGCTTTTTTTCTTGCTTTATTGCTTAACTTTAAAAGTTTTTTATCTGTTTTAAGCATTGCAATTCCTGCAGCATATGGTTTTTCATAGTGAAAAGTTTCTAAATCAAGTTGATGACTTGATATTTTAATTTTATCAGGGGCTTTTGCTGTTCCTTCACCAAATGAAACAGTAGCTTCCCAAGGAACTGGAATCAAAATCAAATTAGCTTCTTTGGGATTTAGTTTTCCTCCTATAAATCCATCATCTTCTTGTGGAGGTAAACCTTGTTCTAATACTTCTATTTCTTCTTTTAAAGTTCTATAAGACATCAATCTTCCTATTAAATAATATATTGTAATTATAGACTAAATTAATCAAATTCAACTAAAAACCTTATGTATATCATTGACAATTGTGCTATCAATATAACCTTTTGAAGCTTGCTCTTTTAATATTTCCATTGTTTTTGTATGTGACATACCTTTTCTATATGGTCTATCTTCGGTTAAAGCTTGGTAAATATCTAAACAAGTCATTAATCTTGAATCAAAACATAATCTTTTAGCATCAAAACCATATGGGTATCCATTACCATCTAATTTTTCATGATGATTTGATGCCCATTCAACTATATCTTCAAAGCCATTTACTTTTTGTAATGCTTGTCTTGTATAATAAGTATGGCATTTTATGATTTCAAATTCATCTTTTGTAAGTGCTGATTGTTTATCAAGTATTTTATTTGGTACGGCTAGTTTTCCTAAATCATGAAGATTTGCAGCAATTATAAGTTTCATTATTTTTTCACTACTATAGTTGTAATGGTAACTCATCTTTTCAACTTTATTGCTAAGTCCAGATGAGTGTCTAGATGTAAATGCAGAGTTAGAATCAATAATAGTAGTAAAAACAGAAGATAATTTTACTAAATGTTCCAATTCAATATTCATAGTGAAATTCTCAACTTTGCTCAAGACAAGTTTTTCTAAATTTGAAGATTGTAAATCCAACCAAAATGATGTTTTATTTGCTAAAAAGTTAAAGTTATTTACTAACTCTTCTGAATATAAAATATTTTTTTTATCATTTATAAATCTAATTATTTTTTGTCTATTTTCTATTGTTGGTGTTTCAAAATGAAAAATATTATCTACAGTATCTGCCAATGCAATAATTTGTGCTAAAAGAGGAATTTGATCATCTTTTAATTTAAAAAAACCACTTCCATCAAAATTTTCATGATGATATTTTACTATATCTTTATGTTCTGATAAAAAAGGAAAACCTTTTATATTCTTTTCTCCAATATGACAATGTTTAGAATTTTGTTCTAAAATAGAATGATTTTCATTTTTTGGATCTTGCTCAAATTTACTTATTGTAACTTCTTCAGCCAATCCATTATCATGTAAAATTGAAAAAGAGCATAAATCAAATTTTTCTTTTTTATTTAAGATATAAAAATCTGCTAATCTTAAAGCTATATAAGCTACTCTTTTAGAATGAAAAGAAGTTGAACCTAAAGTATTTATTTCTACAAAATCCAAAGCATCAGATAAAGCAAGAAGAAATTGATTTAAGTTAAATTTCATAATAAACCTTTTTATATTATTATTTTATTATATCAAAATAAATAAAATATTATAAAACTCTTGGAGTATAAATGGCAGAACTATTAAAAAATGTATATACAAAAGATTATATTGAAAACTTAGCAAATAATATATCTATATTTTATGAAAAATTTGAAAAACAAAATTTTATTAAAACAATATTTTGTAAGAATTGGGATAATTATGAATTAAAACAAAGAATGAGACATATTGCAAAATCACTTAATACTTTTTTGCCTTTTTCTTATGAAAAGCAAATAGAAATTTTAAAAGAAGTTTCAAAAGAATTTTCATCTTTTGAATCAATGTTTTTTCAAGATTTTGTAGAAGTTTATGGTCTTGATAATTTTGATATTTCAATGCAAGCACTTGAAGTTTTTACTATTGATTCAAGTAGTGAATTTGCAATCAGAGCTTTTATTTTAAAATATGAAGATAAAACAATGAAACAAATGAAAAAGTGGGCAAAATCAGAAAATGAACATATAAGAAGATTAGCAAGTGAAGGTTGTAGACCAAGACTTCCTTGGGCAGTTGCTTTACAAAATTTTAAAAATAACCCTTCAAAACTATTTGAAATAATTGAAATTTTAAAAACTGACAAAAGTAAATATGTACAAAAGAGTGTAGCAAATAATCTTAATGATATTTCAAAAGATAATCCAGACTTAATTATTGAGTTTGTTAAAAATAACCTAGGAAATTCTTCTACTTTAGATTGGATATGTAAACATGCTTCTAGAACTTTACTTAAAAAAGGCAATAAGCAAATATTAGAGTTATTTTCATATGGAAAAACAGATCATATAAATATTTTAAATTTTGCATATGATAAAATTGTAAATATTGATGATTATTTAAACTTCTCTTTTGAAATTGATTCTTTTGAGACAATAGGAAATGTAAGAGTTGAATATATAATATATTATTTAAAATCAAATAATATTCATAATAAAAAAGTTTTTATGATAAGTCAAAATGAGATAAAATCAAAATATAAAAAATTTTCTAAAAAACAGAGTTTTAAAAACATGACTACAAGAAAACACTATTTAGGGAAACACTATATCTCTATTATGATAAATGGTAAAGAAATGATAAAAAAGGAATTTATTTTAAAATGACACCAGCAATAAATATATTAAAAAAAAATAAAATAGAATACAAATTACATAAGTATGAGCATGATCCTGATAATACAGATTTTGGAAATGAAGCAGTTGAGAAATTAAATTTAAATGCACAACAAGTATTTAAAACTCTTTTAGTTGAATTGGCACCTAAAAAATTAGCAGTAGCAGTAGTTCCAGTATCAAATCAATTAAGTTTAAAAAAAGTAGCTTCTAGTTTAGGCGAAAAAAAAGCAGTTATGGCAAATAAAGATGAAGCTTCAAAAGTAACAGGATATTTACTTGGAGGTATCTCTCCATTAGGACAGAAAAAAAGACTTCCTACAATTATCGATGAAGTTGCATTTTCTTTTGGAACTATATATATAAGTGGTGGTAAAAGAGGTTTAGATATTGAGTTAAATCCTATTGATTTACAAAAAATATTAAATGCAAAAAAATCTGATATTAAAGCATAAGATTAAACTTAAATTAAAAAATTAGTTTCTGTGGTAATTTTAAAACTTATTTAATTGTAACTATAGTGTAATTAGGATATAAAATATATTGGAATAATTATATAAACTACTTAAAAGGAAAGACTATGGCTACTGCAGATATAGAAGCTGTGTGCTCGCAGCTACTAACAAAAGATGATTTAAAAATCACAGACGAGTTTTTCAATGAGATTAAAAATAGAAAAGTAATTACTGAAATATCAAAAAAAGATGATGTTCATTATATTAAGATTTTTTCTCAAAAACAGTTATATTTATCTTCAATCACACCAATTTTACATGATGTTGGTTTTGAAATTATTGATGAGGTAACATACAATATTTCAAAAAAATCAGATGTTATTTTTGTAAGTAGATTTAATCTATTTGTAGAAGATGAAGAATCACTTCACACTGCAAGCAAAAATTTAGAAACTATTATAACAGATGCATTATTTGACTCTTCAATGAAACATTCGAAGATATTTTCATTAGTTTTATTAGAAAACTTTACAATAAGAAAGATACAGCTTTTAAAAGCTTTTATTGAGTATTTGGATCAAGTTGTTTTGACAATAAATACAGAGACAATATTGCATACTTTTACTACACATCATAAAATTGCAAATCTTTTTATTGATTATTTTCTTACAAAATTTAATCCTGAATACAAAGGTAAAAGAGAAGATGCATTAGCTAAGTTAAGTAAAGATATTGAAAGTAAAATTAAAACTATTCCACAAATAATGGATGATAAAATTCTAAAATTAACATTTAGTTTTTTACAAGCACTTTTAAGAACAAATTACTTTTTAGAAAAACAGACAATTGCATTAAAAATTGATACAAAGTGTTTCTCTGAGAGTTTAAAAGGTATACAGCCTAATTTGGAGAATTTTATTTATCATCCAGAGTTTTATGGTGTTCACTTAAGAATGAGTAAAATTTCAAGGGGTGGATTAAGATGGAGTGATAGACATGAAGATTATAGACAAGAAGTAAAATCTTTGATGATTACTCAAGAGGGTAAAAACTCTATTATTATTCCAGATGGTTCAAAGGGTGGTTTTGTAATAAATAAAGAGACTTCAGAAGTTACAAAAGAGTATTTTGAACATATCTATTCTATGTATATTAATGCAAACTTGGATTTAGTTGATAATATGGTTGATGGAAAGGTAGTAAAAGATAAAAAAATCATTTCATATGATGGTGATGATGCATATTTTGTAGTTGCTGCTGATAAAGGAACTGCATCAATGAGTGATGTGGCAAATGGTATTGCAATTAGTCGTGGCTATTGGTTGGGTGATGCATTTGCAAGTGGTGGAAGCAATGGATATGGACATAAAGATTTAGGTATCACTGCAAAAGGTTCAATTATGTCAACCAAAAGATTTTTTTTAGAAGATGGAGTTGATATTTACAAAGATTCAATTACAGTAATGGGACTTGGTTCTATGAGTGGAGATGTTTTTGGAAATGGAATGATTGAATCAGATAAATTCAAGCTTCTTGCTGCAATTGGACATAAAGAGATTTTTATTGATCCAAATCCAAATTTAAAAGAGAGTTTTGAAGAAAGAAAAAGACTATTTTATTCAAAACAAGCAAGTTGGAGAAATTATGATAAAACAAAAATCTCAAAAGGTGGAGGAGTCTTTTTACGAAGTGAAAAAGAGATTGAGTTAACACCTGAAATAAAAAAACTTATAGGAACAAATAAAAAAACACTAAGCGGTGAAGAGTTATGTGTAAAACTAATCACTATGAATGTAGATTTACTATTTAATGGTGGTGTTGGGACATATGTAAAAGCAAGTGATGAAAATAGTATAGACATTGGAGATAAGCAAAATGAAGCAGTAAGAGTTGACGCAAATGATATAAAAGCTTCAATTGTTTGTGAAGGTGGAAACTTAGGATTTACTCAAAAAGCAAGAATTGAGTATGCTTTATCTGGTGGTAGAATTAATCTTGATGGAATCGATAATGCAGCAGGAGTTAATACATCAGATCATGAGGTAAATCTAAAAATTTTATTAAATAGTTTAAAAGATCAAAAAGTTCTTTGTGATGAAGAGAGTAAGAATACTTTAAATAGTTTAACAGATCAAGTTGTTTCACTTGTATTGAATAATAACTATAATCAATCTTTAGCAATTTCGCTTGATGAAAGATTTTCTAGAAAAAATCAAAATGCATTTCTAAAAGCAATTGAAGTTTTAGAAGATAATATTGAAGCATTTAATAGAACTGATTTTTATATACCAAAAAATGAAAACATAAATGAAATAATAGATATAAATGGTTCAATAGTAAGACCAATTTTAGGTTCACTTTTATCTTACTCTAAAATTTTTATAAAAAAAGTTTTACTGGATTCTACTTTAATTGATGAACAATTCTCACTACAATATTTGTATAAATATTTTCCTAAATCATTTGTTGGAGCATATGAACATGAGATACTTTCACACCCTTTAAAAAGACAGATAATAGCAACTAAAATTGCAGATATTTTGATTAATTCTCAAGGTTGTACTTTTATAGCTGATTATGAAAAGTTAGGAAAAGATAAATTTATCAAAAAAATCAAAGCATATTTAATTGTAAAACAATTATTTGGTTCAAAAGAAATAAGAGAAAAGATATATTCACAAGATTATAAATTGAATTATGAAAAACAGTATGAGTTAATAGTAAAACTTGAATATATTTTATATACAAGTACAAAATGGATGTTGAAATATTTAAGAAAAAATCAGATTGATTCAAATCATATAATTGATCATAGAAATGAATTATTCTCTTTTCTTTCACAAGTTCATACTCAACATATTGAAGTATTAATAAAAGGTGATGATGAGTTTAATTTATTTTATAGTGTGATTGATTATCTAAGATTTGCAGTTGCAGCAATTGTAATTCAAGAAAATACTCAACACTCATTTAAAGATGTGATAATTTTATTTTATCAATTAATTCATGAGTTTAATATCTTAGAGATAATTTTATATCTAAATAGAATAAAAATACATTCTAAAACTGATGTAATATTAAGAAATCAAGCTTTACAATTTATTGATCATATTGTAGTTCATTATACAAGAAAAGTTTTAGATTTTAAAAGGATAAATGAAGCACCAGAAGATGCTTTTACAAACTATGTTTCAAATGAAAAAGAGGTGTTTTATAAAATTAGAGAACATCTTGATGTATTTATTACAAAAGAAGAAAAAGAGATAAAAGATATAGTAGCAACAGTAAATCAACTTATGGTTTCTACTATATAAAAATAAAAAAGAATATTAGTAAAACTTTAAAAACAACTATAAGTTTAACTTATGTGTTTTTAATTAAGAAATATTTGCTATAGTTATTAAATATAGAAAAAGGAGTAGTTATGAGAACACAAGATGATGAATTATCAATGCATAAAATTGAAGATTATGACAATAAAGAATCTCAAAGCAAAAGAAATACAGTAAGAACTGTTATTGCAATAGGACTGATTATTGGTGCAATTTTTGCAATATTTAAATATGAAAATAATGTTGTTGATGATTATGTAGGTACTCAAGATAATCCGGGAATTAATACAGCTAAAAAATAAATATGAGCTTTAAAGAATTTTTCGATTATCATTTAAAGACAAAACACTCATACTTTTCAATAAGAAATTATCCTAATAGATTAAGTTGGGATAATCAACCAATAGTTTTTAAAACCTATGATATGTATGAAAAGTATGAGTTAAATATTGATAACTCTATGCATGGATTTTTATATTATATTGCTGGGCTTAATGCAAAAAAAAGTTATCCAGGAGTTGAGTATTACTTAAGAATGAACCCAAGTGCAGGTGCTCTATATCCAAATGAAATATATTTTCAAAGTAGAAATAATGAAAATATAAAAGATGGAGTTTATCATTTAGATATTGTTAGTATGAGTATGACTTTATTATCTTCAATAAAAGATGAAGGTTTAGAAAAAGATATTGGATTAGATACTAAAGTAGATGGGTTTATATTTTTTATTTCTTCACTATATTATCGTTCTTCTTGGAAATATAAAAATAGAGCTTTTAGATATTGTCTTTTGGACGGTGGACATATTTTAGGTAGCTTAGAAGCTAGTTGTTATTTGTATGATAAAAATTATGAAATAATTTATGATTTTGATAAAAAAAGTCTAAATAACAAGTTTAATTTTAAAAATGAAGAGTTTTTTCAAAGCTGTGTTATTGTTGGGACAAAAACAGATGCTGAAGTTATATCTTTTGATTTAAATATTAATAATGTTGATGGAACATATTTTTTTGAACCAAATGAAATTATTGAAAAAGCATACAATGATTCTTTACAAATTATAAATGCAAAAAGACAAGAAGAAAAACCATATTTTTATTATGATAAAGAAGCTTTTAAAGATATAATTTTTAAAAGACGTTCAATCAGAGGGTTTTCAAAACAAGCTATTAAAAAAGAAGAATTTTTTAAAATACTTGATATTCTGAATGAAAAGATTACTAGTGATTGTGATGAAGAAATTGATATATATTGTGTGATTAATAGAGTTAAAAGTATGCCTTTAGGACTATTTAAAGGTTTAGAATATATAAAAAAGGGTGATTTTCAAAATCAAGCTGGATATTTGTGCTTAGAACAAGATTTAGGTAAAGATAGTGCAGTTACTTTTTTTATTACTTCAAAAGGAAAAAATTATCAGGCTTTATATCAAAAAGCTGGAATAATTGGTCATAGATTATATTTAGCTGCTAATTATTTGGGATATGGATGTAGTGGAATAGGTGCATATTATGATGATGAAGTTTGTACTTTTTTAGAAGATAATACTATGGTTTTATATGCACTTGCAATAGGTAACTAAGCTTTAAAAGCTTAGTTTTCGTTTGAGTTCATCATCCAAATAGAAAAAATATCTATATAGTTCCAAAATGATTGTTTTAAATCATCTGAAATATCAAGTTCATTAAGAACAATAGCATAACTCTCAAGCCAAATTCTTCTTGCTTCTTGATTGATTTTAAAAGGACTATGTCTTGCAGCCATCATTGGTGCACCTCTTTTTTCATTGAAGTATTTTGGTCCACCACATATTTGTATAAAAAAATCAGCAGAATGCTCTTTAGCTTTTGCAAATCCTTCTTCAGTTGGAGGAAAAAGTCCACTAATATTACTTTCTTTTAATAAATCATAATGATCTGAAACCATCTTTCTTATTCCATCTTCGCCTAATACTTCTAAAAGCTTTGGATTAGGAAGACTAACAGGCGGTCTTGTTCCTACTTGTCCATTAGTCATAGTATATTGCATTTTGCACCTTTGTTTTTTGTGGAAATATACAATTTAATATATATTAAAAAAAGAAAAAAAAGTATTAATTTTTAAAATTTATTTTTATTTTTGGTTACAATTGTTTTGCTCTTTTTACAATACTTGAAACCATATTATTAAAAACAAAATAGTGCAAAGGAACAAGTATATACCAATATGCTCTTCCTAAAACTCCTCTTGGATAAAAATATGCTGATTGAATAAATTTATCATCTTCTATTTTAAACTCAAGCCATGCACTTCCTGGTAGTTTCATTTGTGCAAATAGCAGTAATCTTTCATTTTCTTTTATATCTACTACTTTCCAAAAGTCCAAGCTCTCACCAATTCTCAATTCATCTTGACTTCTTCTTCCTCTTTTTAAACCAACTCCACCAATAACTTTGTCAATAATTCCTCTTAATTCCCATAAAAAATCATAATCAAACCAACCTTCTTTTCCTCCAATACTCATAAAACTTTTATATACATTTTCTTTTGGTATATTTGTAATATCTATTTCTTTTCTATCAATAAATATCGCATCTGCAATCTCTTTGATGTGGTCTTTATCCCAAATTGTTCCAGCATGGTCACTCCATCTACTTATAACTTGATGTTTTTCTATTTCATCAACTGCTTTTTTTACTGAATCAATAAATGACATTGGTTTTATATTTGGAAAATATTTTTCTGCATTATTATTTTGAATTATCACTTCAGAACGTAAACCTTCAATTAACTCTTTTGCAACTTTAAAAGGTACAGGTGTAAATAAATTTAACCAATAAGAAGATAATGTAATTGATAAAAAAGGAAGTGGAATCAAAATTCTTTTTAGTCCCAGCGCTTTTGCTGTTTGAAGCATCATATCTTTGTATTGAAGCTGTTCTGCTCCTATATCAACTATTAGGTTCTCTTTTTCTTCTAAATACAAAGATTGTTCTAGATATTTTAATACATCTTCAACTGCAATTGGTTGTGCTTTTGTTAATACCCATTTAGGAGTTGTCATGATAGGTAGTTTTTCAGTTAGATTTCTAATAATTTCAAAACTTGTACTTCCTGAACCTATTATAACGCCAGCTCTTATCCATATTGTTTGAACTTCTTTGCAACTACTTAATATTTCACCTGTTTCTAATCTACTTAATAAATGTTTACTTGTATGCTCATTTTTTACACCTAATCCACCAAGATAAATAACCTTTTTAACTTTACACTCTTTTGCAATTTCTATAAAGTTTTCAGCTGAAATTTTATCAAGATTTTTATAATCATCACTATTTAAAGAATGTATTAAATAATAAGCAACATCTACACCTTTTAATGCATCTTTTAAGCTTTCTTTATCAAAAGTATCGCCTTCAAAAATTTCAATTTCTTTGGGTACTTTTGTAGAAATTGTTTTTTTATTTCTTACAAAAAGCCTTAATTGTATATCACTATTTTGAATAAGTTTTTGTTTTAATCTTCTTCCAATATATCCTGTTGAACCAGTTAGTAATACTTTCATGATATATCCTTCTTGACTATAATATATTCATTCTAGCATCTTAAAGTGTAGATTAGTAGATTTCTTTTGTAATTTAAAAGTTATAAAGGCAAATAAACAATAAGAGGCATTGCCTCTTATTTTATATAGTTAGATTTTTTATCTTCTGTATCTAGTTCTTGTCCAATATCTTTATATTTTTCAAAATAGAATTTAACAAAAGAGTTTATTTTTTCATTTACAGGCATAAAAAATTTACCTTCTTTTACTGCAAATTGGTTTAAAAATAAAGTTGCATCTTTTTTGTCTAGATAGTGTTTTGCTAAGTTTGTATAATTTTCAATATACCATTTTTTCAATTCTTCTTTTTTGCTATCTTCTAAATCAATAATTAATTTTTCTTTATCAAAGTCTAAAATAGCTGAATCAAATAGTGCATTTAAGTGAATTAGTCCTTCACAATAATAAGGTTGAACTTCATCAACTTCCATCCATCCAATAAGTCCAATTGCTCTTTTTACTAAGTCAATAAATACTTGTTCTTCTAGTTCTTTTTCATCATCTTCTTCATCACAAAAAAATGAAATTAATCCACCAGTTGTTGCTTTAAATTCTTCAATATTTTTAAAGTTTCCTGTTTTATTCATAGTTGCTTCTGTTTCATCATCACACCATAAAATATGTCCATATTCATGACCAATTGTACTTATATCATAAACTTTATGCCATTTTTCTGTTTCATTAAATAAAAACTCTCTATCTTTTTTAAGTAACTCTTGTCCAAAAATATCTTTTGTTAATTTTAAAAATGGTTTTGCTCTACTAATTTGTAAAATCTCATCAGAGAATGCAAATATTTTCTTTCCTTCTTCTTTACTTACTATTTCGTCATTTGGTACAACTTGCGCTGAAAATAAGCCATTGAATTCAGCTCCAAAAAATAGTGCTGGTCTACCAATATATAATTGAACTTTATCAAGAGATTTAAGTGAGAAATTATAAATGTTTTCATACTTTTTATTTGATTCAAAGCTGCTATATATTTTTTCAAATGCTGATTTTATTTTATTTACTCTATTTTCATTTTTAGCAAATGTAGGGTTTGTAAGTCTTATATCCCACTCCAAAGCAACTGCTTTTCTAAAGTGATCTTCATAATATTCAAGTGGATGTCCTATTTGAATAGGTGTTTTTATTTTCATCCAAGCTCTATCAACATCTGCCCATTTTTCTACAAGGGCATTTACATCTTGCTCACTAAAGGCTTTTATTAGTGCTTGAATATATAAAATATAATCCCATTTTTGATTATATATTTCATCTTCATGTTCAAGTAATCTATCTGCAAAGTTTTCTAATGCATCGACTACTTCTGTTACTTCTTTTTTAAATGCATCAATATATGCTTTTGATTTGTATTGGTCATTTTGTTTAACTAATGCAGAATAACATCTATCTGCAATTTCTCCACCATGTCCTAAATCAAAAAGTTTTTCATTTTCTAAGTATTCAAATACTTTAGTTTCATCACCATCAAATTTTTCAAGTAGTTGTTTATTTGTTTTATTGATAATAAGTGCAGTCCATGAACTTTGCCATTTACTCATCATCTTACCAACACTATAAACTCCTACAAAAATCTCTTTATAAAAAGGTGTTAATAAGTTTTCTTTTTCAATAAAATCGATTAATTTTAAGTGCTTTTCTTCCCAAATCTCTTTTACAAAACGATATGCTTTTTCTTGTAAGTCTATAATCTCTTTTTCATCTTTACCTTGTTTTTTAAGAACTTGTACTAAAGAATCATCTCTTAGATTAACTAATCTTGTAATAAGTGCAAATCTCAAATTATTATCCAATTGAAGATCTAGTTTTTGTGCAAATTCATCAATAATTGATAGTTTATCTAGTTCATTATTTTCTAAGTAAGTTATTAATTTATTTGTATTGTTTTTTTGTTCTTCTAAAAATTGATATATTTTTTCAACATCTTTTAAAAATTGGTTTTCATTCATAATTATAAGTCCTTTGTCATAGATTTTGTAAGTTTATCGAGATTATGTTTATTTTTTTATAAGTAGAAAGAAATAGTGAAGAATTAATCTTCACTATTAAAGATTGTTGCTCTATTTCTAAGTAGAAATGATATTACTAAAATTGCTAAAAACACTAATGGAATAATAATTTCCCCAATACTACTATTCGAACTATAATGTGAATATGAAGCAAATAAAAAATCTAATGTAAATCCAGCATATGCTAAATCTCTAATTCTATCTAGTTTTGATGGAAGTAGAAGCATAGCTGCACCTAAAATCTTCAAAACACCTAATGCAGTAAAGAAATATAAAGGATAGCCAAGTTTATTAGCAATTTGAATCACAGAGTCTAATAATAAGACATCTACTGCTCCACCTGCAAAACCTGCAATTATTACAATAGTCAATGTCGATATGATATAAACTTTTCTTAACATACTTTTCCTTTAGCAAAATTATATAAAAAAAATCATTATTTTTAATTTAGCATTATGACTAATCTGTAAATTTAAGATAAACAGTAACATGATTAGCACTTTGTATATAAAAGTGCTAATTTGTTTAAAAACTTTAGCCAACTTTTATAAAGATGTGATAAAATTATTTCGAAAGTTTAAAAAATATATAGGAGAAATTATGGCAAAACATCAATTTCAGACAGAAGTAGGTCAATTATTACATTTAATGACTCATTCTTTATACTCAAATAAAGAGATTTTTATAAGAGAACTTGTATCAAATGCAAGTGATGCAATAGATAAATTAAACTATTTAAAATTAACAGATGACAATATGAAATCAAAACTTCCAGAAGATTGGAAAGGTGAAATCAATATTGCATTTGACGAAGATGACAAGTCAATTACTATAGTTGATAATGGTGTTGGTATGAATGAAGAGGATTTAATCGCTTCTATTGGTACAATAGCAAAATCAGGAACAAAATCATTTGTAGAAGCACTAACAGGTGATGCTAAAAAAGATAGTAATTTAATCGGACAATTTGGTGTTGGTTTTTATTCTGTATTTATGGTAGCATCAAATGTTGATGTTATTTCTAAAAAAGCAGGTGAAGATCAAGCTTATAAATGGTCAAGTACAGGTACTGGTGAATTTGATATTGTTCCAGTTACTAAAGAATCAAATGGTACTGTTATTTATATCAAATTAAAAGATGAAGAAGCAAGTGAATTTGCTTCAAAACCAAGAATTCAAAATATTATTGAAAAATACTCAAATCACATCGCTTACCCAATTTTCTTAAATTATCAAGAAGAAGTTGAAGAAGAGTTAAGTGAAGAAGATAAAAAAGCTGGAAAAGAAGCTAAGAAAACTAAAGAGAAAAGACATGAACAAATAAATGCAGCAACTGCACTTTGGACTCAACCAAAATCTAAGTTAAAACAAGAAGATTATAATGAGTTCTATAAGTCAATCTCTCATGATTCACAAGACCCAATGGCTACTATTCATACAAGAGCAGAAGGTGTAAATGAATATACAACACTATTTTATATTCCAAAAACTGCACCAATGGATATGTATAGAGCTGATTATCAACCAGGTGTTAAATTATATGTTAAAAGAGTATTTATCACAGATGATGAAAAAGAGTTATTACCAACTTACTTAAGATTTGTAAGAGGTATTATTGATTCTGAAGATTTACCTTTAAATGTAAGTAGAGAAATCTTACAAGAAAATAGAATCTTAGCAAATATCAAACAAGGTTCAGTTAAAAAAATCTTAAGTGAAATCAAAAAATTAGCTAAAGATGAAGAGAAATATAAGGAGTTTATTGCTCAATATAATAGACCTTTAAAAGAGGGTGCTTACCAAGACTTTACAAATAAAGAAACAATCTTAGATCTAATTAGATATAAATCTACAAAAACAAAAGATGGTGAGATGACTTCTCTTGCAGCTTATAAAGAGTCTGCAGATACTGAACAAAAAGCAATCTACTACATAGTAGGTGAAAATGAAAATGTTCTTAGAAACTCTCCATTATTAGAAAGTTATAAGAAAAATAATATCGAAGTTCTTATTTTAGATGATAAAGAGATAGATGAAATTATTACTCCAACTCTTGGTGCATATAAAGAGTGGGAATTTAAAGATATTACTTCAGTTGAACCTCCAAAAGTAGAGCAAACAGAAGAAGAGAAAAAAGAAGTAGAAGAAAAATTCCAAGATATCACTAAAAAAATCAAAGATATTTTAGGTGAATCTGTAAAAGAAGTAAAAGTTACAAATAGACTTTCTGATTCTCCATCTTGTGTAGTTAAAGACACAGGTGATGCACAAATGGCTCAAATGATGCAAATGATGAGAGCAATGGGACAAGAGATGCCAGAATCAGCACCAATCTTAGAAATCAACCCAGACCATGAAATAGTTAAAAAACTAAATGGTTGTCCTGATGATAAAATGATTGATGATGTATCATGGGTACTATTAGACCAAGCGAAACTATCTGAAGGTATGGAAATTACTGATGCAGTAGCGTTTGCACAGAGATTATCAAGAATCACAGCAAAAGCTCTATAAAAGAGCTATTTACATAAATCTCCTGCGTTGAAGTAAATTTTTGGCTCAATCACATACTTTAGTATGCTCAATCGCCAAAAACTTACTTCGCCTTGAATCTTCATACAACTAACTCTTCTATAAAAATAAGTAATATAAGTATTTATATTTTATAATCTATTAAAGGAATATTATGAGTAATTATATAAATGAAATAATAAATACAAAAATTGACTTTTTAAAATCTTCTTATACCTCAAATAAGAATGTAAATCATCAAGGAATAAAAGGCAGTTTAAATGAAATATTATTTCTTGAACTAGTAAAAGATTTAATACCAAATAGATTTAAACTATCAAAAGGTATTGTACAAGATTCTTCTGGATTCCAGTCCAATGAAAGTGATATTATTTTATATAACAATGAAATTCTTCCTGCTCTTCTTTTTGGTGTAGAATTAGGGTTTGTACCTTGTGAAGCAGTTGAATATATTTTTGAAATAAAAAGTACAATAAATTCTAAAGAATTAGATACAACAATTGAAAAGTTTAAAAACTTAAAAAAGTGTATTGGATATAAAGGAAGAAATGTATTATTTTCTTTTTCAAGTGATATTCAAAGTAAATCAGAATTAAGAAGATATTACGAAAAGGATAATGCCTTTTTATATAATCCTCATATTAAAGCATATTGTGTTTTAAACAAAGGATACTATTTTTTCACTTTCCAGAAAATTTATTTAAAAGACTCTATAAATAAAAATGATTTTGTAAAACAATTCATAAAACAAAATAAGTGTCATGATATGATAGTTGGGGACAATAGCTTCAAAATTGAATATGAAACAGAAAATATTGACGTTAATATAGAAAAAGATTTAATAATAAATGATATAAATTATGAAGATATATACTTTACTTATTATTGCTGGGCAGGAATAGAAGATAAAAAAGGTAACTGTAATTTACTTGGGCTTTTATCTGGTATTTCAAATACTTTATGTAAAGAAAAATTTGGAACTTATTTGTTATCTAATTGTATTGATAATAGTTTTAATATTTATACGGAATATATTGTAGATATGTGGAATAATGAAAGTTATGAAGAAATAGATTTTAATGGACTTAAAGAGACTATTTTAAATTCAATAACATTTACTTTATCTTCAAATAATGATGGAAAATTAAATAAACTTATAGTTAATAAAAAATAGAAGAAAACCATTAAAAAGTGAAATCGAAAATTTGATTTCAACTTTCTAATAATAAGAAGAAGATTAGTTCTATTTAATATCATCTTCTGATAATTCAGGAATATTTTCTATTTCTTCTACTTCTTTTTCAGGTCTTTTTTCTGCTCTTGCTATGATTTCAAGATAGAATGTTTCTTTTCCTGATGCGGCTGCTTCATCAATTGATTTTGTAATTTCTGAAAATTGTATTACTTTTGGTTCGTCACCTTCTATTGCAAATTTACAATCAAAAAACCAAAAGTCTTTATCTTCAGGAAGTTGCTTTTTATTTTCTCTTTTTATATATTTTCTTACTTCGTGTTTTATACCTTCTACAACTCTATCTGGATGTTTGTTTTCTACTTGTAGTTTAAATGTTTTTTTCACAAGTTTCCTTTTGTTTTTTTGCAATTGTATCTAAGTTTTACTATATTTTATATTTTTTATTTATTTTATTTTTATATTCTATAGATATAATTACTAGTAATATTATTTGATATTACACATAATTATAGATAATATTAAGGATCCTCATATGGAATATACTTTTATCATAGCTTTATGTTTAACTCTGTTTTTTGCATCAACTGTTCATGGGGCTATTGGTTTTGGTTTTGGGATGATTTCTACTCCTATTATTGCACTTTTTACAGATATGCAAACTACTATTTTATATATGCTTATTCCGACTATGGGTGCAAATATATTAAGTATTTTAAGTGAAGGTAAGTTTTTACAGGCTTTAAAAAAGTTTTGGTTTATTATAACTTTGATGGTAGTTGGAAGTGCTTTAGGTACAGTTTTACTTCTATACACAAACTCAGATCTTTTTAAACTATTACTTGCAGCTATTATATTTTTGTATCTTCTTCAATCAGTTGTTAAAATAGAAGCAACTTTTATTTCTAAATATCCACGAAGTTCAACTTATAGTTTAGGTATTTTTGGTGGAATGTTATCAGGTCTTACAAATATTGTTGCGCCATTGATGATTATGTATACTTTAGAGATGAAATATACTAGAAAAGATACTGTTCAATTATCAAATCTTTGTTTTTTGTTTACTAAAATTGGGCAAATAACAGTTTTTTTATTGCATGACAGTTTTACAGTAGATGATTTTAATATCTCTATGATAGGTCTTGCAGCTACATTTATAGGTATGTTTTTAGGAATAAAAGTTAAAAAACTAATTGATTCAAAACTATATGTAAAGATATTAAAAGTACTTCTTTTTATTATAGCTTCTATGTTAGTTGTACAAACAATAAGTTTTTAAAAGGAAAAGATATGGATTCTAACTTACTGAAAGTTTTTCTTGCAGTTGCAAATACAAAAAGTATTTCACTTGGTGCAAAGGAGTTGAACTTTACTCAATCAAATGTAACACTAAGAATAAAACAGCTTGAAAAAAGTTTGGGATATGAACTGTTTCACAGAACAAATAGGGGAGTTATTTTGACACAAGAGGGAGAAAAACTCTATCCTTTTGCTATTGATATTGTAAAAAAAGTTGAAGAAGCAACTTTAAAAATGCAAAATATAAATTATCATGAATTATTGAAAATTGGCTCAACTCAATCAAATGCTACGATTAGACTTGCTGATTTTATCAAAAAATTAAATCATGATTATAAAGATATGAAGTTGGAGTTTGTTGTTGATAGTAGTTTAAATTTAATAGATAAGCTTTTAGAGTATAAGTTAGATATTGCATTTGTAAATGGTGATCCTAAACATAAAGATTTAAAAGTATTAAATATAATAAAAGAGGATATTGTTTTAGTTCAAGCAAAAGATAAAACTCCTGAAAATAAGATTTTTGCATATAAAAATGGCTGTTTAAATAGAATATTTTTAGAAAAATATCTTTTAGAAAAAAATAAAAACAAATATAAAAAAGTCAATTTAGAAAATTATGAGGTAATTCTTGCTTGTGTTGAAGCAGGATATGGAGTTGCGCTTTTCTCTAGGCAAATAATTGAAAAATTTGGTTATTTACATAGATTAAAAGTTACAAATATGGACTTTGAACTTGACACACATTTAGTATGTAGAAAAGATTTTCCATTGATTATTGAAAATTATTTAAAAAAACTTACTCTTTCATAGTAAAAGTCATATTTATGTCATCTCAAATTAGCTTATATTAAGAGATTGTGTTATATCTTATTTATATACAATATAATTAATTTTAGGAGTAAAGTTGAGTCAAATTGAATTTAAGAATGTATACGATGAGTTTAATATGAAATTTCATAATAAACAGTACAAAGAAGCTTTAGATTTAACTTATCAACTTTTACAAATCGCGGATGAAAAAGATTTGGAAGTTGCTTATGCTTTGATGGCAAAAGCAAGAGTATTATTGGCATTAGATAAAAAAGATGATGTACTTATAACTTTTGATGAAATTATAGATACTTTTTTTTATTCTGAAGATGAAAATGTTTTATATATTCTTGCTTATGCTTTATACAATAAAGCTATGATTTTAGCAAAACAAAAAAGATATGAAGAAGAGCTAGTTTGTTATAATAAAATTCTAGAAAAATTCATAACAGATATCTCACCTAAAATAGAAATAATTTTAGTAAAAACATATTTAAACAAAGCTATTTGTACAAAACAGATAGGGAATTTAGAAGATGTTGCTTCAATTTATGAAGAATTTATTAAAAATTTTGAAAACACAAAACAAGATGAAGTATTATATGATGTATCAAGTGCACTATTTAATCTTTCATCAACATATCAAAAACTAGAGCAAAATAAAAAAGCTCTTGAAGTTTATGATAAATTATTAAATAAATTTAATGATACGAAAAATGAGAAAATATTAGAAGTTGTAGCAAAAACGATGGTAAATAAAGCTTCTGTTTTAAGAGATGAAGAAGAGGTTTTAAAAGCTTTAGAAGCATACACTGAGATAATTAATAGATTTGAAAATAGTGCAAATGCAAAATTATTAGCCCAAGTTGCTCTTGCTTCATATAATAAAATTCTTTTATTAGGTGAACTAGGAAGAGAAAAAGAGTTATCTGAAGTTTGTGATAAGTTTATTGAAAAGTTTGCTAATACAAAAGATACAATTATAAATGATATGGTTTTAACAGCTGAAGTTTTAAGGGATAAAGAAAGATTTAATACAAACTCTTTTTAAGAGTTTGTATTTTATTTAGTTTTGATTTCAATAGTACAAGTAGTACCAGCTCTTAAAGTATAATCTTTTGGCATTTCATCAACAACAATTCTAACAGGAATTCTTTGTGCTAATCTTACCCAAGTAAAAGATGGATTTACATTGGCAAGTAAACCTCTTCCTATTTTATTATCTCTATCTGTAATACCATTTGCAATACTTTCTACATGACCTTTTAATGTTATGTCTGTTCCAAGTGGATTCATAATTGCAGTATCCCCAATATGAATTTTAGGAATTTTATGCTCTTCAAAATATCCATAAACCCAAAAACTATCTTGATTTAAAATTGATAAATGACTTTGACCTTTTTGTATAAAGTCACCTTTTTTTAATAATAAGTTATTTACCCAACCATCAGTTGGTGCATAAATTGTACTTCTTTTTAAGTCAAGTTCAAAAACTTCAAGTTTCGATTTTGCTTCATTTAATTCCTCTTTTGCCATAAGTAGATTGTACTTTGCATCATCTTTTACATCTCTAGGAATAATTGAATCATCACCTTTTATTCTTTTATTGTATTGCGCTTTTTTCTTTTCATAGTTTGCTTCTTTTTCTGCAACAATTGATTTTTGTCTTTTTAAATTAGCTTCAAATCTTTTTTTATCTATTTCATATAGTTTATCATTTTTTTTGACATGTTGATTATCTTTAACATAGACTTTAGTAACTATACCTGAAACATCAGGAGCAATAAGAGTTATATCAGCTCTTACTCTTCCATCTCTTGTCCATGGTGAATCAACATAGTTATGCCATAATGTCATTCCTAATATAATGGCAATTGTAACTACACTAAATGTGATGATATATCTTATAAGTTTTATTATTTTATTTTTTTGCATTTATGTTATGTCCTTATTTATAAATTATTAGTGAAAAACTTGCAAATATGCATACAAATATTGCTGTTCTAAAAAGTCCTGGATGCCATACAAACTCATAGACTCCTAATTCAGCAAATACTTTATTTAATAATATTTGAATTACACCTGCTATTAAAAATATTAAAATTAATGCAGGTATTTGAATACCAAAAAGTGATATTATTGGATGCATTATACTTCTCCTTTTATTGGTAAAAACTCTGTATTTTTTATAATAGAGTAGATAATTGACAAGTTAAGATAGATATCTTTTAATAAAATTTGATCATTTGCAGAATTTAAATGTAAATGTTCAAACTCATCAATTTTTTCTTTGATTACTTTTAGTTGTTCTTCTTTATCTTTTAAATTTTTATTATCAAAATATTTTCTAATTAAAGTAAGAATTTTATGTACTTGTGCAGGTCTTTGTTTTGAAAATAAAGTAGATATTCTTCTTATATTAATTATAGCTTTTCCTAGTTCCAACGTTGAAAGAACCCATCTAAAAATCATACGATTTGATTTATTATCCAATCTCCCAACTGTAGAATATCTTTGAATTAAATCAAAACTTGCACTTTCTAGTTTTACTCTTTGAAGAGCAAGTTTATTTTTGATTGATTCTTCTAATTGAACACTTAACGCTTTTTTTACTCTTGATTCTATCCATGCTGTTGATGCAAAATCAATTAAAACATAACTAAGCCCAGATATTAATAACCCCAAAATTGTTGCTAAACTCATATCTGCAAAAGGTATAAAATGCATATTATAATGGCTATAAATAGCAGCTGTATTGATAAATACTAATAATATTCCAAAACCTATTGTATTTTTGCCTGGAAGTATCATTAGTAGTGATATAAAAGCAAGAATAGGTGATAAAAATATCCAAAATGTAAAGACATCATTTACATACATTGGAATAATATAAAAATTATATAAGGGTGTTATTATTAAAGCGATTATTGTTCCTGTTAAAAAACCTTTTGTTGCTCCTACTGGATTTGGTGCTGTACTTAATAGTAAAGTATTTGCAACTGCAGGAATTACTGCAAAAGGTGCATATTTCCACCCTGTTGCCATCCAAAAAATCATCATTATTATAAAAGCAAAAGCACCTCTTATTATCATTACAGATATAAGTACATTATCTGTATATGTTGAAAATTTTAGTTTTTGTGAAAATTTCTCAAGTTTTTTTATACTTTTATCATCAGATAAGAAATTAAGATAAGTAGTGCAATATTCACTTAATTCTGAAATCATTCTTGTTAATAAATATATTGTACTTTTATAATCATGTACTAAATCAAAATCATCTTTATTTATCTCTTTATCTTCTTTTGCTTTTTTTATTATTTTTGTTTTTGAATTTTTTAAATCATAAATTAAAGTATTAATATTTTTTGCTGTTTTAGGTTCATCTACATATTTATTTAAACAGTTTTCTAATAACTCATAAGTTGATTTTATAGTATTTATATAATTACTATTATCTTTATTGTTGTTTATTATATTTTTTAGTGAGAAAAAAGTTGTACTTATATGCATAAATTCAGAATTTAATCTTTTGTAATAAAGTTTTTTTGTTTGTTTCATTCCTGTTTCAAAATTACTGTTAACTCTTAATGCATCAGTACCCAAAATATCTTTATTGTAGTTTATACTCTCTTTATCAAAATCAAATATATTCTCACTTTTTCTAAAAGTATTTAAAAGTAAATCAAATTTACTTTTTTCTACTTTATCTAGTGTCTTTCCTAGTCTTTCAGGAAACAAAATTTCACTTATAAAACTTGCACATAATAGTCCAATAACAACTTCTGATAATCTATCAATACCAAAAGTAAATATATCTTGAATTCTATCTGTGATAATTGGCATTGTTACAAGTGCAATTGTATAACCTGATAATACAAATCCATATGTCATAAAGTTTCTTGACATAAATCCAATAGCTGCACAAAGTCCAACCCATAGCGCAAAAAATAGTGTAAAAGATACTCTATCTTGAGCATAAGCACCAACTAAAACAATAGCCATCATAGTACCTATAAATGTTCCAACGAGTCTATAAAAACTTTTTGAATAAACAAGACCACTAAATGGCTGCATTACAATAAATACTGTAAATACAGAAGTCTGAGGCATTGATAAGTTAAAATACATACAAATAGTAAGTGCAAGCAAAGCTGAAATTGTTGATTTTATTATATATTTTACAGCTGGTAAATCTTTGTCTAACCATTCATTACCCGCTGTAAGCAAAATATCTCTATTAATTGCTAGCAACATTAGTATTTACCTTATTTTTATATCCACCACCAAGTGATTTTATTAACTCAATTTGAAGCTGTATTTTTTTGTCATTTAATATAATACTATTAATATCTTCTTTTTGAATATCAATCTTTGAATCTATATATGAAAGCTTATTTTTTAATCCTAATTTAAAGATTTTTTTCTCAATATTTTTATTTTTTATTTTATTTAGTAATACTGTTTTTTGAGAAGATATATCTGATTTATTTAACTGCATTAGCTTTAGTGTTTTTACTATTTTATTTATTGCTTCTATTATGCTTTGATTATAAGCATAAACTTGTGAGTTATAATCATTTAATTTTGAATTTAAATTTATTTTTCTTCTATTCCCATCAAATAAAGGAAGAGATACTGCTACTCCAGCTTCAGGACCAAAAGATGTACTTTTAAATAAGTTACTCCAAGGAAAAGATGTAAATCCAATTAAACTTTTGATACTTATATTTGGATAGAATTTTGCTTTAGCATTTTTTATATAAGCATCTTTACTTGCTAATAAATATTTTTGAACTGCTATTTTAGGTAGATGTGAAATTACATCTAAGTGAATATCTTTTGGAAGATAAAATTGATATTTATTTGAAATTTTTGGTTTATTTAATCTTTGTATTTGTGAAGGAAAAAGTCCTGCAATTACAGCTATTGACTCTTTTATATTTTCTATTTCTTTTTTCATTCTTAAGATATTTTGATTTATTTTTTCTATTTTGTAGTTACTTTCATTTTGTCTTTTTTTATTTTCCAAACCAAGTTTATTTAATTTTCCTAATATCAAATGCTTTTCATATACTAGTTTTTTTATAGAGTTTAATTTTCTTATTTTCTCTATTTTAAAATTCCATGATATGTATAATTTAGTAATTGATGTTGAAATTGCTAATTGTTTAACTTTTATAAGTGCTTTTTGAGCTAATGCTTCATTTTCAGTAGCTTTAATCAAAGAAGCTCTCTCATCCCAAAAATCAAAATCATAATTTATATTAAGACCTGTATTGTATAAATTTTGATAACTTCCTCCTAATGGAGCAGGGAAAATGTAATTTTCACTATATCTTTTTCTTGATATATTTGAATCAAAATCAACACTTGGTAAATTTCTTGATTTAGTTGATTTCATTAGATTTGTTGCAATTTTAAATTTTTGTTCCAATTGTTTAATAGTTGGTGAATTTGTAATTGCATTTTTTATTAAATTATTTAATTGAGGATCATTGAATTTTTCCCACCAGTTAGATTCTAATTGAATGTCTTTACTATGAAATTGATTTAAATCTTTTAATAATTCATTTTGTATTTTTAAATCTTCTATCTTATCTAACTTATTCACCTTTGGCACACAGCCAGTAAATAAAAAGAAAATTGTAATTGTGAATAATAATATTTTCATGTGATTCTTACTTTAAATTTGAATATACTTTTTTTAACGTTTGAATTATAAGCTCTTTAGTATCATTATCAATACCTTCTAAAGCTTCACCTTCTACTTTTTTTATACCAGCTTTTATAACTTGCTCTAAGTCTCTACCTTTTTGTGTAATACAAATCAGAAAGGCTCTTCTGTCATTTTTTTTATTTTTTCTTTCTACAAAACCTTTTTTTTCTAATTTATCTATCAATAAAGTTAAACTAGGTTGTTTAAAATATGTATCTTTAGCAAGTTCTTTTTGTGTTAAATTATCTTTTTCACAAAGTCTTCTAATGATTATACTTTGTGCTGCAGATATCTCATATTCTTGTAAAATTTTTTCTAAATTATTTTTTAGATGATTTCTTATATTTGCAACTAAAACACCAAATATGTTGTCTGACTCAAATGCCATATTTATACCTTTAATTTAATTGATTAAAAACTTAGATAGTTAATAGTTAATATGTTAACTATTATGAAGTTAAGCGTATTTTACGCAGTTTAACTTAAAATTTTATAAATTTTTGTTCTTACGGATAAAATCCTTATAAAATAGGCTTTCTTTAATATTAAATTGTTATAATTTTTTAATTTCAAAGAGGAGAGAAAATGAAATTATCCAAAATATTAACAGTTATTACTGTTTTTTTTATGTCAATTAATTTAAATGCAACTGAAAGAGTTACCCTTAAAGCTGCAAAATCATCATCTTCATATTATCAAATGGCAGTACAAATGGCAGAGAACATTAATAAAGCTTCAAATAATCAACTTAGTATGACAATAGAAGAGAGTCAAGGTTCTGTTCAAAATCTAAAAGAAGTTAGAAAAAGATTTGCTAATTATATGTTTACTACGCCTCCAGTTTTAATAAAACTTGCAAAATCAAAAAAACTAATGTTTAAAAATGACAATCCAAAAACATATGAAAAAGTAAGGGCACTTTTTCCTATTCCTTATCTTACTATGCATGTAGTTGTAAGAAAAGACTTAGGTATCAAAACTTTTAAAGATTTAGAAGGCAAAACTTTACTTATTGGTAGAGGAAGTTATGGAGCAAGAGAGATAAGAAAATATATTAAAGCATTTGGCTTAAAAAATGTTAATTTAATAAAAGCAGAACTTTCAGGTGCAGTAGCTACACTTAAAAATGGACAAATTGATGGTTTTGCAACATCTGGTTCTTATCCTGCTCCAAATGTAATTGAAGCAGCTGCAAGTACTGATATTAGATTATTGAGTATGAATGATAAACAAATTAAATTAACAAAAAGAGATAAAATAATAATTCCTGCAAATACATACTCAAATGTTAATACTAATACAGTAACAACTACTCTTCCTGTTGGAGTATATACAACTACAAATATGAGTGAAGATACAGCTTATAAATTAACAAAAGCATTTTGGCAATCAAAAAGTAGTTTGGAAAAACAAAATATATGGTGGGAAGCTATTACTTTTAAAAATCTTAATATGTTTAAAACGAAGCTTCATAAAGGAGCATTAAAATATTATAAAGAAGTAAATGCCTCTGTATCAAAAGATTTAGAGTAGTTATATGGATTCAACAATAAATAAATCAAGCTATTTTAAATATGTTTTTATAACAATTCTTGCATTTGCAACTGTATTTTTTCATATATATTTAGTATTTACAGGTCTTATTCCAAATTTAATTAGTAGACCTTTACATTTGACTTTTGTTTTACCTTGGATTTTTCTTTTTTCAAAAGATGAACAGTTGTCTAAAACAACTAAATATTTTGGTTATATATTATTAATAATTGCACTATATAGTTCATATTTTATTGTTAATAATTATATAACTTTAGAAGATCAATATGGTTCTTTAGAAGGTGATTTTCAATATTTTATTGCAATTAGCTTAATTCTTGCAGTATTGGAAATGGCAAGAAGAGCAGTAAAGTTAGCACTTCCTTTAACAGCTGCAGTTGCTTTAGCTTATGGAATTTGGGGACATTATATTCCAGGAAATTTTGGACATGAAAAAATTCCTTTAGATAGTTTTTTAGGTACATTAGTTATCTCAGAAGGTGGAATATATGGTTCATTAACTGGTATTTCTGTAAATGTAGTTGCTGTGTTTGTAATACTTGGAGCATTTGTTTCAGTTGGAGAAGGTGGAAATGCTTTTATGACAATGTCCACAAAATTAGCAGGTAGATTAAAAGGAGGTGCAGCTAAAGTTTCTGTTTTAGCTTCAGCTTTTTTTGGTTCTATTTCAGGTTCTGCTTCAGCAAATGTTGCATCAACAGGATCTTTTACAATTCCTACTATGAAAAGATTAAAATATCCTGCAAGTTTAGCAGCAGCAGTAGAAGCAGTTGCAAGTACGGGTGGTCAAATTATGCCACCATTAATGGGAGCAGGGGCTTTTATCATGGCTGAACTTTTGGGAGTTCAATACTCTAAAATCATGTCAAGTGCAATTTTCCCTGCAATCTTATTTTTTGCAGCAGTTTGGATAGGAATTGATGTTTTTTCTAAAAAATATAATTTAGTAGCAATGAGTGAAGAGGAAATACCCAAATCAAAATTTGTATTAAAGCTTTGTCCTTTTTTTATTATTCCTTTTGGAATACTCTTATATGCACTTTTAATAGTAGGTAAAACGCCACAATATTCTGCAGTATTAGCAATATTTGCTTCAGTTCTTTTACTTTTAGTAAATATAGATTGGAAAATATCATTTAAAGAGTTTGTAATTAAATTTAGTGATGCTTGTATTACGGCTTCAAGACAAATTGCAACTATTGCATCTGTTATAATTTGTGCGGGAATTATTATTGGAGTACTAAATATTACAGGAATTGGTGTAAAAATAACTTCTTCAATTTTATATCTTGCAGATGGTCAATTATCAATTGCTTTATTTCTTACTGCATTTGCTTGTTTGATTTTAGGTATGGAAGTTCCAACTACTGCAGCTTATATCATATGTGTATCAGTTGCTGGACCAATACTTGAACAATTTGGACTAAGTCCTATACAAACACATCTATTTATATTTTGGTTTGCATTACTTTCAACTATAACTCCACCTGTATGTGGAACTGTATTTATAGCTTCAGGAATAGCACAAACAAATTGGCTAAAAGTTGTCTCAAAAGCTATGAAATTAGGAATTGGTTTATATTTGATTCCAGTTGCTTTTATTGTAAATCCATATTTAATAAAACCAGATATTAACTTTACAATGTCAGTATTGGCATTTTTAAAAGTTGCGGCTGGATTAGCTGTTTTATCAAATGCTTTAGTAAATGATAAATTTACAAAAATTTTAAGATTATTTTTAATAATTTTAGCTTTAATAATAATCTTATTACCAATGTAGGAGAAAAATTAAATGTCAAAAGTAACAATACGAGAGGCAAAAGTTGAAGATTCAGAAATTATTTTTAATTTTATAAAAGAATTAGCAATATATGAAAAAGCATTAGATCAAGTTAAAACTAGTGTAGAAGGTATTAGACAAAGTGTTTTTGGAGAAAATAGTGTAAGTTATGTATTGATTGCAGAAAATGATGGTGTTGCTGTTGGAATGGCTTTATACTTTTTTAATTACTCAACTTGGGAAGGTAAAAATGGTATTTATCTAGAAGATTTATATGTAAGTTCAAAACATAGAGGTATTGGTGCAGGAAAAGCATTATTAAAACAATTAGCTAAAATTGCAATAGAAAAAGATTGTAAAAGAGTTGAATGGCAAGTTCTTGATTGGAATAAACCTTCAATTGATTTTTATGATAGTATTAAAGCTAAAGGTTTGACAGAATGGATACCTTATAGATTAACAGGAGAAGCATTAGTTGAATTTGCTAAAAATTAACTTTTAGCTTCTAATTCTTTTAGGGAATCTTGTATTGCAGTTGATACTTCATCTGTTATTACTAGTTCCCATTTTTCAATCTGCTTTTCTTGACTTTCCTCGCAAATTTCTATCATTGTTCTATTGAAAAAATTATTATCATTTATATCATTTATTATTGGTTCAATATCTATTTTTGAATTTTTTACAAATTCCATATTGTTATTTATGAAGTTTTGAGTTGCATCCATAGCTGCTTGATTTCTTAGCTCACTTGGAAATAGTTCTTCACCATTGTCAAGTTTTTCTAAATCTTTTATTAGTTCATAAATTGACCCAAGAGCATATTGAAATTCGATATTTGCATCTATATTATTACTATTATTTGTAATATTTATTAGTTTACCTACAGATATTTGATAGTACATATCGTATTTTGCTAAATTATCTATTATTTTCTCTTTAGAAAAGTGTCGTTCAATATTCATTAAATCCCTTAGTTATAAAATTAAAGTATATCAAACATTAACCTAAACTTATATTATATCTTTCAATTTGTAATATAAATGATAACTTAACAAAAAATATAGTATTATTCCAAAAAAACTTACTTTGGAGAAAATTATGTTTGAATTGATATGCTTAATATTGGTATTTTTAATTGTTCTATCCTTTGCATATTATAATGAAAAAGCAAAACAAAAAGGTAAAATGCCATTTGATATACTAGAAAAGAATAAATTACATAAACAAAACTGACACACTATTGTAGAAAGAACATAATCTGCCCTTTATATTATAAAAAAAACTTGAAAAAAAATAATTTATATGATAAAGTAATCTATTAAATATTTAAGGGTATTACTATGGGCTTTTTAAAAAAAATTTTGAAATTATTTATAAAAGTTTCAAGACCCATATTTTCACTTGAAGATAATACTCTAAAATTTAAAGTAAATTCTGATTATTTTTATACATATACTTTAGAAAATTTTGAAATAAAAACAAGACATGATCCTTATGTTATAGATGCATATACTCTCAAAACAAAAGATTTTTTTTTAGAACATATAAGAGTAGATACTGATGTATCTTGGAATGCAGATGCATTGAGTTTATATGAGAACTTTTTAGTAGAAAACTTGAAGCTTAAAAATATAAAATTATTAGAAAAAAAAGAGTTTGAACATTTTGAGTTTATAATTTATCAAATTGATAAAATACATATTTTGCCATTAGTATATGTTTGGGAAGTATATAAAGATATCTTTATTTTGGATTTTAACCTTAGCTTATATGAAGATTTGATT
>NZ_PDKC01000013.1 GCF_004116495.1 Arcobacter sp. CECT 8985 | reverse complement strand
TTATTAATGTTATGTAGTTCATAGCTTTTTTTGAAGTATTTTAATAAAAAATTTCTATATGTAAACACTGATATATTTAAATCAAGATCTTCTTTTATTTTTATTATTTGTTCTTTTAAACTTGCATTACTTTTAAAAAAAGCTTTTATTTTATCTTTATTTAAAAGAAGAATTTTATGTTTTTCTTTTAGGAATATTACTTCTTCTTCATCTAAAAAATCAGCTAAATCAAAATTGTCTTTTTTCATTTATTAAAACCTTTATATGGTATAAAACATATTTTTTATAAAATATTATAAAATTTTAACAAAATAAAACAAAAATAATAATTAAGTAATTATTTTTCATTTATAGTTACTGACCAGTCTTTGTATTTTGGATTATTGTTTATTTCATCAATTCTTTCTTGTGTTAAGTCTAAGTATTTCATACATTTACCATCCCAAACAATACATGGAAAAGTTTTTTTCTTGAATATATTTTTAATTTTATTTAGCATATCTTCTCTTTTGTTTTATTTTAGTTTATCAAAACTCTAATTAGGTTTTGTAATTATAACATTAAAATTGAAGTTCATATTATATTCATATTTTATTCACCCTTCATTCACTTAATAAATATAAACTTTCAAAATATTTTATAATTAAGGAAGTTTATGAGAACAAAGAAATCCACTTTTTTGATGCTTTTTAAGTATCAACTATTTTTTTTTTATTTTACAGCTGTTTATCAAAGTTTGTGTTTTTTATTTAATGTTTCTGGTTTTGTTGGATTAAGAAATTCATTTTATTACACATTAATTTGGTTAATTCCAATTTTAATATTTCAAAAGCATTCTAAAAAAATTGCATTTGTAATTGGAGTTTTTTTATGGTTAGCCTCTTTGCCTAGCCTATTTTATTTTTTGATTTATAAACAAGAGTTTTCTCAAAGTGTTATATATATAATATTTGAATCAAATATTGTAGAATCAAATGAATTTCTACATACATATTTTTCTTGGTGGATGATTCCATTTTTTATTATTTATACTTTGATTGGATATATTATATGGAAGAAATTATCTAATATTAGTATTAAGTTAACTGGGAAAATTATTCTAATACCTATTCTTTTATTAATAGCATCAGAGTCATTTGCTAAAAGTTATGTTTTGGGAAATTCTAATTTTGATAGTTCAATAGAAAGACAAATGACAAAAATGCAATGTGCAACACCTTGGAATATAGTCTTTGGTTATGTTAGTTATAAAAAAGTCTTGGATAATATGGAAAAACTTTTAAGTAAAAATAGTACACTTCCTCCTGTTAAAAACTTAGTAGATAATAGTCCAAGTGTTAATACAGTAGTTCTTGTAATTGGTGAGTCAACTGATAGAAATAGAATGAGCCTTTATGGTTATAAAAGAGATACTACGCCAAATCTTGATAAAATGAAAGATGATTTAATTGTATTTAAAAATGTATATTCTCCAAGACCTTATACAATTGAAGTATTAGAGCAAGCATTGACTTTTGGAGATGAATTACATCCTGATATGTATTTGAAAAAAGTTAATATAATTAATATAATGAAACAAGCAGGGTATGAAACTTATTGGATTACAAATCAACAAACACAAACTAAAAGAAATACAATGCTTACAACTTTTTCTAAAATAGCAGATCACCAAGTATATTTAAATAATAATAGAAGACAAAATAGTTCTTCTTATGATGAAGTGGTTTTAAAACCTTTTAAAAAGGTATTGGCAGATAAAAAAGTTAAAAAGAAATTTATTGTAGTTCATTTGTTAGGTACTCATTCAAGATATGATTATCGATATCCAGATAATTTTAATAAATTTACAAATAGAAAAGTCTCAGATAAATTAAATGAAAAAGAGACTGAGAGTTATAATGCTTATGATAATGCAGTATATTATAATGATTATGTAGTTTCAAACTTAATAAAGAGTGTAAAAAATGAAAAAACAACTGCCTCATTACTATATCTTTCTGATCATGGAGAAGAGGTTTTTGATGATATTGATAAAAAGAAAATGGGAAGAAATGAATATGCTCCAACAAAGGCAATGTATACAATTCCTTTTATTTTATATGGAAATGAAAAATATAAAGAAAATAATAATTATAAAAAATTAAAATCATTAACAAAAAGATATTTCACTTCAGCTGATTTATTATATACATTTAGTGATTTTGCAAAATTAAAGTATGATAGTTTAGATTTATCAAAAAGTATTATTAGTGATAAGTTTGTTCAACATCCTGTTTTAATTGGAGATCCAACAAATAAAAAAACATTAAGAGATTTAATTAAAAAGCCATTTGTCTATAAAAAAATAAAGATTCAGTCATAAAAAAAGAAGTAGTTTTAAACTGCTTCTTTTTTATGTAAGGGATTTAAAAAGATTGCTAATCCTGCAAAAAGTAAAATTAAAACTGCTCCAATTGCATAAAAATCATTTGTTGCAAGCATGACTGCTTGCTTTTGTATTAAGTTAGAAAAGTAAGCATATGCACCTTGAGTTGAAAGGCTTGGATTTAAATCTTTGATTTTATCAATGCTACTTATATAACTTTGTGCATTTATAAGTTCAACTCTATTAACTTTTTGCATATGTTCCCAGTATGTTTGGCTTGTTGATGAACCTATGGCCATAGCCATAATTCTTAAAAAGTTTTGTAGTCCTGCTCCACTCGTTATTTGTTGTGGCTTTAATTCTGAAATCCCTAATGAGGTTAGAGTAATCATACAAGCTGGAATTCCTGCTCCTAAAATAAATGTAGGAATTGCTACAGACATATAAGTTGCATCTGTATTTAAAAGTGCTCTTAAATAAAAAGAAAAAGCAATAACTACTAAACCATAAATAACAATATATCTTGAATCTATTTTGGGCAATAAATTTCCTACAATTGGTGAAGTTATTACTGCTAATATACCAATTGGAGCCACTGCAAGTCCAGACCAAGTTGCTGTATATCCCATGATTTTTTGTAACCACAATGGACTTATTAGTACATTTCCAAAAAATACTGCAAAAGTAAAACTAAGAATTAAAGTAGAGATTGTCCAATTTTTAGACTTTACAACACTCAAATCTAAAATAGGGTGCTCATCTGTTAATTCCCAAATTACAAATAAAATAAATGAAATTAAAGCTATTATTGCACAAGTTGTAATATATGTTGATTGAAACCAATCTAGTTCTCTACCCTTATCAAGCATAATTTGAAAAGAACTAACAAATATAATTAATAGAATTAAACCAATATAATCAATTCTTGTTTTAGTTATTTGTGTTTCTCTACCTTTTAAGATAAAAATTGTTCCAATAATTAAAATAACTCCAAAAAATATATTAATATAAAAAATCCATGCCCAGTGCCAATTATCTGCTATATATCCACCTAATATTGGCCCAAAAATTGGAGCTACAACAGTCATCATTCCCCAAATTGCCATAGCAACATTTGATTTATCTTTTGGAAAAATTGATAATAATAATGTTGCAGAAAGTGGAATAATTGGACCTGCTGTTAAACCTTGAAATATTCTAAATATTATTAAAAATTCTAATGAACTAGATAGACCACAAAGTGTAGAAAATATAACAAAACCAATTACTGAAAATAAAAAGACTCTAACTTCACCAAACTGTTTACTTAACCATCCTGTTAATGGAACTGTAATTGCTTCAGCTACTGCATAAGTGGTAATAACCCATGTTCCTTGAGTTGTAGAAACACCTAAATCACCTGATATTGTAGGAATAGCAACATTTGTAATTGTTGTATCTAAAACTACAATGAAGTTACCAAATGATAAGATAAATGCTCCTATAACTAAAGCAATTCCTTGTAATGCTGGATATCGTTCTTGCATTTTAGTATCCGATTATTTAGAATTATTATCTAAAAAAATCTGAACATGCATTGATAAACCAGTATATAATGGTTTTTTTGAAAGTTCTTGCTTATTTAGTTTGATTCTAATAGGAAGTCTTTGAACAACTTTAATCCAGTTTCCTGTTGCATTTTGTGCTGGAATCATAGATAACTCAGAACCTGTTGAACTTGAAATCCCTTCAACTGTACCATGATAAATTACATTGCTACCATACAAATCAGAGTATAAATCAACATTTTGTCCAATTTTAACATCTTCTAATTTACTTTCTTTAAAGTTTGCATCTACATAAACTTTATCTATTGGAACTATTGTAAGAAGTTGACTATTTGTATTTACATATTGTCCAATTTTTACATTTTTTTGTGTAATAATACCTGAAATAGGAGCTTTTATTATTGTTCTTCTCATATCTAGTAAAGCTTTTTCATATTCTGCTTTTGCTTTTAAAACTTTTGGATTTGTTTCAACTTTTTTATCTTTTATCAATTGTAAATTTGATTCTTTTTGTGCTTTTGTTACTGTTTTTGATGTAATTGCACTTTTCAAGTTTAATTTTGCTTCTTCCCATGTTTTTTTAGCATTATCATATGAAAGTTTAATATCATCAAATCTTTGTTGTGAAACCGATTTTGTTTTTAATAATTTTTTATATCTTAATAAATCTTTTTTAGCTTTTAGAAATTCAATATGTGACTTTTCTATTGTAGCTTTTAAAAGATTTATTTTTGAGTTATCAAGATTTATTTTTTTTGAAAATTCATTATCATTACTTATCAGTTTTGCAACTTCTCTTTTTGTCTCTTCTAAATTTGCTTTTGCAATATCTAATTTTATTTTTACATCTTTATCATCTAAAATAATTAAAGGTGCACCTTTTTTAACATATTGTGTATCAATAACATTAACTTGTTTTACAGGAGCATTTATTTTTGGTATAACTTGTGCAACATCTGCTTTTGTATATGCATTTTCTGTTGAAATAGTTTTTGAACTGTATATAAAGGTATATGCGAAATATGTGATTATTACTATTATTAGTATTATAAAAAATGTAAGAAGATATTTTTTTCTTTTCTCTTTTAACATTAATGTCCTTTTTTGAAATATAAAACGGTACCGTACAGTACCAAATAGGATTTTAAGAAACCCTTAATTATAATAATTACAATAAAATTAAGTAGGTTAACTGATGACTAAAAAAGAACAAAGAAAGATTGAAATATTAGATGCAGCAGCAGCTTGTTTTTATACAAATGGATATATGGCAACTTCATTAGATGAAATTACAAAAGAAGTAGGTTGCTCAAAAAGAACATTATATAATGAGTTCTCAAATAAAGAAGGTATATTTAAAGAGCTAATTATTACAAATACAAATCAAGTTATTAAAATCTTAGAAAAAGAAAAATTTGAAAGTAAAGATTTAAGAGATAATCTAGTACATTTTGGCTTTACTTTGATGAATACATATATGCAACCAAAGATGGTAGGAGTATTTAAGGTTATTTTAACTGAAACTGCAAGATTTCCTGAGTTAGGTAAAATATTTTTTGATAATGGACCTAAAAAAGGAAGTGAAATATTAAGAGGAATTTTAGCAAATTCTGAATATTTTGATGATGATAGACCTGTTGATGAATGGCATATAGATTACTTTATTGGAATGTTAAGAAGTAATATTCATTTAAAAGTTTTATTAGGATTGAAAAAAAGACCAACTGAAAAAGAGTTGAAAAAATATATTAAAGGTGCAGTTGAAATATATTTAAATGGTATTATTAAAAAAAGTTAATTTCATAACTTTTATTGATTAAAAATAATTTTATTTCTTCCACTCTCTTTTGCTTTATATAACAATTCATCAGTTTGTTTATATAAAGTTTCTATATCTTGACTATCTTTTGCATGTTGACAACTAGCACCAGCTGAAACAGTTATATATTTTGAAGTATTGCTATGTTCATGTATTATTTTTAAATTTTCAATTGCAAAAATAATATCTTTTGCAAACTCTTTTGCACTAGAAATATTTTTTGATTTATATAATAATCCAAACTCTTCTCCACCAAGTCTAAAAGCATAATCATCAGCTCTACGCATATACTCTTTTAATAAAGTAGAAATTTGAATTAAAGCATAATCTCCTTTTTGATGTCCATAGTTATCATTGTATTGTTTAAAGTAATCAATATCCATAATAACAAATGTAAAAATTTCATCATATCGTTTTGCATTATTAATAAAAGTAGGTAGAACATCATTAAAATATCGTCTGTTATAAATATTTGTTAATCCATCAGTTATAGATATTTCTTCAATTCTTTTTTTGTCAGTGATATTTTCTCTAATTGCAGTATATGCTTTTATTTTACCTTTTTCATCATACTCTGGAGTTATAACTGAATAAGTCCAAAAATATCCACCATCTTTTTTCTTGTTTTTTATTTCACCTCTCCACTCTTTCCCAGATTTTATTGTTCTCCACAAGTCTTCAAATAAGCTGTTATTTGTATCTGGATGTCTAACAATATTATGGTTTTTACCAATTAGTTCTTCTTTTGTATACTGACTAATATCTAAAAATGCTTTTGATACATAAGTTATATTTCCTTTTGTATCAGTACTTGAAATAATTACATGATTATCAATAATGTCAATGTATTTTTGCATTTTTACATTTATTTTATGGATAGTTCTATTTTTTAAAGAAATTATAATAATAATCACTAATAAAATACTACTAATGATAATAACTTTTTTATAATCAATTGTATCTTCATATTTTACAGAAATCCAATCTTTGTAAAAGTTCTCTTGCTTTTGTTTTGAAATATTGCTGATAACCTTATTCATAATTGAGTGTAACAATGGTTCATCATTTCTTGTTCCTATTGAATAACCCCAGTTATTATTAAATTTTCCTGATACTTTTAACTCTCCAAAATAATCTTTTTGTATATAGTATCCAATAGTTGGAAGTATTTCAGCAAATCCAAATATTTTTTTATTTTTTACTTTTTGAAGACCATCTTTTATTGATTTTACCTCTACAAATTTTATTTTAGGGTATTTGTTTTTTAAAGCATTAATATAAGCATAGTTTTTTATATAACCAACTTTTTTATCATATGCACTTGGTAGATTGTTTATAAATTGTTCTTCTAATCTTGTGGCTAGAACCAATGGATAAGTTAAATATTTTTTTGTAAAATCTAGATAATCTCTTCTTTCTTTTTCATTGATAATAGCTGGTGATAAATCACATTTTCTTTTTTTCAAAAATTCTAATGTTTGTGTCCAATCTTTTGTTTTTATTAGATTAAAAGGAATATTCAATTTTTCTTCAAAATAATTAATATATTCTGATGTCATACCAAATACTTTATTATCTTTTATCTTTTCAAAAGGCATCCATTCAGGATCAATACAAAAATTAATTTTTTTCTTTTTCAAAAGATAAAGTTTTTCCTCATTTGTTAGTTTAAATCTTGTTTTTTCAGTATCTATTTTAGACCATTTATTTAATAGCATATCTATTTTTGAAGAGGGTATTTTTTTATCAATTTTTTCAAAAATTGATTTTAATATTTCATTACCTTTTTCATATCCCATATGTAAATTAATATATGAAGGAATATATTTAGATTGTAGTTTTGTTGTTTTAAGATTGGTATACCAATTTTTTTGAATTATATAGTTAAGAGTAGATATATTACCTATTGCAAAATCAGCTCTATTTTCTAAAACCATTTCAATTGCTTTTTGTGATGAAGAGACTGCTAATAAATTTAATTCTGGATATTGATTTTTCAAAACTTTTTGTAAAAATGAACTATTTAAAATTGCAATAATTTTATTACTATCACTAATTTCTTTTATATTATGTATTGATTGTGCATTTTTATTACTTACAATAGCAGGAGTATATCTTATGTGGCTAAAATCACTATACGTTATAAACTTTTTTCTTTTATTTGTTATTGCAATATTTGGAATAATATCAACTTCTTTATTTCTTATCATTTCTT
The DNA here is from genome assembly GCF_004116495.1 of Arcobacter sp. CECT 8985. Classification (GTDB taxonomy): domain Bacteria; phylum Campylobacterota; class Campylobacteria; order Campylobacterales; family Arcobacteraceae; genus Malaciobacter. The sequence continues at coordinate 57,528 of NZ_PDKC01000013.1, read as the reverse complement.
GATATTTATCCCAAGATAGACTTCTTTTAAAGTTAAATTTTATTCCAGTTAGATTTGTTACATAATTGAAGTAATCTATTAAAAATCCTTTTGGTACATTATTCTCAATAAAATTAAATGGTGGAAAATCTTTAAGACTTTGGACATTTAAAGTTGGATGTTCTTTTAAATATTTTAATTCTTCTTTTGAAAAATTGAAAAAGTTTTTATTACCTTTAAATAAAAATTTTTCTAAATTTAAATTATTTATTTTTTTATTAGAATACTCTTTAAGAAAATTATTTATATATTTTAATCTACCTTCATCTAATGTTCCTAAGGGAGTCGTATCCATTGAAATTAACTTATCTATAGCATTTGCTTCAAATCGTAAATGCTCTATACTTATATTTTTTGCATATTTGTCATGAATTAATTTTATAACTTCTTCTTTATGTTTTAGTGCATATTTCCATCCTTTTAACGATGCTTCTTTAAACTTTTCAGCTCTTAAAGGATGATTTATTGCTTCTTTTCTACTTGTAAATATCATATCACCATAAAAATCAAAACCATAATTTGCAGGATTTATTATATGTATTGGAATGTTTCTTTTTTTGAAATAATAAGGTTCATTTGAAATATATGCAGGAATTGCATCTACTGTATCATTTAATAGTTCGGTATAGGCTTTATTGCCTATTTTTCTGATTAAATTTGGGTTTATGTTTAATTTTTTTAACAATGCTAATATAGAAAAGCCATCTATATCTTTTTCATAAAAAAGTATTTTTTTATTATTTAATTTATAAGGAGAATCTACATTATTTTTTAATGAAATTAAAATATTTGGTGAGTGTTGGAATACAGTTGATAAAAGTATAATAGGATTATCTCTTGATTTATATAATAAAATTATTGAATCAGCAATACCATAGTAAGCTTCTTTTTCCATAATCTTTTCTATATAATTTTCTTTTATATCTCTTTGTTCTATTTTTACATCTAATCCTACATCTTCATAAAAACCTTTCTCTTTTGCTATATAATATCCTGCAAATTGAAATTGATGAAACCATTTTAGGTTTAATGTTACTTTTTCTAAAGCTAATAAGTTAAGAGAAAAAGCAGTAATTATAAAAACTATCTTTAAAAAAGTATTTTTCATTTTTTAATCTTTATAAAAATTTTATATATGATACCTAAAAAAAAGGTGTTATTAGAATATTTTTGCTTTTTAAATATAACAAAATATGACAAAATTCTTTTTTATTAATAATTTGATATACTTAAATATTAAATATTTGGAGTATTAAATGCAAAAATATATTTTTATAAAGTTTTTTTTACTTTTTGTTTTTTTTGTTAGCTCATTATTTGCTCAAGAGCATAATAAGTCAAATGTGTTGTTTCTTCACTCTTATCATCCATCTTCAATATGGACTCAAGAGATAAATAGAGGAATGCGTTTCGTATTTGATGATCCAGATAAGTATGATATTTATATTGAGTATATGGACACTAAAAGATTTAGTTCATCAGAACATTATAGTAATCTAAAAAATATTTATAAAGAAAAATATAAAAATATAAAATTTGACATAATCCTTGCTTCAGATAATAATGCTTTTAATTTTTTGAAAAAATATAACTCTACTTTATTCAAAGAAGTGCCTGTAGTTTTTTGTGGAGTAAATTACCTTAAAAAAGAGCAACTTGAAGGATATGATAACTTTGTAGGAGTTAGTGAGGAAACAGATTTAAAAGCAAATTATGATTTGATATTAAAACTTCATCCAAATGTAAAAACAATATATAATTTAATTGATTCAACAACTACAGGAAAAACTGTAAAAAAACAGATGCAAGGGATTATAAAAAATTATGAAAACAAAAATTTAAAGTTTGAATTTTTAGACAAGCTAACAATGAAACAATTACTTAATAAATTAAAAAATTTAACTTCAAATAGTGTAATTTTACATAATACATATTTTAAAACAGAAGATAATAAATTTTTAGATCATTTTTCATTGAAAAAACTTCTAAATAAAAATGTAAAAGTTCCAATATATACTACTTCAAAAGGTCTTTTAGGCAAAAATATTATTGGTGGATATATGATTACAGGTTTTTCTCAAGGTAAAACAGCAGCAAATTTGGCAAAAAGAATCCTTGATGGTTCTAATGTAAAAGATATGAGTTCTATATACGAGAGTCCTAATAATTATATTTTTGATTATAATCAAATAAAAAAATTTAATATTGATGAAAAAATACTTCCTTCAGGCAGTATTTTTTTAAATAAAGAACTCTCACCCTTTGAAATATATTTTAAAGAGATAGTATCAACGATTGTACTTTTTATAATGATGATTATTTTTATAATTATTTTACTTTTAAATATAAATAAAAGAAAAAAAGCAGAAATAAAAATCCGAAAACAATTAACTTTTCAACAAAACTTAATTGATAATGTAAATACTCCTATTTATTATAAAAATACAAATAAAGAGTTTATTGGCTGTAATAAAGCATTTGAAGAGATGGTTGGCTTACCAAGAGAAAAAGTTATAAACAAAAAATCATCAGATTTAATAAATAAAAAAACAGCAGAACTTATTGATGAAAAAGATAATATTTTACTTGATAAAAAACAAATAGAAGAGTATGAAATTTCTATTGAGATTAATAATAGTAAAAAAGATTTAATACTTTACAAAAATCTATTTTATGAAGATGGACAAGTAGGTGGAATAGTTGGTGCAATTTTTGATATTACAGAATCAAAATCTTTATCATATGAATTAAATAGAATGCTTAAAACTCTAGATAAGAATGTAATTATTGCAAAAACAGATAGTGAAGGGAAAATATTTTATGTAAGTAAAGCATTTTGTCAAACTTTTGGATATGCTGAAGATGAATTAATAGGGAAAAATTATACATTTTTAGCTGAAGGATTAATTGATGAGAAAGTACATGATGATTTAGATAAGACTATAAAAAATAAAAAGATTTGGCAAGGAGAGTTATTAAATAGAAGTAAGTCTGGTGAGCTTATTTATTTATATGTTATTATAACACCAGAATATGATAAAAATGGTGATTTTGTTAACTATACAACTATTTTTCAAGATATAACTACAAAAAAACAGATTGAAAAAGCAAAAAATGAAATAGAAAATCTAAATATAGAAATATCTGATACTCAAAAAGAAGTAGTTTTTAGAATGGGTGCTATTGCAGAAGTTCGTTCTAAAGAGACTGGAAATCATGTTAAAAGAGTTGCAGAATATTCAAAAATATTAGCTTTAAAATATGGTTTATCTGAGAAAGAAGCAGAGATATTAAGACAAGCAAGTCCAATGCACGATATAGGAAAAGTTGCAATTTCAGATGCAATTTTGAAAAAGCCTGGAAAATTAACAGAAGAAGAGTTTGAAATAATGAAAACTCATACAACAATAGGTTATGAAATGTTAAAAGGTTCAGATAGACCTATATTAAAAGCAGCAGCAATTGTAGCACATGAACATCAAGAGAAATGGAATGGTTCTGGTTATCCAAGAGGATTAAAAGAAGAAAATATTCATATTTATGGAAGAATAACAGCTGTGGCAGATGTATTTGATGCTTTAGGAAGTAGCAGATGTTATAAAAATGCATGGGAAGATGAAAAAATATTTGAACTATTTAGAAAAGAAAAAGCAAAACATTTTGATCCAAAATTAATAGATATCTTTTTTGATAACTTGGATGAATTTTTGGAAATTAGAGAGAAGTTTAAAGATTTTTAATATAGTAATATAACAATGGTACCGCTAGTCGGACTTGAACCGACACTTCATTGCTGAAAAGAGATTTTGAATCTCTCGAGTCTACCAATTTCTCCATAGCGGCTTCTCTTTTAAGTCTGAAATTGTGTCGAAAAAAGGCTTAAAAGTTTATTTGATAAGTTAAAAACTAGGTGTTTTTATTGTAGATTTTAATGTATCTATTCTTTTATTTGCTAAAACTATCTTTTGTATTGAAATATTATGGTTTTTAATATTTTTGTAAATAGTATTTATAATTTTATCTGTACTTATATAATCAAGTTGGTTTCCAAAAAGTAAAATATCTACTCCACTATTTATTGCTAAAACTACACTTTTTTCAAGGGAATAATGACTTGAGATAGCTTTCATTTGCATATCATCACTTATTATTACACCTTTATAGTTAAGTTTATTTCTTAATAATTGAGTATTTACCTTTTTTGAAAGTGTTGCTGGGTATTTTGAGTCTAAGTTTTTATTAAATACATGAGCTGTCATAATCATCATAGATTTATTGCTATTTTTAAGTATTTGTTTGTAAGGAATAAGCTCTTTTTCTTTCCATGTATTTGATACATCAACAAATCCTTTGTGTGAATCAGTTGTAGAAGAGCCATGTCCTGGAAAATGTTTTAAGGTACTTATAATTTTTTGTTTTTCAAGTGAACTTATAAAAGTTTGTGCATATTTTGATACTTTTATAGGGTTTTTTCCATATGATCTATGTAGTTGATTTATTACATAGTTTTTAGGCTCAATACTTAAATCAACAACAGGAGCAAAATTGCAGTTTATTCCAATATCTCTTAAATTCTTAGCTAGTTTATCATAAGTAATAGTTGCATTTTCTAAGCTATTTGAAGCTATATCTTTTGCACTTAGTGTTTTTATAAAACCAATATTTTCTTTAAGTCTTGCAACTTTACCACCTTCTTGATCAATTGAGATAATTAGAGGTTCTTTTGATATATTTTGTAAAGTAGTTGTCAATTCTTTCAGCTGTTTTAGTGAAGATATATTTTTGATTTTATCTTTATTATTATAATATCTATCAAATAGTATAACTCCTCCTAAATTGTATTTTTTTATATCTTTTACAATTTTACTTTTTTCATTGATTTTACTTTCATTGAAACCAACTATTAGCATTTTACCTATCATTTTTTTTAAAGTATTTTCATCAATTGAGTTATTTGCAAAAGCAAAACTTTGCAAAAAAACAAGAATAAACATAATAATTATTGATAGTTTTTTCATACAATTTCCATTTGTATTTAAAGTGTTTGATATTGTATCAAGTTATATGTTATAATAGAGTAACTTATGTAGTGGTACCCGTGGTCGGACTCGAACCGACAAGACCTAGGTCATTGGATTTTGAATCCAACGTGTTTACCAGTTTCACCACACGGGCATTGATTTTTAGACATAAAAAAATCCTATCCCATTATAGGATAGGATTAAAGATGAAGAGATTATTTACCAGCAACTGCTTCTTTTAAAGCTTTACCAACTTTAAATTTTGCAACTGTAGTAGCAGGTACAGTAACTGTTCTGTCAGTTCCTGGAACTTTTGCAGTTCTTTGTGCTCTGTCAGAAGTAGTAAATGTTCCAAATCCGATAAAACTTACAGAATCTTTTTTAACTAAAGTCTCAGTAATTGTATCTAATACTGCGTCAACAGAATTTTTTGCATCTTTTTTTGATAAACCAGCTTTTGTAGCTACTGCGTCTATAAATTCAGCCTTGTTCATAGAAGAACTCCTTGTTTAAATTAAAATGTTATCAAACTTTATAGTATTTAACCTTTAAAATAGCTAAAAGTAGCCATGAATTGGGGTTTATAGTTTAATATTTAAGAAAAATATTAGAAATTAGCTATATGAAGCTCTAATATTTATTAATCTACAACTATTTTCTAAGATGGCAACTCTTTTTACAAGTTCATTTATATCTCTATCATATACATATGTACCTACACCTTTTATTACCATAATTCTTGTATTGTTCTCTTTTAGATATTTAGTAACTTCAAGTGCATTTCTATCATACCATGTACTATAATCTCCAGGATCAATAACATCTATTTCACCAAATGTTATTCTTCCAAAATAATCATCAAATATTATCTTGTCATGATCAAGTGTATATGCAGTTGTAAAAATTGGCATTCCAAATGCTATATATTTTGCTTCATGTATATTATTATATATTGTTGCATGAATATATGCCTCAATACTTGCTTCATTCCATCTATAGTCTTGTTTTGTTGTACTTAAATGACAAAATGATTTTTCACTCATCTCATCAAAGATAGCATCAGATGTATTTATAATAAATGAATTATGGTCAACTTTTGCAGATATTGCACCATGATAAATACCGAAAAAGTTTTTTCTAAACATTGTAAGAGAAAGTTTACTTAATAAGTCAACTACATTTTTATCTGTCATTTTAAAATACCTTAAATCAAAATTTAGGTATTATATATAAAATTTAATAAGGACCTTTTTAATGGATGTTCCACACGTTCCTGTCTTATATGAAGAAACCCTTGAGGCTTTTAAAGATATAGATGACGGATATATAATAGATTGTACTACAGGCTTTGCTGGACACAGCTTTGGCTTAATTTCTCAAAATAAAAATATAAAACTTATATGTAATGACCAAGATGACGAAGCTTTGGCTTTCTCAAAAGAAAGATTAAAAGATTTTAAAGACAGAGTTATTTTTAATAAAGGTAACTTTGAACATGTTTTAAATAAATTTAAAGATTACAATATAAAAGGTATTTTAGCTGATATTGGAGTATCTTCTTTACAATTAGATAAACTTCAAAGAGGTTTTGGATTTGAAAGTGATACTTTAGATATGAGAATGGATCAAACACAAGACTTAGATGCAAGTACTGTTGTAAATAATTATTCATTAGAAGATTTAGAAAAAATATTTAAAGAGTATGGCGAAGTTCGAGAATATAAAAAAGTTGCATCATTAATTGTAAATAATAGACCTTTTAATTCATCAAAAGAGCTTGCAGAGTTTTTATCAAAAAAAATGCACAAAGGTAAAATTCACCCAGCAACACTTCCTTTTCAAGCAATAAGAATAGAAGTAAATGATGAATTGGGTGTATTAAAAAGATTATTTGATTCAATTGAAGAAATAAAACCAAAAGATTGCATTATTGGTATAATCTCTTTTCACTCATTAGAAGATAGAATAGTTAAAAAAGTTTTTAAAAAATGGACTAAATCTTGTATTTGTCCACCTGAAGCATTTAAATGTACTTGTGGGAATGATCATGCTTTGGGAAAAGTTATTACAAAAAAACCAATAATTCCTACAAAAGATGAGATAAAACAAAATCCTAGAAGCAGAAGTTCAAAGTTAAGGATTTTCAAATTTGATTAAACTTAATGCTAAGAATTCATTGATTATTGCATTTTCAATGTTAATAATTACTCTTGTATTATATGTGCCAAAAATATATTTGAGAAATAATATATATTATGTAAGTAAAGATGTAAATAAATTATATGCACATTATATCTCGCTAAAAGAGGAAAATAAATTCTTGGCTCAACAATTGGAAGATATGAAATTTAAAAACCAAATTGTTGATTCTTTAATCATAAAATCACTAGAAGAGAAAAAATGATAAAGTCCTTGATAGAGTTTTTTTTAAGAAAACCAGTTTTAAATCATATGTTACTGTTTTTTTTATTTACTCTATCAATCTTTTCATACTTAAATATTTCAAAAGAGATATTTCCCCCAGCAAGACTTGATGCAGTCATAATAAATGGATCTTATACAGGAGCAAGTTCAGATTTACTTGATAAAATAGCAGTAGAGGATATAGAAGATGAACTTCTTGGTTTGAGTGAAGCAAAAAAGATAAGCTCTACTATTAAAAATGGTTTTTTTACAATTCAAGTTGATTTAAAAGATGGAGAAAATCCAAATTTAGTAGTTGATGATGTAAAAGATATAATTACTCAAGTAAAAACAAATCTTCCTACAGATATGGATGAACCAACTGTAAAGACTATGGAATATACTTTTCCTTTGATTACAGTCTCACTATTTTCAAAAGACAATAAAAGAACAAAAGAACAACTTCTTGATATTGCAGATGATGTAAAATCTACAATTATGCAATTAAAAGATTTATCAGAAGTTACAGTATTTAGTAAAACAGATAAGCAATTAGTTGTTATTTTTAATGAAGAAAAAATTAAAGCATTAAATCTTAGTAAAGTTGATGTTGTAAATGCAGTTTCGAAAATAAGTTCTATTTTTCCAGTTGGTATTATAAAAGATACAAAAAGACACTACTATTTAAGTACTTTTAATGGTGAAAAAGACATAAATAATATAAAAAATATTATTTTAAAAATTGATGATAAAAAGATATACCTTCATGATATAGCAACTGTTAAGTATAAGTTTGAAGATGTTTCAAGTATCTCCCATTATGATGCAAAAAGAAATATTGCAATTGGAGTAAATAAGGGGTATGAAGGTGATTCAATTGAACTTGTTAAAAAGATAAAACAAATTACTAAAGATTATGAAAAAATTTATCCTGATATAGAGTTTGATACATATATTGATACATCTATTTGGATTAAAAATAGATTGAATACTGTTGTTTCAAATATTATGTTTGGATTAATACTTCTTTTTACTGCATTATTATTTTTTATTAATGTAAGAATTGCAATAGTTATTGCAATAGGAATTCCAACTTCTTTTATGATAGGATTAATAGGTGCACAATACTTAGGCTATAGTTTAAATATGATTTCATTACTTGGTGCATTGATTGCATTGGGAATGTTAGTTGATGAAGCAATTGTAGTAGGGGAGAATATCTATAGACATATGGAAATGGGAAAAAGTAGATTTGAGGCTGCTCGTGATGGGGCATATGAAATGTATCCAGCTGTTTTGACTGCAACAGCAACTACAATTTTTGCATTTTTGCCTATTTTGATAATGAGTGGAGAGACTGGAAAATTTATGCAAATTCTTCCTATTATGATTACTGTACTTCTTCTATCTTCTCTTATTGAAGCATTTATATTTTTACCCTTACACTCAATGCAGATATTAAAAGTAAGTAATAGTGATAGAAAATCTCATAAAGTCTGGGATTTTAATAAAAGAGTATACTCAAAGATTTTACACTTTTTATTAAGAGGTAAGTATGTTACTTTAATATTAATGGTAGTATTTATTTTTGTTTCAACATTTATACTTTTTAAATCAATTAAGTTTCAATTTTTACCTACATTTGATACAACACAAATATATGTAAATGGTTCTGTTGGTGTTGGAAAAAAAATAGAGCAAACAGAACAAATTGTTCTAAAAGTGGAAAAATTACTACTTGATACGTTAAATACTAAAACAGAAGTAAGTTCAATAACTTCTGTAATTGGTATGAAGCTTGATGGTAAAAACCAGCCAATAAATGAAGAATTTTATTTTCAAACTTTTGTAAACTTACATGAAAGAGCACCACAAAACTTTTTTGACAAATATATAAATCCTTATCTTTCACCAAAATATGATGATTCAGATATGATTAGACAGCAAAGTGCTCAAATAATAGAAGAGAAAATTAAAAAAATAATAAATAAAAATATGGATACTTCTAAATTTGATGATTTAAAAGTATTTACTCCAAAAGCTGGAATAGTAAAAAATGATATTGAAATCTCTGTAAGTGGAAAAAATGAGATTGTTCAACGTGCAGTAAAAAAGATAAAAGAGAAACTTTCAACTATAAAAGGTGTTTCAAATGTTGCAGACAATGCACTTTTGGGTAATTATGAACTTAAATTTAAAGTAAATAAATATGGACAACAAATTGGTGTTGATGAAAAGATGATTTTAGATCAATTAAAACCTTTTTATGCAAAAGCTACTTATTCTAAAATGTTCGATGATAAAGGAATAATTGAGATTGTTTTTAGAAGTTTGCATAAAGATATAATTACAAGTCTAGATGATTTTGAGATAACTTTACCAAATAAACAAAAAGTTCTTTTAAAAGAGGTTGCAGATTTTATAAAAATCCCTGCATATTCTCAAATATTTAAAGAGAACAACAAAAGAATTACAAGTGTAACAGCTTCTATTTTTAAAATTACATCTTCAGATGTATATGAAAAGTTAAATCCTGTTTTAAATAAGTTATCAAAAGATGTAATAATAAATATAAAAGGTGAGCAAGAAGAGAATGCAAAAGTTCAAAAAGAGATGAGTGAAGCTGCTATTATTGCAATAATTCTTATATTTATAGCACTTGTATGGATGTTTGATTCTATGGTTAAACCTCTTATTATAATAAGTACAATTCCTCTTTCTATTTTAGGTGTATTAGTAGGGCATCTAATAATGGGTATAAATCTAACAATGCCAGGGCTTATTGGTATTGTTGGACTTGCAGGTGTTATTGTAAATGATGGTATTATTATGATGGATTTTATTAAAAAAGCAAAATCAATAAAACAACTAGAAGAGTATGCTCTTTTAAGGTTAAGACCAATTTTACTTACATCTATTACAACTGTTTTGGGTTTGAGCTCTTTGATATTTTTCCCTACAGGACAAGCTTTAGTTCTTCAACCAATGGCTATTGCTTTAGGTTTTGGTATATTGTGGGCAACAATTCTAAATCTATATTATGTACCTATGTTGTATAGATTAATTTATTTAAAAGATAAACAGAGTAAGGAATAACTCTTTACTCATCTAAAATTGTAATATAATCAATTTTATCTAATACATTTTTTGTATCATCGTAATTTTGTAATTCTTTTCCAAATTCTAAAGTACTTATGATATTTTTACCTATTATATTTCTTCCTTTTGTATAAAGAAATACCCTTGTTTTTACGCCCCAAACATCTTGCATTACTAAAGGTTCACCTTTATTGTTTCCAATATATAACATAATATGCCCAGGTAAATGAATCAATGTTTTAAATGCTTTTGCATGTTTTATAATATACTCTTTTTTCTTCTTATTTGATAGATTTTTAATATAAAAATGTTTTCCATCTTCTATTTGTTGAGATGAGTTTCTATTTAAAAATACTCCAAATGTACTAAAGAAATCTTTTGTAAAACTAGAACAATCTCTAAAATTAAAGATTCCTCCCCAACCATATTGTTCACCAATTAATTGTGAAGCTACTTTTGCGATATTTTTTGAGTTAAATTTTAATGGTTTTTTATCTATATTCTTATCATCGATTTTAATATATCTAATAAAGGCATTATGATTTAAATCTTTTTTTGCAATTAAATAGTTTTGTTTATATTTTGGGAAAATTGTACCTAATTGAATTTTTTCTATAAAAAAATTATCATGTATATTAAATTTATCTTTTGTTGCAATATAATAGTTATTTGTTTTAAACTCTTTAATAAACTTATCACTTACAAATGCAATATCAGATATTTTTACCCAACCAAAAACAGAAGCGGATTTGATAAATACCCAAGCTTTGTCTTTTGAATAATGAGATACTAAAATTGGAGTATTTATTTTTATTTGTGAATTTTGATTATAATCAAAAGGAAATCCTTCCCCTGCTGTGTATGGATTGTAAAACATCATTTCTATTGTAGGGAATACTTTTACAGCACTATTTTTTACCATAATTGCACGTTTTGATACTTTTTTAAACTCTTTAAAGTTTGAATTCTCTATTTGTTTATCAAACCATTGTTTTGAAGCTTTTGAGAAATTTTGTAAATAAATTTCTCTTTTTTTATAACTAAATCCCCAAGTTGCTACACTTTTAGATATTTTTATTTTTGGATTATCCCAAACACTAAAATACTTTTTATTAAAGTTAATATTTGCTTTTTGTTGATTTTTAAAAGTCAAATCTTTTGTTACATATTTATTTGGATCTTGAGAATATGTCTTCAAATCTTTTATTGGCAAATTTTGATGAACGCATGCACTAAAAAATATTGTTATTATAAATGGTAAAAAAAATGTTTTTATATTCAATCTAAAACCTTTTTTGAAATTTAAAATATGATTGTATCATATGCTTAGTTTTTAGAAGTTAAATAATTAAGTATATTAGTGTTAATATTTGATTATGTATAAGATTTCTATTGATAAAAACCTATTTGAAAATATATTATTAAAAAAAGTTGCAACTTTGAAAAAAGATACAACTAGATATTGGAAAAAAGAGTTAATTGAGCCTACTATTAAAAATGATAAAATTCACTATTCAATAAAACAAATAGATAAAATACAACTTACTAATGGTTTGGGTGAAGATAAACCCTCTTTAGTTATTGAGTGTAAAAATGTTGATTATAATACAAAAAACAATCAATTTGAATTTCAATTAGGTAAAATTTTTGAACAAAAAAATACAGATATTGAAGATGATTATAAAGATACTTTAATTGAGCAACTTTTAAGAGAAAAAGCTCAACTTGAAGATAATATAAACAGAGATCATTTGACAAAACTTTATAACAGAAGAAAAATGGAAAATGATTTGAATATTTATATAAATCAAAATAATATAGATATGTTAAACACTGTATTTATTGATGCTGATAGATTTAAAGGAATAAATGATAATTTTGGGCATGATTATGGAGATAAAGTATTGATTTATATCTCTGAAAAGTTACAAGAATATGCAAAAATTTTAAATGGCGAAGTTTATAGATTTGGAGGAGAAGAGTTTATTATTCTTTGTTTTTGTAATAAGGAGTATTTACTTGAGAATTTACAAAAATTAAAAGATGATATAAATTACCAAAAGATTTTTCATCCTACCCGTTCTATAAGTATATCTGTTAGTATGGGTGTTTCATATTTTAAAGATTGGAAAAATAAAGATATAATGATTAAAAAAGCAGATGAAGCTGTTTATAAGGCGAAAAATAAAGGAAGAAATAGAATAGAAATTTCTAGTGTTAATAACAACTAGAAATCTAGTCGTTATTTTTTTGTTATATAGTTAGCTAATGCTTTTATATCATCATGGCTTAAAGGTGCAACTTGCCCTTTCATTAAACCTTTCATTGGTCCACCATAAGTTCCATCTTTATAACCTTTCATTGCAGCAAGAAATTGGTCTTTTGTAAGGTCTTTGATTATTTTACTTTTACCTAATGCTTTTTTCTCTCCATTCATTCCATGACAAGTAGCACATTTTTTGTATAGCGCAGCACCATCAGCAGCAAATAATGCACATGCAAAAAGTGAAGTTGCGATTAAAATTTTTTTCATTCTAAAGTCCTCTCAAATTAATTTTTATTATTTTATATAAAATAAACTTTCATTTCTTTGATTTATATCAAAATTTAAAAGAAATTTAAGAAAATAACACTTTATTGTTATTTTTTTATACATTATTTATCAAGTCTTCTTTTAAACTTTCTTTATTTATCTTGTTTCTATCACTAGGAACTAAAGGTAGTGATTTTTTATAAAATATTTTACTTGGTATCATGTAAGATGCCAAATGCTTTTTTAGTTCAAAAATAATTTCATTTGAAGCAAGTTCACTTCTACTTGAATAAACAAATATTATTTCTTCTTCTATTTCAGGATTTTCAATTGAAAAAACTGCGCATTGTTCGATTTGAGGTATATTTTTATATGCTACTGATTCTATTTCATAAGGACTTACTCTAAAGCCTCTTGTTTTTATCATATCATCTTTTCTGGATACAAAATATAAATATCCCTCTTCATCTTTATAAACATAATCACCAGTTGCAACTACTATTTCATCGCATAAGTGTCCTTCTAGATTTATGATATTTTTTAGAATTTTTATAGATTTAAATCTTTCTTTAGTTTCAACTGATGCATTCCAATAACCTTTATAAATATATCCACCCCTATGAATTAATTCTCCAACTTCTCTTGGTTTACACTCTTGCCCTTGTTCATTTATTATATATAATTCAACATCGGGAATCGCTTTTCCAATAGAATCAGGTCTAATTTTAATTTGGCTTGGTTCTAAGTATGTTGATCTAAAAGCTTCAGTTAGTCCATGCATAGAAAAAAATTGTGCATTTGAAAAGTATTTTTCAACATCATTTATCATTTTTGTTTTTACATTTCCACCAGAAGAAGTGATAATTCTTACATCTTTAAGTAATTCATTACTTGGAAGTTTATGTTCTTGTTCATCAAACATTAACGTAAGATGAATTGGCATAAGAGGAAGAACTGTTACTTTATCTTTTATTATATGGTTAAAAAAATCATTTGGTAAAATAAATCTATGTAGTGCTAGTGTTGCTCTTTTATATAAAGAGCAAAAGATTTGATTTAACCCATAATCAAGATTAAATATTAGCAATCCAGAAATTACATCATCTTCTTTTAATTTTAGATATTTTGATACTACTCTTGCAGAATCAATTAGATTTCTATGTGAAATAACTATTCCTTTTGGTTTTCCTGTTAGTCCAAATGAATATGTAATAACAGCATTGTCATGCCCATTGATATCATGATTATATGGTTTATTATAATATTTGTATATCTCTTCAAAAGAAGCTAAATCATTTGTTGTTCTTTCATATGAGATTATTTGACCATTAAACTCTATTTCTTCAATTTTCTCAATTTTTACTTTATCAGTAATGATACATTTAATATCACAATCTTCAATAATATATTTTACTTGTTCTGGTTGTAACATTCTTGTCAAAGGAACTAAAATATAATCTGTAGATAATATGGCTAAAATAGCAATAACTTGATCTATTGATTTATTTGAATATATACCAATTCTACTACCTTTTGGTAAATCTAATTCATTTAAATAAAACGCCACTTGATTTACTTTTGTAAATAACTCACCATAAGTGATTTTTGAATCATCTTGAATTATGGCAATTTTATCACTAGAAGATATATTAGCATCTTCTAACAGTGTTCTTATACAATTTATAGACATTTTAGCTCCTTATTTTTGTGTTATACCTAAAGTCCAAATTTCATAATTACTATCTAATATAATATTTGGTTTTACACTACTATTTAAAATCTTTTTATAAAAAAATCCAATAATATTTTCAACTTCATCTTGTTTTAAAACTTTTGTAATTCCACCTGTTAATACAACAGATTTAAGTAAATCTAATTTGAGGTTAACATATAAAGGGTGGGCTTTTGATACTTTATATAAAACTAGAAAAATTGCCAGTTGCATTAAAATTTTTAATGCTTTATCACTTTGTTCTTCAAATATATGTTCTGTAACATTCAAAAATGCAAGTAATTCATATACAAATTCATTGTTTTTTGCTGCAAATATTAAAGATTCTTTTGATTTAAATACACCAAGTTTTTTAAATACAAGTCTATCAAACTCACTATCTTTTACCATATTATCATTTACTAGTGTAGTACTATAATGAATATCAGTTGTTGCTCCACCAATATCAATTAAAATAAAAGGATCAGCAACTTTAAACATACTATTTATTAAAGGCAAAGTTTTATTTACAATATATGGAGTAGAATATATTTGATTATTAGTAATTTCATATAGATTTTTAATATCTTCTTTTCCCATAATATCTGCTTGATATAAATTTGTTAAATAGTGTTTTAGTTGCATTTCGTTTATTTGAAGTTTGTTTGTAATAATATTTGGTAAAACAATTAAATTTTTAATATTTTCATTTAAATATCTACTATCTTTTTCATTACCAACATAAACTATATTTGAATAGTTAAGCTCATTTAAATAGTTAAATAATCTTTCATCAAAAACATTACTAACACTATCAATTGCTCCTGTTATTATAACTACATCAATTAAATCACTAGGAATAGTTGTTTGTTCAATATTTTGATATAAAACAGTATCAATGATGTTAATACCTGAGTTAAAAGCTATATTTTTTGCATATTTTAAAGAAAAAGAGTTTGTAATTCCTATTATTAAAGTACTAAGTCCTCCATTTGCAGAAGAACAAATATAAATATCATCTTTATTATATTTTTCTAAAATATCACTACATTTATATTTTAAATCATCATAAATATCTTTATTAAAATCTCTAAAATGTTGTTGAAGATTTTCTGAATCACTTACTTTAAAATATGTACTTCCAATATCTATTAATAATCTATCTTTCATTGCATTATTCCTATATCATGTATAATATCATTTACGATTGATGTTGCATCTTTGTTAAGATCACATTGGGCTTTTTCATATTCAAAGCATTTATCACTAATTGGGAGTTTTCCTCTTTTTATTATTCTGATATTTTTATTTTTATCTCTTACTGTTACTACCTCATTGTGATTTATAATATGTGGTGAGAAAGGAACATCAATTATTCCATTTTTTACACTATTAAATACTTTTCTCCATAAAGTATCAGCAGTATCATTGAAAACAGCTTCCATGATACTATTTACTTCTTCTGTTAAAATCTCTTCTTCTTTTTCATCTACAATATTTGGTAAGCCATTTAATATTCTAAGTGTATATTGAGTATTTGCTACTGTTTTTGCATTTGCTTCTTTTGTAGGAATACCAAAAGCTTCATCTCTTGTTTTTGTTATGATTTTATCTGCACCAACTAAACTTGCAATAACTGTTGATGTGTTTATTAAAGATTCAGAATACTCTTTGTTTGAAGGAAATGCGCCCATCCACTGATGATAAACAAGGTGAATATTTGCATCTTCACAATCTATTTTTTTAGCGTAGAGTTTTGCTAATTTTTTTAATACTGCACTTGTAACAATATCTTGATTTACTGAACCACTTTGAGAAAATGATACTGAAAAAGATTTAACTCCTTCTTCAAGTGATAAAAGCATCTCAAGTAACTGAATTACAATAGTAATACAAGGTGGAACGAGTGTTGCTGTTAAAGGACCAAATGATTCTCTATTTATTGGTTCATTTAAAGTTGAATATTTTGCACAGACTCTTTCTACATATTTCCAATATAAAAATGCTTTATCAATTGGAAAGTTCTTTGAATATGGTAATAGATAAGTAATTGGACCACCCTCTATTTCAAAAATACCTGAGGCAATTGCTGTCTCAACTAAAAGTCTAGCATCTGGTGTTCCATGTCTTAAACTAACTGGTTTGTCAAAATGTGTAATCATTTTTCTAGTTGTTCTATATCCATGATTTACAAGTGGATAACCATTTAACATATCAACTTCATTTTCTTCACTTAATCTTAACATCTTTTTTGACATTGCATAATCATTAAGTCTTGTATTTGAATCGATTGTTAAAGGTAAAACATCAACATTTGCTTTTACAAAAAAATCATTTAATGCAAATTGTTTTTGATAAGTTGGGAAACCACCTCTTGGCTGAACTAGCATTTTATTACTATTTTTAAAATTGTGTGAGATAAAAAGATTTTTACTTGCATTTTTTACAAACTCTTCAATTTCTGAAAAATCAAAATTATCTGCATACTCATTTTGAACTATTATTTCTCTTTCTTCTTGCAGTAAACTCATTTTTTTGCCTTAACATATTTTTCTAATGCATCTAATCCACTATTTAAATCTACTTGATGAAAAACTAAGTCAAATCCATAATTCTTAAATTTTGGAACTAGGTCTTCAGTTTTAGCTTCTCCCACTGCTAAGTTTCCACCTAGCATAAAGACAACATCATCTAAAGATTTATATTTAGATTTTAAAATGTTAAGTTCTCTACACCATCCTTCTGCTTCACCATTTAATGATGATATTAATAATATATCGGCATTTGTTTCAATAACTGCGTCTATAAACTCTTCAAGATAAGTATTAACTCCCAAATTAAATACTTCATACCCTCTTGCTTGTAATGATATTTCAATAAGTCTATTAGCTACTACATGTATATCATTCCCTACTACTCCTGTGACTACTTTCATATATATACCTATTTTTGTTTTGTGTGTAATTAATTTTATTAGGTAAATATGGTAACTAATTTTGGTTAAATTTAAGATAAGTAAAATATAATTAATTAGTTTAAAATTTAAGAAGGAAAATCAAATGAGTTTTTTTACAGCTGATATTTGTGATAATAACCCTCAAAAAGTAAATGTATTAGGACCAGATTTTAAATCATATGGTGGTTTAAATAAAGCATATGGTGAAATAATAACAGTAAAATTAGATAAAAATAACAATGATTTAATAAAACTATTAAAAAATATAAATGGAGAGGGTAAAGTTGTAGTTGTTGATGTTCAGATGCAATATTATGCTGTAGTTGGTGATAAGCTTACAAAATTTGCATATGATAATAAATATAATGCATTGGTTATAAATGGCTATGTAAGAGATATTCAAAATATAAAAAAATTCGATATTGCAATTTATGCAAAAGGAACATGTCCTAGAAAGTATGAAAAAGTACAAGCTGGTAAAATAGCTTGTGATTTGAATATTGATAATGTTGATATTCAAAATGGTGATTATATTTATATAGATAGTGATGGAATTGTAATAGCAAAGGAGAACCTAATATAATGTATTTATTTGGATATGGTTCATTGATAAATTTAAATAGTGCACAAAAGTCATTTAAAAGAAAAATTTCATATGAAGATTTGATTCCTGTAAAAATAAAGGGAATAAAAAAAGTATGGAATGCAATAGAAACTGTAGATTATGAAGATCAAAAAGAAGTAAACACAGTATTTTTAAATCTACAAAAAGATGAAAATTCTTATGCAAATGGTGCAGTAATTAAAATAACCAAAGAAGAATTGGAATTATTAAAATTAAGAGAAAAAAATTATTCAAATATTTTAATTGATAAATCTAATGTAATTGATAAGAAACTTGATGAAGATATAATTACTTTTATGACAATAAATGAAGAAAAAATTGCAAAACCTGGCGATACAAATTGTGTAATTGCTGCTAAGTATCTTGATATATTAAAAGATTCTTTTGAAAATTATGATGAACAATTTGTAAATGAGTATAAAGCTCAAACTTTAGAAAATTTGCCTTATTATGTAAAAAAAGGCACTTATAAATTTTCAGATCCAGTTCAAAATAGACTTGCAAAAGAGGGTGTTAATGAGTAAAAGTAATTGTAATATAATTACATCATCTTTAAATACTAGTACAAGAAAAACAAAACAAGATCCAATAGTTTCAAAAAATAGTGATGGTGTAAATATTACATATATTATTACTGATACTATAGATGACTTTGAAGTATCTTTAACAAAAGTATGTAAAAATTCAACTTCTTTATATAATTTTACAAAAAGAGTATTCTCTTTTATATTTTCAATTGTTTCTGTTCTAGTTATTATGTTTGCAATTATTTCAGCTTCAATATATGAAGATATATCAAAAAAGATACTTTTTGAAATGCCTTTTGAGTGGAGTGTAAATGATACTATCTCTTTATTTTTTGTAGGTTTATTTTTTATTGGTCTTGTGATGATGCCTTCTATTTTAGATGGTGAGAGTTCACAATTTAAAGAGTTTTTATTATCATGGTTTAATAAAGATGCTAGAAGATTAAAAAGAGTTTCAATTATTTTAAGTTCACTAGATAGTAAAACAAAAATAAATATTTATAATGCAGATTTATTAGATACTCAACATTGGCTTTGGAAAATTGTAATTAGTTCAATTCTAAAAAGATTTGTCATAGTAAATTTTTATGTTAGAAATGATCAAATAAAACAAGTGAGTAAAAAATTAAAAAATCTTGAATGTTTAAATATTCATATAAATAAATTAAAAAACTCTTTTGAAGATGATAAGGTTAGTTTATTATTATCAAGTAAAGAACAAAAACTATTTAAATTACTTCAATTAAGCTCATCTTTGATGATAAAGCAAGATTTAAATAAATTCATTTCTTTAGAACTATTTGAGTATTGTGGAAGAAACTTTTTAGAAGATACAAAGTCAAATACAAATCAACTTATTTCAGGATTTCAAAATTTTATAAATAGAAGTTTTGATGATTTTCATTTTTTAAAACAAGAAAAGTCATTTCAAATATATCTTACAAATAATGTTAAAGTAAATAATCTTGAAGATGAGCATAAAAGATTATCTTATCATTTGAGAAATCATATTGAAGAGTGTGTTAATAGCTTTACTAATCCTATATCTTTAATTATTTTGTACTATTACATAAAAGATGTAGTTTTAGATGAGAGAAGATATTTGATTATTTTAGAAAAATTTATTGATGCAGTTTATGAAAAGCAACATTATGAATTAATTGATCTTTATTGGTTTGATATTGCAAACATGATGTTTGATTCTTCTAATATTGATGATTTTGATACTACTAATAATTCTATTTATAGAAAAATATCAATTGATTCATTGAATAAATTAATCTTTTTATTTGAAAGAAATGGACATTTTAATCAAGCAATACTAATAGTAAAATATCTTTATGAAATAAATCCAAATAAATATTCAGTAAATTTATGCTCACTATATGAAAGAATGGGACAATTTGATAAAGCTTATGATAGTTTACCAGTATCTTTAGATTTAAATACAAATATAAAACCAAATGATTGTCAAGTTAGGTATTTTCAAAGAAAAGCTTGGATTATAGTAAGTCAAAGAAATAAAAACAAAAAGCAAGAGGGTTTATCTTGTATTAGAAGTTTAGAAGAGTTATTGTTTTCTCATAGTGAAGATAATGAGCCATTATGGCTTTGGCACTATTATAATATTAAAGCAAATTATGCAGAATGGGAACAAGATTATGAAAAAGCAATATCTTTTTATAAAAAATGTTTATCTATTCCTGCTCTAGGAGCCTTTGAATATGGAGCGACTTTTATAAATATGTCAATTGCTTATAGATTTATGTATTTAACTAACGGAATGAATAGTAATAGTATAATTGAAAAATCTATTAAATTAGGTTCAATTGGAGTAAATCTTAAATCTTCAGTTGGGGATAGGGATGAAATGCCTGTAGTTTTACATAATCAAGCATTAAATATTTTAACAAAAAAACAAATAAATAATAACGAACTTATAAAAGTAGAAAATATGACTGCACAGGGTATTAAAATATTAGATGAAACTTCATCTATAAAAAGATTGGGAATGTTATTAATTGAAAATATTATTTCAAAAATATTATTAAATAAAAATGTTGATAATGATATAAATAGAATTGAAAATCATTGGAAACTAATAGATAACAATGAATATGAACAGATAATTAATCTATACAAAATGATTTCAAAAAAGTATAAAATCGAATTTTTAGACAATATTATAAAAGGTAAAATATGAATATAAAAGCAGATACCATAAACTTAAGCGAAGGAACTATTGAAGAAAAAAGAGAAGAAATAAAAAGTTATTTCCTTCAAACATTTGAACTAGAAGATAAGTTATTTGATTTATTAAAAGATGAAAAATCAATCTATGAACAACCCAATAGATTAAGACATCCTTTGGTCTTTTATTATGGTCATACTGCTACATTTTTTATTAATAAACTTATGGTTAGTAAAATTATTAATAAAAGAATAAATGAAAAGTTTGAATATACGTTTGCAATTGGTGTAGATGAGATGAGCTGGGATGATTTAAGCAGTCAGCACTATGTTTGGCCAGAGTTTGATGAGGTAAAAAAATATAGAGAAGATGTTAAAAATTTAGTTCTTGATTTAATTGATAATATACAATTTACTATGCCAATAAATTGGGATAGTCCTATGTGGATTATTTTGATGGGAATAGAGCATCAAAATATACATATTGAGACATCTTCAGTATTATTAAGGGAGTTAGAAATATCTCATTTTATTGAAGAAGAACCTTTTTCTTATTGTACAAAATATAGTAAACAATATCCTCAAAATGAGTTAGTTGATGTAAAAGGTTCAGAAGTTGTTTTACAAAAAGATAGACAAAATCCTATTTATTATGGATGGGATAATGAGTTTTCTTATCACCGTTCAACAATTAAAGATTTTAAAGCTAGTAAATATCTTGTATCAAATGGTGAATTTTTAGAATTTGTTAAAGATGGTGGATACTCTAAATTGAACTATTTTTCAAAAGATGGATTAAAATGGCTTGATTTTACCCAAGCAAAAATGCCAACTTTTTGGATAAAAAAAGATAATGAATATTATTTAAGACAAATTAATAATATTGTACCTTTACCATTAAATTTTCCTGTGGATATAAATGTATATGAAGCAGAAGCTTTTTGTAAATATAAAAGTGAAAAATTAGGTTTTGAAGTAAGACTTCCAACTGAAGATGAATATTATAGACTATATGACTACACAAAAGCAGATGAAAAAGAATCTAATATTGGTTTAAGATATTTTAATCAAACTCCTGTTGATATGTATAAATTTGATGATTTTTATGATGTAGTTGGAAATGTTTGGCAATGGAGTATCACACCGATGTATCCATTTGATGAATTTGAAACACATAATGCATATGATGATTTCACAACACCAACTTTTGATGATAAACATGCTTTAATTAAGGGTGGTTCTTTTATCTCTTTAGGAAACGAAAAATTAAAAAGTGCTAGATATGCTTTTAGAAAACATTTCTTTCAACATGCAGGTTTTAGATATGTAAAATCTGATAATGAATATAGAACAAAATTAAATGATAATGTATATGAAACAGATGAGCTTATTTCTCAATATTGTGAATTTCATTATGGTGAAGAGTTTTTTAATGTAAAAAACTTTCCAAAACAATCTATTGAGTTATTAAAACCATATCTAGAAAATATGGATACAAAAAAAGCTCTAGATTTAGGTTGTTCAGTTGGTAGAAGTACTTTTGAATTAGCAAAAGTGTTCGATAATGTATTAGGAATTGATTTTAGTGCTAATTTTATTAATGTTGGGGTAAAACTTATAAAATATGATAATTTAACTTATAAAGTAAGAGTAGAGGGTGAATTATTTGATGAAAAAAGAGTGTCACTAGAAGATTTAGGGCTAGAAGATACTAAAAACAAAGTTGAGTTTATGCAAGGTGATGCTTGTAATTTAAAAGGACTATATAGTGGTTATGACTTGATATTTTGTTCAAATTTAATAGATAGATTGTATTATCCTCAAAAATTCTTAGAAGATATTCCAAATAGAGTCAATAATAATGGTTTATTAGTTCTTTTATCACCTTATACATGGTTAGAAGAGTATACTCCAAAAGATAATTGGTTAGGTGGTTTTTATAAAGATAATAAAGAAGTAAAAACTATTGATACATTAAAAGATAGTTTAAAAGATAGATTTGAATTAGTCGATTTAAAAGATGTTCCATTTGTAATAAAAGAAACTGCAAGAAAATTTCAACATAGTGTATCTCAAATGAGTATTTGGAGAAGAGTAGAAAAATAACAAATTTTCTCTCTTTTTCAATTATTGTCAAGTTTTAATTTATATTTAAATAAATTACTATAAAATAATGTTCTCAATTTCAAGGGCTATAAATGTTTAAAGACATAAAACTTAAGCTTATTTATTTAGGTGTTTTTTTTATTTTATTAAATTTAATTTATGCATTTAGCCATGAATATTTTATCAATAGATATGTGTCAATTGAAAAAATTCATAACAAAAAAAATATACGAAATTTAGTTAAAAATATTAGTTTAGAAACTCAATTTTTAAACTCTATTATTCAAACTTATAGTAAATGGGATAATGCATATTATTTTTTAAATGGAACTAACCCAAGTTTTGAAAAAAGAAATTTTAGAGATGCTAATGAGTTATTAAAAATGATCTCGATAGAGTTTTTAAATTATACAAATTCTGACAATATTACAATGCTATCATGTTCAAAAAAAAGTGACACAATAGATGAACTTTTTGAAAAAACAAAAAAGATTCTAAAAAATAAACCAGAAGCTTCTTTAATTTTATCGTTTAAAGGGAATATTTATTATATTATCAAAGCAGAAGTTAAAAAAACTGATAAAATAGGAAAAAGTGTAGGGTATTTATATTCTGCAAAACTATTAAATAAATCAATTAATTCATATATAAACACAACTTTTCAATTTATACAAGTTCAATATAATAAATTGAATGATATTGAAGATATAATGAAAACTGAAAATTTGTTAGTTAAATATAAAATTGTATATACTGATAGTTTTATTATTAATTATTTAGAGGTACGAGATTTAAAAAATAGATATATTACAACACTTAAAGTATCAAATTATCGTGATTTTATAGTACAAATAAAGAATACAACTTTTATATTTAATATAATAATATTAATAGTTCTTGCTATTATATTTTATCTATCTTATAGACATCAAATTGTAATAAGAATATATACAAAAAAGTTAGAAAAAGATGTTGAAAGAAGAACAAAAGAGTTAAAACAATCAAATAAAGAATTACATGAATTAGCATATAAAGATTTTTTAACAAAAATTGACAATAGAAGAAGTTTTTTTATAAAAGTTCAAAAAATATTAAAAGATACACTTTTTAGAAGAGATTTAGTGCATATTGTAATGATAGATATTGATAATTTTAAATATATAAATGATAAACATGGACATGATGTTGGAGACGTAGTTTTAAAAAAATTCGCATCAATACTTCAAAAATATCTTTCACATAACGATATATGTGCAAGAATTGGTGGAGAAGAATTTGTTATTGCTTTTTCTAATATTGAAACAAATGAGGTATTACAAATAGTTGAAAAAATAAGAGAAGAGACTCAAAATTGTAAAGTATTACTTAATAAAGATAATTATTTGAATTTTACTGCTAGTTTTGGTATTAGTGACAATAGACAGACAAATAATATAGATAAAATTCTTCATAAAGCAGATTTATATTTATATGAGGTAAAACAAAGTGGTAAAAATAAAATAAGATATAGAAAATAAATAATTAAATTTATTATTTATTTGTTATACTACTTCTATGAAAATAGAAGCTTTACCTTTACTGCAAACTAAAAAAGAATTTTTATATCTTTGTTTATTTTTAACTACTCTTTTTATATTTAATTTAATGCATGATTATTATAAATATAAAAATCTGATAGTTGATGATATATTTGAAACAAAAGCAATAATATTAAATATATATAAAAAGAGTAATTATAATATTTTAAAATTACAAACGAATGATTTTATTTTTTACACAAAAAGTAATAACATTTATTTAAAGCAAGATTTAGTAAGAGTTTTATTTATTAGTAAATATATAACTTTTTATCAGTATCTAAAAGGTTTTTTTGCAAAATCACTTTTCATTACAAAATTAGAAAAGAAAAGTACATTTAAAACATATCTAGTTTCAAAAATAGATAAACAACATTCAAATATATATATTAAAGAGCTATTTGAAGCAATTTTTTTAGCTATTCCCACTTCAAGTGATTTAAGAGAATTCTTTTCAAAATTTGCAATTTCTCATCTTATTGCCATTTCTGGTTTTCATTTGAGTCTGTTTTGTTTATTTATCTATTATATTTTCTTTGCTTTTTATACCCCTATTCATAAAAAATTTTATAATCACAGAAATAAAAAGTTTGATTTACTTTTTATTTGTGTATTTTTTTTATTTTTCTATTTGGTGATTATTGATTTTATTCCATCTTTTTTTAGAGCATTTTTAATGTTTGTATTTGGAATCTTATTTTTAAGATCAAATATTAAAATATTATCTTTTAATACTCTTGTTTTTACTTTAATTTTAATAATATCAATTTTCCCAAAATATATATTTTCTTTATCTCTTTGGTTTTCTATAATTGGTGTGTTTTATGTCTATTTATTTTTGAATTATTTTAAAAACTTACCAAAAGTAGTTTTGTTGTTATTTTTTAATATTTGGATATTCTTGGCTATGAATCCTGTTGTTCATTATTTTTTTAGTACAACTTCTTATATGCAATTATTCTCGTTTATTATTACACTTGGTTTTACTATTTTTTATCCATTGTTATTATTTCTTCATTTTTTAGGATTTGGTGGTGTTTTTGATGATTATTTGTTAAAAATATTTTCATTAAATATTAATAGTTATGAAGTTAGCGTAAATTTTAGTTTTTTAGTTTTTTACTTTTTAATATCATTGTTATCTGTTTACAAAAAGATATTTTTTATAATTTTAAATATTTTGATAGCTTTGTTTTTTCTTTATACTTATATATAAAGGCAATTGCCTTTATATATATTTAAAATAACCTAAAACACCTAATTTGTTTAATAATAAAATAGTAATTGCAATTGGTACTAAAAATTTAATTAAAAAATACCAAATATTAAAGAATGTTTCAGATACATGTGCTGTGAAGATTCTATGTAATAAATCTTTATCAACAAAATAACCTAAAAATACACAAGTTAAAATTGCTGCAAGTGGCATCATAACTGATGATGTAACAAAATCCATCCAATTAAATGCATTTTTCCCAAATGCAGTTAACATTGGTTTAAACTCTCCTGTCATTGAAAGTAGGGCAATAATACCAAATACATAGAAAAAAGTACCACAAATAACAGTTGCTTTTGTTCTTGTCATACCAAATCTATCAGTGAAGAATTTTAGTGATGGTTCAATCATAGAAACAGCAGATGTAATTCCTGCAAATACAAGTGCAATAAAAAATGCAAGTGAAATAAAATGACCTAATACTCCCCATCCAGAGAAAATTACAGGTAAAGATATAAATACAAGTCCTGGACCATCAGTACTTTTTGCTCCCGCTTCAAAAAGAAAAGAGAATATAATTAAACCAGCAACAATTGCAATTGTTGTATCAACGATTGCAACCATAATTGAAGATTTAACAAAATTTACTCTTCTTGGTAATGAAGCTGAATATGTTAAAATTGTACCAACACCTAAAGATAGTGTAAAGAAAGCTTGTCCTAATGCTGCAAGTAATGCATCACCATCAATTTTACTCCAATCAGGATAAAACATGAATGTAACTGCTTGAGAAAAACTATCTAAAGTTAAAGCATAAATTAATAAACCTATTAAAATAATTGCTAATAATGGCATTAAAATTAAATTTATTCTTTCGATACCTGCTTTAATTCCTTTTAGAACAATAAAAATTACAGTTCCAGCAATTATTGTATGAAAAATAATTTGTCCTACAATATTTTTACCAAGTAAATCACCAAAAGCTTTTTCTGCAACTTCAGGTGTTGTTGGTAAGTCACCAAAAGAAGTAAAAATATAGTTTAAAATCCAGCCTAATACTACAGAGTAAAAAGAAAGAATTAATAAACCTGCAATAACCACTAATCCTGTGAATTTCCAATTTTTATTTTTTGATTTTGAAGTCTTAATAAATGCAGTTGCAATATCTGCTTGTGCATTTTGTCCAATTACCGCTTCTGCTAAAAATACAGATAAACCAATAAATACAATTGCAAGTAGATATACTAAAACAAATGCACCCCCACCATATTCTCCTGTAATATATGGAAACTTCCATATATTACCTAACCCAACAGCCGAGCCAGCAGCTGCCAAAATAAAACCTATTCTTGAAAAATGATTCAAAATCTACCCTTGTGTTTTTTTTAAGTTTAGTATTATAAAGAAAAGTAAATGAAATTTATATGAAATTAATATGAATATAAGCAGTATTAGATAATAAAGTACAATTCTTTATTATCTAATTTGACAAAGGTTATTAAAAAGAAGATAAAACTTTATCTAATGTATATTTTAAATCTTCATCCAAGTCTAAATTTGATCGCATCCAATTTAGGTAACCTGTATCTTCTTTTGCTACTTCAACTACATCTTTACCCTTATATTTACCAAACTTAAAAGTTGTGATAAAAACAGGAGTTTTTGTAAGTTCAGCAAGTTTTTCCATCGGATTATAATCTGGATATTGCTTTCTACATTCAGTAACCAATTTCGATAAAAATAATTTCATCACTAATACATCACCAATAGCATCATGTGCTTTTATTATAATATCATGTTTTTGAGCTTCTTGTTTTTCATTTCTGTATAATTCTAATGCATATCTTAAATATTGTAATCTATGATAAGGTAATTGAGGAAATAAATGTTTTGCACATCTTAATGTATCTATTAGTTGGTACTTATTTTCAAAACCTTCTTTTTGAATCATTCCTAAATCAAAATTAATATTATGTGCTATTAAATAGTTATTTTCATTATTAAGTTCAAGAAGTTTTTTATAAAATGTAGTTTCAATAGCTTTTGGTTTTCCTTCTATTAAATCAGGAGTAATATTATGAACTTCCATCGCTTCAAGTTTAATTGGTTCATCACTATGGCATAATTCATCATAACAAGTTAAATTTCCATTTTGTTCTACAATCATTGCTCCAAATTGAATTATTCTATCTTCTTCTTGATTTCCAGTTGTTTCTGTGTCAAATAGTACGTAAGTTGGCATATAGTTCGTCCTTAAATTATTAGCATTCCATCACCATAAGAGTAAAATCTATACTTTTGTTTGATGGCTTCTTCATATATTTCTAGTGTTTTTTCTAATCCTACAAATGAGGCAATTAACATTATTAAAGTTGATTTTGGTAAGTGAAAATTTGTTAATAAATGATCAACTTTTATAGGTGTATTTGATGGATTTAAAAAAAGATCGCACTCACCTTGAATTTTATTTGTTCTTGCATAATACTCAACAGTTCTAGTAACAGTTGTACCCACTGCTAAAACTTTTTTTGCATTATCTAAAGATCCTTTTGCTTTTGCAGATATCTCAAAATATTCACTATGCATAGGATGATTTAAAATATCTTCAACATCAACAGGTTTAAAAGTTCCAGCACCTACATGTAAAGTTAGATAATCAATGCTAAATTTATCTTCTAAATCTTTTAATAATTTAGGAGTAAAGTGTAGTGAAGCAGTTGGTGCTGCAACAGCTCCATAGTTTTTTGCAAATAGTGTTTGATAGTTTTGGTTATCTTCTTCTTTATCTTCTCTATTCATATAAGGAGGTAAAGGTAGATGTCCTATTTTATTTAGAATTTCAACTAATTGTAAAAATTCTAACTCTTTTTCATTTTCATAAAATTTTACAACTCTTGTTCCATCTTCATTTACTTCTACTACTTCTGCTTTTAAATTATGTTCAAAATCTAAAATTGTACCAATTTTTACTTTTCCTCTTATCATTACTAAAAATCTATTCATAAATAAAGGTTTGTTTAAAAGTAGTTCAATTTTTCCACCACTACTTTTTGTTCCAAATATTCTTGCTTTAATAACTTTTGTATCATTTAAGAAAATTGAAACATTATCAGGTATAAAGTCAAGTAAATTTTTGAAAGTTGTATGAATTATTTTGTCATTTTTTCTATCATAAACCAGAAGTCTAGCGCTATCTGCTGGACTTACTGGTTGAGTGGCTATAAGTTCTTTTGGTAAGTGGTAATCATAGCTTGAAGTTTTTAGTGGGTCTAAATTATTTCTTTTCATTTTCCTCGTCTTCGTCTTTGTCATCATCATCTTCGTCATCATTTTCATCTTGCTCTTCATAATCTTCGTCATCATCATCATCTTCATCGTCGTCTTCGTCTTCATCAATTGCAGGATTAAATGCTTTTGCAATATATATTGAAACAATATAAAGTATGATAAGTGGTCCTGCCATTAAAAACTGTGTTAATACATCAGGAGGTGTTAATAGTGAAGCTACAATGAATATTATTACAACAGCATATTTAAAATAGTCTTTTAACATTCTATCATCAACTATTCCTATTTTTGCAAGGAAAAATGTAATAACAGGTAATTCAAATGCAATACCAAATCCAAATAATAATTTAGTAAAAAAACCTACGTATTTCCCAATACTTGGCAGTACAGTTACAACTGCTGAACCAAAGTTAATTAAAAACTCAAATCCATAAGGAATAACTACATAATAAGCAAATGCTCCACCAATAATAAACATCAAAGTTCCAAAAAATACAAATGGAAAAACTAATTTCTTTTCATGGTCATATAACCCAGGAGATAAAAATAGCCATAGTTGCCAAAATATAATAGGTAAAACTAAAATAAAACCAGAAAAAAAAGCAACTTTTAAAGCTGTGAAAAAAGTCTCTTGAACTTCTACTGCAACCATTTGTGAGTTTGCTGGCAATACAGCTTCAACAGGTACCATCATCCAATCTAAAATTGGTTCATAAAAGAAAAAACATATAAAAAAACCTGCAACCAAAGCAAGAACAGAAATTACAAGTCTTTTTCTAAGATCAGCAATATGTGGTTTTAAATCTTCAAGCATTAATCATTATCCTTTTTTGTTACTTCATCAAAATTAACTTTAAATTTATTAGAAGAGTCTTGTTCTTCTTGAGAAGTTTTATCTTCAATAATTTCTTCTTTTACTTTAGTTTCTTTTTTCTTTGATTTCTTTTTGGATTTTTCTTTTTTTAAAGATACTTTTTTATTTTCTTTTGAAGTATCTTCATCTTTCATAATATCATCTAATCCAAGATCGAAACTACCATTAACTGATGACTTAGCATCTTCAATTTGAGCTTTAAACTTATTTGCTTCTTCTCTCATATCTGATATATTTAATTCATTATCTAATGTTGATTTTGCGTCATCCAAACCTGATTTAAATTTTTTAATAAATCTCGCTATTTCTACCATTGCATTTGGCAATTTTTCAGGTCCCAATGCAATTATAGCTATTACTGCAACGAGTAATATTTCAAAAAAGCCCATTCCAAACATATAAATTCTCCAAATATTTATCTAATTAAAGAAAAGATTTTACCTAATTTTTGATAAAATCTCTCTATTATCAGAAAAATTTATTTAAAGGAAATTATTAATGAAGTTTATAGTTTTATTAATTATTGGTTTTATTCTATTTTTAATAGCAAAAAATTATAAAACAGAAAAATTTGCAAATATTAACTTAAATATAAAAGAAAAGTTTGATGGAGACTTGATGCAACATGAAGCAGGCCTTCTTGTAGCTCTTATGGCTAAAGTTGCAAAAGCAGATGGACAAGTAAGTGATTTAGAAGCGCAACTTTTAAAACACACTTTAAGTGATATTTCAAGACACTTTCAAAATGACGAAGAAATTAGAGAAAAATTAAAACAAATTTATAATAAAGAGAAAGCTTCTTTTGATAATACAATTGAAATTTGTAAAAATTTATACAAGTTGACAAGTAATAATTATGAAAAAAGAGTTAAAATTATGGAGTATTTATTAAATCTTGCATTTATTGATGGAGATTTTTCAAATACTGAATTAATGATAACAGAAGATATATCTAATGCGCTTAAAATTAAAAGAGAGGATTTTGAGAGATTAGTAAATAATTTTGAGACGTTTTATAAACAACAAAAAGAGAATGAAACACTATCTTTAGAAAAAGCATATGAAATAATTGGCGCTTCTAGCAGTGATAGTGATAGTGAAGTTAAGAAAAAGTATAGAGCATTAGTAAAAAGACATCATCCCGATATTATTGCAGGGCAAGGTGCAAGTCAAAATATAATAGATGAAGCAACACAGAAACTTCAAGAAATAAATCAAGCATATGAACAAATAAAAGAATCAAGGGGAATATGACAAGGAGATATTATGGCAAAAAGCTTTCCTCACTCTTTTGAAGTTTGTAATTGTCACAAAGTTACATTAGGTGAGATAGTTTATGTAGTAAAAGAAAAAGGTGCAAAGTCTTTAGATGATTTAGCAAAGCTTACAGATGCTGGTACATGTTGTAAATGTTGTGTAGATGCAAGCTGTGATATTGGAGAAGAGAAAATGCAATTATATTTAACTCAAATTTTAAATAAGTTTAATAAATAATGGAAGAAAAAGAACAATTAATAGAAGAAATAAAAAAGTTAATAGTTATTAATAAAGAGGATAGTGTTGACATAAATCCAAACTTTTTACAATATTTTGAAATTGAAGAATTACAATCTATAAGAAATGATTTACAGGTTAAAAAAAGTAATATTTCAGAAACTAGTTTGGATTATTTAGACAAACTTTATGAAAAAACAAAAAAAGATAAGATATAATTATTATCAAAGGATAAAAATTGATAAACTGGAAAAACATTGAACAACAATTATTAAAGTTTTTAAGGGATGAAGTTGAAAAGACTGGTTTAAAAAAAGTAACAGTAGGTCTTTCTGGCGGATTGGATTCAGCGATTGTTGCAATCCTTTGTAAACAAGCTTTTGGAGAGAATATGAGTTGTGTTCTTATGCCTTCACAATTTTCTAGTAAAAGTAGCATTGATGACGCAAAAAAATTATGTGAAAAATTTGATATATCTTATGAAATAGTAGATATATCACCAATGATAAACGCATATATTAATAATATGAATGAAGATAAATTAAGAATAGGAAACTATTCAGCAAGAGTAAGAATGTCAGTTTTATATGATATTTCATCTAGAGATTCATCTATTGTAGTTGGAACATCAAATAAAAGTGAACTTTTATTGGGGTATGGAACAATTTTTGGTGATATAGCTTGTGCAATTAATCCTATTGGGCAAATGTATAAAAGTGATGAATATGATTTTGGTAAATATTTAGGTGTAATTGAAGAAGTCTTAACTAAAAAGCCAAGTGCTGATTTATGGGAAGGTCAAACTGATGAAGATGAACTTGGATATACATATAAACAAATGGATGATGTACTAAAACTTATGGTTGATGAAAAAAAATCTAAAGATGAGTTAATCTCTTTAGGAATTGAAGAAAAATTAATTGATATGTTAAATCATAAAATTAAATCAAACGAATTTAAAGGTAAATTACCTGTAATAGCAAAAATACAATGGAGTTAATATATGAAAGAGATCTCATTTTATAGTTCTTCTGTTAATGATGAAGAATTAAAACAAATTAAAACAGTATTAGATACTAATAATAAGAAAGAAGGCTTTAAAGTTTTAGAGCTTGAAGAAAATATGGCAAATTTTGTAGGTGCAAAACATGCAATAGCAACTTGTAACTCTACATCTGCAATACATTTAGCATTGAGTGCTATTAAATTAAAAAGAGGTGATAAGATACTTATGTCTGTAAACTCTTTTGTTAATATTCCTGAAGTAGTAAGACACTTTGATGCAGAACCAATTTTTATTGATATTAATAGTGAAGATATGAATATTGATTTAAATAAATTCGAAAAAGTATTAGAAGAGAATAAGTCTAAAAAATTAAGAGGTGCAATTATTTCTTTTGTTGCAGGTCAAACTCCTGATTTAGATAGATTATATGATATTTGTGAGAAATATAAAATAATTTTAATTGAAGATGCAACTGCTGCACTTGGTGTTACTTATAAAAATGATACAGTTGGTTCTTTAAGAGCTGATATGACTATTTTCTCTACAAATCCATCAAATGGTAAACATGCTCTTAGTAGATCAGGAATGATTGTTACAAATAATGAAGAAATCGCAAATACAGCAAGATTACTTAGAACACATGCAATTACAACAACATATGATGATTTTGGAAACTTAGATTATATTTATGATGTTGTAGACATAGGACACAAATATGATATGAGTGAACTTGATGCAGCATTTTCTCTTGCACAACTTCAAAAAACAAATAAGTTTATAAAAAGAAGAAGAGAAATAGCAAAGATTTATACTGAAAGATTATCAGGTGTTAAGCATGTATCAGTACCAAAAGCAAAAGAAGAACATGTATTTAATCACTTTATAATAAGAATTTCAAGAAATAGAGATGCTTTTGCAAGAGCATTAAAAGAAAGAGGAATTGCAACAGGATTACACTATATTCCTTTACATTTATTAAGTTATTATAAAAATAAGTATTCAATAAAAATTACTGAATTCCCAGCAGCTTTAACTTCTTATCAACAAATTTTATCTATTCCAATGTATCCTGCATTAACGGATGAAGAAGTAAATTACATTTGTGATAATATTATATCGATTGCTTCAGAGTGGATATAGATTGAGACAAAAGCTTTTTTTATGGGTAGAAGATTATCTCTTCTATCCAAACACTTTCCAAAAAATTATATCATTTCTTTTATTACCTTTTACTCTAATTTATTTAATTATAGTACTAATGAAAAGAGGATTTTCAAAACCTCAAAAATTTAATATTCCAATTATAAGTATAGGGAATTTAATTGTAGGTGGAAGTGGTAAAACTCCATTGACAATTGAATTAGCAAAAAAATATGAAAATGCTTGTGTAGTTTTAAGAGGATATGGTAGAACTTCAACAGGATTATATATTATATCTAAAAATGGAAAAATTTTAGAAGATATAAAAACAAGTGGTGATGAAGCAATGCTTCTTGCTAAATCTTTACCAAATGCGACAATTATTGTTAGTGAAAATAGAGTTGAAGCTATTAAAAAAGCACAAGAATTAGGTTGTAAAATAGTTTTTCTTGATGATGGATTTTCAAAGTATAATATTAATAAATTCGATATTTTAATTAGACCAAAAGATGAACCTACAAATATTTTTTGTCTTCCAAGTGGTGGATATCGAGAGCCAAAGATGTTTTATTCATTTGCTCAAATTCAGCTTCAAGAAGGAAAAGATTTTAAAAGATTTGTTTCATATAGTTTAAATGAAAAAAGAGTAAATGTTTTACCTCATAAGTTATTATTGGTAACGGCAATTTCTAAACCTAAAAGGTTATTAGATTATTTACCTAAAAATGTAGAAATTAAAGCTTTTGAAGATCATCATACCTTTACAAAAGATGATGTTGCTAAAATTAAAAAAGAGTATGCTGAATATGCAATTATTACAACACAAAAAGATTTTGTAAAATTGCAACAGTTTGCTTTAGAAAATATATATTTGATGGATTTAGAGTTAAAAATTGATTATGAAAAAGTGAATTTTAAACCATTAGATGATTATATAAATAGTTATAAAGGTTAATTTTGAATAATATATATTATATAGATGAACAGCCTTTAACTTATTTAGATGGCTCAAAACAAATTGATTCTTTTTTATGGAAAATTATGTATAAAAGAGTACAAAAAAGATTAAAAAAATCTATTATAAATATTGAAAATATTAAAAAAATAATTTTTAATAAATCTAATTCATTTGGTTGTACTATTGATGCTCCTTTAGAGTATGTTATGCTTAGAAATGAAGCAATTTTTTATAATATAAAAGATGAAAGAGAATATTATATACCATTAAATATAGGCTTTATTGGAAAAAGTGGAGCTTTTGATATCGTTCTTATTGGTGATAATATTGATATAAGAGATACAACAAGAAGAAGATTTAAACCAAAAGATAGATTGAGTCATACTCCTGTTTTATCTATTAAAAATTTTAGATTAATTGAAAAAAGTTTTAAAAAATTATTAGAGCATATAGAAAAAGAAGATAGTAAGTTAAAGAGTTGATTCTTTAACTTACTTAATAATATGTCCTACAAACTTTGACATATTATTTAATATTTTTTCTCCTCTTCTAAAACCTAAACCACAAGCTTCATATGCATAAAATACACCTGCTTGATAATAATTACCATCACTATCTTTAGGAAATTCAACATACTCTTGATAAATTGCTTTATGTCCTTCATATTCACCATCAGTTTGTATATCAATAGAGCCATCAGCATTTATTATTTTTGTATTTGCTCCTTCTCTACCAAAGCATCTTTTTTCAACTTGTTTTTTATTTTCTAAAGGTTCAAATGATGTTTCTAACAATAAAGGATGATTTGGATATAAATCCCATAATATTTTCATAAAACCTTTTGATTGAAACATTAAAGTGTAAGCAGGATTGAAAATAATTGCTTTTTTATTCTCTATCATCTCAGTTAAAAGTAGTGCAAGTTCACTTTCATCAATTGCAATATCTTCCCAAGGAATAAGTTTGAACCAAAATTCAAAACTTTTATCTTTTGCAAAAATACCATCATCACTAAATTCAACTTTATCAATATATTCAAACTCTGTATTAAAACCAGCTTCTGTTGCAATATGTTGTAAAAGTTTAGTTGTATTTTCATCTTCACTAATACCACTAATTGAAGAGAATAATATTTTCCATCCTAAATCTTTATAATACTCTTCAAATTTTTCTACATCACTATCTAATGTTATTATTCTTTTAAAGTTATCTTTTAATGATTCATATAAATTATTAAATTGACTGGCTTCATCTAAATTATTTGCTTTTAATAAAGCCCATTGAATAATAGCTGTTTCAAATAATGAAGTTGGAGTATCAGCATTAAACTCTATTAATTTAATAGGTTTGCCATCAATTCCTCCTGCTAAATCAAATCTTGAATAAATATGCCAATGAACATCATCTTCCCAAGATTTTTTGATAATATCTACTAAATTAAATGGAATGTTTAATTCATGAAATAAATTATTATTAATTACATATTCACCAGCTTCACAATACATATCATAAAGTTCATTTGTTGCTTCATAATATGCATTAGCTTCGTCTTCTGTTATTTCAATTACTTCATTGGCAACATACGAAGTTTTATCTTCATCAGTGTGCCAAACAAATCCAATTGACTCTAAATATTCATTTGTTAGAGGTTCTAATTTTTTTAAATTCATTTATCATCCACCAAAAAAACTTCTAGAACCAGAAGAGGAAGATTTGCTTCCAAAAAAACCACTTTTTTTAGTTGAACTTGTTCTATTTGCAGAGCTAGCTGCTTTTTTAAATGACTCTTTTGATCTTGTATATGTTTGTGGAGATTTATATTGTGTTCTTCTTTGAGCTTGATAGTTTTGATTATTAAATAATTTGTTACCTATCCATGAACCAATCATTGCACCTGCAATTGAAGATAAAAGTACTCCTCCAAGTCCCATTGTTCCATTTGATACTTCAGGATTAGTAAGTGGTGAAGTTCCTGCATCTATTTTTGCAGCTTCTTGTTTAACAAGTTTATCAATTTCATCTTTTGTTAAAATTCTTTCACTTCCATCAGGTTGTCTAAGTACAACTGTAGTTTTATTTGCAGGAAATTCATCTACAATTTTATATCCTTTATTGTTTGGAAGTTGTTCAATAATAACAAATGCATTTTGTTTTTGTGAAGCATTTGTAAAAGCTGCATTATCACCTTGCTGATTACTTCCTCTATCTTGACAACCAACTAGTCCAGTTACAAGTAGGGCTCCAAGTCCGCCAACAATTGCATAGTCCGATATTTTTTTTATATGATTTCTTTTCTTCAAATCAAAATCCTTAATTCATCTATAGTTTAAAAGTGCTGTATATTACTGAATAATTGCTATTTTTTACATTAAATATTTAACCTTAAAACAGTTATGTTATAATTGCGCCTATAAAATAAATAAGGTTTTCAATTTATGGATAGAACGCAGCTAAAAACACAAAAATTTATCATTAAATTTTTCCCAGAAGTTATGATAAAGGGAACAAAAGCAAAAAGACAAATGATAAATCAAATTTATAACAATGTTAAAAGCTTAATGAGTAAAATTTCAGACGATATTCCTATCAAAAAGTTTTTTGATAAAATAGAAGTTGTATGCCCAATAGAAGTAGTAGACACTGTTAGACAAAGACTAGTTCAAACACCAGGTGTTGAATTAGTTTTAGAAGCAATTCAAATAGATAATGTATCAACTTTAGATGAAATAAAAGTAAAAGTAAATGAATTTATGGGAAGTGAAATAGAAGGTAAAACTTTTGTTGTAAGAGCTAAAAGATCTGGAACTCATGAATTTGGATCAACAAATATAGAACAAACTGTTGGTGGGTATATGCTTGCTAATAATGATACAAAAGGCGTAAAATTAAAAGATGCCGAAGTTACTGTTAAATTAGAACTAATTGAAAAGCAGTTAAATATAATTACTTATAGACACAAAGGACTTGGAGGGTTTCCTATTGGAACACAAGGTAGTGTTTTATCTTTGATGTCTGGTGGATTTGATTCTACTGTTGCAAGTTATTTAACTATGAAAAGAGGAGTGAAAACTCATTTTGTTTTCTTTAATCTTGGTGGAGTAGCTCATGAAATTGGTGTAAAACAAGTAGCTTATTATTTATGGAATAAATTTGGTGCTTCGCATAGAGTATCTTTTATTACAATTCCTTTTGAAGATGTAGTAACTGAAATATTTAGATCTACTAATGAATCATATATGGGAGTTACATTAAAAAGATTAATGTTTATGGCTGCAAGTAAAATAGCAGATAGAATGAAAATTGATGCAATTATGACAGGTGAAAGTATCGCACAAGTGTCAAGTCAAACATTAAGAAATCTTGCACTTATAGACCAAGTTACAAAAAAACTTGTTTTAAGACCTCTTTGTACTATGAATAAGCCTGAAATTATAGATATTGCAGAAGAGATTGGAACAAGAAGATTTGCAGAAACAATGCCAGAATATTGCGGAGTAATCTCAAAAAATCCTGTAACTCATGGTTCATTTGATAAAATGGAATCAGAGTCTAAAAAGTTTGATTATAGTGTTTTAGAAATAGCTGTAGAAAATGCAAAAGAGACATATGTTGATGAAATGATAGAAAATATAAATGAAGAAGTAGGGCAGCTAGAAGTAGTAACAGATATTAAAGATACAAATTATACTGTTATTGATATAAGACAAGGACAAGATTGTATAGAACTTGATGATACAGAAGTGTTAAAAATACCATTTTTTAATCTAAAAAAAGAGTTTAAAAAACTTCCTACTAATAAAGAGTATTTATTATATTGTGAAAAAGGTATATTAAGCCAGCTTCATGGGCAATACTTAAGAGATTCAGAAAACTATACAAACATAAAAGTGTATAGACCTAACATAAAATAATAAGATTAAATAGAGATATTCCTCTATTTAATTTTTCTTCACACTACCTTATATAAAGCTTAAAATATTTATATATTATATTATTTAATAAATTTTAAATAATTTTCATTTTTTTGACCTTCGTCAATTTTTTTCTTTTCTAATTTAGTTAAGATATATTCTTTATAAATTATTAAATTTTATATTTAGTAATTTTATAAAAGAAAATGCATTAGTTTTATCATAGATTTAGCAGCTAACCGTTGATTTATGATTGATTTTGAATATATTTATTTAAGATTTGCTATTGCACTTTATAAAATCAAAATGAATGAATATTTATTTGTTTATTTGATAAGTAAGGGGAGGTTAGAGTTATTATGGTGTAGAAGAGTATTTATATTTATTTATAAAGTAGGTACACGAAGTGTAATATTAGTTGGATGATATTTATTTATCATCTAAATACTTTGAGAAATCGAAGTTTTAAATAATAGGAGTTTTTATGTCCCGTAATACGGAAAAAAAAGCTAAATCTATATGGTTCATTATAGGAATCTTTGTCTTAGGTGGCGTTATAGGTCTACTTTTCTCCTTTGGTGTAGCAGTTGGGGTACACAAAACTTCAGACGACAAATTTTGTACATTGTGTCATACGATGCAACCTATGGCTGATTCATATTATCTTGATGCTCACGGCGGTAACAATCCAAACGGTATTCAAGCAAAATGTGTTGATTGTCATTTACCTCATGATTCACTTGCTAGTTATTTATTTGAAAAAGCAAGAACTGGATTACATGACTTTAGAGTTCAAAACTTTGGAGATCCTGAATCTATTGATTGGGAGGCAAAAAGAAAACATTCTAAAAATTTTGTTTTTGATACAGGTTGTATGAATTGTCATACAAACTTACAAAATGCGACTACAAGCAACACTAAAGCTTTTATCGCACATAAAGAGTACTTTGAAAAAAGAACAGACAAAAAATGTGTTGAATGTCACAAAAACGTTGGTCACCATATATTGGGTGATTATATAAAGAAATAAATTTGATACACAAAAAAGGAAGTAAAATGTTAAGAAAGATGATATTTATATTTCTTGCTTTAGGACTTACAGCATTTGCAGCAAATGTAGGAGATGTTACAAGTGTTAAAACTTTAAAAGTTAAAAGAGGACTAACAGAAGCAGGAAAAAGTTGTGTTGAATGTCATGCCAAAATGACTCCAGGTCATGTAAATGATTGGAGAGAGAGTAGACATGGACATGTGGGTGTAAGCTGTATTGATTGTCATAGTGTTAAAAAAGATAATCCAATGGCAGCACAAAATTGTAAAGGTATTAAAGGTACAGAAATTTTTGTATCTGCATTAGTAAGTCCAAAAACATGTGAAAGATGTCACCCAAATGAGGTAACACAATTTCATCAAAGTGGGCATGCAAGAGCAGCTATTCAAGTAAAAGCTAAAAAAGGTATGCAATCATTAATGCAACATTTTGAAGGTAGAGATCATAAAGATTTTAAACACTCTCCCGAAGCTACAGGATGTATGCAATGTCATGGTACTATTATTAAATTAGATAAAAACAAAAGACCAACTGCAGAAACTTGGCCAAACTATGGTATTGGTAATGTTTATCCAGATGGTGGAGTAGGAAACTGTAAATCTTGTCACTCTGGACATAAATTCTCAATTGCTGAAGCTAGAAAACCAGCAGCTTGTGCATCGTGTCACTTAGGACCTGATCATCCAGATATCGAAATTTATAATAACTCTATGCATGGACACATCTTTAATGCTGAAGGTAGTGAATGGAAATATGATTCTGCACCAGATGCATGGGAACCAGGTGATTATAGAGCACCAACTTGTGCAACTTGTCATATGAGTGGTATTGGAAGTCTTTCATCAACTCATAATGTTAGTAAAAGATTAAAATGGAATATTTGGGCACCAATTTCTAAAAAAAGAGATGGTGGATATGAAACAGCTGTAACTGAGTTTGAAAAAACTGGAAAATTCACTAAAGGTAACCCTTTAGCAGGAAATCCAAAAGGAAGTAAAGCAGCAAGAAGTGAAATGGAACAAGTGTGTGCTTCTTGTCACACAAAAACACATACTAAAAACTTCTTTACTATGGCAGATAAACATGTTAAACTTTATAACACTTATGCAACAGATGCTAAGAAAATGATTGATGAGTTAACTAAAAAAGGTTTAATGAACAAAGATAAATGGGCAGATAAAGCATTTAAAATTTGGTATCATTTATGGCATCATGAAGGAAGAAGAATGAGACAAGGTGCACTAATGGGTGCTCCTGATTATGCTCACTGGCATGGTGTATTTGAAGTTCAACAAGATATTAGAGAACTTAAAGCAATTTATGAAAAAAGAATTAAATCAGGAAAAATCGAAGATTAATCAGATTTAATTATTAAGAAGGAAGAAATATCTTCCTTCTTTAAAATATTTTTATATATAAATATAAAGTGTTTATATATAAAAATATTTTTAAAGGATAAAATGTGAAAAAATTAATGTGTAGTATGGTAATGGCATCAACTTTAATATCATCAACTTATGCAAGTGATATTTTGGCTGTTGTAAATGGGGAAAATATTACAACAGAAGTTGCTCCAAAGAGCTTCAAAACTTTAGATAAAAAAATGCAAAGTAAAATTATTAATAAACTTATTGAAAAGAGATTGGCAAGTGATTATGCATTAAAAACAGATATTGTAAAAACTGAAAAATATAAGAAAGTATTAACACATATTTTAAGTTTAGGGCAAGATACTAAAAAGAAAAAAAATGGTAGTTTAGTTGATGTGGTAAAAGAGAAAACAATTAAAGGTTATACAAAAGAGCAATTAAGTAGTAAAAAAGGGTTATTAGCATTTGATTTATTGCTTGATCAAAAATCTGAAAATATGAAACCAAGTGATAAAGTTCTTGAGAAATATTACAAAGATAGAAAGTATAAATATGATACACCAGCACAAATTGAGCTTTTAAGTATTGTTGTAAATAAAGAATCTTTGGCTAAAAAAATTATCAAAAAATTACAAAATGCAAAAGATAAACTTCAAGAGTTTTCTATTGAAGCAAAAAAACACTCATTAGCACCAACTGCAAAAAATCATGGTTATTTAGGAAAAATGCCAATTGAAGCATTAAATAGTCAATTAAAACCATTGTTAAAAGATAAAAAAAGAGGGTATTTCTCTGAAAAACCAGTAAAAACAGAGTTTGGGTATGAAGTATTTTATGTGTTAAATGATATTCCAGAGTACAAAAGTACATTTGATGGAGTAAAAGATACTGTAAAAGATGAGTATATCCAAAAAACTGTGAAAAACTGGGCAATGAATAAAATTGAAGAGCTTAAAAAGAAAGCAACTATAAAAATAGTAAATAAATAATATAATTTAATGGTATTGGTTTTAAACCAATACCATTTTTAATCCTACACAAGCTAAGAATACAGCAAATGCAGTTTTTAATTGTTTTACATTTAGTTTATAAGCTAATTTTACTCCATATGGAGCAAAGAACATAGTCATTGGAACTAAAATAATAAAAGCAATCCAGTTAACATAACCAGTGGATGCAGCAGGCAAATTTTCTACATTCCAACCAATTATAATATAACTTATTGTTGCAGGTACACTAATAATAAGACCAAAAATTGAAGCTGTACTTACAGCTTTGTGAATGGGAAAGGAAAAAAGAGTAAGTAGGGGAACCATAAGTGTTCCTCCCCCAATTCCTAGCATTGATGCAAAGCTTCCTAATAGTGTAGCAAAAATAGATTGGCCAAATTTTCCTGGTAATTGATCTGAAATTGTTAATGTTTTAAATCTATTAATAATCATATTTATAGATACTACTAAAAGTAAAATACCAAACATAAATTTTAAATTTGATCCATCTATAAATTTTGATGAAACTGTTCCAATTAAAACTCCACAAACAACAAAAGGAATCCATCTTTTAAATAATTCCCAATCAATACC
Organism: Arcobacter sp. CECT 8985; assembly: GCF_004116495.1. Lineage (GTDB taxonomy): Bacteria > Campylobacterota > Campylobacteria > Campylobacterales > Arcobacteraceae > Malaciobacter. The sequence continues at coordinate 14,850 of NZ_PDKC01000013.1, read as the reverse complement.
ACCTTTTTTGTGATGAGATCTAGCAGAAATTATTGAAGTTACTACAATAGTGGATAATGATGTACCAATAGCTAAAGGCATAGCAATAGAAATATCAATATGCATATGTATAAAAATATGATATAGCATTGGAACTATAACTATTCCTCCTCCTACACCAAGAAGTCCTGCTAATAAACCAGCAATAATACCACTAATTAAAAGTATAGGTATTAAAATTAATAATTCATTCATATAAAATTGTCCTTATTTTAAAAGTTTGAAGCTTTTCCATCACTTCTTGGGTCAAATGCACCTAATATGTTTTTTGACGGATAATAAACTATTGCACCTGCATGTCCAACTGCAGAATCAAGTTTGCCTAATATTTCAATATCATGCCCTTTTTGTCTTAAGTTATTGACTATTTCATTACTAAATCTTGATTCAAGTTTTAAACTTTGTGAGGAGTTACCCCAAGTTCTACCTAATAACCATCTTGGATTATTTATTGATGTTTGTAAATCTTCATCATAATAAGCATATCTAGTGAAAATTGCAGCTTGTGTTTGAGGCTGACCATCTCCACCCATGGTTCCATAAGCCATAACTCTTCCATCATCAAAAAGTGCAATAGCAGGATTTAATGTATGAAAAGGTTTTTTATGTGGTTCTAAAGATTGAATATGTGTTGAATCAAGAGAAAAACTACAACCTCTATTTTGCCAAACAATGCCAGTTTTAGGAAGAGTAAAACCACTTCCAAATTCATGATAAATACTTTGAATTGCACTTACTACTCTACCTTTTGAATCTATTGCTCCAAACCATGTAGTATCACCAGGTGTTGTATTTTCACCCCAAGGTACTGCTTTTTGAAAATCAATTTCTTCACTTAATTTATCTAAATATTTTGGTTCTAACCAAGCTTGCAACTCTTGTGAAGTTGCAGCTGAACTCATTTTATCTCTATGTTTAAAAGCTATTTTTGTAGCTTCTACAAGTAAATGAATATGATTTGTAGAGTCTTTTTTAGGTAGCTTTTTTAGCCATCTATCAAATAGTCCTATAATCATAAGTGATGCAACACCTTGTGTTGGAGCAGAAGCATTAAATATTTTTGCATTACTTGTTTTTATTTGTAAAGGAGTTTGCCAAGTTGCATTGTGTTTTTTTAAATCATTAGTTGTTATTAAACCTTCTCTTTGTTTAAAATCATCTGCAATATCTTTAGCTATACTTCCTGTATAAAAATCATCAAAACCTTTTTCTCCCAAAGTTTTGATAGTTTTTCCAAGTTTTTCTTGAACTAATAGTTCACCAACTTTAGGTACTTCATTATTTGGATAATAAACTTGGGCAAAATAAGAATCTTTTATTAACTCATCTTTTTTTTCTTTTAATGTATCATGTAAAGATTGCGTTACTCTAATTCCTTCTTGTGCTGAATTTACAGCTTCTTGTACGAGAGTAGAAGTGTCTAGTTCTCCTTGCCAAGATTCTTTACTTTTTTTGTAAGCTAAATCCCATGAAGAAACAGCACCTGCAACACTATTTGCTGCAAGTTTGCCCCTAAAAGGAATAGATTTTAAATCTTTATATAAGTTCATATTTACATCAAAGCCTGAATAACCAGATGCTTCAATAAAACTTACTCCATCTTTTGGATCATATATTAACCAAAATGCATCACCACCAATTCCTGTCATATGGGGATAGTGTATGGCTAAAGATGAGGCAACTGCAATTGTTGCTTCAATTGCATTTCCTCCTTTTTTTAATATCTCTAATCCAGCATCAGAAGCTGCATGATGGGGAGATACTACCATCGCTTTTTTTGATTTTTGAGTTAAAGGTAAATTAGACATTTTTCATCCTATTTATTGTTTTTATACTTTTAAAACCTGTTAAATAATAAAAATAAATATAATAATAGCAATCATTTTTATAGTTTTATATAAATTCTATTTTAAAATTATAATTTTTATTCAAAAATTTTATAAAAATTTATAATTTTATATATAAAAAATTATATATAATTGACATTAAGTATAAAAAGTTATATAATTTTAAATAAAATTTATAAGGATTAAAATTGAAAATAATAAATAAAGTAAAAAATTTAAAAGCAAATGGTCATTATGCATTAGCAGTTGTAGATGAGGGTAGAGTCTATTTATCAGGACAATTTTCAATTGATCCAAATACTGGTGAAAAAAAATTTGGAACAATGCAAGATGAATTAAAACAAATTCTAAATAATATAGAATTAATTCTACAAGAAGCAGGATCTTGTAAAGAAAAGGTTTTAAAAGTAAATATTTACATTAATGATTTAGATAAATGGGCTGTAGTTGATAGTATATATAGTGATTTTTTCCAAAATCATACACCTGCTCGTACTATTGCAACCTTATCAAAACTTCATTTTGGATTTAAAGTAGAAGTTGATGTTATTGCATCTTGTAAATAAAGGAGTATTAAATGAAATATATTTGTAGTAAATGTAAAAAAATTGAAGATGTGACATCTCAAAAATCAAAATGTGATTGTGGTGGATTATGGAAGTTACAGTTTAAAGCTCCTAAATTTGATTTGGAACTTGTAGATAAAAATACATGGGGACTATTTCGTTATAGAAAGTTTATGCCAATAATAGATGATAGTTGGAAAGATATTACTCTTGGTGAAGGAATGACTCCTATAATTAGATTTGATGAAAATGTATTATTAAAAATGGATTATTTTATGCCTACATTATCTTTTAAAGATAGAGGCGCAGCTATGTTAGTATCTCATTGTAAATCAATTGGAGTAAAAAGTGTAGTTCAAGACAGTAGTGGAAATGCAGGAAATAGTGTGGCTGCATATTGTGCAAAAGCAGATATAAAGTGCGAAATATTTGTTCCTAAAGGAACTTCACCTAAAAAAATAAATATGATTAGATCTCATAATGCAAAAGTAAATATAACACCTGGTTCAAGAGATGATTGTGCAGATATTTGTAGAAAAAAAGTTAGTGAAGAGAAAAAATATTATGCAAATCATGTTTATAATCCATTTTTTTATGAAGGAACAAAAACTTATATTTATGAAGTATATGAACAATTAAATAGAATTCCTAAAAATATATTTATTCCTTTAGGAAATGGTACTTTATTTATTGGTGTTATTAAAGCTTTAGAAGAATTACTTGAAAGCAAGTTAATTGAATCAATGCCAAATATCTATGCAATACAAAGTGAATATTGTTCTCCTTTTGTGTTAGCTACAAAAAACAGTGAATTAAAACCTTCTAAAGTAATTTCAAAACCTACATTAGCTGAAGGTATAGCAATTGGTGTTCCTATGAGGGGAGAAGAGATTTTAGAATATATTTATAAGTATAATGTAAAGACGATAATTGCACCAGAAGATAATATTATTAGAAGTAGAGAAATACTTGCGTCAAAAGGAATTTATTGTGAGCATACAACAGCTGCTTCATATGCTGCTTATTTACAATATTGTAAAGATAATGAAAGTTTAAGTGATTGCTTAATTTCAATGTGTGGAGCAGGGTTGAAATCTGACCACTAAATAATTTAGTATTTTTTTGATATATTACATTTTAAGAAGGAGACTTTTTATGAATTCAATTCTTAAAGCTTATATCCCAATCGCAAATTTAATTGTAAAAACTTTTGGAAAAAATTGTGAAGTTGTATTGCATGATTTAACACAACCTCAAAATTCTGTAGTTTATGCAGCAAATGGTGAAGTTACAGGAAGAAAAGTTGGGCAAAGTTTTGATCATCTTATCAAAATGGTTTTACTTAATAAAGATTTTAAAGATGATTATGTTGTCAATTATTTTTTTGAGACACATGATGGTAAAAAAATAAAATCTTCATCAGCCTTGATTCGTGATGGGAAAGATGAAGTAATAGGTATGTTATGTCTTAATTATGATTTAACTTTATCTCATCTTTTACAAGAAGAATTACAAGGATTTTTGGGAAATACATCTTCAACTGAAGATATGAAAAAACAAGAAGAATATATACTTAATCAAGATATTATGAGTACACTTGATAATATCATCGAACAGATATTTAAAAACACAGTTAAAAATAATGAAAAACTAACAAGAAAAAAAAGTTTAGAGATTATTAAATTTATGGATGAGAAAGGTATTTTCTTAGTAAAAGGTTCCATAGATAAAGTTGCAAACTTTATGGGTGTTTCAAAAGTAACTGTGTATAGTTACTTGGATGCAATAAAAGGAAAAAGATAAAGAAGAAAATTAATTTTCTTCTTTAAGTGCTTTTCTCATTATTTCAATAGTTTTTGAATCTATTTTTGTATTTGTAAAATATTCGAATGCTAAAACACCTTGAAATAAAAGCATATCTTCCCCGTCTTTTGTTTCTAGTCCCTCTTTTTTTGCAAGTGCTAAAAATGGAGTTTCTTTACCATAGATACAGTCAAACGCATATGATGAATTCAAAAAGATATTTTCTAATTGAGATTTATTCATCGGAAGTTTATCATCTTTTAGTCCTGCACTTGTAGAATTTACGACTAGGTCAAAATAATCAAGTCTAAAATCTTTCCATGAATAAGATTTGATATCTTTTTCTTTAAAAAATTCTAGTTTTGATTCACTTCTATTTACAACAACTACATCAATTCCTTTTTCTTTTAGTGCTAGAGATATTGCTTTTGCTGTACCTCCTGCACCTATAACTAATACTTTGTTTATATTTCCAAAGCTTTCAATTGCTTTTAAAAATCCCGGGGCATCTGTATTATAAGCCAATACTTTGTTATCTTTTTTAATATATGTATTTGCAGCTTTTATTTCGTTTGCGATTCCAATTACTTCATCTGCTTGTTTAAAAGCTTGTTCTTTATGTGGAACTGTGATATTTGCTCCAGCATATAAATTATTTAAAAATTCTTCTTTTAATTTTTTCCCATCTTTTAAATGATGTTTTTTGTAAACTGCATCTAAATTTAGAAATTCAAATGCACTATTATGCATTTGTGGAGATTTTGAATGTTCTACTGGATCCCCAAAAATTGCATAGACTTGTGTGTTATTTATATTATTTTTTGACATTTTTTACCTTTGAAAAATGGATTTTACCAAAAAGAATATAAGTAAATGTTTATAATAAAATATTAAAATAATCTTTTGTATTATTTACTATTAGATTACAAATAAGTTATATAAAAAAATACTTTTCACTTATATAAGTTTTTTTAATATCTACATGCAAAATTAGATAAGAGGTATTTATAGTTAATCTTTCATGTTATTGGGATTATAAGAATATTTATTAAAAAGATAAAACTTAGGTTTTAAATATTATTAATCAATTAGTAAAGAGTACAAGTATAAAAAACAAAAATATTTTTTCATCTTATTAAATACTAAAATAATATTTTCAAAATTTTATAATTGTAATTTTGTATAATTATAATTATAATTATAAATAAAAGGGATTTACATGAAAAATAATATTTTTTATACGTTTACTAATAAAAATGATGGAAATTTAGCTTATCATGTGGATGATAAAAAAGAAAATGTAGATAAAAATAGATTTAATCTTTCAAAAAAATATCCTTTTACTATCCCAAACTTAAGATATATGAATCAAGTACATAAAGATGAAGTAAAAATAATAAATAAAAATAGTGAATTTTTAATAGATTCTTGTGATGCATTAATAACAAATGAAAAAAATCTACCTCTTATGGTAATGGTTGCAGATTGTATTCCTGTATTACTTTATGATGAGATAAAAGGGGTTATTGCAGCTGTTCATGCTGGTAGAAATTCAACTTTTTTAAAAATTACTGCAAAAACTGCAAAAAAAATGATAGAGAAATTTAACTGTAAGCCAGAAAATATAAATGCTATTTTAGGTCCTTGTATTCAAAAGTGTTGTTATGAAGTAAGTGAAGAACTAGTGAAAATTGTTGAAACTTCTTTTGGAAAAGAATTTGTAAATAATAGAAATATTGATTTACAACAAATAAATAAAAAACAGTTAAATGATTTAGGAATAAAAAATATTAAAATTTCTGAATATTGTACAAAATGTAGTGGAGATGATTATTTTTCATATAGGAAATCAAAAAAGACTGGAAGATTTGCAGGAATTATTGAAATAAGATAGTTAATATTTAAAATTAATGTATTTATTATGTATAAGTTATGTAATAAAAAAGCTAAAAACAACCTTAACTATATAAAAAATAGGGAATCTTTATAAAATTTTTATAAAATTAAGTTTCATTTTGTTACAATTGCGCTTCAAATCAATGAGGAAGGTTAGAGAGATGAGCGTTAAAGTTACTAAAGAAGAAGCTTTAGAATACCATAAAAGTCCAAATCCAGGTAAAGTAGCAATTGCTACTACTACACAATTAAATTCACAAAGAGATTTATCAATGGCTTATTCACCAGGTGTTGCACATCCGTGTGAAGAGATAAAAAAAGAGCCAGAATTAGCATATGAATATACTGCAAAAAGAAATCTTGTAGCAGTTATTTCAAATGGTACAGCTGTACTTGGATTAGGGGATATTGGTGCTTTAGCATCAAAGCCAGTTATGGAAGGTAAAGCTGTATTATTCAAAAAATTCGCTGCAGTTGATTCCTTTGATATTGAAGTTGATGCAAAAGATGTAGATAAATTTTGCGAAGCTGTTAAGGCAATAGCACCAACTTTTGGGGGTATCAACTTAGAAGATATTAAAGCACCAGAGTGTTTTGAAATTGAAGATAGATTAATAGAAGAGTTAAATATTCCAGTTATGCACGATGACCAACATGGAACAGCAATTATTACAAGTGCGGGGTTGATAAATGCTAGTGATATGATGGGTAAAAAAATTGAAGATATGAAAGTAGTAGTTGTTGGTGCAGGTGCATCAGCTACTGCTTGTTCAACTATGTATAAAGAACTAGGTGTAAAAAATTTAATTATGTGTGATTCTAAAGGTGTTATACATAAAGGTAGAAAAGATTTAAATAAATATAAAAAAATGTTTATGATTGATGAGCCTTTAACTATGGAAGAAGCATTTACTGATGCTGATATGGTTCTTGGACTTTCAAGACCTGGAACATTTACTAAAGAGCATATTGCACTTATGAGTGAAGAACCAATTATTTTTGCATTAGCAAATCCAACTCCAGAAATTTTTCCTGAAGATGTTAAAGAAGTTAAACCAAAAGCAATTGTAGGAACTGGTAGATCAGATTTTCCTAATCAAGTAAATAATGTTTTAGGTTTTCCTTTTATTTTTAGAGGTGCATTAGATGTACAAACTAGAAAAATTAATATGACAATGAAAATGGCAGCAGCAAAAGCTATTGCACAATTAGCAAGACAGCCTTTAACTGATGAATTAAAAGAATCATATGGTGAGTTATCTTATGGTAGAGAATATATTATTCCAATTCCATTTGATAAAAGACTTATGGTTGAAGTTTCTTCTGCAGTTGCAAATGCAGCAGTTGAAACAGGTGTAGCTAGAGTTAAAGACTTTAATTTAGAGGCTTATAGACAAAAATTAGCTTCAATGGTATAATTTCAATTATCTATTAATCAAGAAAATGGTATTATTCTCACTTTAAAATGAGAATAATACTAGGATTATAATGAAAGAGTATATACTTTTAATAGATACTATAGATGATAAAGGACTTGTTTACAATATCTCAAAAGTTCTTTTTGCAAATCACTTAAATATAGAACAAAACTCAGAGTACGTTGACCCAGAAACTAAGAAATTTTTTATGAGAACTGTTATTACTGGAGATGTAAAAAAAACAATTCTTCTAAAAGAATTACATGAAGTTTTACCACCGGAATCATCTATAAAATTAAATGAAAAACAAAATAAAGATGTTGTTATTTTAGCTACAAAAGAATCACATGTTTTAGGTGATTTATTGATTAGATATTTAGATGGTGATTTAGATGCGAATATTAAAGCTGTTATTGCAAATCATGAACATTTAAGAGACTTAGTTGAAAAGTTTGGAATACCATTTTTCTGTATCAATGCAGAGGGATTAAGTAGAGAAGAACATGAAGATAAACTTATAACTAAAATTCAAGAGTTTAACCCTGAATTAATTGTACTTGCAAAATATATGAGAATATTAACTTCAAAATTTGTTAAGACTTTCCCTAAAAAAGTTTTAAATATTCACCACTCATTCTTACCTGCTTTTATTGGAGCAAATCCTTATAAACAAGCTTATGAACGAGGTGTTAAGATTATAGGTGCAACAGCTCATTATGTTACTGATGACTTAGATGAAGGACCAATTATTTCACAAGATGTTGTTAGAGTTGATCATACTTATTCATGGCAACAGATGAGAAATGCTGGTAGAAATGTAGAAAAAGTTGTACTATATAATGCTTTTCAATTATTATTAGATGATAAAGTATTTGTACACAAAAACAAAACGGTGATTTTATAAAATGTTTAATATAGTTTTACACGAACCAAGAATTCCAGGAAATGTAGGCACAATAGGAAGATTAGCTTTTGCTTTAAATTGTAAATTACACTTAATTAAACCATATGGTTTTGGCGAAATTACAGAAAAACAAGTAAGAAGAGCAGGTCTTGATTATTGGTATGATTTAGAAGTTTATGAATATGAAAATCTTGAACAGTTTTGGGAAAAGAATCCATACTCAAATAGACATTTCTTTGCAACTACAAAAACCGATAAAGTATATTTTGATCAAGAGTTTAAAGAAGGTGATTATTTCTATTTTGGAAGAGAGGATGCTGGATTACCAGAAGACTTACTTGCAATGAATGAACATGGATGTATTACTATTCCTATGACAAATGATGCAAGAAGTCTAAATATGGCAAATTCAGTTTCAATTGTTGCTTATGAAGCTTTAAGACAAAACTTTAAAAACTTCAAATGAGTTTTTTTGTTTTTTTTATTAGTTTCTTTAAAGCTTCAAGTTTTTCTTGAAGCTTTTGTTTCTCTTTTTTGTTTTCGCACTTTTTAATCTCTTTTTTCATATTCTGTTTTTTTTCGATTAATTTATTTAATATCTTAATAACTTTACTTTTTTTTACATCTTTTTTATTATCTTGTTTTAAAAATGCTTTTACTTTCTCAATTAGTTCAATATGAGGCATCTGTTTGTTCTCCTATCTCTTGAATTAGTTCATCTTTTATAAATAAAAGCATAGCTATTTCTACTAATTTCTTTTGTATAGAATAGACTGCAGCACTATCGTTAATAAGTGAAGTTGCCATGGTTGCTTTTATTTTATTTTCTCTAATTAATATATCAATTTTTTCGCTATTTGATATATCATTTTGACTTAATCTATCTTTTATAATCTCTAACTGAGTTAGTTTATCAACTTCTTCTAAATTGTCATTATCTAGATATGTTATATCTATTAATATAGTAGCCAACTCTTCTCTTAAAATATTGTACTCTTTTTTTATGTATTCATTTTTACTTTTTAAATAAAAATTTACATTTCTTTGTATATCTCTTGTACTTTTAAGAATATCAATAATCTCTTTTGCAGATCTTTTATAATTTCCTACAACTTTTAGTTGACTACTTGTCATATTCTCTTGTGCAAAAGAGGAGTATTTTATTATTTCACTATAAAGTACTTTTAAATTTTCTTGGTAAATTTCATCTAGGTTTGTATCGATTTTTTTGATATCTTTTGTTAATTCTTGCTTTAAATCTTCTTTTGTTCTTAAATTTGAAGTATGTAAACTTAAAGCATGAAGTATTGCTTTTTGACAATTTTCATATAGGTTTATTGATTCTTTTCTGATAGATAAAATAGCTGCATTTGGTATTGTTAAGTTTGATTCTAGTAAATATTTTGGTTTTGAATAATTTGATACTTTCTTTTTGATAAATCGTTTTGAAAGTATTACAATATATCCTGTAAATGGAGCGACAATAATTACTCCTATAATATTAAAAATGGTATGAAAAAGTGCAAGTTTCATACTATAGTTTTTTGCATCAATTCCAAAATAGGGTGCTAATATATCAACAAAATCTTTTATATAATGAAGAAAAACCACTGCAAATAAAGCTGTTATTACATTAAAAATAAGATGTGCAAAAGCAAGTCGTTTTCCATTTTCATTTGAGGTTAAAGAACCTATTATTGCAGTAACTGTAGTACCAATATTTGCCCCAATTGCAAGAGCTAGTGCATTTATATATATTAAACTTCCAGCACTTAATGCAGTAATTATAATTGCCATAGTTGCACCACTTGATTGAATGACAATAGTTGCTAATGCGCCAATTAAGATATATACTATTAATCCTGAAAAACCAGTCATTGCAAATGAAGCTAAATCAATTGAGTCTTTTAAGGTCTCAAATCCATCTTTCATATATGAAATACCTAAAAATATAAAACCCAACCCCAAAAGTATATTTCCAATTCCTTTATAAGTGTTATTTTTAAAAAACTTTAAAATAACTCCAAATATTAACATTGGCATTGCATACATTGAAATCTTGATTTTTAATCCCAAACTTGAGACAATCCAAGCTGTTGTTGTACTTCCTAGATTTGAACCAAATATTATTCCTATACCTTGAGCTAAAGTAAGTAATTCTACAGATAAAAATGATATTACTATTACTGAGATTAATGAAGAGCTTTGAACAAGAGTTGTTGTTACAAAACCTGTTGTAATTGATTTAAATATGTTACTTGTAAAATTTGCAAGAACTTTTTCTAATACTCCTCCCGAAAATAGTTTAAACCCATTTTCCATAAAATACATTCCAACTAAAAATATAGCAATTCCACTAAAAATAATTTTTATATTTTCTTGTGAAACTACAAAATATCCCAAAAATAGGAAAAGTATTATAACACCCACGTTTCTAATCATATTCTCTCCCCCAAAATATATAGTATTGTTATATATTATAACAATAAATTTTATTAAATAAGTCTTCTTTTGATAAAATTTGTAATATCTTAATAAGAAAGCAACAATGAATAGAATATTAATTTTAGAAGATGACGAACTTTTTTTGGAAACTTTAGAAGATTTTCTTAATGATGAAGGATTTGAAGTAAAGTGTGCAAGAGATGGTGAAGAGGTTTTGGATTACTGTTTTAAAGAAAAATATGATTTATATTTATTAGATATAAATGTTCCAAAAATAAGTGGAATAGAACTTCTAAAAAGGCTTAGACATGCAGATGATAATACACCTACTATTTATCTAACTTCCCACAAAGATAAACATATGTTAACAAATGGATTTTTAAGTGGATGTGATGATTATTTAAAAAAGCCTGTAGATTTAGATGAGTTATTACTTAGAATAAATTCTTTGTTAAAAAGAAGCGGTAAGTTAAAAAAAGAAATTGAATTACCTAATGATATGATTTTTGATGTGGAAAATAGAAGATTATTAAAAGGTAATGAAGATTTAAATCTTACAAGTAAAGTAATCGACTTATTAGAATTGTTTTTAGCAAAAAGAGAAACTATTGTTACAAAAGATATGATTATAAATAGCCTTTGGTCATATAATGAAGAGTATAGTGAAGGCTCAATTAGAGTTTATATAAATAATTTAAAAAAAATATTTGGGAAAGACTCAATAAAAAATCTAAAAGGAATAGGGTACAAGTTTGAACTTTAAAAAAAGAAACTTTCTAATATCAAATTCTATTGTAATAATATTCGTGCTTTTATTATCTTTGTTTTTGAATTATTATTTGACTTCAATATTTGGCTTTAATCATGATACTTTTTTACTTATAACAATTAGTGTTTTGATTTTTGGACTTGTTTTATATTTATTTCTTAGTAAATCTATTTTTGAACCACTATTTAAAAGTGATGAAAATCTACAAAAAACAGTTAAAGAGACTCTACATGAACTAAATATACCAATTTCAACTATTAATTTAAATACTCAAATGCTTGAAAAAAAGATTGATGATGAAAAGGCATTAAAAAGATTAAGTAGAATTAAAAAAGCTTCAAGTGAATTGTTGAAGTTATATGAAAATATGGAATATCAAATAAAAAAAGAGATTGATAAAATTGATATTACAGAATTTAGTTTAAAAGAGCTTATTAACAATAGTTTAGAAAAATTTGCAGATGTAAAAAAAGATATAAAAATAAAAGTTGAATTAGAAAAAGATATTTTATTAAAAAGTGATATTAATGGTTTTGAAAAAACTATTGATAATCTTTTATCAAATGCATTAAAACATAATATAGAAAAAGATGGTATTGTTGAAATTTCATTTTTTGATAATAAATTAATTTTCTTTAATACGGGAAAAGAGATTGATACAAAAAACTTATTTATAATTTTTGATAAATACTTTCAAGAAAATACACATAAAGAGGGTTTTGGATTAGGTCTTGCAATGGTAAAAGAATTTTGTGATAAAAATTTAATTACTATTAAGATAGAACCATCTAAAAATGGAAATAAATTTATTCTTGATTTAAAAAATATAATAGTAAAAACTAAAATTTAAGGCTTACTTAATAGTTATTTAATGATTAATTAACACATTTAAATTATTATTCTTATAAAAACTAAAGGATAATAATGAAAATTAGTTTATCTACTTTTACTACATTAACTTTTTATTCTATGCAAAATAAAAACCAATTATAAAAGGAAGAATAACCATGGATATAGAAGTAATGAAAAATCTTGTTGATTATGGTGTTATAATCTTATTAGCTATTATGAGCTTTATATCTGTATGGTTTTTTATTGAAAGAGTACTTTTTTATAGAAAACTTGATATTACAAAATATAAAAATAAAAAAGCTTTAGAAATAGCTCTTACAAAGCATTTAATTATTATTGGGACAATTGCATCAAACTCACCTTTTATTGGTTTATTAGGCACAGTAATAGCTATAATGCTTACATTTATGACAATGAGTAGTGTAGATATACAAGCAAGTAAAATAATGGCATCACTCGCTCTGGCTCTTAAAGCAACTGCTGCAGGATTAGTAGTAGCCATAATTTCTATGGTTTTTTATAATATATTAAGTAGATACGCAGAAGTATTGGAAAGTAAATATGAAGATAAAGAAATTTGATAGTATAAATGTAATTCCATTTATTGATGTTTTACTTGTACTTTTAGCAATAATACTTATGACATCGACTTTTATTACAAAAGGTATTATTCCTGTAAATCTTCCACATGCAAGTAATGCTAATAGTATAAATACACATAAACAAGTAAATATTATCGTAAAGAAAAGTAATCAAATCTATTTTAAAAAACAAAGAGTAAGTATAAAAACTCTAAAAATAGAATTATTAAAACTAAATAGAAAAACACCAATAAATATTAAAAGTGATAAGCAAGCAACTTTTGATACATTTGTACAAATACTTGATGCACTTAAATCTAATAACTTTGAAAATATATCAATTTTAACTAAAAAATGAAAAGATATTTAAACTCATTTATAATTACAGTTTTTATATATGTATTAATAGCTAGTGGATTATATTTTTTATTTGCAAATAAAAAAATAATAGTTAATAAGAAAAAAGATATAAATAAAATATCTTTAAATTATGTGGTATTAAAAAAGGTAAAACAAGATAAAAAAATAAAAGAAATTAAACCACAAAAAGTAGTCAAAACAAAAAAAGTAGTTAAAACAAAAATAAAGAAAGAAGTATTAAAAAAGAGTATTATAAAAAAAGTAAAAGTTATAAAAAAAGTAAAAAAAGAAGCAGCAAATAAAAAAGTAAAAACAACTAAAATCACACAGCCAAAATTAAATCAAAAAGAAGTTTATATACAAAAAAATTTACTTTTAATAAGAAAATTAATTCAAGAAAATATTACTTATTCAAAAAGAGCAAAAATGTTCAATATTCAAGGGGATGTAAAAGTAAAGTTTAAAATATTAAAAAATGGTAACATAAAAGAAATAGTAGTATTAAAAGGGCATAAGTTATTAAGAAAATCCACAATAGAAGCTATTTTAAATGCATCTAAAAAGTTCCCATCTGTTCCTAAGTCATTAGTTATTTCTATTCCAATAACATATAAACTTTTGTAAGTGTGTAATTTGAGTTTAATTTACTTTGTATATTTTTCATTGTACTACAGAAAAATATACAAAGCTTAAAGCAAATTATTTTATTTTACTTTTTTGTCAAGTACTGTTACAGGTTTATTAAGTTCACCTGCATAAAAAACCATAATAACTGCAGGTTCATCATATTCATTGATACCATAATGTGATTTATTTACTAATTCAACAATTGGATCACCAGCTTTCATTTTTAATACTTCATTATTTGCACTATGTACAGTTAAATGACCTTTTAATAATACTCCCGCATTTATATAAGGATGTTTATGCCAAGGTAATTTTGTATGTGGTGCAATAGTGATTTTCAAAATAGTGATTTGAGGTTTTCCTTTTGTATAGTCTGGTAGTTTATCTCCATTCCAACTTTTAGTTGCCTTAACAACTGTTTCTACTTTTATTCCTTTATCTGTTCCATGTGCAAAAGCATATTGAAATAAAGATAATAAAATTAATAACGTAATTTTTTTCATATATTCTCCTTTTGAATAATGAAATTTTAATGAAATATAACTAAATAAATAATAAAATTGTAAATAAAATAATAAAATTCTAATAAAAAAGTAATAATTATATATAATAATAAATTTATAAATAGATTCAATATATATTTTAAATAAAATGAAATTTATAAGTATTTTATTAAATATTTAGAAAAAAATTATCTTTTAATTATAGTAAATTTTAAAGTAAATAATATGTAACTTTAAATA
>NZ_PDKC01000012.1 GCF_004116495.1 Arcobacter sp. CECT 8985 | reverse complement strand
ATATACTTTTGTATAAATATCTATAAAATCTAATCTTAGGTGTGTATTAAAACTTATTTTATTTGTATCGTCCAATATAATATTTTTATATCTAGATGTATTTAAATCTAAATCTGAGTTTCTATTTTTACTCTCAAAACTTAAATTTGTAGTTAGTATAGAATTAGGTTTAAAATAGAATTTAACTAAAGATTGTTTTTCATAGATTTTATTTTCTGAAAGTAAACCCATTGAGTCATCAATACTTTTTTTTAGAGAATTTTCATAATTAAAATTAAAATCCATCCATATATTATCATTTATATATATGCTATTTGCAAAAATCAAACTTTGCTTATCTTCATTATTTCTATCATAAAAATTAATATTTGCATCATTATCATTTATATAACCATGTTTTTCAAACTTATATTTTATAACATATTCATAAAGTTTATTTTTCTTTTCTACTTTTAATATTGCATTATCTTTATCTGTGTTTTCAAATTTCAAATAATGAAATTGTTCATCACTATAAGAGTAAATAGAAAAAAATAATATAAGTATAATTAACTTTAATAAATACACAAAAAACCTTATTTTATATTTTAATTATGAAAACTACAAGTAGAAAAATATCTACTTGTTATTTTTTATTTTTTAAAAGGTAATTCAAAAGCTATTGTAACCTCTGAAAAAGTTTTACCTTTATGTAAATCAAAACACTCTTTTGCAAATTTTGCAAATGGTTCACTCATATGATAATCTAATATATCAATTTCACCCTTTGCCATAACTTTACTATCTTTTATCATATATTGCATTGATACATCATTTGTTACACCATTCATCGTAACTTGTAATACTAAATTATTTGTATCTGCATCAACTTCGATAATTGAAGCAGTAATCTCTTCTGCACTTTTTAAAGAAAAAAGAGTAGATACCATACTTTTATTTCTAACTTCTAAACCTGAATCTAAAGAAAGAGTATTGATTTTTACATTTGCACTTTTTAAGAATTTAGAAAAATCATCACTACTTTTTATTTCAAGTTTAACATCTTTAAATGACCCTGAAACACCAACTTTCTTTTCAGTTTTATATCCTGTCCATTGAACCCTTAAATCACCATTTAACTCATATGCATTTGCCGATACAAAAGCAAATAATAAGAATATGCTAGCCAATAATTTCATTTTCATAAAAACTCCTTTTTATTATCATATATTATTTAATATTTATTAAGGCTAAAAAGAAAGATTTAATAATATTGTATTATTTAAAATAATTTATAGTATTATTTTATATGCGTTGTTTATCTTGCCAAAAACTATCTTTTAATATTATTTGTAAAAGTTGTCAGAAAAAATATTTACAACCTTCTTTTCATAAAAGAGAGATTGAAAGAAACTTTTTTAATTACTCTTTTTATGCATTAAGTGATATAGAAGACTTAATAAACTCAAAATACTATTTTTTTGGAGATAGAGTTTTTAATATTCTTGCAAAATTATCATTTAAAAAATTTGCACAAAATTTTATTTTTCATAAACAAATTTATGCAATTGCAATAGATGATCATACTAAACATGGTTTTTCTCATACTTCAATACTCACAAAACATTTAAAATCAAATACAATAAAAACAATACCCAATTTATTACAAGCTCAAAATAGAGTCAAATATGCAGGTAAAGATTTAAAATTTAGACAAAATAATCCAAGAAAATTTAAATTAGCAAATATTCATGATAAAACAACAATTTTATGTGATGATTTAATTACAACAGGTGCTACAATATTAGAAGGTAAAAAAGTTTTAGAAGAAAAAAATAATCAAGTTCTTTTTTCTTTAACCCTAGCTGATGCAAAAATTTAGTATAATCAGTTTTATTTAGAGGGTATAAAATGATAGGAATTATTGATTATAATATGGGGAATTTAGCAAGCGTTTACAATGCTTGTAGTCTTTTAGATACAAAAGCATCTTTTGTTAAGGACCCTGAGAAATTAAAACAGTTTGATAGAATCATATTGCCAGGAGTGGGAGCTTTTGCAGATGCTATGGAACATTTAAATAAAACAGGGATGAAAGAAGCAATTTTGCAATACTCAAAAAGTGGTAACCCAATGATAGGAATCTGTCTTGGAATGCAACTTTTATTTGATAGCTCAGAAGAGTTTGGAAAAACTAAAGGTTTAGGACTTATTGAAGGGGATATTGTAAAATTTGATAAATCTAAAATGACTGAAAATTTCAAAATTCCACATATGGGATGGAACACTATAGAAAATAAAAAGCACAAACTATTTGAAGGATTAAAAAATCCTTACCTTTATTTTGTTCACTCATACCATGCAGTAACAAAAGAGGAAAATATAATAGGTAAAACCATTTATGGTTATGAGTTTGCAAGTGCTGTTAATAAAAACAATATATATGGTTTCCAACCACACCCTGAAAAATCACATGACAATGGATTAAAAATTCTTCAAAACTTTATGCATATAAAATAAAGGAGTTTATTATGAAAACTATAGCAATAACGGGAGCAAGCGGGTTTGTAGGTACTTCACTTAAGAAATATTTTGAAAATTTGGAGTATAAAGTAGTTGCTATAAAAAGAGAGTTTTTAAAAGATAAAGACAAACTTCAAGAAATTGTTTCATCAAGTGATATAATAATAAATCTAGCAGGTGCAAACATAATTAATAGATGGTCTCAAGAGTATAAAAAACTTCTTTACTCAAGTAGAATAGATACAACTAGAAAAGTTGTAGAAGCAATTAATAATTCAGAAAAAAAACCTAAACTATTAATATCTACTTCTGCAGTTGGTATTTATGATAATGAACAAAGATATGATGAAAATGGCCAATACTCAAATGACTTTTTATCAAACCTTTGTCAAAATTGGGAGAATGAAGCAAAAAGAGCCAATACAAAAGTATCAATATTTAGATTTGGTATTGTGTTAGGAAAAGATGGTGGAGCTTTGAGTAAAATGATACTACCATTTAAAATGGGCGTTGGTGGAGTAATAGGAAGTGGTAAACAAGCATTTTCTTATATTCATATTGAAGATTTATTAAATGCTTACAAATTTGTTATTGAAAATTGTATCGAAGATACATTCAATTTAACAGCACCCCAACCTACTACAAATTATGGTCTTACAAAAGCTTTAGGTAAAGCATTAAATAGACCAACAATTTTTCCAGTACCTGAATTTGTATTAAAATTAATATTTAGTGAAGGTGCCAAAGTATTAACTGATGGACAAGAAGCTGTTCCTCAAAAATTATTAGATTTAGGTTTTAAATTTAAGTATAATAATATTCAAGAAACTGTAGATAGTTTAGTTTAAAAAAGGGAGAAAAGAATTTTTATGGATATATTACCAGCGATTGATTTAAAAGATGGAAAAGCTGTAAGACTTAGTAAAGGGTTAATGGATAGTGCAAAAATCTATTCAGATGAACCATGGCAAGTAGCAAAAAGATTTGAAGAACTTGGTAGTAAATGGGTTCATATTGTTGATTTAAATGGAGCATTTGCAGGAAAACCTGCAAATTTAGAACAAATTAAAAAAATTAGAGAAAACTGTAATTTAAAAATAGAACTTGGTGGTGGAATTAGAGATGAAGAGACTATCAAAATGTATGTTGAACTTGGAGTTGATAGACTAATTTTAGGTTCAATTGCAGTAAAAGATCCTCAATTTGTAAAAGATATGGCTGCTCGTTATCCAATTGCAGTTGGAATTGATGCAAAAGATGGAATGGTTGCAGTTGAAGGCTGGGCAGAAGTATCAAATATGAAAGCAACAAAATTAGCAAAAGATTTTGCAAGTGCTGGAGTTGAAGCTATTATTTGTACAGATATTTCAAAAGATGGAATGCTTTGTGGTGTAAATGTAGAATTTACTGAAAGTATTGCTCTTTCAAGTGGTATTGACACAATCGCAAGTGGAGGAGTAAAAGATATTTCTGACATTGTTAACTGTAAAAATAATGGAAATGTCGCTGGTGTAATTATAGGAAAAGCTTTTTATGAAGGTACTATTGATTTAGAAGAAGCTTTTAAACTTTTATAATATGTGTTTAGTAATAGCTTTAATATTTTTAGCCTTGTCTTATACTTTTTATAATGACAATAATATGCTAGGCTTTTATATTAATTTAGCTATTGCTTTTTTATTTATTATTCTTATGATAAGAAATATTTTAAAAACAAAAGAAAAAAAACTTGAAAAAAAAGATAAATAATTTATATTCAAAAATTGCAAATGAAGAAGATGCAAGAGTTTGTAAAGCAATTGATGAGAAAGCTTGTAAAGTAGTTCCTGGTAATTTTTTTCTTACTATTATTAGTTATTTTTTTAACAAATTAGCAGATTCAGTTGCAAATGCAAAAGTAATTTTACCCTGGTTGATGCATAGTTTAAATGTTCCAGTATTTCTTATTAGTTTTTTAGTTCCAATAAAAGAATCAGGTTCTTTACTTCCCCAACTATTTATTGCTGCATATATAAGAAAACTTCCTATTAGAAAATGGATTTGGTCTTTGGGAACTTTTTTACAAGCTTTATGTATGTTTGGCATAGCAATAGTAGCTTTAAATATGCAAGGTTTAAGTGCAGGAATTGCAATTATTACTTTACTTATTGGTATGAGTTTATCACGTGGTTTATGTTCAGTTGCTGCAAAAGATGTAGTGGGAAAAACTATTCCAAAAACAAGGCGTGGAGCTTTAAATGGCTTATCAGCTATGCTTGCAGGATTACTTGTTGTAGTTTTAGGAGTTTACTTTTTATTAAATGAAAAAAAACCTTTTTCACCTGAGAACTTTGGAGTTTTATTATCTATTGCAGGATTTTTTTGGATTTTAGCTTCTATTTTTTATGCTCAAATAAAAGAGTACCCAGGAGAAACAGATGGTGGAGGAAATGCCTTTGCAGTTGCAATTTCAAAACTAGCTATTTTAAAAACAGATAAACCTTTTAGACTTTTTGTTATAACAAGAGCTTTATTCCTTTGTTCAGTTTTATCTGCACCTTTTTTTGTAGTTATAGCTCAACATCACAGTAATTCAAGTAATTATCTTTTAGGTCTATTTATACTTTCAAGTGGATTAGCAGATCTTTTATCTGCAAATTTTTGGGGTAAATTCTCTGATATTTCAAGTAAAAAAGTTATGATTATAGGATCAACTATTGCAACAACGGTTGGTTTTATTGTCTCATTTATAGGCTTTTTTTATAAAGAACTTTTTTCAATTATTTGGATTATGCCAATTATATATTTTATTTTAAGTATTGGTTACCAAGGTATTAGAGTAGGAAGAAAAACATATTTAGTGGATTTAGCAGAAGGAAATAAAAGAACTGACTATGTTGCAGTAAGTAATACTTTAATAGGAATAATCTTACTTTTTAGTGGGTTTATTGGAGTACTTAGCCATATAATTGGATTAAATGGAATTATCTTTTTATTATCAATTGTTGGACTTATTGGAGTTATTTTAGCTTTAAGATTAAAAGAGATAGAAGAGTAAAAATTATTACTCTTCTATCATTGTATAGTGAAGTTCTAATCCATTTGATGTTGCTATAAATCCATTTATATTTATTTTACCTTCATGCACTAATTTATGGTGATGTTTACACAATGGAACTAGATTATATTTGTGATTTGCATTCATATGACCTATAAAACCTTCTTCATCTGCTTTTGATTGTTCTTTTATATGGTGAATATCGTCACAAGGTTTACCACAAATAATACAAGTACTTGCAAATACATCTTTATTATATTTTGAAGTTTTTCTTTGTGTTAGTCTTTCTATTTTGTCATAATCATCTGTTATTCTTTTTCTTATATCATTTGCTACATTTAAAAACTCTTTATCCATATGTAAAGACTTAGCATACTCTAATCCATACATTGAAGATCCACTTCCATAAGCTAATTTTCTATCAAAAATAAGTTTATCTTCTTTATCTTCATACATCACAGATAAGTGCAAGGAGATAATATTTCTTAGTTGTTCAATCTCTTTTATTTCAGGTAATTGATGTAAATGTGTAGCAAATACAAAAATAGCTTCAAGTTTTGCTAGTTTTAAAATAGCACTTGCAACAATACTCAATCCACTCATAGTTTCTGTACTATGAGAGATTTCATCACCTAAAATCAATGATTTTTTTGTAGCTCTATTAAATATATTTTTTAATTCAAGCATTTCAACAGCAAATGATGATAATCCTTTTGCAATATTATCAGCACCACTAATTCTTGTATAAACTGCATCAAATATAGAAAATCTCATAGATTTACAAGGTACATAAAATCCTGCTTGAGCTAAAATAACTGCAATTCCAATTGATTTCATTAAAGATGATTTTCCTGAAGAGTTTATTCCATAAAGTAAAACTCCATTCATTTTATTATCTTTTATATTTAAAGGATTTGAGTTTTTAATAATTACATTATCTTTATACTCTTTTGATGCATAATTTAATTGTCCCATAATCACATCATTTGGTACATAAATACCTTGTTCTTCATTTGCTTCAATAATAGGATGTCTCAAATCAATTAATTCTAAAAAATTCTCATCTTCATTTGTTTTTACTATTTTAGGACAAGAGTAATTATATTTTTTTGCTGTTTTTATATTTGAAACTGTTAAATCAACCTCAGCGATAAATTGAACTAATTCTTCTAACAGTTGTGCAAACTTTTTCTCAAACTCAAGTAGTTTATCTTTAAATACCAATTTATTTAATTCAACTATTTTTCTTAAATTATGTACATATTTATCTGAAACTGTATCTGTTAAGCTACAAGATATTTTTACATTAGTTGTTTGTACTTTTATTTTAAAATCTTTAAACAAAAGTAAATCATCTTCAATTATTATATGAGAATTTAAAAGCTCATCTTTTACTAAATTAAATCTATTTTTAGTTAAAGCTAAATAAAAACCTTCTTTATCAAGTCTATTTATAGCAACTTGATTTTTATCATCACTTTTTAAATATGATAAAATATGCTCTTTTAATAACTCAAGTTTAGAAAAAAGTTTTCTATTTTCATTTGTAAGTTCATCAATTTGAACATTTATGCCCTCACAAACCATATTTGAATCTACATCTTTTAACATAAATTTCCCACAAATATTTAAATCAAAAGTAGAATCAATAGAATCAATAAAAAGTTGTAACTCTGAAGAGCTACAAGGAGGAGTGAAAAATTTATAATTTTCCATAAATTTAACTACTTCTTTTATACTAAGAAGTGAATCATATAAATAATTCAATTCAAAAGGATGAAGTCTATTCAATTTTATTCTTCTTGTTAATCTTTCAATATCATAAATATTTGCTAATTCATTTTCAATGGGAGTATGATAATCAAATAGTTTTTCTGATAAATTAAATCTTCTTACTATCTCTTTTTTATCTTTAACTGGATGTGTTAGTCTCTCTTTTAAAAGTCTTTTCCCCATTGCTGTTGAAGTATTATTTATAAGCTTTATTAAACTTGGATTGTGTGAAGTTTCTATTATATTTAACTGTTCAAGTGCATTATTTCCTAAATAGATATATTTAGAGATATCAAGTTTTACAGGAAGAGATAGTTTTTGAACAATATTTGAATCATGCCCTATTACAAAATCAATTAAAATAGCTAATGCTTCAGTACTTAAAGGTACTCTTTCCATATCAAGATGTTCTATTGAAGTTAAAAGAGATTCTATATTAAAAACATTTTTAAATAATTCATTTTGATAAGTTATTTTTGGTCTAAAAGAACCTATATGAAATGTCTTTAGACTTAATTCTAAATAATCAAGTACTTCTTTTTGATTTATATTTTTATCTGCATAAGTTACAACAATTTCATTGGTTTTGTGCATATTCATATAATTAAATATCTCATCAAGTGCATAAAATTTGTCTTCACTTGTACCATGAACTTCATTATAGTAACACTTACCTGTTGTAACATCAATTGCACTATATCCTACTAAATATATTCCTTTTACTTGATCAACCACAAGTGAAGTAATATTATTTTCATCTTGATCAACTACAAAATCAAAGTTAGTTCCTGGACTTATTACTGTATCTAAATATCTTGATACTTTTGGAGGAAGACCTTTTTGTCTTATTACAACTACTGTATATTTTTGTTCATTGATTATTCTAGATAAATGCTTATCAAATGAAATAGCAGGAACACCTGCCATTATAGGGTTTTCTTGTGAGTTTTCTAAAATTGATTTATTTTTTCTTGTTAATTGAATATTTAATAGTTCAGCAATCTCTTTTGCTTTACCTATTTGTTCTTCTTCATTATTTACTTCATAAACTTCAAAAAAAGTACCTATTTCCATAAGAATTATAGTATTTTTACCATACTTCTCTTCAAAAATTTTTTGAAGTTTAAAATATGTTTTTGTTAATAATGTTTTTTTATCATTTAATAACTCTTGAACTTCTTCTCTCAATTTATCTTCTCACTCCTGTCCAATCTCTAATCATCTTTATTTGTTCTTTAGTTAATTTTGCATCTTTATGAATCCAAGTATAACTACTAAGAGGCATAGCTGCATATACTTTTTTATAAATTGATTTTAACTCTTTTTTCTTTTTATTTTCATCATAAGATTCCCATTTACTAAAATTAAGTGAAGCTCTTCCATCTTCAACATGACTTGCAATTGTCCAAGAAAATGGTGCAATTTGAGAGTACCAAGGCCACACAGTTTGATCAGAATGACAATCATAACAAGAAGTTTTTAGAACTTTCATAACTTCAGGTTTTGCTTTTAATTGTAAATTTTCTACCACTTTTGCATTTTGTCTTGTTGGTCTTATAAATTGAACAACAATAAACAATGCAAATATAATCATTATTGCTTTTTTCATTTTTTAATCCATATAAAATAACTTATATACTCTTTTTATCTCTTCAACAAATAAATCAATACTTATATTTCGTCCATATCGTTTAAACTCTTTTTTGTCAAAGAAAACCAATATACTAGGTATAGAAAATACCGTAAAATGGCTTGCTATTTGTTTATATAAATCAGCTTTAACTTCTAATATTTCCATTTTTGGAAACTCTTTGTGAACAATGCTTTCAATCTTTGGTTTTAATATATTACAAACTGAACAAGTTTGAGAACTAAAATAGATCAATACAGGATCACCTGTATTGATTTTAGAGATTAATAAATCAAGTGTCTTTACTTCTTGCATTTAACTCTTTTTCCAATCTTTCATTGAAACTATTTTCATCATATTTTTCATTTTCTTGCTTTTTCTTATTTTCATCTTGTTTTTTTCTATAAGTATATATATCATGTCTTGTAAGACTAATACCCTTCATATGTGTTAAAGGAAATGCAAATGCAACACCTTTACCAAATGTTGTAATATGTAAAGAGTGAATTATAGATTTTATTACTTGATTTATCATTCCTGTTGGTAATAAAAACAGTAACAATACATCATTTGCTTCTTTTGATGTTCTATATAAATTTGTCATTTCACTAATTCCAATACCTTCAGCTTTTAAAACAGTTACTCCTGTTGCTCCTGCTTTACTAGCAGCTTCTATTGCATCAAATTTTTTATCTAAAGGTACAATAATTACAACAGCACTAAAATCCATTGATAAAGAGTGTCTTCTATCACTTCCATCAATATTTACAGTTGCTAAATCCATATTTTCAGCATCTATAAGAGCATCTTTTAAGATATTTGCAGCTTCAATTTCAGTATCAGATTTAACTCCAAGTTTTTCAATTATAATACCATATAGCATAACTGTAATCATAGGAAAAAGCGAAGCAAATGCAATAAGTCCAAATCCATCAATTAAAGGACTTCTTCCTTCTATATTTGTAGCAAGTCCAATACCAAGTGCTGCAACTAAAGGAACTGTAACTGTTGAAGTTGTAACTCCACCACTATCATATGCAACTGGAATTATATATTTTGGTGCAATAAAAGTTAATATTATTACAACAATATACCCCACAATAATATAATAGTGAATATGCCCACCATCAACTATTCTAAATGCTCCAAGTGCAATACCAATTGCAACTCCAAGTGCAACAAATAATCTTAAAGCAAAATCATTTATTTTTCCATCACTAATCTCTTTAGCTTTTTTTGCAATGGCCATAAGTGCTGGTTCTGCCATTGTTGTAGAAAATCCAATTGCAAATGCAAATGCATAAACAACAAAAATAGACTCTTTTTTTGTTAATTGATAAGCCATCGATTCTCCAAGAGAAAAAAGACCCATCTCTAGACCTAAAATAAAAGCATAAAGTCCAATAATTACTAAAATAAAACCTAAAAATACTGTTTTTATATTAGAAATACTCTTTCTTAATACAATATATTGGAAAAATAAAATAATTGCTAAAATTGGAATAACATCTTTTGTCACAGATGCAATTCCATTTACTATTCTCATCAAATTAATCTCTGCAACATTTGATACAGTAGCATCAACTGCAATAGTTGCTACATCTTTTGCATCAACTAAATTATATACAGCAATTCCATATATCTGCACAAAAATCATAGGTGTTAAAGAAGCAAAAGCAATAAGTCCAAATCCATCAATTACTGGATTTCTTCCTTTTATTGAAGTTGCTAAACCTATTCCAAGTGCTGCAACTAAAGGAACTGTAACTGTTGAAGTTGTAACACCACCTAAATCATAGGCAAGACCAATTATCTCTTTTGGTGCAAAAAAAGTAACACCTACAACTAAAAGGTATCCAACTATAATATAATAGTGAATTGCATGGCCTTTTATGATTCTAAATACACCTAGCAAAATTGCAAAACCAACTGAGCCTGCAACAACTAACCTTAATACTGTAGAATCAATTCTTCCACTTGAAATTGCAGCTGCTTTATCTGCAATTACAACTAATGCTGGTTCTGCAATTGTAGTACCAAAACCTATTAAAAACCCAAAAAATAGTATCCAAGCTACTTTGCCACTTTTAGCGAAATCCCTTGCTAAGCCCTCTCCTACAGGAAATATTCCTATTTCTAAACCCTGCAAAAATATTGCAAGACCAATTCCTACAATTGTCAATCCAATTGCTGTTGATACCCAATTTTGAGGAACAGATTGAATAATTGCTAATTGAAAAAATAGTATTACTACAATAATTGGTAGTAAATCCCTAAATGAATCTTTTAACAGTTTTAAAAAGAAGTTAAACTGTGCCATTTACAGTTCCTTCTACATATTGTCTAAACCTTTGTAAATCATTGTTCTTCCCTACAACAACCAATATATCTCCTTCATCAATTTTATGATTTATTCCCTTTGTTTTGAAAATAAACTTGTCGCCTAACTCTTTATCCATTATACCAAGTAAAAGTATATTAAACTGCTTATGAACTTTAATATTTTTTAAAAATTTTTGATTAAATATAGAATTTTTGTTTATATATATTTGAGATATATTTAAATCAGATTTTGTAAATAATATGTCATCTAATACTTTTGTCATTAGTGGCTTTGTAAGATTTCTATATATTTTAAGTGCACCTAAATCATTTGGGTTTAAGACTTTTGTTGCTCCTGCAACTAGTAGTTTTTTTGATTCTGCTTTTGTTTTTGCAACAGAGATTATTTTTAAATTTTTATTTAAATTTCTTGCAGATAAAGTAACAAATAGATTATTTTTATTACTTTTACAAACACAAAAAAGTGAATCAATTTGTGTTTGTATATCCAAAGATAATAACTCTTCATCATTTAATAGTGTATAATTATATGCTTCATAGCCATCTTTTATAGCTTGTCTTGTATTTGCCTCTTCATAATCAACTATAATAATTTTGTACTCTTTTTGTCTTAATGTTTTAGCAATTTTTGAACCCAAAGATGTATATCCATATATAATTACACTATTTTTCAAGATCTCTCCTCAAAAGAAGTTTTTTTGAAAAAAACTTTGTTTTTAACTCTTTAATTGAACTTTTATAACCAATTACAATCAAAATATCATTTTGTTTCAAAATATATTTATTATTTGTAGGATTAAAAATGAATTTATGATTATGCTTACTATCCATAACACCAATTAAAGCAATATTATAATCGTCAAAATCAATCTCATTAATATTAATACCTATAATTTTCATGCCATCAACTATTTCTATTTCATCTACTTCTGCTGATATATCTTCATTTAATAAAATTCCATATAATGCATCAAAGGCAACTGGTTGTCCAATATATTCACTTGCAACTAGTGCACTTACTTGATTTGGATTTATAATAAAATTTGCACCTGCTAAAGTTAATTTATTTTCAACTTCAGAGTTATTAACTAATGTAATTATTTTAATTTTTGAATCAAGAGTTCTTGCTCCAAGCACAGTTGAAAGATTTATAGCATCATCTTCAAAAAGACAAATTATAGTATCTGCACTTTTTGAAACACCCACTTTTTCAAGAAAATCCATATCAGTACAATCACCACAAACAGCTAAATAATTATCTTCTTTTGCTTGATTGATTTTTTCTGGATTTTCATCTATTACTAAAATTTTTTTATTTGTTTTTTTTAAATTTTTAATTAAACTTTTTGAAATAGTTCTATATCCACAAATAACAATAAATTCTTTTAGTTTTTCAACTTCACTTTCTATTCTATTTTGTTTTATACTCTCCATTCTTTCTGCAAGAGCAGTTGTTAATATTGATGTACTAAAAGCAATTACTAAAAAACCATTTATTACTAAAATTAAAGTAACAAATTTTCCTTCAGGAGTAATAGGAACAATATCACCATATCCAACAGTTGAAATAGTAATTAAAGACCAATAAACAGCATCAAAAAAATTATTTACATTTGGATTTTGTCCAACTGGTCCTTCATAAATAAACATAATTGTAGAGCCAAAGAAAATTACAACTCCACTTAAAATAAGCAAAGTATACAATTCAAATTTTCTTTCTTTAAAAATATGTAAAAACTCTTTTAATGAATTTGTATATCTTAAAATTTTAAATAATCTAAAAAGTAAAAAAATTCGAAGGACTCTTAATGGTCTATAAGCTGGAAGAATTGCAAGTAAATCAATAATAGACATAGGAGAAAAAATAAATTTAAGTTTTTTATTAAAAGCTTTTTTTATAGAACTCAATATTTTATAATCTGTCGCTAAAAATAAAGACTCTTCATAATCTTGAATAACTATTTTTCTAGTATCATTATACACCCAAAGCCTACCAAGCCACTCAATTATAAAAATAATTATTGCAGCATATTCATAATTATCAAAGATCTTTAAATGTGAGTGATTTACTTCATAGATAAGTATTCCTATTGTACTAAGCACAAGAAATATCATAAAAAAATCAAAATATCTTTTATATCTATACCTACTATTTTCTAATATATTTCTTGTAAAAGTTTTTAATTTTATATAAAAAGAAGAATTATCTAAAAAGTAAAAAAATCTAACAAAACTATTTTTCATATTTTTATCACAACAAGGGAATTTATCCCTTGTAAATTAAACTTCATGATCATGTTTTGTTGCCAATCTCTCTTTTTGAGAAAGATAAGAATTTAATGCACCAACATAAGCTTTTGCAGTAGCTAACATTGTATCTACACTTAATCCATGTCCTACAAATGATGGAGAAGTTTTATCAAAAACAACTCTTGTTGTAACTTTTGCTAAAGCATCTTTACCTTTAGTTACTGATGTTACATTATAACTTTGTAATTCACCACTATATCCAGTCAATCTATCAATAGTTTTAAAAATTGCATCCATTGTTCCATTACCAATATTTGCATCAGTTAATACTTCATCATTATGTTTGATTGAAACTGCTGCTGTTGGAACACCATTTGAACAATCACTAATTTGTAAAGCTTGTAATTCAAAAGTTTTACATTGATTTAAAGACTCATCTGTGATTAACATTCTAACATCATCATCAGTTACATCTTTTTTCTTATCTGCTAATACTTTAAATTTTTCAAATGCTGAATTTAATTCTTCTTGAGAAACTTCATCAAAACCTAATTGTGAAATTTTATCCTTAAATGCTGCTCTTCCACTATGTTTACCTAAAATTAATGTTGAATCTTTTATAACACCAACATCTTGTGGTTTCATAATTTCATATGTTTCTTGATATTTTAATACACCATCTTGGTGAATTCCACTTTCATGAGAAAATGCATTTTTACCAACAATTGCTTTATTTTGTTGAGGCTCAACACCTGTAATTGTTGCAACTAATCTTGAAGTTGGATATAACTCAGGAGTATTAATATTTGTATATAATTCTCCAAAAGCATCTTTTCTTGTTTTAATAGCCATAACAGCTTCTTCCAATGCAGAGTTTCCAGCTCTTTCACCTAAACCATTAATTGTTACTTCAATTTGTCTAGCACCACTAGCAACTGCTGCTAAAGTATTTGCTGTTGCTAATCCTAAATCATTATGATTATGAACTGAAATAATTGCTCTATCATTTGCATAATCACTTAACTCTTTAATCATTGCAGCTAATTCAGTTGGCAATCTATATCCAACCGTATCTGGTAAATTAATAGTTGTTGCACCAGCACCAATTACTGCATCCATTACTTCTTTCATAAAAGGAATTTCACTTCTTCCTGCATCTTCTAATGAGAATTCAACATCATCAACAAATGTTTTTGCATATTCAACTGCCCTAATTGCTCTTTTAATTACTTCATCTTCACTCATTTTTAATTTGTATTTCATATGAATTGGTGAAGTGGCAATAAATGTATGAATTCTTTTTAAATTTGCACTTTGAACTGCTAAACCTGCTTGTTTAATATCATTTTCAATAGCTCTACTTAATGAACAGATTGATGAATTTTTAACCTCTTGAGCAATTCTACTAACTGCATCAAAATCTCCAGGGCTTGCTGCAGCGAATCCTGCTTCAATTACATCAACACCTAATTTTTCTAACTGTCTAGCGACCTTAATCTTCTCTTCTGTGTTCATTGAACAACCAGGACTTTGTTCCCCATCTCTTAACGTAGTATCAAATACGTATATTCTATTTTTATCCATGATTTTACCTCTTAAAAAGTATAATTATTATATCTATTTTTCAATAAAGAAAAAAACTATTGTTTGATTTTGTGATTTTTTTATGTATATTTGTATATATTAGAGTGATTTAGAAAGCAGAAGAAGAGTGTTAACACTTTTTATAAAATGATTATTGTAAAAATCGAATATTTTCATTTTCCTCTCCATTCCCATTTTTATGAG
Organism: Arcobacter sp. CECT 8985; assembly: GCF_004116495.1. Lineage (GTDB taxonomy): Bacteria > Campylobacterota > Campylobacteria > Campylobacterales > Arcobacteraceae > Malaciobacter. The sequence continues at coordinate 50,314 of NZ_PDKC01000012.1, read as the reverse complement.
ATTTTTATTAGTTGAATCAACATTTTTATATTATTTAACATTGATTGAAAAATTTTATCATAAACTTATAAAAAAAGTCAATACTATATTTTACAAAGAGTTTAAAACTCTTTGTAAATAGTTAGATTTTATTTTATATCAAATCTATCAGCATTCATAACTTTATTCCATGCATGAATAAAATCATTGACAAATTTTTCTTGATTACCTTCTTGTGCATAAACTTCTGCAATTGCTCTTAATTGAGAATTTGAACCAAACACAAGATCTATTCTACTTGCTGTATATTTAATATCTGTAGATTCATTTGTTGTACAACTGAACTCTTGTGCATCTTCGTCAATTTCACTCCAGATATTATTTATATCAAGAAGATTTACAAAGAAATCATTTGTTAATACACCAGGTTTATTAGTAAATACACCTTTTGAACTATTATTATAATTAGCACCTAATACTCTCATACCACCTACTAATACGGTCATTTGTGGTGCACTTAATCCTAATAATTGAGCTTTATCTACTAAAAGCTCTTCACTTGTAACTGCATATTTTTGCTTTTGATAATTTCTAAAACCATCAGCAAAAGGTTCAAGATGTGCAAAAGATTCCACATGTGTTTGTTCTTGTGTTGCATCTGTTCTACCTGCTATAAAATCAACTTTTGCATTAACTCCAGCATCTATTGCAGCTTTTTCTATAGCAGCACTTCCACCCAATACAATTAAATCTGCAATTGAAACTTGTTTTGTTGATGAAGAATTAAAATCTTTTTGAATCTCTTCAAGTTTTGAAATAACTTCTTGTGTTCCTTGATTAACTTCCCAATCTTTTTGTGGAGCCAATCTAATTCTAGCACCATTAGCACCACCTCTTTTATCAGAGTCTCGATATGTAGAAGCAGAAGCCCATGCAGTATTTACAAGTTGAGATATTGATAAATTAGAATTTAATATTTTTTCTTTTAAAACTTTTATATCTGATTCATCTATAATATTCTCTGCAGTAGGTACTACATCTTGCCATATTAGGTCTTCTTTTGGTACTTCTGGTCCAAGATATCTACTCTTTGGTCCTAAATCTCTATGTGTTAATTTGAACCATGCTCTTGCAAATGCATCTGCAAACTCTTCTGGGTTTTCATGAAATCTATTTGAAATTGCTCCATAAATAGGATCCATTCTCATAGCCATATCAGCTGTCGTCATGATAGTTTTTACTTTTTTAGAAGAATCATGGGCACTTGGAGCTAAATGCTCTTCTTTGGGATTAACAGGAACCCACTGCCAAGCTCCAGCAGGAGATTTTTCTAGATTCCAATCATATCCGAATAAAACATCAAAATATCCATTATCCCATTGTGTTGGATTTGCTGTCCAAGAACCTTCAATTCCACTTGTTATAGTATCATTACCTTTACCTGATAAAAATTTACTCAGCCACCCTAAACCTTGTGCAATTAATCCTTCAGCTTCTGGTTCTGCCCCAACATTTTGTGCATCACCAGCACCATGACATTTACCAAAAGTATGCCCACCGGCAACTAAAGCAACAGTTTCTTTATCACCCATTGCCATTCTTGCAAATGTTTCTCTTATATCTTTACCAGATTCTAAAACATTTGGTTCACCATTTGGACCTTCTGGATTTACATATATAAGACCCATTTGTACAGCTGCAAGAGGATTTTCTAAATCTTCACTGACATGTTTATTCTTATCATATCTATCATCACCTAGCCATTCATCTTCTTTTCCCCAATAAATATCCTCTTCTGGTTCCCAAATATCAACTCTACCACCAGCAAAACCAAATGTTTTTAATCCCATAGATTCTAAGGCAACAGTTCCTGCAAGTATCATTAAATCTGCCCAAGAAATTTTATTTCCATATTTTTGTTTAATTGGCCAAAGAAGACGTCTTGCTTTATCCAAATTTGCATTATCTGGCCAAGAGTTTAAAGGTGCGAATCTTTGATTGCCTGTACTTGAACCACCTCTTCCATCACCAATTCTATATGTACCAGCACTATGCCAAGCCATTCTTATAAATAATGGTCCATAATGACCATAATCAGCAGGCCACCACTCTTGTGAATCTGTCATTAAAACAGTTAAATCATTTTTTAAAGCTTCATAATCAAGCTTTGCAAACTCTTTAGCATAATCAAAATTTTCACCCATTGGATTAACTTTGTTATTGTGTAAAGAAAGAATTTTTAAATTAAGCTGATTAGGCCACCAATCTTTATTATATGTACCTTTATTACTTACTGTTGGATTTACAACTGCTTCATCACTACCTAAACCTGTAATTGGACATCTTGCCATGACTTCTACCTTTTTATTTTATACAATAAGATTAAAATCTTATTGTATTTTATTTTCTTGAACCAAATAATAATTTAAGAAATCATATTTGACATCAACCACACATCTTTTTCAAATTTAGCAATTTTATCATCTGCAAAAGTTTCAGTTGTTTTATCTGAATTTTCAGAAGCAACTTTACTTAAATGTTTAAACTCATTTAATAAATAATTATACTCTTTAATAATAGATACTACAATCTCTTTTGAATTAAATGAATCTTTAGTTTCAGTCTCTACTTTTGTTGCACTATCTAACTGTTTTGTAGTTAAATATGGTTTTTCTCCTAATTGTAATATTCTCTCCGCTGTATCATCATAAAGTACAGACATACTATTATAAATCTCTTCTGTATGACTATGAACAGGAAAGAAATCCATTCCTTTTACATTCCAATGATAATTATGCATTTTTATATATAATGCATGTGCATCAGCTTGAATTTGTTTTAAACTCTCTACTACTTTTGACATAACTTATCCTTTTTTAATTTTTTTCTGTATTTAAAGTTTAACAGTTCATATTGAAATTTTACATATTTAATCTTAAAATATATTTAATAAAATTTATTATAGGAAAAAAATTATCCATACTGGATTAAAAAGAATTTATTTATCTGTACTAACTTTTGATAATTTTATAATAAAACATGAGCCATTTGGAATATCTTTTATATCTATTTTGCCTTCCATGTTTTTTTCTATTATAGTTTTTGTCATATAAAGACCAATACCCATACCTTTACCCTCTTCTTTTGTGGTAAAATACGGTTCAAATATCTTATCTTTTATTTCATTTTTTATTCCGCCTGCATTATCTTTTATTTGTATTGTTACATTATCTTTTGTTTGGAAACTTTGGATTATTATTTTTCCTTGCATTATATTATTATCAACTATTGCATCTTTTGCATTTGATATAATATTTAATATGCCTTGTGAAAATTCATTTTCAAAACCATATACTTCTAAATCATTTTCAAAAGAAGTCTCTAATTTAATTTTATTTTTTTCTAATGTAGCTTCTATTAGATAAATTGCTTTTTTTATTGTTTCATCCACTTTAAAAATCTCTTTTTCTTTATCTGGCTTAAAAAAATTTCTAAAATCATCAATTGTATTTGACATGTTATTTGTCAACATTTTTGCTTTATTTATACTTTTAGATAAGTTCTGTTCATTTAACTCACCAATACTATATGTAAATTGAATATTTTGAATAACTAATCCCAAGGCATTCAATGGTTGTCTCCATTGATGGGCAATATTACCTATCATCTCTCCCATTGCTGCTAATTTACTTTGTTGAATTAACATTTGCTCTTGTTTTCTTTGTTTATCTATCTCTTCTTTTACTTTCTTTTTTAAAGTATTATTCAGCTCTTTTAACTGATTATTAATTATCTTTTCTTCTCTTACACGCCTATAGATATAAAAAATTGAAATAACTCCAAAAATCATAAGTAATAATAATAACTCATCTAATTCATAATTCTCATGTGTATTTAAAAAATTCATCAACTTTTCAAAAGCATCATAATGTCCCAAAACTAACCAAATTATTATCGAAAGAAAAATCAAAATAATTAAATCATTTATACTTTTTAAATTATTAAACATACTAAAACCTTATTTTCATTAAACAACTTTATTACAAAAATAATACATTTTTATTCAAATTTTTAAATATACTTTTTTAATCTTTAAATTTTTCTCTTATTTCTAAGAATTCATCAATATTTTCAAAAAAGATATCTACTAATATTGGATCAAAATGTTTTGCTCTTTCTTTATGAAAAAGTTCTAATATACTTTCAATTGGCCATGATTTTTTATAGCTTCTATCACTTCCCAAGGCATCAAATACATCAGCAATTGCAGTAATTCTTCCAAATATAGGAATATCTTCACCTTTTAATCCTAATGGGTAGCCTGAACCATCCCATTTTTCATGATGTGTATGTGAAATCTCTGCTGCTGCTTTTAAAATTGTTCTTGAAGAATTTTTCAATATGTCATAACCTATTTGTGAATGTGTCTTCATGATTTCCCACTCTTGTTCATCTAGTTTACCAGGCTTATGAAGTATGGCATCAGGAATAGAGATTTTTCCAATATCATGCATTGGAGAAGCTGTAAAAACAGTATTTATATCTTCTTCATTTAAATCTAATTTTGTTGCTAAAAGCTTTGAGTACTCTGCAACCCTTTTTACATGTTGTCCTGTCTCTTGACTTCTACTTTCAGAGATTTCCCCAAGTTTATAAATTATTTCTCTTTGTGTATCTTCTAATTCTTTATGTAATTCAACTATTTCAGTAATATCATGTCTTATTCCAATATATTCAAAAATATTACCATCTAAATCTTTTAAAGGATAAGTATAAACATCACAATAAATATCTCTATGATCTTTTGATTTATTTACAATTATACCTTTTCTTCCATTTTCAGAAAACACTTCTTCTACAAATTCTTTATACTCTTGCTCATTTAAATTGGGATTTTTCAAAAAAGAGTAATCTTGTCCAATAATTTCATCTTTAGAAAAACCAAAAATTTCAACAAAAGCATCATTTACATGTGAAATTTTTCTATTCTTATCCACTCTAATAATTATATTACTTTTGTTAACGGCATCTTTATATTGACTTAAAATATTTATTGAATCTTTCAAATCTAATGCAGTTTTCTGTGTTTGATTTTTAAAATACTCTCTTGTTTGTACTAAATCAGTTATATCAGTTGATAAAGATATATACTCTACAATATTTCCGTCTAAGTCTAAAATTGGCTTTATGATAGTATCTAAATAAAAAGTTACTTTATCTTTTGATTGATTTTTAATCTCACCTTGCCATAATTTTTTTTCATCTTTTATTGTGTGCCATAAATTTGAAAAATATTCACTATTTACATCTTCATGTCTTATAATATTAAAATTATGACCAATTATTTCCTCTTTTGAATAACCTGAAATTTTTACAAATGGTTCATTTACATAAGTAATTATTCCATTTGAATCTGTTTTTATTATTATTGAACGTTCATCAACTATATCTTTATATTGAGATAAAGTATTATAAATCTCTTTATTCTCTTTTTCTAAAACTATAGATTTAGAAACATCATAAAAACTCTCGACTAAAATTCTTAAATTTATTGGCTTTGTAATATAATTTGCAATTCCAATATTTATTGCCTCAAATAAAAATTTTGAATCATTAAATGCAGTTGTAATTAATATTGGCGTATCTACTGATATTTTTTTTATCTCTTTTGCTAGTTCTAATCCTGACATAACTGGCATTTTAACATCACTTATAATTACATCAATGTCATCACTTGATTTAAAAATATCTAATGCTTCTTTACCATTTTTTGCAGTAATTAAATTTTTTACTTTTGATTGTAAAAAATAACTTACTTCTTCCATTGTGCTTTGATCATCTTCCACATATAAAAGTGTAATTTGTTTTAAATATTTTAAAATATCATCAATATTTTTCATAAGCTATTTCTCTCATTTATAATTAATTTTATTATATAGTATTAAGATTATAACACAAGAAAGTATTAAAAAGGTATCTATTTATAAAAGTTTTTGTCCAACTTCTATTTTTTGTCCAATTTTTAAAAAGATTTCTTTTTCTTTTTTTATAAATAGTATTACTTCACCTTGAGTAAAAATGCCAATTTTTTCACCAATATTAACACTATTATTAAAATTATTTATAAAAAGTCTATTTGTTGCAGTAGAACTTAAAAGTTCAACTTTTATATCTTTTTGCTCAAATATTAATTTTTCATTTAAAAGTTTTGATTTTTTATCATTTAAAGGTAAATTTATTCCTCGTTTTAAACACACTAATTTAATTTTACCAGTTTGAGGAGCTAATAAAATTGAATTGTCAAAAAGAGAAGTATTTATGTATATAATTTTATGTTTATCATCAAAGTCAATTGCTTGAACTTCTCCACTAATAGGAGATATTAAAATTGAACTTTGATCAATATTTACTTTTTTATTTCTATATATAAAAATAGTTGCAAAAAAAGTAAAAAATGCAAGTGCAGATAAAAATTCTAAATTCAAAAATTCAAGTATTAAAGCTATAGCAAAAAGTGAAATAATCACTTTTTGCCCCTCATTTAGAATATATTTATCTAAGAACATCGCTACTCTTTTTTATTTTCGTCTTCGCTATTATTTTCTGTATCTTCTTTTGGCTCTTCTTTAGTTTCTGAAGATTCAGATGAACTTACATCTTTTTGTTCTTTGTCATCATCACTATTTAATGCATCAGTATGTAAATCTTCTTCTTCAAATACAACTCCACCATTTTCAGTAATAATATCTCTTACTCTTTGTCCAGATATAACTTCTATATCTAATAATTCAGCTGTCATTTGTTCAATTGCTGCACTATTATCTCTTAATTCTTGTTTTACAATTTCATATCTTTCATTTAGTAGATTTTTAACATAATCATCAAGACTTTTTGACATATCATCAGAGAAATCTTTTTGTGTTTGTCCACCTAAGAATTGATTTTGTCTTTTTTCTAAAACCATAAGTCCTGCAATATCACTCATTCCATAAACAGATGCCATAGATTTAATAATATCAGTTGCTCTTTCAAGGTCATTTCCTGCACCTGTACTTATCTCTTCAATAAATACTTCTTCTGCAGCTCTACCACCTAAAAGTGTATCAACTTCTGCAATAAGTTCATGTTTTTGCATTAAGTATTTATTCTCTTCAGGAGTATTAAGTGTATATCCTAATGCAGCAAGTCCTCTTGGCACAATAGAAACTTTATTAACTTTTTTTGCACCTTTTGTAATTTCTGCAATCAAGGCATGACCTGATTCATGATAAGCAACAATTCTTCTTTCTTTAGGAGATATTCTTCTTGATTTTTTCTCTAAACCTGCAATTTGTCTTTCAACTGCTTCTTTAAAGTCTTCAGAATTAACTTCATCTTTGCTTGCTCTACCTGCAAGTAATGCTGCTTCATTAATAATATTTGCTAAATCAGCCCCAGCTAATCCTGCTGTCATTCTTGCAATTTCTTCTAAATCTACACCTTTTCCTAAAGTTACACCTTTAATATGTACTTTTAGAATTTCAACTCTACCTTCAAAGTCAGGTTTGTCAACAAGTACTTGTCTATCAAATCTTCCTGGTCTAAGTAATGCAGGATCTAGAACTTCTGGTCTATTTGTTGCTGCTAATACAATTACTGGAGCAGACTCAGTTGAGAATCCATCCATTTCAGCTAATAACTGATTTAATGTTTGTTCTCTTTCATCATTTCCACCCATTGGACCGCCACTTGCTCTACTTTTACCAATTGCATCAATTTCATCAATAAAAATAATTGCAGGAGCCACTTTTTTTGCTTGTTCAAAAAGGTCTCTTACTCTACTTGCACCAACACCCACAAACATCTCTATAAATGCAGAACCAGAAACAGATAAGAATTGAACATCTGCTTCTCCCGCAACTGCTTTTGCTAATAGTGTTTTACCTGTACCTGGAGGTCCTACTAATAAAACACCTTTTGGTATTTGAGCTCCAAGTTTTACATATCGGTCTGGATTACTTAAGAAATCAACAACTTCTTGAACTTCTTCTTTTGCTTCTTTATTACCAGCCATATCTTCAAATTTTACTTTTGGTTTTTCAGAATTAATCATTTTTTTAGAGCTTCCAATTCCAAGAATTCCTCCTGAACCTCCACCCATAGATTTTGACATTCTTCTTGCTAAAAACATCCAAATTGCAAAGAATATAAATATAGGAAGAACCCATCCAAAAAGTATATCTGCTAATACATTGTCTTCATTTATTCCACCATATTCAATATTATTTTTTTCTAACATTGGAATCAATGTACTATCAGGAGCAACTCTTCTTGATGTATAAGTAGTTGCAGTATTAGATGCAGATTTTTTTGATACTGCTTTTATTTGAGTATTACCAATTCCTACATATTCAATTTTTCCATTAGATATTAACTTCTTTAATTCTGAATATGGAACAGTTTTATGCTTTGTTTTTCCATAAGCTGCAATATTTGAATTACCAGAACCTTCTAATTCCCCTTCAGGAAATAGTGCTTTAAAAGCAAATATTGTTACGATAGAAAATATAACAAATACTAATAATGGATTATTATTAAAAAAGTTATTACCTTTTCCATTATCATTGTTATTTTGCTGTTTGTTAGCCATAAAATAAAACTCCTTTATTTATTTAGAAAATACTATTGTTACCCATTCATTTTTATGAATAACTTCTAATTTATTTAAATCTTCAAATTTCCTTAAAACCCTATCTAGATGTTTATCTAAGATACCTGATACTATTAATATACCATTGTCTTTTAAGCACTTTTTTAAATCTTTATGAATCATAACTAATACATCAGCAACAATATTTGCAATAACCACATCATATTGTTCTTTTGCATTATTAGCTGAACCTATCCAACTATTATTAAAGTTTACATTATTTAATTTAAAATTCTCTTTAGTATCGTTTATACATACTTCATCTGTATCACAAATATCAACTTTTGTATTAAGTTTAGCTGCTGCAATTGATAAAATACCACTTCCACATCCTACATCTAAAACTGTAGAATCCTGTTTTACAAATTGTTCTATTGCTAAAATACAAGATGATGTTGTTTCATGATGACCAGAACCAAAAGATAGTGCAGGATCAATTATAATATCAATACTTCCTTCTTTTTTCTCTTCCCAAGAAGGACGAATATAAAACTTACCAACTTCAACTGCTTTTACACTTTGTTGATAGTTTTTTATCCAATCTTGATTATCTTTTTTTTCACAAGTAGTCTCGCACTCAATTCCTAATTTTTTAGCAAATTCATTTACACCAAACTCAATATCACTTAAGTTTTCTTCGCTTCTTGCAATTAATAATCCATTAGATTCTTCTATTGCATTATTAGTTAGAAGTGTTAATAGTTCTAAGAATTGTTCGTAATTATTTTGAGGTTTTATAGTTAATTCATAATAATATTCAGACAAATATTTCCTTTTGATTGAAAAGTATAATATTTTATCTAAATAACTGTTTAAAATTCATTAAAAAAAGTTTTCTATCATATCTCTCATAATTTTAATATCTGAAATACGATTAATTACATCTCTAAACTCATTTGCACCTTGATAACCTTTTGAGTAAGAGTGTAGTAGTTTTCTAAACATTATAGCGCCATGTTCACCATGAAATTTAATTACTGCATCATAATGTTCAAGTATAATCTCTTTTTTCTTTTCTTCTGAAATATCTTCAATACCATGTTTTAATTGATAAAATACCCAAGGTTTTCCAATTGCACCTCTACCAATCATAACACCATTTGCTTTTGTGTATTCAAGGACTTCTTTTGCTTTTGCAAAATCTTTTATATCTCCATTTGCAATTACTGGAATTGAAACTGCTTCTTTCATGGCTTTAATTGCATCATAATCAACAGGAGCTTTATATTTTCCAGCTCTTGTTCTACCATGTACAGATACAAAATCAACCCCACAAGATTCAACAACTTTACCAATTTCTACTGGTATTTTTTCATTTACGCCAAGTCTTACTTTTGCACTTGTATATTGTTTTTTAGAATATTTTTTTACAGTTGATAATATCTCTTCTAGTTTATTTAAATCACCTAAAAGATTAGAACCAGAACCATGATTAAATACCTTAGGAGCAGGACATCCACAATTTAAGTCAATACCATCAATTCCCTCAATATCATTTAGTAACAAAACAGCATCTCTTACTAATTCTGGTTTATTACCTGCAATTTGTACAAAATATGGATCTTCACTAGGAGATTTTTCAATCATTTTCAAAGTTTTTTCTGATTTATATACTAGTGCATTTGAAGATATCATCTCTGAAATTGTTAAATCTGCACCAAACTTCTTAACCACAGTTCTAAAAGGTAAGTCTGTGTATCCTGCTAATGGAGCCAACACCATTAAGGGTTGGCTAAAATCTAATTTTTTTTTCATTTAACTTCTATAACAAAGACTTTCTAAAGAGTATTGTTTCCCTGCATCTTTAAGATCAATTAATGCTCTAAAAGCCATTAAATCTGCATCTGGATGTGAAGAAAGAACCTCTCTAATTGTATCTATCATTTCATATTCAAATAATATATACACATACGCTTCTGTACTACAATCAATCTGTTTAGATAACTCTTCAAATAAAGATATAATTTCATCTGGTTGATAAGACTCTTTTAATATTTTAGCAAGTTGTAAAAAGTCATTTTTATCATATTCAAGATTTTTTGTAATTTTTATGATCTCTTCATTAGGAAGAGTAAACTCTGGATTTTTAGAACATTTAATAAAAAGTTTCTCTCCCATCTCTTTGTCTAATGTTACATTCTCATAAAGTTTTCTAACTGTAGTCATACTTTTTTCTTCAACTACATTTAAAAAAGCTTGTTTTACAACATCTGAACTATAGTTCATAGGCTTTTTAAGGATTTCAACACAAAAATCAACCTCAGCATTTACTTTATTTAATAAGTTTTGATGAGCTAATTTAGAACTAGGCTCAAGTTTAAGTGACTTATCTTGAATATACTTCCCTGCATTAATCTCTTTAATTAAAGATACAGTTTTATTTATCTCTTCATTTGAAGTTGTAAAAGGTGCATCTTTAACTTCAAAATTAATTTGAGAAAGAATATTAGTAATATTTTTAAATGATTTTGTTTTATAAGTTGATTTATCAGCTTTTTGTAATAAATAAGCTTTGATACTTTCACTTATAGTTTCTTCATCTCTTGCTATAGCTCTATATTTCAAATAACTTTTAAAACCATAGAACATCATATGAGCAACACTTCCAATAAAAAGTATTAGCAATGGCATTATAATCCAAATTGCAATTGGCAATGATAAAGAAACATCTAAAATAGTTACTTTATACTCACCTGGCTCTATGCTAAAAACATATCCAAAAACTAAAACTATTAATAAAATTGAAAATACTATATATTTCTTAAGTCCCACAACTTTTCCTTTATTGTCGCTCTACCTCATATATTTCTCTACAAGGTGTACAAAATTTTGCAAAAGGTTTTGCTCTTAGCCTTCCAATTGCAATTGCCTCATCACACATTTCGCAAATACCGTAAGTGCCTTTTTCTATTCTCTTTAAGGCATCTTCTATCTCTTTTAACTCATTTAGTTGTTGATTTGCGATAATTCCCTCTTTAAAACTATCACTTGAAATCTCCGCATAATCGTAATCATCATTACACTCTACATCTTTCATTGAATTTATACTATCTCTACTACCTTCAATGTTTTTTACAATAAGTTCTTTTCTAGCCTCTAGAGTTTGCCTTAGCTCCTCTATTTGTTTTGTATTTGCCACTCTCATCCCTTTATAAAAATTTGCGTATTATACAGAAATTTTTATAAATTACTTATGATAAGGATGATTATTTTTAATACATAACCCTCTAAAAATTTGTTCCATCAAAACTAAATGTGCAACCTTATGAGCCATTGTTAATTCACTTAGACTTATTATTTTATCACATTTAGTTAAAAACTGCCTTTCAAAACCAAACGCACCGCCAATAAAAAAGTTAATTTCAGAATTTTCACTGAAAAAATTTGCAAACTTGTAACTATCGACTTTTTTTCCTAATACATCAAGAGCTATATTTAAACTAGAATTTTTAACTAATGGTTCATAAACTTCACTATATGATTTTTTTGCATCATTTTCATTTATTGTTTGTGCTTTTGATATTTTTTTATTAAAAATATAATGAACTTCAACTTTAGCATATTTTGAGCTCATTTTAACAAACTCTTTTGTCAATTTATCAAATTCGTCATTTGAAGGTTTCATAATTGCATAAACATTAATTTTCATAAAAAGCACTTCCTACTACATTAAATTGTACATTTTTAATTTTATCATCAATTTTAACTCCACCAATTGCACAAACAGGATGTTTTGAAATTTTTGCTAAATAAGAAATTTTTTCACCTAATAAATTTGGAACAACTTTAGTTTTTGTAGCTTTATATGCTCCTAATCCAATCATATCTAAATCTAATTCATTTGCTTGCAAAATTTCTACTTCATTATGAGTAGAAAGTCCCAAAAGTTTATTTTTAATTTTTGTTCTAATTAATTTTACTGCAATATTTAAATCTTTATGAATATTATAAAAATCCTCTTGTCCTAGATGCAATCCATCTACATATGAAATAAGTTCAATTCTATCATTTATAATAATTGGAATATTTAAATTTTGTTTTAAATATTTTAAATTTTCTATTTGAATAGAATTGGAATTTATTTTATCTCTATATTGAATAAGCTTTACATCTTTTTTTTTACATAAATAGACAAATTTTTCTAAAGAGATTGATTTTTTAAGAAGAGTTTCATAATCGCATAATACATATAAATTATTAAAAGAGTCTTTTAAATTTATATTTAAAAGACCCTCTAATCTAGTTTTATTCATTAGCAAGCTTGGTCTGAATCTTTGTAAAACATTATTAATAGATCACTTAATGTTTTTTTCATATTTGCTCTATTAACAACCATATCAATTAAACCTTTTTCAAGTAAAAATTCAGCTCTTTGGAAACCTTCAGGTAAATCTGCACCAATTGTTTGTTTAATAACTCTTTGTCCTGCAAATCCAATTAATGCACCTGGTTCTGCCATAATTATATCACCTAAAAATGCAAATGATGCAGATACACCACCCATTGTAGGATCAGTTAATATTGAGATATATGGTAATTTAAATGCATCAAGTTTTTTTAATGCAGCAGATGTTTTTGCCATTTGCATCAATGCAAAAGTTGATTCTTGCATTCTAGCTCCACCTGAAGCAGAAATAATAATAAGACCTTGTTTTTTATCAATTGCTCTATTTACAGCTCTTACTATTTTTTCACCTTCAACAGAACCTAAACTTCCACCCATAAATGCAAAATCAAATACTACTATTTGAACAGGTTGTGAGTTAATAGTACATTCACCACTAACAATAGATGAAGTTCTACCAGTTTTAGTTTTTGCTTCTTCTAATCTTTTTTTATAAGATTTTTTATCAACAAAATTTAATGGATCTACTGGTCTTAAATCAGCATCATATTCAACAAAAGAGTCTTCGTCCGCTAAAATTTCTAATCTTCTTTTTGCTCCAATTCTCATATGAAAATTACATTTTGGGCAAATATTTTCTTGATTTTCTACCTCTTTAAAAAACATTAATGCATGGCACTCTGGACATTTTATCCAGTGCGAAGGAGCATCTTTTTTTGTAGGTTGCTCTTTTTTTCTGTCGAATGATATTTTGCTAAATAAGTTTTTCAAATCCATTTATAATCCTTTATATCTATACTTAAAATTTATTGTTTTATTCTTTTAAATTTTTCTATTTCATCAAGTTTTTCCCAAGGGTAATCACTTTGTCCAACTTGTCCTCTACTTGCAACATCTGCATAAAGAAATGTTTCAGCAGAAGGTTTATCAAGTCCAAATTTTTCAGTAATCCATCTTGGAGTTAATGGATAATTATCCATTACAAATTGAGATAATTCGTCATCATTAACACTTGTATATGTTCCCATTGTATCAACTGATATAGAAGTTGGTCTAGCTACACCAATTGCATAAGAAAGTTGAACAACAGCTTTTTTAGCAAGTCCTGCTCCAACAATTTGTTTTGCAATCCATCTTCCTGCATAAAGTCCACTTCTATCAACTTTTGTATAATCTTTTGAACTTTGTGCTCCACCACCAATAGGCGCATATCCACCAAAAGAATCAACAATTAACTTTCTTCCAGTTAATCCACTATCATGAAGTGAAGAGTGTGATACATATCTTCCAGTTGGATTTATATGAATAATTGTATTGTCTTTATCATATACACTTGTTGGTAAACCTGTATCATCAATTAGACCTTGAATAAGTGTTCTTACTTCTTCTATTGACATTCCCTCTACAGAAGGAGCACTTACAACTATTGTATGAATTTTTTGTGGTTTACAATTTTCAAAATTTTCTTTTGTTCCATAATCAACAGTAACTTGAGTTTTTATATCTACACCAAGTTTTTGTTTATGGTTTAACGCATAATTATACACTTTATCACATAACATTCTTGCATAAGTAATTGCTGCTGGCATTAAATCAGTTGTTTCAGTTGAAGCAAAACCAAACATAATTCCTTGATCTCCCGCTCCAATATCGCCAGTTTCTTGATCAACACCTTGAGAAATATCAGGACTTTGTTGATTTAATAAAACTTGTACATTTACATCATCAGGGTGTAAGCATTGCTCTTTTGTAAATGATGATTTACCATCATAACCAATTTTTGCAAGGGCAATTTTTACTAACTCTTCATATTCATCATTTGATAAGTTGTAAGTAGATTTCACTTCTCCACCAATTACAACATTTTTTCCAGCAACAAATACCTCAGAAGCAACTCTACTATTTTTATCTTCCATTATTAATTTATCAACAATAGTATCAGCAATTATATCTGCACATTTATCTGGATGTCCAGGGCTTACTACTTCTGAAGTAAATAAATACTCTTTTTTGTTTTCCATCTTTGTTTTCCTTTTAGGTTTTCCATTTTTGTTTTCCATTATTTTTAATTATGTTATTGCTGTATAAAAAATAACAAATATCACAGCAAATTGTTGAATTTTACTCTACTGTTACAGATTTAGCCAAATTTCTTGGCATATCAACATCATTTCCTAATCTAATAGAAATCTCCATAGATAAAAGTTGTAAAACAACTAACATCTCAAAAAATTCTAACATATAATGATCTCTATCATTAGTTTTTATAAAATCATCACTTAACTCAAAGTGAAGTGGTGAAATTGAGCAAATAGTACTATCTCTAGCACTTAATTCTTCAACATTCGATTTAACTTTTTCATAAAGAGAATTTTTTGGCATCAATGCAATAGTAAACAATTCAGGGTCTGCTAAAGCAATTGGTCCATGTTTCATCTCACCAGAAGGATAACCTTCTGCATGTAAATATGAAATCTCTTTAAGTTTTAAAGCACCTTCTAGTGCAAGTGGATAAAATACATCTCTTCCTATAAAGAAAAAACCATGTCCATGAAGATATCTTTTTGATAACCTTCTTGTTTTTTCATGTAACTTATTATTTACAACTAATACTTTTGGAACTTGGCTTAATGCTTGTATTTCTTTTTGTAGTAGCTCTTTTGATAAACTACTTTTTATTTTTGCAAAATATAAAGAAAGCATCCACAATACAACTGTTTGTGTAGAAAAAGCTTTTGTTGATGCAACACCTTTTTCTATTCCAGCTCTTGTCAAAATTGTATTATTAGCAACTCTTGTCATTGAAGAGTTATTTACATTACATACAACTAAAGTTTTAAGTCCTGCATTTTTTGCCATTTTTAAAGCTTCAAGTGTATCAGCTGTTTCTCCACTTTGAGATACAACAATAAATAAAGTATCATTAGTTAAAAGTGGTTCTTTATATCTAAATTCACTTGCTATTTCTACATTACATCTTATTTTGCTTAATCTTTCAAATAAATAAGCAGATGCCATACTTGCATGATAACTTGTACCACATGCACAAATTTTAATTTCATTAATTCCATCTAAAATAGAACTATCTATTTCATCAAAATTAATTTCATTATCTTTAACTCTTCCAAGCATACAATCACTAACAACATCACCTTGCTCATAAATCTCTTTTTCCATAAAAAATCTATGTCCATTTTTTTGAGCAAACTGTTTTGAAGTTGGTAATATACTCCAAATATAATTGTCACTAAATATTTCTAGTTCTTCTTTACTAACAACACCACCTACTCCATCTTCCAAGTAAATTGCATTTTGTGCTAATCCAATTAAAGGTGCATCAGAAGAAGCAAATAAAAACTCCTGTTTTTCATTACCTTTTGCTACAATTAAAGGACTTCCATTTTTAAAAAAGTATATTTTATTTGGATCTGCTTTTGTAACTAAAAGGATTGAAAAAGCACCTTTTAGTTTTGATATTGTATCTTTAAAAGCTTGTTTTGGATCATTAATTTTATTATTAATATTTTCAAATAAGTGAACGATTACTTCTGTATCTGTTTGAGAGATAAATTTATGACCTTGTAATAATAAAGAATCTTTTATCTCTTTATAATTTTCAATAATTCCATTATGAACAATATATGAGTATTGCCCAGAATGTGGATGTGCATTAAGTTCTGTAGGTTTACCATGTGTTGCCCATCTTGTATGCCCAATACCTAATTCAAAACTATTATTTAAAATATTTTTAGTTTTTTCTCTTAAGTTTTCTAATTTTCCTAAGGCTTTATATACTTCAATATCTTCACCATTTAATAATGCTAAACCAGCAGAATCATAACCTCTATATTCAAGTTCTTTTAAACCTTCAAGCAAAATCTTTGTTGTGTTTTTATTTCCAAGATAACCTACTATTCCACACATTAATTATTGACCTTATTTTTTAAATTGAAGCTGATATTATATTGTAATTTTGTTAAAAAACTGCTTTTAGGGCTTATTTTAAATGCTGCAATAATTTCTTATGTATTTTTTTATTTGTAGCAACAATATATTTATCTTTGAAAAGAGTATATTTTTTGCCTTTTTCATTTGATACTTTTCCACCTGCTTCTTTTAAAATTATTATTCCTGCGCTTACATCCCAAGCTTTCAAATTCATTTCATAATATCCTTCATAAGTTCCTCTTGCCACATAACATAAATCAAGTGCTGCAGAACCTAGTCTTCTTATATCTTGACAATTAGGTAAGACATTTTTCATCTGTTTTAAAACCATATTTAAGTCATCTTCACAACTTCCATTTGAATAAGGAAATCCAGTTGAAATCAATGACTTTTGAAAATTATTCTCTTTGGATATTGAAATTTTTTTACCATTTAAAAAAGCTCCTTTTTTAACTTTTGCATAATATAATTCATCTAAAATAGGATTATAAACTATACCAATATATGGTTTTTTATTTTTATATACACCAACTGAAATTGCAGTATGAGGAACTTTATTTACAAAATTAGTAGTTCCATCAATTGGATCAACAATAATTGAGTTATTAAATTCCAAATTTTTATTGTCTGACTCTTCTGCAATTACATTAAAATTTTTAAAATGTTTTAAAAACTGTTCTTTTAGATAATTTTCTACAGCAACATCATAATTTGTTACTAAATCTTTTTTTGCTTTAAATTTAATTTGTTTATTATCATGATAGCCTTCTACTAATATCTTTGAGGCATCTTTTATAATCTTAATTAATTTCTTTTTCATTGTATTTCCTGATTTTTGTTTATTTTAGCACAGTTAATTTATAAAAAAATAAAATAAATTATGATAAAAACTTTGTATGAAAACATTTGAAAAAGTTGAAAATAAAACATACTATTTTAGTTCTTGCGATTCTTGTGAAGCTTTATGTTGTGATGGAAGAGAAGGTTCTTTATTTGCACAAATAATTTTAGAAGATTTTGAAGAAGTATATAAAAACTTTCCAATAGTATTTATATTAGGAGAATTAGGTTTTTTAAAACCTGTAATACTTTTAACAAATGGAAAATCACTTTGCCAATATAATAAAGATTTCAAATGTACAATATATGATCAAAGGCCATCAATTTGTAAAAATTATCCTTTAAGTCCTCATTTAGATAATTCAATTTATATAGATAAAACTTGCCCAGCAACTAAACAAAGAGGTGAAACTATTGTTAAAAACTTTAATATAAATAAAAATTTGAACACTTATGACTTTGATAATTATCAAGATAAATATATAAAAACTCATTTTCATTTTGATAAATATAAAAATTTAGATAATTTAGAAAAAATAATTACTCTAAATGCAGTTGATTTTTATTCCATTAAAACTAATTCAAATGACTACTATATCGACCTTCATCATAAATCTTTAAAAAATATAAATAATTATTACATAATTTAGTTATTTTTATTATATTTTTTTTAAATTTATATTTATAATTTAATTTACATTTAAGGTAATAAAGTGCTATACTTACTTTATCCAATGTAACGGAGGTATGAAGAAATAGGAGTTTTAAATAGATAATTTAAAAGAATATCTTAGCACTGTTACAAACTAAAAATAACATAAGTCAATAGTAAAGACTTGGGGAATAAAATTATTTATTTCTACCATTAGAAAAGGTGAAGGTTTGAAATCTTCACCTTTTTTTATGCTTTAAAAGCTCTCCCATTCATCATCACTTGTAGTATCTTTTACTGTTTTAGGTTTCATATCTACTTTTTGTGATTTTACACTATCAGCTTTTTTTGTACTTTCAAAAGAGTTGTTAGTTAAATTATTAGAAGAGTTACTTTTTTTTAGATTTTTATCTACTTCATCTTTTCCAATAAAGTTTTTCTCATTTGCATCTTTTACAATATCATTTGCAATAGTAGATGTTTCATTTGCAATAGTTTTTGTTTCATTTGCAACTGACGCATTTTGTTGAGTTTGTCTATCCAACATATTAACAGTATCATTTATTTGACTAATTCCTGTTTGTTGCTCTTTACTAGCTGTTTCAACATCACTAATTAAATCTAAAGTTAAAGATATATTTTTATTTAAACTAGAGTATCCTACTATCATTTTATCAGATATTGTTTTGCCATCATTAGCTTTTAATGTTGCAGTTTCAACTAACTCTTTAATCTCTTTAGCTGCTTCTGCACTTCTACTTGCAAGATTTCTTACTTCTTGTGCAACAACTGCAAATCCTTTACCAGCTTCACCTGCAGTTGCTGCTTCTACAGCTGCATTTAATGATAAAATATTTGTTTGGAATGCAATTTTATCAATTACAGTAATTGCTTCTGCGATTGATTGTGTTTGTTCATTTATAGTATCCATTGCTTTTGTAGTTTTTGTTGCTAGTTCTTCTCCTTCATTTGCAGAAGATTTAAGTTCATTTGCATTATTTGCCATTTTTACAACATTTTCAGTATTATGTTTAATATTTGAAGTAATTTCTTCAATTGCTGCTGCTGTTTCTTCTAAACTTGCTGCTGCTTCATTTGATGATCTACTTAATATATCTACATTTTCAAGTAATGTTGTTGCACTATTTTGTAAAGTTATACCATTTGTTTTATTGTTTACCAACATGTCATTAATAATATTTGCAAGTCCGTTTAAACCTTCAACTGTTCCACCACTTGCATTTTCTATTCTGTGCGTAAAATTTAATTTTTGGAACTCTTCTAATGCAAATTTAATTTTATTTAAATCATTTGATATAGTTTTTGATATAACTGTTAGCATTTCATTAAAGATTGTTTTTAATTCTTCTAAACCTTTATTATTAGTCGATAATTTAACTTTTTCATTTAAATTACCATTTTTAACCTCTTCAACCACACGCTTAACATCTTCTATTAATGCATCATCTTTTTCAAGTATTGATTTAGTTTTTTCAATATTTTGATTTACAATATCTGATAAATTAGCAATCTCATCTTTTTCTTTTGTACTTAATAGTTTAACATTTGAAGTCTCATTATTTAAGTATGAGAAGAAGTTTAGTAAGCCTAAATTAAAATCATTTATTCTTGTTTTAATTATTCTACTTAAGTAAAAAGAGAAAAATATTGCAACTAGAATACTAAATAGTGATACAACAATAAAAGTATTAAAAGAAGAGTTAATAGCTTCATCACTATTTTTTTGATTTTTTGCTATTATTTTATATGTATTTTCAGTTAATTCATCCAAGATATTACGCATTGAATTATAATCTTTTAAGTAATTATTAAAATAATAAATTTTAGATTCTCTAAAGTCATTTTTATCAATATAAGATAATAATTTATAAGTATCAGACTTCACCTTTGAATATAACTTATAAAACTTATCAAATCTATCTTTTTTATGTTGCATTTCTGGTAAAAGAAGAGCTCTAAACTTATCAAATCTTTCTTTAACTTGATTCAAATTGCTTTTTACACTTTTTTTAAAATTTTCGATTTTTTCTTTTTCATTCGTATTAATCATCATTGAAACATACACTTTTGACTGAGATGAATCTCTATCAGCTTCAAGTAAAAAAGTAAGCCCATAGTTTATTATCTGAGATAAAGCAATATTTGATTGGTAAGAATCCCTATCACCTTCAAGTAATGAATCAATTCCTTTAAAATCTTTGTGAACTAAATTTGTTACATTAGTTTTAATTTTATTAATATTATGTGCAACATAAATATTTGATAAAACTAAAATAACAATTAATATTGTAAATGAACCAATTATTTTATTTTTAATACTCATAATAAACTCTCCCTTTTAATAAATCTATTATAGTTTAGCAAAAAAAAATGATTTTTTTATATTTAATAAACTTAATTATTATCATTTTTTTTAATTTAGTTAAATTTACACAAAAATATTTAAGAGAGAAAGTAGTGAGAAGAATTAAAATAAAAAAAGTAAAACAAAGGCAAGTGCCTTTGTTTTATAAGTAATCTTTAGATTACATCATACCTGGCATTCCACCCATTCCACCCATGTCTGGCATAGCTGGTGCAGATGGTCTATCTTCTTTTATGTCTGTCACAGTAGCTTCAGTTGTTAAAAGTAAAGATGCTACAGATACTGCATTTTGCATTGCAACTCTTTCAACTTTTGATGGATCTACAATTCCAGCTTCAAACATATCAACATAGTTTCCAGTTGAAGCATCAAATCCATGATTATCATCAGCTTTTTTAACTTCATTTACAACAACACCTGCATCAAATCCTGCATTTGCAGCAATTTGTTTTAATGGTGCTGAAATAGCTCTTAGTACAATATCTGCACCAATTTGCTCGTCACCTTCAAGTTCTAAAGCAACTTTAGTAGCAGCTTTAATTAATGCAGCACCACCACCAATTACAATTCCTTCTTCAACAGCAGCTCTTGTTGCACTTAATGCATCATCAACTCTATCTTTTTTCTCTTTCATTTCTGTTTCAGTAGCAGCACCAACTTTAATTA
Organism: Arcobacter sp. CECT 8985; assembly: GCF_004116495.1. Lineage (GTDB taxonomy): Bacteria > Campylobacterota > Campylobacteria > Campylobacterales > Arcobacteraceae > Malaciobacter. The sequence goes on along the minus strand of NZ_PDKC01000012.1, from coordinate 28,809 downwards.
CTGCAACTCCACCAGAAAGTTTTGCAAGTCTCTCTTGTAATTTTTCTCTATCATAATCACTTGTAGTGTTACTGATTTCATTTCTTATTTGACCTACTCTTGCTTCAACAGCTTCTGCACTTCCAGAACCATTTACAATTGTAGTATTATCTTTATCAATTACAACTCTAGCAGCAGTACCTAAAGAGTCAATTGTTGCACCATCTAAAGTCATTCCCATCTCTTCTGAAATAACTGTACCACCAGTTAATACAGCAATATCTTCTAACATTGCTTTTCTTCTATCTCCAAATCCTGGAGCTTTAACTGCAGCAATATTTAAAGAACCTCTTAATCTATTAACAACTAATGTAGCTAATGCTTCACCATCTACATCTTCTGCAACAATTAAAAGTGGTCTTCCTGATTGATTTACTGATTCTAAAATTGGTAACATCTCTTTTAAATTAGAGATTTTTTTATCATATAATAAAATATATGGATTTTCTAATTCTGCCAACATTTTTTCAGAATTTGTTACGAAATAAGGAGATAAATATCCTCTATCAAATTGCATACCTTCAACAACATCTAATTCATCAGATATACCTTTTGCTTCTTCAACAGTAATAACACCATCTTTTCCTACTTTATCCATAGCTTCAGCAATCATAGAACCAATTGCACTATCAGAGTTTGCAGAAATTGTTGCAACTTGTTCAATTTCAGTTTTATTTGCAACATCTTTTGATAATTTTTTTAATTCAGACAATACAGCTTCTGATGCTTTATCCATACCTCTTTTTAAAGTAATAGGATTAGCTCCAGCAGTTACATTTCTTAAACCTTCTTTGAAAATTGAATATGCTAATACAGTAGCAGTTGTTGTTCCATCACCTGCTTCATCAGCAGTTTTTGAAGCAACTTCTTTTACAAGTTGTGCACCCATGTTTTCTAATGTGTCTTCTAATTCAATTTCTCTTGCAACAGATACACCATCTTTAGTAATATTTGGTGCACCGAAAGATTTTTGTAATAAAACGTTTCTTCCTCTTGGTCCCATTGTTACTTTAACAGCATCTGCTAATTTTTCTACACCAGAAAATAATTTATTTCTTGCATTATCACTAAATCTTACTTCTTTTGCCATCAATTTTTCCTTTTATTTTTTGTATTTAAAAAGTGTGTTAATGTAATTGGACTAGCCAATATTACATAACTCCAATAATATTTTCAACATTTAAAACTAAGTATTCTTCACCTTCTAAATTTAACTCTGTACCTCTAAATTGTTCGAATACTACAGTATCACCCACTTTAACATCTTCAACTTTTGAACCAATTGCTAATACTTTAGCTGTTTGTGGTTTCTCTTTTGCATTATCAGGAATATAAATTCCACTTGCAGTTTTGTTTTCAACTTCTGTTCTTTTTACAAGAACTCTTTCACCTAGTGGTTTAAAATTCATTATAGTATCTCCTATCAAGTTTAAAAATTAAATTAGCACTCTATTTTTTTGAGTGCTAAATTTTATAAAATTTTTCTTTTTTTGTCAAGTGGTTTGAGTTAATTTGACTAAAAGTTTATTTATTTCTTGTGTCTGTGTAAATATTTAAATAATAATTTAGATAAAGACTCTTTTAATTGAGTATTAAATGTATTCAATTCATCTTCACATTTGTTTGCTAACATATCTGCTGCATTTATTGATTCTTCTAAACCAAGTAGATTTATAAATGAATTTTTAAAATTATCATTATGAGTAGTTTTTCCAGCTTCTTCTTCACTTTGTGTTTCATCAATAATATCATCTTGAATTTGAAATAGTAAACCTATATCAATACCAAAATTATATAGTTTTTCTTGAAGCTGTAAATCATATTGTGCAATAATTGCTCCCATTTTAAGTGATGCAGCAATTAATTTTGCAGTTTTATGAATATGTAAAAACTCCAATTGTTCTAATTTTAATTTTTGATTCTCAAAATAACAATCAATTGCTTGCCCAATAATCATTCCATCAATTCCACCATCATTTGATAAAACTTTAATTAATTCAATTTTAATATCATTACTTAAAGCAGCATTAGCAAGAAGATTAAAACTATGTGTATTTAAAGCATCTCCAACTAAAATAGCTGTAACTTCATCATATTTTTTGTGTAATGTTTGAAAACCTCTTCTTAAATCAGCATCATCCATTGCAGGTAAGTCATCATGAACCAAAGAATAAGTATGTAAATACTCTAATCCTAATGCAACAGGCAGTGAATTCTCAACTAAAAGTGGATTTTTAGAATTAACAACAGATAGTAAAAGCATTGGCCTAAATCTTTTGCCACCTGCTTTTAACATATCTTCAAGTGCTGATTGAAAATGTGGGTGAAAAGTTTTTGAAGAGGGAAGATTATTAAGTAAATAGTCTTCAAACTTACTTAATTGTTCCATCATTATGATTTTTGTCCAAAAGAGCCCATTCCACCCATCATATTCATGGCCATCATCTTTTTATTTTCATCTGATTGTTTTAAGACATCGTTCATACAAGAGATTAACAGTATTTGTAATGAATCTTTGTCGTCCATTAAAGAATCATCAATTTTTAAATCTACTACTTCACTATTACCATTAATAGAAATTTCAACCATTCCTCCACCTGCTTTTGCAGTAAACATTTTAGAAGAGTTTTCTTCTTTTGCTTTTTCTGCCAGTTCTTGAACTTGGTTCATCATCTCATTTAAGTTTAACTTACTTAAATCCATTCCATCAAACATAGTCACTTCCTACTAATTCATTAGTTATAGTTTCAACATTGTTATTCTCATCTACAAGAACAACTGTTGGTTTATAATTTTCCAATTCTTTTTCATTATATGAAGCATAAGAGATTACAATAATTTTATCTCCAATTTCAACTTTTCTAGCTGCAGCTCCATTTAAGCACATATCTTTACTGCCAGCTTTACCTTTTATTACATAAGTAGCAAATCTTTCACCATTGTTGATGTTTACAATATCAACTTTTTGTCCAACTCTTAATTTTGCTGCACTCATAAGTTCTTCATCAATTGTAATTGAACCTACATAGTTCAAGTTAGCATCACTAACTGTCGCTCTATGAATTTTGCTATATAACATATCAAATGTCATTTTTTTAACCCTTTATTTTACTAAACTTATTGGTTCAGACCAATATTGCTCAGGCATTAAATACTCAGTTACAGGCTCTTTGCCTAGTATATGATTATCGATTATTTTATCTATTTTTTCCTTAGATAACTGACAATACATATAATGCCCTGGTTCAACTAACATTACTGGTCCAAATTGACACCTTCCAAGACAGGCTGTTCTTACTGCTTGAACTGGTCCCATAATACCTTTTTGCATCAAATTTTGCGCTAAATAATTAAATAAATCTTGAGTCTGTTCATTTACACATGCAGGTTTTGGCATTCCAGGAGGTGCACTTTGTTCACATTTAAACATAAAGAATGTAGGTTGTGGCATAGAGGCATTTTCCATAAATTATCCTTATAACTTAGTATTTAATTTTAACAAACAATTATTAAAATTTTATAAATTTACTTTTTTAATGTTATATTAAAATCATTCATATTATACTATTTTCAAAAAAAAATAAAGGGCTTTAATGTTTAAAATTTTTATACTTATTTCATCTATGGTACTGATGTTACAAGCAGCAAATCCAATTGCTATTTTAAAAACATCAAAAGGTGATATACAAATTCAACTAAGAAAAGATTTGGCTCCAAAGGCAGTAGAAAACTTTGTTACTCATGCAGAAAATGGATATTATAATGGAACTATTTTCCATAGAATTATTAAAAACTTTATGATTCAAGGTGGAGATCCAACTGGTACAGGTAGAGGTGGAGAATCAATTTGGAAAAAGCCATTTAAAGATGAATTTGCACCAAATGCAGTATTTGACAAACCAGGTATTCTAGCAATGGCAAATAGAGGACCAAATACAAATGGAAGTCAATTTTTTATAACAACTGCACCAACATATTGGCTTAATGGAAAACATACTATTTTTGGTTATGTAAAAAAAGGAATGGATGTTGTAAGAAAACTTGAAGATGTTCCTACTTCTGGACAATATAAAGGAAATAAACCTTTAATTGATCAAAAAATAATTAGTATTAAAATAAAAAAATAGAGTTAATTTACTCTATTTTTTAGTTAGTGAAAATATTTTATTAATAAGAGATCTATCTGCACTTCGCATAATCTCTTTTTCTAAACTTTCTACTTTTTTTGCTTCTGCTTTTGCTTTTTCTTTCCAATACTCAATTTTTTGACTCATCATTTCAGCATTATCAATTTTTCCAAGTTTTGTTTTTATATCATGAAGCTCTTGTTCTAAATCTTCAATTTCCATTTGAGAATTAACTTCAAGTTGTCTACATTTTTTTTCATAATGTTCTATTGTATCTTCAAGTTTTACATTTAATTTTTTTACTTTTATTTTTAGATCTGCATTCTCTTTACTTGCTTTTAGGGAGTAAGTACTATCAAGTTTATTTTTTTGTTGAATACTCTTTTGATAATTTAATTCACTTTTTAATTGTTTATTTTCTTTGTATAAATTCTCAATTTTATATAAGGATTTATCTCTTTGTGTTTGCAAACTTTTTATTTTACTTTTTAAATCTTTTATATCATGTTTAAGATTATTAATAGTGACTGTTTGCTCTGCACTTCCCTCTTTACTTTTAATAAAAATATCACCTTTATCTTTTATAAGTGCTTTTTGTATCTCTCTTTTTTTATTCAACTCTTCTGTTATATCATTTTGTACACATAATGTACCTGTTACTTCTTGATTATCATTTAAAGTTGTAATTATATAAGTGTCAGATATATATGAACCACCCTCTTTTGTAATATTTTTAATTCTACCTTTCCAAGGCTTATTTAAATTTATTGATTCATATATATCATCATAAATTTTTGAATCAGTATCTTTGTGTCTTAAATATTTTAAGTCTTTGCCAATTAATTCATCTTTAGAAAATTCAGTTGTATGACAAAACAGTTCATTTACATATACAATTTTTAAATTTTCATCTGTTTTAATTACTATATTATTTGTATCAATTACATCTTTATATTTTTCTAATTCAGAATTTTGATTATTAATTAACTCATTTTGATACAAAATAGTTGCCAATTCATCTAAAACTACAAGTAAAGCTCTAATATCAATTGGTTTTATAATATATTCATAAACTTTGAGTTTTATTGCATCTGATAAAAATTGTGTATCTGAATATGCAGTTGTAAAAATTACAGGCACAGTTTTATTTACTTCTCTGATTTTTTTAACCATTTCTGTACCATTTAAATATGGCATATTTATATCAGATATAATTACATTTATTTCATTTTGATTTTTGAGATATTGTTCTAATCCATCTTTACCATCACAAGCTGTGTATGTTTTTCCAAAAAAATTAGATAACATACCTGATAACTCTTTTCTTATACTATCATCGTCTTCTACATATAAAGCATTAAGTTTTTTTAAATTCTCTTTATTTATCGTCATTTTTACCTAATTTCATTGAATATATTAAATCAATAAACTTAATAAAATCAAAAGGTTTTAATAAATAATTTTCAACTCCATACATTTTTGCTTTTTGTCTATATTCACTTTCAGTATGTGCTGTCATTATTATAATAGGCAAAGTAGGATTAGTCTCTCTTATTTTTTCTATCATTTCTAAGCCATTTATAATTGGCATATTAATATCTGTTATGACAATATCAATATCATCATTTTTATCTATTAAATCTAATGCTTCTTTACCATTTTGAGCAGTCAAAAAGTTTGCTTCTAATTTAGTTAAAGTATCACTTATTATCTTTATTAAGTCATACTCATCTTCAACAAAAAGAAGTTTAATCTTTTTAAGTTCCTCAATTTTTGCATTCATTAAGAGTCTTTTAATTCATCTTTATGTACAACTGATTCAATATCCATAACTACAAGCATTTGATTATTTTCTAATCTTACGAAACCTTTTAGATATTTTGAAGGAATTGCAGAACCCATATCAGAAACTGGAGCCAAAGAAGATGTATCTAATCTTTGAACATCATCAACTTTATCAACAACAATTCCAATCATTCTTTTATCTTGAGTAATTACTGCAATTACTGCAGTATTTGAATCATAAATTGGTTCACCAGTATTAAATTTAATTCTTACATCTAAGATTGGAACAACTTCACCTCTTAAATTAATAAGACCTTTTACCCAATTTTCAGTATTTGGCAAATGAGTAATAATATCAGGATAAGTCAAGATTTCCCTAATTTTTGGTAATTCAATTGCATATTTCATTGCCCCAAGTTCAAATGTCATATACTCACTAGTATTAACATAATCAATTATATCGTCTTCATTGTTTAATTTCTTTTCCATAAGGTGGTTCTCCTTTTATTTACACTTACATTATTCTACAAAATTTATCTTTAAAACTGATTGTTTAAATTTAGGAATTGCTTGCTTTATATTAAAAACAAATGTTTCATTATAGATAATTATATCATAAAATCTAAAATTAAAAACAGAGTCTTTTTTTGTTAAGGAACAAAACATAAAGCACCTTTTAAGAAGTTTTTATATTTTATCTATAATAAACTTAATATTTTATTGTTTTTCTATACTCTCAATTTTGGCTGTTGCAATATATTCTGGGGTTTGTAATGATATTGCATCACCACTTTTTACACTATTTAACTCTATTAATTTATCATCTTTACTGATTTGAACAAATCCCTTTTTATCTCTATTTTTTGGATTACTAATTTCAAAAGAATTCTTAAGTAAATTGACACTGTTTTGGCAATTATTTAAAATATTTGAAAATCTATTTTCAAAGCTAAGTTTTAACATCTTAATTTCAGAAGCAATTAGATTGAACTTTGTTTCTATTGAGTTTTGTTCATACATTCTTTTCAAATGTATAATATTTTGTTCTTTTGTATATAAAATATTTTTCAATCTATTTTCAAAATCTTGTTGTAAAGTATCTAAATATATTCTATGTTCATTCATATCAGGTAGTGCTATTTCTATTGCATTTGAGGGTGTTGCAGCCCTTACATCTGCAACAAAATCTGAAATCAAAAAATCAACTTCATGTCCAACTGAAGATATTATAGGTGTCTTAGCATTATAAATTGCATCTGCAACTATTTCTTCATTGAAAGCCCATAAATCTTCAAGACTTCCCCCTCCTCTACCTACAATCATAATATCGCAATTTAAATTATCAGCATAATTAATAGAAGATACAATATCTTCTTTTGCAGTTTCACCTTGAACTAAAGTTGGAACTAAAATAAACTCAACTAAATTCCATCTATGATGTGCAACTTTTAGCATATCTTGTATTGCTGCACCTGTAGGAGAAGTAACTAATGCTATTTTTTTAGGATATTTAGGTAAAGTTTTTTTTATAGATTGTTCAAAATATCCTTTTGCTTTTAGTTTCTCTTTTAATTGTTCATATGCCAAAGCTAAAGCACCTTGCCCCGAAGGTTCAATTCTATTGCATATTAATTGATAACTTCCTCTTGGAGTATATACAGTAAGACTTCCTCTAATATTTATTTTTAGCCCAACTTCTAATTGAAACTTTAAATATTTTGTATTTCCTCTAAACATAACGCAAGAAATAGTAGAATTTTTATCTTTAATAGAAAAATATATATGACCAGAACTATGGTATGTTAAATTTGAGATTTCACCTTCTACATAAATATTCATAAAAGTTGTTTCAAGTAATGATTTTATCTGTGTACTAAGTGCTGTAACTGTAATTGGTGCGTTCATAAGACCTCTTTAAAAAGGAGAAAACTCCTTTTTTATTTAGATTTTTCTTGCGATTATTAAAGTTGAGATATTCATAGAAAAAGCTTTTGTATAAATTGGCTCTAATCCAGCTTCTTTTAACTCTTTACATAAATTATCAGTAGTTAAAAACTCATCAATTGAGTTTGGAAGATATGTATATGCTTCTTTATTTTTTGTAATCATTCCACCTAAAGTTGGTAAAATTTTATTAATATAAAAATCAGTTAAATAATCAATTGGAGAATTTTTTTCATTTTTAGTAAACTCACTAATAACTACTAAACCATTTTGTTTTAAAACTCTTGCAAACTCATGAAAAGCTTCTTGTCTTTGAACAACATTTCTAATACCATATGAAATAGAGATAATGTCTGCACTTGAATCATCTAAAGGCATACTAGCTGCACCTGCTTCAATAAACTCTACTTCTGGCAATTTTTTCTTTGCAACATCCATCATTCCAACACTTGGATCAACTCCAATAATATTTTTTAATTCTATATTATTATCTTTTGCAATCTTTTTCCAAAAAGTAATCATATCACCTGTTCCACAAGCAACATCTACAATTTTTTCTACACTTTTATGATCATAAAAATCAAATGCTAATTTACAAGCTTTATTTCTCCAACTTTTATCAATTCCCATACTAAGTACTCTATTTGCAATATCATATTTTCCTGATATATCATTAAACATTGATACGATTTTTTCTTGTTTACCCATTAATTTTCCTAAATTATAATAAAAATTTTCCTACAAATAATCCTAAAATAAAACCAATATTAATCATAATTAATGATCTTAAGAAACTTATTTTCTTATTCATTTTTGGTATTTGAGATATAATTTGTTTTTGTTTTTCTAAAGACTTTTCAAATACAGCTGAAGAGTCTTTTAATGTTTTTGTTGATGTATTTATATCTTTAAAAGATTTTCGAAGTGCAAGTTCTGAAAATTCAAGCCTTTCAACTATTTCTTTGGCTTGTTTAAAGCTCATTTCACTCATTTTTTAATTTCAATCCATCTATCTAGATCATGAAAAATTCTATTTAATGTTCCTAAAACATAATCTTTTGCTTCAGTTTGAATTCTTCTAAAGAATAGATACTTTCTTGCACTTTCAACATCCCCAAGCTCTTTTGCATGGATTGCTTTTGCTGCAAAATCAGTATTATTATATGCCATTTCCCAAACAGTACTTCCCAAATATCTACTCATAGTAATAATTTTATCATTTTTTACAGGAAAATATTTTGGATTTTTTATAAAATCATGTAGTGCAGAATTGCTCTCTAAATATTTATGTCCAAAAAAATTAATAAACTGCTCTTCTATATAATCTGGTTCCATAGAAATAGCTCTATTTAAAGCAAATAACATGTTTTTTTCTGGATTTTCTTCAATTTTTCTAATCTTTTTCATTGTAGCAATAGCATTTTTCCCATCAAGCTCACCATCACCTAAAGGAATAATCCATTTTACATTTCCAAATGAACCTACTTTTTTAATCTCTTCTAAAACTAAAGATGATGTTTTATTTCCACCCACATCAACTATTATTTCATGGTTATCATCCATTAACATTAGTTCGTCTAAGTTAGATAATTTATTAGTACCTAACATTTGTTTATCAACTATTTCTGTTCTAGTAAAAGACCTACTATCATTATTTTCATCATCAATTTCAATATATCTTATTTTTTTACCGTGTTTTTTATAAAGATAAGGTGCAATAACTTGCATTGCAACAGTAGATTTTCCTACTCCACCTTTTGTTTGTGGAATTATAATCATCAGTTAATCCTTTGGATTTCGTTTCATAAATTCGACAATTTTGCCATGAAACCTACAATAAATTTCATTTAATGTTATTTCATAACCATAAAGTTTTTTTATTTTATCGTAATTTTCATTAATTCCATATACTAGCCATGTTTGTATATCATCATATGAGTCAAATTCATAATTAAACCTTTTTAATAGTCTTGCTGTATATTTATCAACAACCATATACTCTTTATGACAAGAATAACACAAAATTGCATCTCTTGTCTCTTCTCCTATTCCTTTTTGACTCAATAACCAATTAGAAGTAACATTTTGTTTAAAATTATCAAAAGAAAAAAACTCTTCTATTATATTTTTACATATTTGTTTTAATCTTTTTGATTTTTGATTTTTAAAACCACTTGGTGCAATTGCATTTGTTAATAACACAATATCACTCATTGCTAAATTTTCTAAAGTTAGATAATTTAGTTTTTTTAAATTTTCAAGTGATTTTTCAACATTTATCCATTTTGTATTTTGAGTTAATATAGCTCCAACTAAAATCTCAAAATCATCATCGCTTGGCCACCAAAGTTCTGGTTCTTTTGAAATTAACTCTTGATTTTTTAAGAATTTTAATAGTTCATATGAATTAGTTAATGATTGCATCTGTTATTATCAACTCTTTTTTATCACAAAATTTCTTTATTTTAAAAGCATTAATAGCTTTTCCATCATCAATATCTATTACCATTAATTGAAATACACTTTTACAACTATTTGGTATTTGAAAATGTCCACCTAATCCAGTAGTTGCTTTTTCAATAGGAACTTTACTATCCATTCCAATTACATTATCTCTGCAACCTGTTAATCCAATATCAGTTAAATATGCTGTATTATCCATAATTTGTAAATCGTCTGTACCTACATGAGTATGAGTTCCACAAATAGCACTTACTTGATTTTTTAACATCATAAAAATAACTCTTTTTTCACTAGTTGCTTCACCGTGAAAATCTATAAAAATATTTTTTATACCCTGCTCATGCAAAGAAGAAACAAGCTTTTTTGCCCAATTAAAAGGATTTTCAACTGTTGGCATAGAAAATTGTCCCATTAAATTTATAACTGCAAGTTTTTCACCTTTTACATCAACAATTTTAACTCCACTTCCAACTAAACCTTCAGGATAATTATCAGGTCTTAACACAGGTTTTGTTTCAAGTAAAGCTATCATCTCTTTTTTCTTATCAAAAGAGTGATTACCACCTGTAATTATATTTATGCCACTTTTTAATAATTCATCACAATTTTTAATTGTAAGTCCAAATCCATGGGATGCATTCTCTGCATTTGCAATAACATAATCTATACTGTAATCTTCAATTATTCTTTTTAGATTCTCTTTAATTATCTTTCGACCAGGTCTTCCTACAATATCACCAATAAAAGCTATTCTCATATTATTTCACTTTTGTTTTTGTAAAATTGTATTGTAATTATTATTTATCCTATATTAGTTCTAAAAAAATTGATTGAATTTAAGATTAAGAAAAAAAGTGTAAAATTACTGCAGTTTAATTTACATTATGTAAAATTAATTAAAGGATAAAGATGAGTTCAAAACTTAACAAACATGTTTTTTTTATCTCATCAGCAATCATTATCGTATTATCTCTTTTTGCAGCGATATTACCAAAAGTTGCTGATGATTTTTTTAAAAAATTACAAGATGTAATTGTACAAAATGGTAGCTGGTTTTATGTATTAACGGTGGCAATTATTTTAATTACTGTTTTCTATCTAGCTTTATCAAAATATGGAGATATTAAATTAGGACCTGATCACTCTACAGCTGATTATTCTTATTTATCTTGGTTTGCTATGTTATTTTCTGCTGGTATGGGTATTGGTTTAATGTTTTTTGGTGTAGCAGAACCAGTAATGCACTTTTTAAATCCACCTATTGGAGATGGAAGTACTATTGAATCAGCAAAAGAAGCTTTAAGAATTACATTCTTTCACTGGGGTTTACACGCATGGGCAATTTATGCAATTGTTGCAATTATCCTTGCTTTTTTTAGTTATAGACACAATTTACCATTAACTTTAAGATCAGCACTGTATCCTTTAATTGGAGACAAAATTTATGGTCCAATTGGTCATGCAGTTGATATTTTTGCAGTTATTGGTACTTTATTTGGTGTTGCAACTTCACTTGGATATGGTGTTTTACAAGTAAACACAGGATTAAATTACTTATGGGATGTCCCTGTTAATACAACATCTCAAGTTATATTAATTATAGCAGTAACAGGACTTGCAACTCTTTCTGTTACAACAGGACTTGATAAAGGTATCAAGATATTATCAGAAATAAATCTTGTTTTAGCAGTACTTCTTTTACTCTTTGTTCTAGTTGCAGGGAATACTATTTTCTTACTTCAAGCTTATGTTCAAAATGTTGGAGATTATGCTTCAAATTTATTAAAAAGTACATTTAATCTATTTGCCTATCAAAAGACCGATTGGCTTGGGGGATGGACTATTTTATATTGGGCTTGGTGGATTTCTTGGTCACCATTTGTTGGACTATTCATTGCAAGAATTAGTAGAGGTAGAACAATTAGAGAATTTACACTTGGAGTATTATTAGTTCCAACAGGTTTTACTTTAATGTGGATGACTTTCTTTGGTAACTCTGCAATTAGTTTAATTTTAAATGATGGATTTACTGCATTTGGAGAAGTAGTAAAAAATAATGTTCCTATTGCAATATTCGCCTTTTTAGAACACTTTAGTTTTAGTGGATTAACTTCAATTGTTGCAACTGTAATGGTTATTGTATTTTTTGTTACATCTTCAGACTCTGGTTCAATGGTTATTGATATGCTTTGTTCAAATGGTAATGATGATACACCAATATGGCAAAGAGTTTATTGGGCTGTGGGTGAAGGTGTTATTGCTTCAATTCTAATTTTAGCAGGTGGTCTTAGTGCATTACAAACCATGACAATTGCTAGTGCCTTACCATTTTCTATTGTATTATTAGTAGCTTGTTATGGATTAATTAAAGCATTAAGAGTTGATATAGCAAAAAAAGAGAGTCTTCAATATACTGGAACTCAAATGACAACAACAAATAATAATGCAGATTGGGATACAAGACTTAGTAATATTATTGATTATCCATCAAAAAGTAATGTTAAAAGGTTTATTCAAAAAGTTGCTAAACCTGCATTAACTGATGTTGCAGATGAGTTAAAAAAACATGAACTTGATGTTGCTGTTACAGAAACACAAGAAGGCGTATCTCTTACAGTTAATTTAGGAGAAGAAGGTAACTTTGGCGAAAATAAAAACTTTATTTATAAAATAAAAATAGTAGCTAGAGTAAAACCTAGTTTTGCAGTTGAAGAAAAAGCCGATGACGAAAGAACAGAAGATGAATTATATTATTGTGCCGTAATTCACTTAATTGAAGGTGGTCAAGACTATGATATTATGGGATGGTCAAAAGATGGCATCAGAAATGATATTGTTGATCACTACCAAAAACATATGCATTTTATTCATTTATTAAGTTAGTAACAAAAGTTACTAACTTAATATTATATTTTTTTAGCACAACTCATAGCACTAGAAAAAGCAAACTGAAAATTATATCCTCCAAGTTCACCTGTAACATCTAAGCATTCACCTAAAAAATATAGATTCTTAACTTTTAAACTCTGCATAGAATCAACATCTATTTCATCTGTACTAATTCCACCTTTTGTAACTTCAGCTTTTGTAAAACCAAAATTACCAGCTGGTGCAAATTCATAGTTATGTATAGTTTCTAACTTTTCAATTTCATCTTTATTTAGCTTGTTACAAGGTTTATCTTCAAGTTCTATTGAAGTTAAAAACTCTTGAACAAATCTTTTTGGTAAAGGTAATCTTGAACTAATTAATGCATTTCCACTCAAAAGCTTTTTTACTTTTTTACCTGGTAAAAAATCAAAACTCATTTTTCCTTTTTTCCAATATAAAGAACTATTTAAAATAATAGGTCCAGAGCATCCTTTATGTGCAAATAACAAAGATCCGTAAAAAGATTTTCCTTCAACCTTCGCTTTTGCCATAATTGATAAACCGCTAAGTTTTTTGAACCAAAATTGATCTTTTTGAACAGTAAAACCTACAAGTGCTGGATTTAAGATTGTAACAGTATGTCCAAATTTTGAAGCAATATCAAAAGCAATAGAACTAGCACCTAAACTAGCATAAGATAAAGCGCCACTTGCAACAACAAGTTTTTTCGCTTTTATACTTTTTGTATCAGTTTTTATAGTAAATACCTCATCATAATCAACATCAATTACTTTTGTATTCAAATATTTTTTTATATGAGTTGTAAGTTTTGTAAACATTTCAATAACATCAGAAGAGCTATTACAAAAATATGTTCCTTTTACTAATTTCGGGTTTATTTTAGGATAAACACCATTTTTATTTAAAAAAGCAAGTAACTGTTCATTTGTAAAGTTTTTTAAAACTTTTTTAACAAATTCTTTATTCCCTAAATAATTATCACAAGTTACTAAATTATTCGTAATATTACATTTAGCTCCACCACTAACTTTTATTTTTTGTCCTATTTTACTATTTGTCTCAATTAAACAAACATCTTTATTTTTTAGTTGGCTTGCAAGCATAAGACCACTAGCTCCAGCACCAATAATTGCTATTTCGTAGATGTTATTTCCTTTTTACATCTAAATGTATTTATTCCATTGCTATAAGAATACTGTAAGATATAATTATTTGCTTTTAGAATATTATGAATAATATATAAACCTAAACCAAAAGAATCAGTTGGTGTATCTTCTGATGCAAAAAATGGCTCATAATATGAAGTTAAATCATATTTGAGTTTTTCACCTTTGTTTTCAAAAATAATATCTTCTTGATCAGATTTTATTATTACTTTTTTATCTGATGAATATTTAATTGCATTATCAATTAAATTTTTAACTGCAATTGAAAAAAGTTTATAATTAATATGCACTTTTTTATTTTCATATTTATGTTCTACTTTTTCATCTTCAATCATAAGAATATCTTTTGCATTATCTACAATGTCATCGATATAATAGTAGTTTTTTTCAATATTTTTACTTGAAGATATCAATTCTTCGATTGATGCAAATTCATTTATTAAAGACTCTAATCTATTAAATACTTCTCTTAGTTTTTCATCATTTTGTTCATTATTTTCAATTTCTACTAAAAACTTACCTTTTGTAATTGGTGTTTTTAATTCATGCATAATATTTCTAATAAAAACATTTCTTGCTTCTTTTATATTTTTCAATTTTTTTGCAGTGTTTTTGAATTCCAAAGCAAGAAGAGAAACTTCATCTTTTCTATTTGTATTACAACACTCAAAATCAAAATTTTCATCACCTAATGTTTTAACTTTATCTTTTAATATTTTAAGAGGCATAAGTTTTCTAAGTGTAATTAAATACATTAATATTGTTGTAATAATAACGATTAAAAAAACTAAGATTATATATATATGCGTGAAATTATTATGTGTAGCTTTATCTTTAATAAGTAGCATTTCATGCTTTTTTTTCATATATATGTAATTTTTATCTTTTAGTTTTAATATTCTTAAAATATTTTGACCAGAAGGATTTTTTCTTTCAACTAAAACTTTAGTTTTAGGATTATATGTAATTGCATTCATTCTTTTTTTAGATACAAGACTATAATTAATCTCTTCTAATGTTTTTAAAAAGTCCTCATTTATTCCACCTCTATGGTGTTGTCTTATTACCATTTTAATAATAGGAACATACTTTTCTATTAGTTGTTCTTCTATATTTTTATAATTATGTGTCATTAAAATTGTAAAACTTGCAATTACTAAAATAATTGAAATTATAAAGCTTACTGTTATTGTAAAAAATATTGATTGTCTATTCATTGTATAAATTTATATCCCATCCCTCTAATTGTTTGAAGATACTTTGGATCTTTTGAATTATCTTCAATTTTTTGTCTTATTCTATTTATGATAACTGCCAATGAGCCTGAATTCTCATAATCATGATTTAATAAATCAGAATTATCAAAAATCTCCTCTCTTGTAACAATAAATCCTTCTCTTTTTATTAATAAAGATAAAACTTCATACTCAGCTGCTGTTAATTTAATATATTGACCTTTTTTTGTAATCTCTCTTTTTTCTTTGTCTAAATTAAATATTTTCTTTTTAGTATCTTCTGTATCTTCTGTATTTTTATTATATCTTCTTAAAATAGTTTTTATTCTTACTTCTAATTCTCTTGGGTCATAAGGTTTTGGCAGATAATCATCTGCTCCAATTTGCAATGCTGTTACTTTATCAGTAATATCACTTCTTGCACTAGAAATTATAATTGGAATATTATATTTTTCAACAACTTCTTTACATACATCAAGTCCATCCATACCAGGAAGTGTTAAGTCTAATATCAATAAGTCAAATTTATGAATTCTTAAACTTGAAAGAGCCAAAAAAGGCTCTTCAAAATTTACAACTTCTATATTGAACTTTTTAAGATATTGAATTAATAATTCAGCTAGTTGAATATCATCTTCAACCATCGCAATTTTTATCAAAGATTATCCTTTAAATTTACTAGTTTTTAAATCCAACAATACTTTAAATTGTTCTTTTTGCTCATTAGTTAATACATCATAAATATCTGCAACCATTTGTGCTTTCAATTTTATCATATTCTCTCTTTTAGAAGAAAGAATTTCTATAAATTTATTTTTATCAAACTCTTTTTTTGTAAAAGCATCATTAATCGTTTGCATTTTACCCTTATTTGTTCTTACTACTTTTGCAATTTTCATTTTTTGATCTGCTGTTAAATTTAACTGTTTAACAACACTCATAATTCCAAATTTTTTGTAATTTGATTTTCTCATCATATGCTTTTTATACATCTTTTTATCATTTGAAAATTGACAATTTCTATCACCATTATTTTGATATGCAAATAAACCTGTTGTTAAAAGTGCAGTTGCTAATACCCCTGATAATAATTTTGTTTTCATTTTAACTCCTAATTTTTATATATGAAAATTATAAAGTAGAGTCTTTAACAACATATAAACTCATTATTAACAAATATTAATGAGTTTAAAATAATATTAAAAAGATTTATTAATTTTTATTATTATAAATATAAATTTTAGTTAAAATAAAAAAAACAATTGGAGAGATTATGATAAGAAGAGACTTTTTTAAATACTCACTATTTGCAGCTTCAATATTAACAACTACAAAAATAAATGCTTATTTAATTAATGAAAATATTAAAAAAAGTAAAATAGTTATCTGTGGAGGTGGTTTTTCTGGGCTTACTTGTGCTAAAAGGCTAAAGCAATTAGACAAAAATTTAGATGTTACATTAATTGAGAAAAATGAAAACTTTTCTTCTTGCCCTTTTTCAAATTTGTGGATAGGTGATGTAAAAAACATAAGTTATGAAGATTTAAATTATGATTATTATAAAACAGTAGAAAAAAACAGATTCAACTTTATAAATGAAACAATTATTAAAATAGATAAAGATAAAAAATTAGTATACACTACAGAAAATATAATTAAATATGATTACTTAATTTTAGCATTGGGAATACAATACAATTACAAAAAAATTTTAAAAGATGAAAATAAAATTAAAAAGTGTAAAGTTCAAACTCCAGCAGCACTAATTCCAGGAAATGAACACTTAGCTTTAAAAAGAATAGTTAAAAATTTCAATAGTGGTAACTTTATCATTTCAATTCCAAATGGAGCTTATAGATGCCCACCTGGACCTTATGAAAGAGCTTGTATGATTGCAAACTATTTTCAAACTCATAAAATTGATGCAAAAGTAATTATTCTTGATCCAAGGGATAAACCAGCAGCAAAACCTTATAAATTTTTAAAAGCATTTAAACAGTTTTATAAAAATACTATTATTTATAAACCATACAGTAGTTTTAAAGATATAGATTTTGAAAAAAAAGAGATTATATATAAAAATTTTGATGAAAAAGAGTTAGAATACCTTGATAAAAAAATATCATTTGAACAAGCTAATATAATTCCTCCAAATGAAGCTAACAGCCTTATTAAAAACTCAGGTTTTGCTGTCAATGAATCAGGTTGGGCAAGACTTAAGAAACCAACTTTTAGATCAATAAGTGATGATAGAGTTTATATACTAGGTGATGCACAAGGCGAATATGCTTTTGCCAAATCTGCACAAATGGCAAACTCTTGTGGATATATAGTTGCAGAAGAGATAATAAGTAGATTAAAAAAACAAAAATTTGATTACAAAAATAATATGCCTGGAAATGTTTGTTATTCAATGGTAAATAAAAATGAAGCTGTAAGTATTACTCATAGCTACGAATATACTAATACTTTTATTGCAAATTATGAGATTTCTGATATTTCAAAAGATGTTGCAGATGCTGCAAAAGCATGGTATTTTGGAATGATTAATGAAATTTTGGAAATTTAAATAAAAAAAGTAATTAAACCCACTTTTTATACACTTGTGTTATTTATAATTACGGCTGAAAAACATATTAGGACTCAATGTTTTCTTCCTTTAAAAGAGAAAGTTCTCCCTCTTTCTCTTTTATTATTTATTTTATTTTCTCAAATATTTCAATGTTGCTGCAATAATATCATCATCATCTTTGCTTGGTGATTTTATACTCTGTTTTGAATCATCATTTTTAATAAATGTTATATTCATTTCATAAGAACTTATTTGTCTAATATTTTTACTTATTGCATAAATTTTGATAAGAATTAACTCTAAGAACTGTTTTGTTGGAATATCTGGTTTACCAAATCTATCTTCCATCTCTTCTTCAATAGTATAAACTTCTTCTTTGCTAGTTGATTTACTCAATCTTCTATATAATTCAAGTCTTACTCTATCTTCACTTATATAATCACTTGAAATAAATGCACTAATAGCAAGTTTAATATCTACATTTTTATTCTCTTCTTTTGTTTCACCACTTAAAGTTGCTAATGCATCTTCTAGCATTTTTAAGTATAGTCCATAACCTATTTGTTTAATATGACCACTTTGAGCTTCACCAACAATATTTCCACCACCTCTTATTTCTAAGTCTTGATGAGCTAATGCTGTTCCACTTCCTAAATATGAGTTTGATTCTAAAGCAACTAATCTTTTTATAGCATCACTTGTAATTGTCTTTTTATCTTCCACAACATAATAACAAAAACCTTCTTTGTCACTTCGCCCTACTCTTCCTCTTAATTGATGTAAATCTGCAATACCAAATCTATCTGCACCATCAATAATTATTGAGTTTGCATTTGGTAAGTGAAGACCAGATTCTACAATTGAAGTAGCTAAAAGAACATCAAACTCTTTATTTTCAAAAGCATCAATTATTTTTTCTGCATCAGCAGGTTTTATTTTTGAGTGAATTACTTCTACTTTTATATTTGGAACAATTTGCTCAATATCACTCTTTTTAGCTTCAATTGAAGCAATATTGTTATGAACATAAAAAAGTTGTCCACCCCTTCTTTTTTCTCTTAAAATAATCTCTTTAATAAGTTTTTCACTAAACTCTTTTACATAAGTTCTAACTCCAAGTCTTTCATGGGGAGGAGTAAGTAAACTACTCATTCCTTTTAATTTACTAAGTGCAAGATTTAAAGTTCTTGGAATTGGTGTTGCACTCATTGAGAATATATGTACATCTTCTCTTAATGCTTTTAATTTTTCTTTTTGTTTTACACCAAATTTATGTTCTTCATCAATTACAACTAATGCAAGATTATTTGTTTTTACTCCAAGTAAAGAGTGTGTTCCAACCACTAATTGAATCTCTCCACTTTCTAGGCCTTTTTTAGTATGGTTTTTCTCTTTTGTAGTAGATTTTCCATCAAGCCTAGCCATTTTTATACCGTAATCTTTAAATCGTTTTTCCATACTGTGATAATGTTGTGTTGAAAGAAGTGTAGTAGGACATACAAAAATAGCTTGATATCCATCTAAAAGTGTTGCTAATAAAGCATTCATAGCAACTTCAGTTTTACCAAAACCAACATCACCAGAAAGTAGTCTATCCATTACTTTTCCGCTACTTAAATCATTAAAGATTTCTCTAATACTTCTAGTTTGATCTTTTGTATATTCAAACCCTGATTTTTTCTGGAAATCTATTAAAAGTTGTTTATCAGTATTAATTTTTATACCATTGATTAACTCTCTTGCTGCTGCAATTTTTATAATATCATTTGCAATTGCAAAAAGCTTATCTTTTACTTTTTGCTTTAATTTGGCAAAACTTCCTTTTCCTAACTTATCAACAACAGCATAAGAGCTCCCATCTGCAACATACCTATCAATTAAGTCAAGGTTTTCAACAGGAATTAGTAATTTATCATCACCAGCATATAAAACAACAACAAAATCTCTTTTTGCGCCCATTACAGTTACTGGTTCTATTCCATTATATTTACCAATACCATGTTTTTCATGAACTACAAAATCACCCTCTTGTAATTCATCAAGAACTAGTTTTACTCTTTTTTTTCTTCTTTTTTTAACCTCTTTATTTAAAGAGATTATAACCTCTTTATCGCTAACTAAATTTATAATATATGGTTTTATTATATAGTTGATTTTTTCATTATTTAAATCTAAATCAAAACCTTTTATTTTAGCTTCGCTTGTAGAAATTATTGTTATTTTTTTATCTTCATGAAATGTTAAAAAATCACGAACATTTGCAACATCAACCTCTTTGTAATTTTTTGATTTAGGAATAATTGGTGTTTGTAAAAACTTCTGTTTTTCTAATCTTTTCTCTTCAAAAACATAAACTTCATTTAATTCATCTAAAGCTTCATATGTTATATAACTATTCATATTTGAAGGAAGATACTCACCTAAATCATTTAAATACCAAAATCCTAAAGAGTGAATATCTTTTATAAAAGCATCAGATTCTACATGTTGAACCTCTTCATTTAACTCTTCAAAAGTTGCTTCATCAAGTGCTAAAAAAGCAGGACTTATATCAAAACTTTCAATCTCTTCTTTAAAAGATTTTTGATCTTCAATATCAAATTTTCGAATACTTTCAACTTCATCATCAAAAAGTGAAATTCTATATCCAAAATCACTTCCTAATGGGCAAATATCAATAATATCCCCTCTAAAGGATACTTCTGATTGAGATGTTACAATATCTACAAAGTAATATCCCCAATTGTAAAGTTTTGATTTAAATTCTTCTATATTTAATCTATCTGCAAAGTTTACAGTAAATGTATCAAAGCACTTTGCTTTTGGCATAGAGTATGAGATTGTTCTAATTGGTGAGATTAATATCTTATTTTGTTTTTTATAGTTATAAAAATTATTTAATGATTTTGTTATATCTTGTAACTCTTCACTAAAGGATAATAAATCATCACCAAAATTTGCTCTAAAATCTGCTAACACAAAAGCTTCATACCCATAGTATGAAACTATGTCTGAAGCTACTTGTGCTTGTTTATCATCATTTACGATTAGTAATTGGCAGTCATTCTTTTTTGAAAAAAAATCGAAGATGTTTTTCATTAATTATTGTACTTTTTCAAAGTCATTTGTATTTTTATCAAACTTATAAGCTTGCCATGGTAAATCACCTATTTGGAAAATCATACCACAATCATCAAAACCAGATTTTAACAATCCTTTTCTGAAGATTTCTAAAATAAATGCTTTTGTACCAAATGTACCAGTTGTACTTTTTCCTGAGTATGCATATTTTTCACCTTCAACGATTTTGAATCCCTCTTTTATAACATGTTTTTCAAAAACTTCTTGGTCTTTTAGTCCTTCAAGTTCTAATACCACTAATACTTCTAATTCTTCTTGTTCTTCCATTATATTTTATCCTACTATTATAGTTGTAATAAATCCTATAGCACCACCAAAGACAGCACCCCAGACTACTAACCAGCCTAAATGTTCTTTTATCATTTTTTGAACTATTTGTTTAACCATCTTAGGAGTTAGTTCATCTAATCGTTTATTAACTATATTACTTACTTTCTCATAAATATCATCAGTTACATCTTTGTTTTTTAAACTTTGATGTAATGCATTTTGAAAAGTCTCATTTTTTGAGATATTTATAATTGCACCTTGAAGTTTTTCAACAAAAGGTTCTTTTAGAGGTTCTAAAGCCTGCTCTCCACCAAACATTCCTAACATTCCACCAAAAGAAGAGTTCATAACTGCTTCTTTTAAAGAATCAAATGCAGGTGTAAAATCAGTCTTTTGCAATATTAGTGATAAATCAAAATTTGATTTATCACTACTAACTTCCTCTTCAAAGAATTTATTTAAATTATCTTTTGTAAAAAACTCATTCATCATAAGTGAATGTATTGCAGATTTAAAATCTTCAAATCTACTTTCAACAACACCACTTCCATATAAAAAAGGTACCTTCTCAAATAACATATGCACAGCAATAGCATTCGTTATTGCTCCACTAAATGCAAATAGTCCAACCATTAATACAACATTATTATCAATCAAATAACCAATAATAATTAATATAAAAGTTAAAAAATTTGAAATTATTGATTTATTCATTTATGACCTTTCTTATATTTTGCGAGATTTTAGCATATTTTTCATCAAAAAAAAGAAAAGTAACCTTTTGTAACTTAAATGTAACTGTGATTAATTAAACTTTCTTCAAAGGATTGTAATGGTAAATGTAGAAGAAGAAATTATAAAAAAGTTTCCCAAAATCACTAAAAACGGTAACTTTTTAAATAAATCAATTTTAGCAATTGCAAAAAAAATTGTACATGAAGAACACATAAATGACTTTTTAGAAAAAAATGCTCACTTAACAGGTTTTGAATTTGTTGATGCTGTGTTAGACTATTTTGATTTTGATTATACGGTTTCAAGTAATAATATGCAAAACATTCCTACAACAGGAAAAGTTGTAATCATTGCAAACCATCCTTTAGGTGGGCTAGATGCACTTTGTTTATTAAGATTAATTGGCAGTATAAGACATGATGTAAAAATAGTTGCAAATGATTTTTTAGTTGGAATTGATGCACTAAAACCACTTATGATTCCAATAGATAATTATAAAATGAGACAATCAAAAAATGACATAAAAGCTGTATATAAAGCACTAAATAATGAAGAGGCAATTATTATATTTCCAGCTGGTGAAGTAAGTCGTGCAAGTGCAAAAGGTATAATAGATCCAATATGGAATAAAGGTTTTTTAAACTTTGCAATAAACTCAAATGCTCCTATTTTACCCATATTAATAGATGGAAAAAACTCAAAAACTTTTTATACAATGTCAGTAATAAATAAAACATTTTCAACTCTACTTTTATCACATGAAATGTTTAAAAATAAATCTAAAAATATAAATATAAAAATTGGTGAAATAATTTCAAATGAACATATAAAACCAAAAGGTATAAATAAAAAATATCTTATAAATTTATATAAAAAACATTTATATGCTTTAAAAAAAGGCAAAAAATCATTTTTTATTACACAAAAAGCAATTGCACATCCGCAAAATAGAAAAGAATTAATTTCTGAATTAAAAAACTCAGAACAAATTGGAGAAACAAAGGATGGTAAAAAGATATATCTTTATGATTATCATGATGATTCAACTGTTTTAAAAGAGTTAGGACGGTTAAGAGAACTTAGCTTTAGAAAAGTAGGTGAAGGAATAAATAAAAAAAGAGATACGGATAAATATGATATTTATTATAGACATATAATTCTTTGGGATGATAATGATTTAGAAATAGTTGGTGCATATAGAATTGGAGATGGTGATTTTATTAATAAAAATATTGGAATAAAAGGCTTTTATTCAAATAGTTTATTTAAATATCATAACGATTTTTCTTTTTATTTAAAAAACTCCATTGAACTTGGTAGAAGTTTTGTTCAACCAAAATATTGGGGAACAAGAGCCTTGGATTACTTATGGTATGGAATTGGTGCATACTTAAGAAAAAATCCGCATATAAAATATATGTTTGGACCAGTTACAATATCAGGTTCTTTTCCAAAAGTTGCAAAAGATATGTTAATTTTTTATTATTCACATTATTTTTTAGGAAAGAATATGATTGAATCTAGAATTCCATATCAGTACTCTTCAAACGTTCAAGACTTAAAAGAGATATTTTTTATGAATGATAGAAAAAAAGATTTTAAGATATTAAAATCTTCTCTTAATACAATGGGTGTTGCAGTACCTACTTTATTCAAACAATATGCAGAAATTTGTGAAGATGGAGGTGTTGAATTTTTAGGATTTAATATAGACCCAGATTTTAGTGATTGTGTTGATGGTTTTATATTAGTAAAAATTGATAAAATAAAAGAGAATCAAAGAAGAAGATATATAGGTTAAAAGCTATTTTACTTATGTATCTTCTAAAGTTGATGTAATTAAAAATTTTGCACCATCTTCATACTTATATTTTACTTCTCCAAAAAGTTGAAATCTAACAATTGTATTAATAAGTTTTAATCCCAATGTTTTATCAGATATATTTTCAAAATCATCATTTAATCCTACTCCATTATCTTTTACAATCATTGTAAGATTTGTTTTGTTTTTTGATATTTTTATATTTAACTTTGGATTTTTATTATCTTTAAATGCATACTTAAAAGAGTTTGTAATTAACTCATTTAATATTATTGCATAAGGCATTGCTTTTTCTATATTTAGTTCAAGTTCTTCTACTTGTAAACTTATATCTACACTATTAGAGTTATTACTATAAGAGCGTGAAATTATATTAACCAAATCTTCAACATAATTTTTTAAAGATACAAAATTAATATTTTGAGATTCATACAATTTTCTATGTAATAACTCCATAGTAAAAATTCTCTCTTTTATATCAACTAAAGCTTTTTTTGTCTTGTCATCTTGAACTTCTTCTTCTTGAAGTTCTATTAATCCAATAGTTAATGCTAAATTATTTTTTACTCGATGATGTATCTCTTTTAAAAGTAAATCTTTTTCTTCTAGTGATTTACTTATCTCTTTTGTTTTCTCTTTTACTTTTATATCTAAAGTTTTAATACTATTTTCAAAAAAGTTTAGCATTGAATCAAAAGCTTGACCTAAATTCCCAATATCATCTTCACCTTTAACGCCACTTCTTATATTTTTATAACCTTGATTTACTTTTATAGCTGTTTTTGTTATTGTATTTATATTTAATAACGCTTTTCTAAAAAAAAATAAAATCATAAAAAGACTTATAACAATAGCAAGCAATGTCTCTTTTAATAAAAAAGACAACCCTGCATCTTTTTTATTGTCTATTTCATCTTTGTTTACTGTATGTACAAGGAAAAAATATCTATTTTTTCGCTCACTTAATTTTATAACCCATGTAAAAACCTCTTTATTATCTAACTTATGTAAAATTGGAGTCTTTTCATTTGCTTCTAAAAGATCATTTAGTGTTAACTTTCCAGTTGGTATATTTTTTACATTTGATAAATTACTTATAGTATATTTATCTTTTTTTACATCATAAAGAACCTCATCTTTTTTATCTAAAGCTTTGGGATTTAACCAAAATAGAGCTGTTCTTTCACTTTCTAAATTTTCATCATCTAATAAATTTGCATATATATTATTTTTTAGACTTTTCTCAAAATTTCCATGATTTATATTTAAATCTCTTTTAGTACAAGACAAAGACAAAATGATGTTAGTATTTTTAAATTTATGATTATAAAAATATACTATTTTTTTAGCATAAAAAAAAGTATTTTCATCAATTTTTTTATTTATCCAAAAATCAAAATTTTCTATATTGTTATAGGAAAAATAGTTTTGATTTTTGATTTTTTCAGACTTTAAATTTTTTAAAGTTATTATATAAGAACACATACTGAAAATTTTGCTTTTATCTATTTTAGATACTAAATCTTTTTTATTTAAACTACTAGTTAACTCAATGTTTTTTATCTCATTTATTATCTTTTCTTTATATAAATTAATCTCTAAGTTTGATTGCATTTTTAAAGATTGACCTATTACATTAAACTGCTTTTTTATCAAACCTAGAGTTTTTGAGATATTATTTAATATCTCTTTTTCATTTTGTTCTTGTATTTTTGGTATTGTAAGAACAGCTCTTGCTGCTAGAAAAATCATAATAATAAATAAAAAAGAGAAAATAACCTTTGTAGCAAAAGAGTATGTTTTTAACTTAAATACATTACTCATCTTCTTTTAAAACCTTAACTTTATATCCCTCTTCATAAAAACTTTCAAAAGGATTACATTTAAGTTTATTTTTAAGTCTATAGATTAAAGATCTAAGCTTTGACAAATCATATACATCTTCTCTCCAAATATAATTGAATATTGTATTAAAACTTACAATTTTTCCTGCATCTTTAGTAAGAACATCAAATAGTTTTTTTTCATTTTTTGTTAGTTTAAAAGATTTATCATCAATAAAAAGCTCACTCAAAACTTTATTATATTTCATATTATTTTCTAAATATATAAAATTATTATCTTTAGATATTAGATGTTCTTTATTTTTAAAAAAATATTGATGTTTATGAAGTGCTGTGTTTATAGCTACTTTTAATTCTTCATTTCTGCAAGGCTTTATCAAATATGCATATGGTTCACAATCCATTGCTTGATTTAAAATATTATCATTGTAATAAGAAGTTAAAAAAATAATTGGCATATTAAAACTCTTCCATAGATAATTAGCTACATCAATACCAGTTTTTTTTGAATTTAAATTTATATCAATTATTGCAATATCTGGATAATTATTTTGTGCATGAATAATTGCATTATCAGGAGTATTTATAATTCCACTTACATTTATTCCCATTTTTTTCAAATTTAATTCCATTGCCATAGCTAGTATTGGCTCATCTTCAACTATCATAATATTAAAGTCTTTATTTGTTATTAAGTTATTTGACAATTAATACCTCTTGATTAAATTATTTATGATAATCATACTCAATATTGTATAAAAAGTAATTTAAAATGTATTTTTTTAGATTTTTATAATTTTATTGTGCTAAAATTCGCTCAATTATAATTTTAATACTAATTATCAAAATATCATTTTAAAATCATTTTTTACTATTATAATTAGTAAAATTCAATTCTTGGAAAATTTTTATGAAAATCATTAGATTTATTAATGCCACATTTATTGGGTACTTAATCACATCACTTTTTACAATAACAATTAGTTTGACTCTTCCTTTTTATAATAAAGCAGAGTCTGTATTATTTGCAACAATGTTGTCTTTTTTTATATGGCTTACGATAATTTTATATTCATATGGAAGTAAAAGTGCAAAAAAATCAACCTTATTATTGATTAGTATTTGTATAGTTTTGGCTTTTATTAATAATTTTGTATTAAAAATAAAAGGTTAATAATGGAAAAAAGCTTTAAAGAATCAATGAGATGGCTACACACATATAGTGGATTAATTGTAGGTTGGCTTTTATTTGCAATTTTTGTAACGGGAACAACTTCATTTTATAGAAATGAAATTACAACATGGATGCAACCTGAACTTCAATACTCTAAAGAATCTAATAAAAGTTTTGATATAGCCAAAAAAAAGGCAATAGAATTATCAAAAAATAAAGATAACTTGTCAATTACTCTACCAAATAGCAGATCAAATACTATTACTGTAAGATGGTCTGAAAAACAAAAAAAAGCAAAAAGAGATAAAAGATTTGTTAAGTACTTCGATGCAACAACAGGAAAAGAATTAAATCCTAGACAAACAGCAGGTGGTAATTTTTTATATAGATTTCATTTTGAATTATATAGTATGCCAAAATTTGTAGGAAGATGGATTGTAGGAATTGCTACAATGTCAATGCTTGTTGCAATTATAACTGGAATTATTATTCATACAAGAATATTCAAAGATATTTTTACTTTTAGAAACAAAGCAAATCCAAGAGGATGGATGGATGCACATATTTTACCAGCAGTTGCAGCACTTCCTTTTCATATAATGATTACATATTCTGGATTAGTTTTACTTATGCGACTTTTAATGCCTTGGGGATTAAATAGTATATATCAAAATGATTTTAGAGCATTTTTTAGTGATTATGCAAAACTAAAACAAGTTGAAATGCATATGCCAAATAAAAAAGAAAAACAAATAACAATAGCGAAACAAAATCTTGATTCAATTTTAAATAAAGCAAATAAAATATATCCAAATAATATAGGAAGCTTTTTTATAAATAATGAAAAAGAAACAATAGTAGAAATAAGACCAAAAAAAGTAAACTCAATATTTAACCTTAGATTTGATAAAGACTCTTTAGTTTTTGATGCAAAAACAACAAAATTAATTGAAAAAAACAATGCACTTAAATCAACTAGTATTGTATCAAATACACATGCAAGTTTAGAAGCACTTCACAGAGCAAGATTTGCTGATTCTATTATTAGATTTATTTTCTTTATAGCAGGAGTAAGTGGAATAGTTCTAGCAGCGACAGGTTTAATTTTGTGGATTGAAAAAAGAAAGAAAAAGTATTCAAAGAAAAAAAGTTATGGTTTTTATTTAGTTGATAAATTAAATATTGGTACTATTGCAGGATTATTTATGGCAATTAGTGCTTATTTTATTGCAAATAGAATAATTAGCATTGATACTTTAAATCGTGAACATATAGAAATAAAAGTATTTTTTATTGTATGGCTGTTATCTTATATCCATGCTTTTATAACAAATAGTAAAAAAGCATGGGTTGAACAATTTATTGTAATCTCAATTTTGTATATTTCAATTCCTATTATAAATATATTAATGTATAAACGTAGTATTTTATTAAGAGATTCAATCTATAACTATTTTGATTTATTTTTTATATTTTGTTCTTTTACATTTGCAATTGGTTCATACTTTTTAATTAAAAAATC
This sequence comes from Arcobacter sp. CECT 8985, assembly GCF_004116495.1. Taxonomy (GTDB): domain Bacteria; phylum Campylobacterota; class Campylobacteria; order Campylobacterales; family Arcobacteraceae; genus Malaciobacter. The sequence goes on along the minus strand of NZ_PDKC01000012.1, from coordinate 78 downwards.
AAAAAAGGAAGTATCAAAATGATCTTAAATATTTTTTTTATCTATGTAGCTGCTATTTTATTATCTCTTAGTATGAAT
>NZ_PDKC01000011.1 GCF_004116495.1 Arcobacter sp. CECT 8985 | reverse complement strand
AAGTTTTCACTTGCTATCATCTCTAAATGTTTTGTTTGTCTATCAAGCTCATTTTCTATTATTGAAAATACTTCTTTATCTGCTTCTTTTAGTTTTGCATTTGTTATGTAACTCATACTTTTCTCCTTGGTATTACTTCTTATTAAATTTCAAATTTATGGAAGTATAACAGAAAACTTTTTTTTCAACAATCCAGATATTGCTAAATTATTTAAAAGCATCATTTCTTGGATAAATAAATGATAAATTTTGTTCTTTATATACTTCTTTTGGATTCTCTTTTGCATATACTATTATTTTCACTTTTAATGGTGTTGATTTTTTATCAGATAAAAATAGTCTTTTTGTTGTTTTTAAAATCAATACTTTTTTTATTCTTTGATCTGGTGCTAATTTAATTGATTTAAATCTTTTTATCTCAAAATTTTTATTATCATCAAGTTTTATTTTAAAAGTGTAATCTTTTTTTGTTCTATTTTGAATAGTAAGTATATAGTTATTTGTTACAAATTTTTTATCTTCTATTTTATATAGATTTGTTGTTTTATTTACATTTAAAAGAAAAGATTCTTTTTTTGTAGTTGAAATAATCAATAATACTATGCAAATTGCAATACTTAGGTAATACATAATATTTTTAAATGTGAAGTGTTTACTTTTTTTATTTTTTAAAATAGAATTTGTACTTCCCCAATCTACTAAAGTTTTTTTGCCAAGTTTTCCCATTACTGTTGTACATGCATCAACACACTCTAAACAGTTAATACATTCAACTTGTAATCCTTTTCTAATATCAATGTGTGTAGGACAAACAGTAACACAAGCTTCACAAGCTGTACATTCATCATTTTCATTTAAATCTTTTGCTTTAAATATAACTTTTTGTGAGTCTTTATATATTTCTCCACCTCTATTTGTATTATAAATAGGTTGTAATGTATTATTATCATATAGTGATGATTGAATTCTTGAATAAGGACAAATATAAGTACAAAAATGTTCTTTTGTAAATACTATATCATATACTAAAAATAAAGCAACAGTTATAATAAACAAATACATAAATACATGATCATGTGGATTTTGAATATAATTAAAAAAATCTTTTGGTGGAATAAAATACCACATAAAATTTGATGCGATTATAAGTGAAAGTATTGAAAATAATCCTATTGAAATTACTTTTTTTATTTTATTTTCAAATTTTGAATACTTAATATCTTTTTGTTTATTTTTGATTCTTCTTAGATTAAATATTTTTGATTCTATTAAATCTCTATAAATTACTCTAAAAATTGTTTGTGGACATGCCCATCCACACCATACTCTACCTGCTATTGATGTCATTGCAAATATACCAATAAAAAGAATCATTAATAAAAACGGCATTATGTAAAGTTCTTGCATCTCAAAGGCTAATCCTAAGAAATGAAATTGCATTTTATCAAATGAAAGTAATAAAATTTGATTACCATTTATTGTAATAAAAGGCAAACAGAAAGTAAAAATTGTAATTGCAAAGAAGTTAATATATCTTTTTTTTGCATAACTCATAATATCTCCTAAAGTTTTGATAGTAACACTTTAGTGACATATGGTGGCAGAAAAGTAATATAGAAAATTTAATTTAATAAGATAGAATTATTTCTATCTTATTTGACCATTTCCTAATACTTTATATTTAAATGTAGTAAGGTCATTTATACCCATTGGACCTCTTGAATGAAGTTTATTTGTTGATATTCCAACTTCTGCTCCAAGTCCAAAAGCTCCTCCATCAGTAAATCTTGTACTTGCATTTGCATATACACAAGCAGCATCAACTTCATCTAAAAATCTAGTTATATTTGAATAGTTTTCACTTATGATACATTCAGAGTGTCCTGAACCATGTAAATTTATATGATCAATTGCTTCATGAATATCTTCTACTACTTTTATTGATAGTATATTTGCAAGATATTCTGTATCAAAGTCTTCTTTAGTTGCTAGATTTACATCTATATACTTTTGTGTTTCTTTACACCCTCTAAGCTCTGTTTGTTCAAAAATAAATGCTTCTTGAAGAGGAGGTAATACATAATTTGCAACTTCTTTATGGACAAGTAAAGTCTCCATTGCATTACATACTCCTGGTCTTGAACATTTTGCATTTATACATATTTCAAGAGCTTTTTTCCCATCAGCAAATTTATCAATATAAGTATGGCAAAGTCCTTTGTCATGTTTAATTACAGGAACACTTGAGTTTTGACAAATAAATTTAATAAGTGATTCACCACCTCTTGGTACGATTAAATCTACATATTTATCTTGTTTGATTAGTTGTGCAACCCCTTCTCTACTTGAGTCTGGAAGTAAAGATATAGCTTGTTCGGGAAGTTTGTTTTTTGTAAGTACATTTCTTAATATATTTGCAATTGCATTATTACTATTTTGAGCCTCTTTACCACCTTTTAAAACACATACATTACCACTTTTAAAACAAAGTGCTGCAGTGTCACTAGTGACATTTGGTCTACTTTCATATATTATTCCTATTACTCCAATTGGAATAGAAACTTTTTGAATGTTTAAGCCATCTTGAGTAACCCACCCTTCAAGTGTTCTACCTACAGGCTCTTTTTGTGAAGCTATTTGTCTAATAGCTTCTGCCATTTTTTCAACTCTAGTACCATCTAAAAATAGTCTATCTTTTAAATCATGACTTAAATTGTTCTTTTTTGCTTCTTGCATATCTTTTGTGTTGTTATGAACTATAAAGTCACAATGCGCAATAAGAGCATCTGCCATTTCATTTAAGACTCTATTTTTAATTTCTGTATTTAAAGTTGCAATTTCTCTACTAACTTTTTTACATTCTTTTAAAAATTGTTGCATTTTAATTCCCTAAGCTTTAATATTGAAGACATTTTATCGTAAATTGAGTTATAGTTTAAATAAGTAATGAGTTAAGAGTGTAATAAAAGCAGATTATCTGCTTTTATTATGCTAGTGAGTTTAATTTATCTGTTAATGCTTGTTTTGATGTAGCACCAACTAATTGATCAACAACTTCACCATCTTTCATAAAAATAATTGTTGGTATTGATCTAATTCCATATTTTACTGCAAGGTCTTGTTGTTCATCTGTATTTACTTTACAAATATTTGCTTTTCCTTCAAACTCTTGTGCTAATTCTTCAATTACAGGTGCAATCATTCTACAAGGTCCGCACCATGGAGCCCAAAAGTCTACTAAAGATACTCCATTTGAAACTGTGTTATCAAAATTTTCTTGGTTTAATTCAATATATTTTCCCATTTTTTTTCCTTTTATTTTTTATTGGTGTAATTTTATCTATTTAGAAACTTATTGTCAAGTATGTACTTTTTAGTATTATAGTTACTTTTAAGTAACTAAAGAGTATTATTTTAATTAAATTTTATATGCAAAGGCTTTATATGGAAATGAATAAACGATATAATTGCTTCTTTCAATTGGCAACTGATATTATAGGTGGTAAGTGGAAAAGTATGGTTCTTTGGGCTTTAAAAAAAGAGGTTAGAAGAAATGGCGAATTAAAAAGGCTAATTCCAAATATTTCACAAAAGATGTTAACACAACAATTAAGAGAGCTTGAAGAAGCAGGAATTGTTGAAAGAATAGTTTATCCAGTTGTCCCACCTAAAGTAGAATATAAGCTAACTACTTCTGGAGAAAAACTTATTCCAATTTTATATGATTTACATGATTGGGGAAAAGAGTATGCAAAAAGTAATAACATGAATTTTGGAGATGATGCTCACTGTGTTATAGATTAGAAAAGAAGTATTACTTCTTTTCTATATTTATATTTTTACTAGATATCTTCCAGTAGATTTTGATGATAGAATAATATCATATGCTTCTTTGATATTATTAAGAGATATTTCTGTAACTAAATTATCAATAATTTTGATTTTATAATCACTTGATACTTTATTCCATATCTTTTCTTTTTTCTCTTTTGGAATTTCAACAGAATCAATTCCTATTAATCTTACACCTCTTAATATAAATGGAAATACATTTGTGTTTAATTCAAAAGATGATGTAAGTCCACAACAAGTTGCAACTCCACTATGTCTGATTAATTTCAAACTATGTGCAAGGAAATCTCCTCCTACTGTATCTATTACTGCATCATATGTTTCACTTAAAAGTGGTTTTTTATTTGATATATCAAATTCATCTCTTAATATAACTTCACTTGCTCCAAGTGATTTTAAAAAATCTATTTTATCTTTTTTACCAGTAACTGTTACAACTTGATACCCAAGTTTTGCTAAAATTGATACGGCAATACTTCCAACTCCCCCAGTTGCACCAGTTACTAAAACTTTTCCACTACTAATGTTATTTTCTTCTAGTTCATTAACACTAAGTGCAGCTGTTAATCCTGCTGTTCCAAATGTCATAATCTCTTTTTCATCAAGTCCATTAGGTATTTTTATTACCCATGATGCAGGAACTTTTACATACTCTTGATGACCCCCATCTGTATTCATTCCTAAATCATATCCTGTAACTACAACTTTATCACCTTTATTAAACTCTTGACTATTTGTTTGTTCTATTTCACCTGCTACATCAATACCAGTAACATGAGGAAAATTTCTTGTTACACCTGGATTCCCTATTGAACTTAGGGCATCTTTATAGTTTAATGAAGAGTATGATGCTTTAATTAGAACTTCATTTTCTCCAATCTCTGGGATATCAATTTCTTTTATTGAACTTGTAAACTTTTTGTCTTCTAATTTCTCTACTACAAATCCTTTCATTTTCATCCTTTACATAATTTAAATAATTTTAGCTAAAATATATATATTGCGCAAGAACTTACATAAATGATATGTAGTTACAATAAAGATACTAATGGAAGTGAAATGAATGAAAATATTGATTTAATTATAGATAAAAAAAATGAAAAATGTCCGGTTGAAACTGCACTTGAAGTTATGGATGGTAAATGGAAAATTTTAATACTTTGGTATTTAAGAAGAGATACAAAAAGATTTAGTGAATTGCAAAAACTTATGCCAAAGATTACACAAAAAATGTTATCATCAAAATTAAAAGAGTTAGAATCTGATGGTTTAATTATTAGGAAAGTATATCCAGTAGTTCCTCCTAAAGTTGAATATTATATGAGTGAATATGGAGTTAGTTTAAAACCTATATTAAAGCAGTTATATTTGTGGGGAGAAGAACATAAAAGATTAAGAAGTAAAGAGTTATAACTCTTTACTTCTTTATTCAGCTTCTTTATTAAAATTTTTATCTAGTGCTGTTCTTATTCTTAAATTAACTTCATCATATCCAAGTATAGCCATTAGGTCATAAACTGATGGAGCTTGTGTTCCACCTGTTAAAGAAATTCTAATTGGTTGAAATAATTGAGGAAATTTTAACTCAAATTTTTCTATAAATGGTCTAGTTACTTCTTCATAATCACAAGCTAAATGTAGAGAGTCTTTTTTCTCTTCAAGTATTTTCAAGTAAGTATCTAGAAATTTTGCAGTATTTTCTTTTATGAATTTTTTTACACCTTTCTTATCATAACTTTCTGGTCTATTTGTTATCTTTTCAATAGCTTCTTTTAGTTCAACTAATGTTTGAGCTCTCTCTTTTGATAAGTCAAGAATCATCTCTTTTTTATCATGCCCAGAAATATTACAATCAAAAAATTCTAATTCTTTTGCTAACCTTTCATTTGTTACATTTTTGATATAGTGTGCATTTAACCAAAGTAATTTTTCTTGATTATAAGATGATGCAGATTTATTGATATTAGAAGGATCAAATAGTTCTAACATCTCTTCCATTGAAAATATCTCTTGATCTTTATTTGACCATCCAAGTCTTACTAAAAAGTTTAGTAATGCTTCAGGAAGAAAACCTTGCTTTTTATAATCCATTACATCCATTGCACCATCTCTTTTAGATAGTTTTTTCCCTTGAGGATTATTAATCATTGGAACGTGGAAAAATTTTGGAATATCAAAACCTAATGCTTCATATATTATGATTTGTTTTGCTGTATTAGTTAAGTGATCATCACCTCTAATTACATCAGTCATTCCCATTAATGCATCGTCAATTGCAACAACAAAATTATATGTAGGATTTCCATTACTTCTTGCAATAACAAAATCATCTACTTCATTACAATTGATATTTATCATTGATTTTATTCCATCAACAAAAGTAATTTTTCCTTCAAGTGGAGCTTTGATTCTTACTACTGGTTCTACACCTTCAGGAGGAGTTCCTGTGAAGTCTCTATATCTTCCATCATATCTTGGAGTCTCTTTGTTTGCCATTTGTTTTTCTCTTAGAGCATCAAGTTCTTCTTTACTCATATAACAATAATAAGCTTTACCTTCATCTAACAATTGTTTGATATATTTTTTATATATATCCATTCTTTGTGATTGATATTCGACTTTTCCATCATAGTCTAATCCAACCCATTCAAATGCATTGATTATTGCTTTCATTGCATCTTCATTATTTCTTTGTGTATCTGTATCTTCTATTCTTAATCTAAATTCACCATCTGTTTTTCTTGCCCATAGATAGTTATATAATGCTGTTCTTAGTCCACCAATATGTAAATATCCTGTTGGACTTGGCGCAAATCTTGTAACTGCCATTATTTATTTTCCTTCTTTTTATTATTTATATAAAATCCAATTCCTGTTACTATTGCAACACCTGCTATAAAAACTAACATAACAATATCAAGACTTCCCATTTTTAGTCTCCTTCTCTTTTAGTTGACCACATGCTGCTGAGATATCAAGTCCTTTTGACTCTCTAATAGTACAAAGCAATCCTTTTTTTATTAGATATTCTTGGAATTTTATCATATCTTTACTTTCTGGTCTTTGATATGTTGTCCCTGGATATGGATTAAAATATATTAAGTTTACTTTTGCTTTTATACCATTAAGTAGTTTTATTAATTTATCTGCTGATGCAATATCATCATTTTTATCTTTAATAACTAAATACTCAAACATAACTTTTTTTCTTGTATCCACTGGAAATTTTTTTACTGCTTCTATAATACTTTCAATATTGTAAGCTTTATTCATAGGAATAAGTTCACTTCTTAATTTATCATCTACTGCATGTAAAGATATAGCTAATTGAATACCTAAATCTTCATTTCCAAGTTTTTCTATCTTACTACTGATTCCAGAAGTTGATACTGTTTGTCTTCTTCTACTAATAGCTAAGCCATCTAGTTCACTAAAGATTTTTACAGCTTTAATAAAGTTCTTATAGTTATCAAGTGGTTCCCCCATTCCCATATAAACAATATTAAGTGATTTATTTTCTGGAATATTATTGTCTCTTTTTATATTAACAATTTGAGCAATATATTCTCCTACTGTTAGGTTTCTAACAAATCCACCTTTTGCAGTAAGACAAAAAGTACACCCTACTTTACATCCAACTTGTGAAGAAATACATACAGTATATTTTTCACTTTTTTCAATCGTACCATCTTCAGCAATTTTCTTCTTTTTCATTAGTAATAAAACTGCTTCTACTGTAACACCATCTCTTAATCTGAATAGATACTTTATACTTCCATCTGAACTTTGTTCTTTCTTTACGATACTCATCAAATCAATATCATAATTTTGAGTTAAATCTTCTTTTAATTCTTTAGGTATATTTTTCATCTCATCATAAGAAGAAGCATACTTTTTATAAAGCCAATTATAAACCTGTTTTGCTCTAAACGATGGCTTAAGTTGTTCTTTTAATTCATCCAATGTAAAATCATATATTGATTGTTGCATTTATACCTTTCTTGCTTCTATTAATATTTTGTATTATACTATCTTTCTACCCTAATTTTGCTTTTATGAAAATTAATATTGTTTCACGTGAAACATAGTAATGAAATAATTAAAAATTTTGAAAAGTTTCACGTGAAACATCGAAATAAAACAGTAAATTTATATAGAGTATTTAAAAGATAATTAAAGTATTAAATACTTTTAATTATCTTTTTTTCAATTAAGTATTGAGTTAGTTTAGCCATTGCTTCTTTATGGTTTTTAAGAAAATCATCATGGGCAGTTTCATTTGTATAGTTAGTAACAATAAAAATTCCAGCTGCTGGAATTTCAAACTCTTTTGCAACTTGTAAAATAGAGAAAAATTCCATATTTTCTACACCAATTCCATAGGCATTAAATTTTTTGCTTAATGAAAAATTTGAAGATATATAATTTGAACAATTTACAATTGTATCATTCTTAGCTAGATTATTCTCAGATTCAATCACATTATCCAAAGGAGTATATGAATTATCATCTAAAAAAGATAATTCTATATTTGATGCTCTTTTTGATTCAATAATATCAAAAATATTATGTTCTCCATATGAACCAGCTGTTCCTACAAAAAGTAAAAAATCTGGTTTATCAAATAATGCTCTTCTTGTAAGATTAATAGCAGTTTCAATTAAACCTACTCCCATTGGCTCTGCAAAATTAAATACTTCATTTCTTCCTGCACATACAATCATTTAATTACACTCCAGCGAATAATTTGCTGTTATTTTAATATCTTTACTATTATTATCTGGAATAGGAATAGCATCATTAGAAATATTTTCTTTTAATATTAGTTTAGTTGAGGCTCTATAAACATTAGGATTGTAATATGAGTTAATATCTATATTTTTAACTTTACACTCTTTTTTTAAATCATTTGATAAATTATTAGAATAATTTACTGCCCATTTAATTGCATCTAATCTCATCTTTTCTATTTTTTCATTTGAAATATTTTCATCAATTTTCCAAGAAAGATTTGAGATGTTTACTGATGTACTTTTATCTTCTTTTATTGATAAAAATTTTTTTATAAATGAAGTAATTTTTTTAGAATCTTTAGAAGATATATCATAACTTAATCTTCCAACATATCCATCTTGTTTTGTTTTATTTTCATCATAAATAAAGTTAGATCTTACATAAAATGATCCATTGCTTTTTTTTATGTCGTTTGATTTTTTTATAAAATCATTAAACTTTTCAAGTCTATTTGATGCAATAGACTCACTTTTTGCTTTAATCTGAACTGATATTTTCGTTGCTAAAATATTAGGTTCAAGTGAATCTTTAAATGTTTTATTAAAATGTACTTCATAAGCAAATAAAGGTAATGAAGCTACTACTGTACTTAAAATTAATTTTTTCATATTATATCCTTACGGGAATATTATTATCTTTTAAATAATTTTTTAAATCCATAATATCAATCTCTTTAAAATGGAAAATCGATGCAGCAAGTGCAGCACTTGCACCATGTTCAAAAGCTTGTTTTATATGTTCCATTGTACCTGCACCACCACTTGCAATTACTGGAATATCAACAAGTGAAGATATCTTTTCAGTGATATTAAGTTCAAATCCAGTTTTTGCTCCATCTGTATCCATTGATGTCAAAAGAATTTCACCAGCACCCCTATCATAGACTTCTTTGGCCCATTGTAATGCATCAAGTCCTGTATCTTCTCTTCCACCTTTTACAAATACATGATAAGAACCATCTTCTACTTTTTTAACATCAATTGCTACAACAATACATTGACTTCCAAATCTTTTTGCACCTTCATCAATAAAATTTGGATTTACAACTGCTGAAGAATTAACTGATACTTTATCACAACCTACATTTAAAAGTTTATATATGTCATCTAATTTTCTAATCCCTCCTCCCACAGTTAAAGGAATAAAAACCTCTTTTGCTACATCTTTTACGATATCTACAATAGTATCTCTATTTTCATGACTTGCAGTAATATCTAAAAATGTTAACTCATCTGCACCTTCATCATTGTATCTTTTCGCAACTTCTACTGGATTTCCTGCGTCTCTTAACCCAACAAAATTAACACCCTTAACAACTCTACCATCTTTTACATCTAAGCAAGGGATGATTCTTTTTGCAAAATTACTCAAAACAAATCCTTAAATTTAATATGAAAAAATCTTATCTAAATGTAAGTTAAAATTAGATATACTAATTGCTTATGGAAAATATTAAAGCTAAAAAGAAATACGGACAAAATTTTTTAATTGATTCAACAGTACTAACTAGAATCATCCAAGCGATGCCCAAAGGCGATAATTACGTAGTTGAGATTGGGCCTGGCTTAGGTGATTTGACAAAAAATTTAGTCAAGTACAAAGATATGACTGCTTATGAAGTAGATACTGATTTAATTGGTATTTTAGGGTCTAAATTCGAAGACGAAATAGAAAGTAGCCGATTAAAGATAGTGCATAATGATGTACTAAAAGCTTGGGAAGAGCAAAAGACGTTACATGAAGGTAAATATGATTTAATAGCAAATTTACCTTACTATATCGCAACAAATATTATATTAAGAGCATTAGAGGATGCTAATTGTGAGCATATAATTGTTATGATTCAAAAAGAAGTTGCACAGAAGTTTACTGCAAGAGTAAATGAAAAAGAGTTCTCTTCACTTGGAATTATTACACAATTATTGACAACCGATTCAAGGATACTATTTGATGTTCCTCCTGAATCATTCAACCCTGCTCCAAAGGTTGTTTCCTCTGTTTTATATCTTAAAAAAGATTTGACTAAGTCTATTAGTGAAGATTTTAAAAAGTTTTTGAAAGCTTGTTTTTCTCAACCAAGAAAAAAACTATCAAAAAACCTTTCTTCAATAGTAGATAAACAAAACTTAAGTGAGATATTTAAACAACTTGATATAGAAGAAAATAGAAGACCTCATGAAGTTAGCGCATCTTTGTATAGCCAAATGTATACAAAGGTTAAAAATGGAAGAAACGAAAGTACAAGAGGATAAAGTAGCAGAAAAAAAAGCTTCTACTCAAAATACTCAAAAAACTACAACTAGGCAGAGTAAACCAAGAACTACTCGAACAAAAAATAGTAATAGAACTAATAATAGTAACACTACTACAAATAATAATACAAGTAAAAATACGAATACTAATACAACTTCAAATACTACAGAAGATAAAAAAAGTAACTCTTCAAATACACAACAAAGAAAAAGAAGACCTACAAATAATAAACCACATAAAGTACCTTTACAAAAAGGTGATGGTTGGATTAGTGATCTAAAAAAAGCACATCAAATAAATGAAAAAATTCATAGAGATAGATTAAATCCACACTACAAGTTGAATTTAAATACTAATGCTAAAGTAAGAATTACGCCATTAGGTGGTTTAGGTGAAATTGGTGGGAATATGATGGTTATGGAGACTGAAAACAGTGCAATAATTGTAGATGTTGGTATGAGTTTCCCAGATGATGATATGCATGGTGTTGATATTTTAATTCCAGATTTTACTTATATTAGAGAAATTAAAAATAAAATTGCAGGAATTATCATAACTCATGGACATGAAGATCATATTGGTGCAATGCCATATTTATTTAAAGAGATGCAATTTCCAGTTTATGGAACATCTTTGCCATTAGAAATGATTGGTTCAAAATTTGATGAACATAAAATGAGAGAACATAGAAAATATTTCAGAGCTATTCAAAAAAGAGTACCAATTAAAATTGGTGATTTTGAAGTAGAATGGATGCACATAACTCACTCTATTATTGATTCATCTGCAATTGCAGTAAAAACAGAAGCAGGAACAATTATTCATACAGGTGATTTTAAAATTGACCATACTCCAATTGATGGATATCCAACTGATTTACATAGATTAGCTTATTACGGTGAACAAGGAGTATTACTTTTAACAAGTGATTCAACTAATTCTCACTCTCCAGGTTTTACAAAATCAGAAAAAACTGTTGGCCCTACTTTTGATAAGATTTTTCAAAGTGCAAAAGGTAGAGTTATCATGTCTACTTTTTCTTCAAATATTCATAGAGTTTCTCAAGCAATTGAAAGAGGACTTGCATTTAATAGAAAAATCTGTGTTATTGGTAGATCAATGGAAAAAAACCTTGAACTTGCTATGAGTTTAGGATATGTTAAATTTCCAAGAGATCAATTTATTGATGCTCATGAAGTAAACAAATATAATGATAATGAAGTACTTATTATAACAACTGGAAGTCAAGGTGAGTCAATGAGTGCTCTTTATAGAATGGCTATACATGAACATAGACATATTAAAATCAAGCCAGAAGATCAAATAATTCTTTCAGCAAAAGCAATTCCTGGAAATGAAGCGAGTGTTTCGGGAATTATTAATCATCTATTAAAAGCTGGTGCTAAAGTTGCATATCAAGACTTTAGTGATATTCACGTTTCAGGACATGCTGCACAAGAAGAGCAAAAATTGATGTTAAGACTTATTAAACCTAAGTTTTTTATGCCAGTACATGGTGAATATAATCATGCATTAAGACATGGGCAAACTGGTATTGACTGTGGTGTTTTAGAAAGAAATTTATATATTATGAGTGATGGTGAACAAGTTGAAGTATCACCAAAATATTTGAAAAAAGTAAGAACTGTTAAGACAGGTAAAGTTTATATTGATAATCAACTAAACAATAAAATTGCTGATGATATTATTATTGATAGACAAACTATGGCAAATGAAGGTGTTGTGATGATTGTTGCACAAGTTAATGCAGATGATAGAACATTGTCTCAAAAACCAAAAGTATCATCATTTGGACTTGTTCCTAACAAGTTAGATAGAGCATTTAGTAAAGAGATTGAAGAAATATTAAATACTGCACTTAAAAATGCTAGACCTGGTATATTTAAAAATAGTAAAATATTAGAAGATGAAATTAGAAAAGTTGTAAGAAAACATTGTGTTAGAAAATATAAAAAATATCCAATGATTGTACCAACTGTTTTTGTTCAATAAGGAAAATAGATGAATTATAAAGAGCTTGCAAAAGAGGTTTTATTAACTGAAGCAAATGAATTAGAAATTGCTGCTAAAAAGTTAGATAATGATGAAATTGATTTTGAAAAGGTTGTTGAATTAATTGTTAACTGTAAAGGTAAATTAATCGTAACTGGTGTTGGAAAATCAGGATTAGTTGGAACAAAAATTGCAGCAACTTTAGCAAGTACAGGGACGAGCTCTTTTTTCCTTCACCCTACTGAAGCTATGCATGGTGATTTAGGAATGATTGGAAAAGATGATATTGTTTTAGGAATATCTTATAGTGGTGAGAGTGAAGAACTTATTCAAATATTACCACATTTAAAAAGATTTGATATTCCTTTGATAGCTATGGCAAGAAGTAAAAGTTCAACTTTAGGAAAGTATGCTGATTTCTTTTTTAATATTAATGTAACTAAAGAAGCTTGTCCTTTAGACACAGCTCCTACTTCTTCTACTACATTAACTATGGCAATGGGTGATGTTTTAGCAGTTTGTCTTATGAGAAAAAGAGAGTTTAAAAAAGAAGATTTTGCTTCTTTTCATCCAGGAGGAAGTCTTGGTAAACAACTTTTTGTAAAGGTTGATGACTTATTAAGAAAAGATAATCTTCCTGTAGTTTCACGTGAAACAAAGTTAAAAGATGCCATTGTAACAATGAGCGAAGGTCGATTAGGAAGTGTTGTTATAGTTGATAAAAATCAAAAAGTTATAGCACTATTAAGTGATGGAGATTTAAGAAGAGCATTAATGAGTGATGAATTTTCTTTAGATTGCTCTGTTGAGGAAGTTGCAACTAAAAATCCAAGAGTAATAAATGATAAGAATTTATTGGCAAGTGATGCATTGCATATAATAGAAAATTTTAAAATACAACTTCTTATTGTAGTTGATAGTAATGAAAACTTAATAGGAGTTTTACATATACATGACTTAATTGAAGCTGGTATTAAATAAGGAAAGAAACATGCCAACTGAAAATAAAAAAATAAAAAAAGAGGAAAAAATTGAGTTAATTAGACTTAATAAATTTATTTCTCATAATAGTAAATACTCAAGAAGAGAAGCTGATAAACTTATTGAAGATGGGAAAGTTAGCGTTAATTCAAAAGTAGTTACTAATTTAGCTACAAAAGTAACTGAAAATGACCTTGTAAAAATAGAAAAACAAGTTGTAAAAATAGATAGAGAAAGAATGTATACTGTAATTGTTTATAATAAACCAAAAGGTGAATTAGTAACAAAACATGATCCTCAAGGAAGAAGAACTATTTATCATACTTTAGGAAGTAAATATAAACATTACTTACCAATAGGAAGATTAGATTTTGCAAGTGAAGGTGTACTTTTATTATCTGATAGTGTTGATGTGGTAAACTCTTTAATGCACTCTACTTTGGAAAGAGTTTATAAATTAAAAGTTGATGGTGAGATAACTCATAAAGTTGAACAAGCAATGAGAGATGGTCTAAATCTTGATGATGCTACAAGTGGTGCACATGAAAAATCACAAATAAAATCAATGAGCTTTTCTCCTTTTGTTGCTTATCAAATATTGACAAATAATACAAACTTTTCTAAAATCAAAGTAGTTATTAGTGAAGGTAAAAATAGAGAGTTAAGAAGATTCTTTTCTCACTTTGGCTTAAATGTAATGGATTTAAAAAGATTAGATTTTGGTGGAGTATCTTTAAATAACTTACCAACAGGAAAAAGCAGATTCCTTTCAAAAGAGGAGTATAGACATTTAAGAGAGTATTTAAGAACACTAGAAAATGATTGATTTAGCAAACCAGCTAAGACCAACAACTTTAGATAATTTTGTTGGTCAAAGCCATATAATTGGAAGAGATAAAGCCTTATATAAACTACTAATGAAAAAAGAGATTCCTCATCTTTTTTTCTATGGAAAACCAGGAACTGGAAAAACTACCTTAGCAAAAATAATAGCAAGACATATAAATAGTGATTATTATTATTTTAATGCAACTTCTATAAAAATAGAAGATCTTAGAAAAGTATTTGATAAATATAAAAATTCTTTAATTAAACCAATTGTATTTATTGATGAAGTACATAGATTATCAAAAAACCAACAAGAAGTATTATTACCAGTAATGGAAAATTATGATGCTATAATTATAGGAGCAAGCACTGAAAATCCATTTTTTACTTTAACTTCTGCTATTCGTTCTAGATCCTTTTTATATGAGTTTTTACCACTTACAAATATTGAGTTAAATGGAATAGTCGATGACGCAATCAAAGATACCCAAATAGAACTAAATAAAGAAGCAAGAGAGTATTTAATTGCATCAAGTAGTGGTGATGCTAGGGCAATGTTAAATTTGCTTAATTTTGCTTCAAAAGTTGATAATGTAATTACTATTGAAATGTTAAAAGAGTTAAGAAGTAATATCATTGGTGATGGTGTTAGTTCAAGTGATACTCATTATGATTTAGCAAGTGCAATGATAAAATCACTTAGAGGTTCAGATGTTGATGCAGCCTTATATTATCTAGGAAGATTAATAAATGGTGGAGAGAGTGTTGATTTTATTACAAGAAGAATGGTTATTTTTGCAAGTGAAGATATTGGTAACGCAAATCCAAATGCACTGAATCTTGCAGTAAGTACGATGCATGCTTGTAATAAAATAGGTTATCCTGAAGCAAGAATAATATTAGGTCAATGTGCAATTTACTTAGCTTCCTGTCCAAAATCAAATAGTGCTTATTGTGGTATCAATAAAGCATTAGCTGATATAAAAAATGGTAGAATCTTACAAATACCAAAACATCTAGATTCTTTTCATAAAGGCTACAAATATCCACATGATTATGGTGGATGGGTAGAACAAGAGTATTTACCACTTTCAATTAAATATTATGAGAGTGATAATATAGGATATGAAAAGACATTGAATGAATGGCTAAAAAAAATAAAGAGGAAAGTGTAATGGACTTACTACTTAGTTATTATTTATGGATTGTGATTTTTCATGTCATGGCAGTATTGTCATGGATGGCGATGCTTTTTTACCAACCAAGATTGTATGTATATCATACAGAACATAAAAACAAGCCAGATTTTGTTGAAGTAGTAAAAATTCAAGAATATAAAATGTATAAGTATATTGGATTACCTGCAATGTGGGCAACAATTATAAGCGGTATATTAATGATAATTATTTCACCAAGTATGCTTGATTTAAACGATCCTTGGCTTTATGCAAAACTATTTTTTGCTGCAATATTAGTTGTTTACTCTTTTTCTTTAGAGTATTATAGAAAAAAATTAGAAATGGATTTATATCCAAAAAGCGGGAATTTTTTTAGAGCATATAATGAAGTACCAACAGTATTGTCTTTACTAATTGTTGGGTATGTAATTACAAAGACATTTTCAATGGCATTTACTTTAATAACTTTAGCAGTAGGAGCTTTTATTATTTATAAAGTATTAAAACAAAAACCAAAAGATGCTGCATGAATTTTGAAAAAGTATATATATTAGATACAAATATTCTTCTTGGTGATGCACAGAATATTTTTAAATTAAGTGATAACAATAAAAACTTGGTCGTTTTACCAGAAACAGTTCTAGATGAAATTGATACAAAAAAAAGTGGCTTTGATGAGATAAATTTTCAAGCAAGAGAATTTGCTAGAATATTAGAAAATTCTGATATTCTTGAAGCTAAAAAAGTTAATGATTATAAAATTGTAAGACTAAAAATAGAAGATATTATGAGTGTTACAATTGATATTGTTTCTAAAGATGAATACAAAATTAACTCAAAAAATAGTGCAATAAATATAATAAATGATAGAAAAATATTAGAAATTGCAAAATTTTGTCAAGGCCATTATGATATAGAATGTAGTTTTTTATCATTGGATATAATGGCAAGAACAAGAGCAATCTCACTTGATATTAATACAAGTGCCCTACTTGGTTCAAATGAAGATGATTTTAATTATGAGTTTATTAAAACTATACAAATAGAGTTTGAGCAGTTAGAAAATATTAATAATTCTTCGATTTTAGAATACGATAGTGAGTATAAACCATATAATTTTGCTTATTGTTTTAAAGTAAAAGGTTCAGATCAAGTTTTATTAGCATGCGTGCAAAATGGCAAAATATCAGTTTTAGATGAAACAGAAATAAGAAATCAAACAATTACACCACTAAACAAAGAGCAACTATTCTTTTCAAATGCTATACTAAACCACTACTTTAATGTTTTAATTATTGAAGCAAAAGCAGGAAGTGGTAAAACTCTTTTAGCTTTAAGTGGAGCTTTAAAGTTAGTAAGACAAAAACATTTTCAAAGAATAATATATATTAGAAACTCAATTGAATCATTAGATAAAGGTGAAGATATAGGATATTTACCTGGTCTTGAAGAAAAATTTAGAATTTACAATCATCCATTAATGGATAGTTTAGACTATATTATAAGAAGTGAGCACAAAAGAAAAACATCTAAGAAAAATTATCAAGCAGAAGAGTTAGATGATTCAGAAGTTAGCTCAAGAATAGAACAATTAATACAAAATTATTCAATAGAGACTATGTGGGTAGGAGAGATGAGAGGAAGAACTCTTTCAAGTGCATTTGTAATAATTGATGAAGCCCAAAATATGTCAAATAAAACAATGCAAATGGTTCTTTCAAGAATTGATAATAGTTGTAAAGTTGTAATACTAGGAAGTAATAAACAAATAGATAATTTTTATGTAAATAAACATACAAATGCATTAACTACATTATTAAAATCTACACAAAGCAGAAGTGATTTAGTGAAACCTTTTGCTATTAAACTTGAAAAAGTATTAAGAGGTCCAATTACTGAATGGGCAGAACAAATTTTCAGTTCTGATAATAAATAAATCATTTTAAATTAATTTTAGCAATATTTTGATACCTTTACATATAATATTATGTAAAGGTATGCAAATGAAATTAGTATTTTTAGATAGAGCTACTCTTGGGTTTGATGTAAATTTAGATGAATTTAATCAATTTGGTGAAGTTATAGTATACGATACTACAAAACCAACTGAAACTCTAAACAGAGTAAAAGATGCAGATATTGTTATTACAAATAAAGTAGTAATTGATAAAGAAATTATGGATAATTCAAATCTTAAGTTAATTTGTATTGCAGCAACTGGAATGAATAATGTAGACCTAGAATACGCAAAAGAAAAAGAAATTGAAGTAAAAAATGTTGCTGGGTATTCTACTGATAGTGTAACACAATTAACATTCTCATATGTATTTCATTTTATTCAAAAACTTAATTATTATACTTCATATGTAAATAATGGGCACTGGGAAAAATCAGAAATATTTACACATATTGACAAACCATTCTTCGAATTAAAAAACAAAAATTGGGGTATAATTGGTTTAGGAAATATAGGAAGTAATGTTGCAAAAATTGCAAAATCATTTGGATGTAATGTTAGTTATTATTCAACAAGTGGTAAGAATAGTAATACAACTTATGAACAAAAAGATTTAGAAACATTATTAAAAGAATCAGATATTATATCAGTACATTGTCCACTTAATGATTCAACTGTTAATTTGCTTAATAAAACGAATTTAAATATGCTAAAAGATGGAGCAATCTTGATGAATCTTGGTCGTGGTGGAATAATAAATGAATATGATTTAGCAAATATAATTGATAACAAAGAACTATATTGTGGTATTGATGTAGTAGTAAAAGAACCAATAGAAAGTACTTCTCCTCTACTTAAAGTACAAAATAAAGAGCGACTAGCATTAACACCACATATTGGATGGGGTTCTATTGAAGCAAGAAATAAGTTAGTTAAATTAATAGTTGAAAACATAAAAGAATACGTAAATTAATACATATTCTAATTTGTAATGGAGTTAAAATGAACTATTTACAATATACATCTAAAGAGATGTACTCTTCTACTGAGTTAATAAGAAAAAGTAAAAGTATATTTGAGAAATTAAATAAAAAAGAAATAGAAAAAGCAGTTATATTAAGAGATGGAAAACCAAGTTTTATGCTACTTGATTTTGATACATATGAAAAAATAATGGAAGAGTATATGAGTTTAAAAAACTCATATACTAAAATTAAAAAAGATGAAGCTTCAGAAAGTATTTCTAAAGTAAATAAATTAGTAAAAAAAGAAAAAAATGAAGAAGTAAAAAAAGATGATTTAAGCGAAGCAGATGTTCAAAAAGCATTAGCAGAAATTGAAAAAATATCTTTTGATGATATTAGTACAATAGATGATGAAGAAAATATAAAAATTGATGATGAAAATAGTGATGAAATTTTTATTGAAGAAAGACCAATTGACAAAAATGATAAAGCGCTAAAAGAGTTCTGGGAATAATATGTATGATGTAATTGTAATTGGCTCTGGAGCAGCTGGACTTACAACTGCACTAGAATCAAAAAAACAAGGATATGAAGTATTAGTAATCTCAAAAGATTACCCTACTTTTTCACAAAGTTGCCAAGCTCAAGGTGGAATAAATGCACTTTTAGATGAGTTTAATGATAGTATAGATGAATTTGTTGAGGATACTTTTAAAGCTTCAAGGCAAATTGCTAATAAAAAGCAAATTAGAAAAATTGCAAAACTTTCAAAAGATTCAATAAATTGGTTAAGTAGTTTGGGTGTACCTTTTACCAAAGATTTAAATAATAATATTGCACAAAGAAGATTTGGTGGAACAACTAAAAGAAGAACCTGTTATAGCAGTGATTATACAGGATTGAAAATAATCAATACTTTATATGATAATTGTATAAAAGAAGATATAAAGTTTTTAAATGAAGAGTTTTTACTGGATATTGCTGTTGAAAATGGTGTAGCAAATGCAGTAATAACTCTAAATATAAATAAAATGAAAATCTCTAAATATGAATCTTCAAATATTGTCCTTGCAACAGGGGGATATAGTAATATATTTTGTGAAAATACAACAAACTCATTTTTAACAACAGCAGATGGATTAGCAATTGCATATAAAAATAATGCAAAGTTATCAAATATGGAGTTTGTACAATTTCATCCTACTGCATTAAAAGATACAAATATTTTAATAAGTGAGAGTGCAAGAGCAGAAGGTGGTTATCTTTTAGATAAAAACTATAATAGATTTATTGATGAATTAAAAACAAGAGATGAAATAGCAAGACAAGTATATAAAAAAGTTCTAAAAAAAGAAAATGTATATTTAGATTTGAGGCACTTAGGCAAAGAAAAAATATCTAAGCAATTGCCGCAAGAAAGAACTCTTGCCCTAAGTTTTGCTAATACTGATATTATAAAAGAACCACTTAGTATTACTGTTGCAGCTCATTATACAATGGGTGGAATATTAGTTGATGAAAATATGAAAACAAGTATTGAAAATCTTTATGCAATAGGAGAGTGTGCACAAGCAAGTCTGCATGGAGCAAATAGATTAGGTGGTAACTCTTTATTAGAAGTAATTGCTTTTTCAAGAGAAGTGGTAAACGTATTTAAAAAAGAGTTTATTAAAAGTAATGTAGACATTCAAAAATATAAAAAAAGTTTAGATTTATTATTACATAAAGAGGTAAAAATTGACTTTTATGAAGTAAAAGAAGAACTTAGCAAAATACTATTTGAAAAAGCAGGTGTAATAAAAACAAACAACTCTTTAAAACAGGCATTAGATTATATATTAGTGCAAAAGAATAATCTTCAATATATGGGTATAAAAGATAAAAGTACATATTATAATAGAAATTTAGTAGATTTTTTAGAGTTTAAAAATATACTATTGATTAGTGAATTATTTGTAAGAAGTGCCATAAGTAGAGATGAAAGTAGAGGTAGTCATTATAAAGAAGATTATGCTTTTGAAGATGAAAATTTTAAAAAAGAATCAATAATTCAAAAGGGGTATAATGGGCCTTTTATCTGTTTTAAGGCTTTTTTATGATTGTTAAAGTTAAACGATTTAATAAACATAAAAGTAGTGATCAATATATACAAGAGTTTGAAGTAGAAAATAGTAATGCTTTAAAAGTATTATTTGAAATAAAGCAAAAAATTGATTCTACTTTTGCTTTTAGATCTTCTTGCAAAAGTGCTATTTGTGGATCTTGTGCTATAAGAGTTAATTCTGTTGAAAAACTTGCATGCAAAACACAATTAAATGAAAATGATTTAATTGAACCTTTAAATAATTTCAAGATTATTAAAGATCTTATTATAAATCTTGAAAAAAATGAAACTTTAATTAAAAAATCAAATGCTTTTTTAGAAAAATATAGCAAGAAAATGGTAACAAATGAAGATATAAAACAAATTGATTTGCAAAGCAATTGTATTTCTTGTCAAAGTTGTTATAGTTCTTGTCCTGTAGCTACTGTAAATAAGGAGTTTAAAGGCCCTACTGTGTTAACAAAAGTTTATAGATATTTAGAAGACAAAAAAGAGAATTTAATTAAAAATAAGCTTGAATTAATACAATTAAATGGTATATGGGATTGTACCTTATGTGGTAACTGTACTATTGTTTGTCCTCAAGGGATTGATTCTAAAGATGACATTTTAAAATTAAGAATGAAATCTTTGCAAAATGGATATAGTGATTTAAGTAATAAAAATAGTTTTAATTTTGGTTTTGATGATAATTTTGGCTTTAATCCAAATGGCTTTTAAGAGTGTAAAAACTCTTAAAAGACCTACTCTAAACTACTTTTTATATATTGGTAATTAGATATTTTTGTCCAATCCCTTGCTATTTTCATATACTCTTCTTGAGATTTGAAAACCTCTTTTAAAATTGGTGATTTTGCAGCCATTTTAGCTCTTAACTCATTGTTGGCTTTTTTAAGTGCTTGCATTACATCTTTTGGGAAAGATTTTACTTTTATTTGTGGATACTGTTTTTTCATCTTTTCCCATGCTTTTGCATTTAAATCATAGTTTTTAATATACATATCATATGCTGCTAATTTAAATGCTAATACTAAAACTTTTTGTAATCTTTTTGGCAATTTATTATAAGTTCTTTTATTTACTATAAACTGCATCTCTGAAGCTGGCTCATGCCAACCAGTGTAATAATATTTTGCAACTCTATGAAATCCCATTTTTATATCCATTGATGGCCCTACCCATTCTAAAGCATCAATATTACCTCTTTCTAATGATGTATAAAGCTCACCAGGTGCTACATTTGTAACAAGTACACCTACTTTTGCCATAATCTCACCAGCAAAACCTGGAATTCTCATTTTTAGACCTTTTAAATCAGAGAGTGAATTTATCTGTTTTTTAAACCATCCTCCCATTTGAACACCTGTATTCCCTCCTGGAAAAGATAGAACTTTATGTCTTTTATATGCTTTTTGCATAAGTTCTAGCCCTCCTCCATAGTAAAACCATGCGTACTGCTCAGGTGCAGTCATTCCAAATGGCATAGAAGTAAAAGGTAAAGTATTTATATCCTTACCTTTCCAATAATATGAAGCACTATGACCTATATCATACTGCCCTGCTTTTACCATATCTAATACGTCAAATGGTGCTTTATGTTTATTTGCACTATCAACTCTAATTTTTAACTCTCCATTTGACATTGTTTGAGCAAGGCTAGCAGCCTCTTTTGCAATGTCTATTAAAGGTGAAGCTGTTTTTCCCCATGTAGTTGCCATTTTAAGTCTATATTCTCTTGCATTTGCAGTTGTGGCTATTAATATAAACATTGTTAAAAGTATAAATACTTTTATGATTGATTTTTTCATTTTTCTCCCTTTAATTCAAAATACAATCATGTAAATTTTTCTTTTTATCCCAGCCAACTTTTTTTAACTCAGGTTGATCTAAAAAATTTTTAGTATAACCAACACACAAATATCCAATAAGTTTGTACTCTTTTGATACCTTTAGAATTTTTCGAACTTTTTTTGGTTTTATGATAGATACCCAACCTATTCCAATGCCCATTACTCTAGCAGTTAGCCACATATTATGAATAGCACAAACAACAGAGTATTCGCCACTTCTTTTCATATATGTTTGTCCTAAAACCTCTTTATTACTTTTCTTATAAAATACAGCAATATTAATAGAAGATTCTTTTATTCCCTCAAGTTTCAGTTTTTTATAAAGAGGTCTATTTTCAAATTTTGGAAAACTTTTTAAGTAGTTTCTTTTGAAGTTTTTGTAGATTTTATTTTTTTCATCTTTACTTCTTACTATTTTAAAAGCCCAAGGTTGTGAATACCCCACTGAAGGTGCCTTAAGTGCAGATTCTAATATAATATTTAATTTTTTATTTGATACTTTTTTATCAATAAAATTATTACCTCTTACATCTCTTCTAGAACTAATAATTTTATCTAATATATTCAAATCTTCTTTTGTAAAACTTATCATATTAAGGTTTTAATTTTATAAGTTTATTTAGTAATAAAGCCTCAATAATTTCATCAATACTTTTTTGAGTAGTCGTTTTTAAAACTGAAAACTCTTTTTGTTTAAATTCCTCTTTATAATCATCTTTATTAATAATTATAATATGGTCAATCCAACAATTTGTATCTTCTTTGTATTTTAAAAACTCACAATTAACTATTTGCCCATCATCTAAATCGATATAGGCCCAATAATTTGATTCTTCAATTGATGATATAACTGCTTCAAATCTGCTATTTATATCTACTGGAATAAGTATATTCATGTTCCCCTCGCTTCTTTGTTAGCTTTTGGAATCATATCTAATCTTGTTTTAAAATGGTATATAAAAATTTTATAAATATTGTTTTTTATACCATAATGAAAAAATGTATAAAGACCAAAGGTGCTGTTTAAATTTTCTATTTTTTGCAAGTTCATAAATATTTTTTATATATTGCTCATTAAATAGATCCGTTTTTTTATTTACATATAAAATAGTATTTAAAATAGAATCTTTATATTCATTATGTATCCACTCATTAAAAGGTGAATTGAATCCCTTTTTTGTTCTATTAATAATCTTTTTTGGGATATATTTTGATGCTATTTTTTTTAGTAAATATTTGTTTGTATCTCCTACTTTGATTTTAGATTCAACACTAAAAAGATAATCAACTAATCTATAATCTAAAAATGGAGTTCTAACTTCAAGGGAGTTAGCCATTGAAATTTTATCAACTTTACTCAATAAACTTTGTCCTAACCATACTTTTAAATCTGTATAACTCATCCAATCAACTGGATCTTTTTTTACTCTCTCTTGCTTGAAAGTAGGTACTTTTTTAAATAATCTTTTCTTTTGAATTGAAGTAAAGACTTCTCCAAAGCCATTGTATAAGGTCTGTTTTTTTATAATTCTTCTTAAATATTCACTCTCTTTTGTATTATTTTGAAGTGCTGAAATGATTGTATCTAAAAACTCTGTTTGGTTAGGTTGTAATGTTTTTTCAAACTCATAATATTTTAAGAACTTAGCATAATTATCATATCCTAAAAATATTTCATCACTACCTTCTCCACTCAATACAGTCTTTATTCCTTGGTTTTTTATCTTATTTGTCAATAAATATAAAGGAAAGGCTGCACTATCTGCATGTGGTTCTTCAAGAGCATCTAATACATCTTCAAAAGAATCAATAAACTCTTTTTGACCTATAACTAAGGGGTGATGATTTGAACCTATGTGATCTGCTGTAATTTTTGCATAATCAAGTTCGCTATAGCTTTTATAATCTTCATATCCAACACTAAAAGTATTTATTTTTTTGCCACTAATTTTTGTATAAAGTGCAGATATTAAAGAACTATCAATTCCCCCACTAAGAAGTGAACCAACTTCTACATCTGAAGTTAATCTTTGTTCTATACTACTTATAATTAATTCTTCAATATCTTTTAAAGCTGTTTGCTCATCTTTTATTTTTTTGTAGGTATTTATTTTATAATATTTTTTTATTGTAAGATTTGAGTTTTGAAGTTCCAAATAGCTTGAGGCTTCAAGTTTTTTTATATCTTGATAGAAAGTATTATCTGCTAAACTAACAAAATATTGCATATATTGAGACAGTGCTACTTTATTTAGTTTAGGCGTTTCATCTAGTAGCGTAAGAATTGATTTTATTGAAGATGAGAAAATAAACTTATTATTTTTATAATAGTAAAAAAATGGCTTTTTACCATATCTATCTCTAGCACAAAAGAAACTATCTTTTTTTATATCATAAATACAAAAACTAAACATTCCATTTAAATAGTTTAAAAAATCTTTTTGATATTTTTCATAAAGTCTTATTATAACTTCTGTATCTGATTTTGTTTTACATTTTAGATTATGTTGTTTTATTAATTCTTTATAATTATAAATCTCACCATTAAACACAATTAATATTTCATCAAAAATCATTGGCTGATTTGCTTCATTATCAAGGTCAATTATAGATAATCTTGTATGTGCAAAGTTATTATTGTTTATAGTTTTTATAGCTTGAAAATCAGGGCCTCTATTTTCAATATATTTAATAGCCTGTTTGAAGTTTAAACTATTAAAATTGGTTCCTAAAATTCCACACATTTATAAAACTCCTAAAAAATATCTAATTAAATGAATGTAAAAATATAGTAACAATGAAAAACATATTGTAGAGATTAATACACTAGCAGTTACAGCATGTGGTTTACAGTTATATAAAGCTGCCAAATTAACATTATTTACTGCAAGTGGTACCATAAGTTGCATAAGTATTATTGCTCCAACATAAGCATCTATATTACTATATAATATAAATAAAATTCCAACTGCAGGAAGAATTATATGTTTTACTATACTAAGAGATAATGATAATTTCCAATTCATTGTTTTAATTTTTACTTCTGAAAGATAAATACCAAAAATCATTAATTGAATTACCATTGATGAGTATGCACCCATTTCTAAAACTTTTGAAATATCTTTATGAATAGGAATTGAGAAGTGATTAATTAAAATAGCAAATAGTGCAACCCAAATACCAGGAAGTTTTAAAATAGATTGAATCGATTTTTTTATAGTAAAACTATCTTTTGCAAAGAAATATACACTGAAAATATAAATATATAAAGTGCATGCAAGATTTATTATACTTGTATATGGAACTGATTGTTCTCCAAAAAGTGCAATTCCTAAGGGAACTCCAATATTTCCTGTATTTCCAACTAAAGAAACTGCAATAAAAATAGTTTTATCTTTTGAGTCTGTAAATATTTTTTTTGAAACAATTAAAACTAGTATAAATACAGTAAGAAGTATAACTAGATAAATCAATGGTGACATAATAAACGCATAATCAATAGGAGATCTAGTTAGTCCCCAAAATATAAGCATTGGCTGAAGAAAGTAAAAGGATAAAATTACATAACTTTTATCGTGAATTTTTTCTTGAAAACTTTTTTTTAATATAAAGCCTAATACAATAAAAAAATATACAGGAAGTACAGAAATAAGTGTTTCGATTTATATGCCTTTATGAAATAATAGATTTATTTTATCATAAAGTAGCAAATATATATTTTATGTTTTTATTAGTAATGATTATAAAGCAGGTATTTGTCGTAATATTACGACATAATACCTTTAATCATAAAGAAAATAGAAGCAGATAATAATGCAGCAGCAGGCACTGTAATAACCCATGCAGCAATGATTTTTTTAACGGCATCTCTTTTTACATATTTTACACTTTTTTTAGCTTTAAAGTCTCGTTTCTCAATTCTTACTTGTTCTACTTTTTCTTCAATTACTTTGTATAATTCAACAACTCTGATATAATCAGATTTGCTTTTTTTCTCTTTATTTTCAAGTTCAGTTAATTCTTCTTCATATTTTTCTAATATTTTTTTGTCTTTTTTAAATTTTCTTCTAATATCACTTAACATTTTAGATTCACTTGAATCAAGAAATTCTCTTAGAAACCCTACTCCAAATACTCCCCCAACTGCAATATGAGTTGAAGATACAGGAAGTCCTAATTGACTAGCAAGAATAACTGTAACTGCTGCTGCCATTGCAATAGCATATGCTCTTACTTGATCAAGTTCAGTTATCTCTGAACCCACTGTTTTAATTAATTTTGGTCCATAAAGTGCAAGTCCAATTGCAATACCAACTGCACCAACAAACATAACCCAAAATGGAATTCCAACTTTTGATGCAATTTCAGCATTCATTACTGCATCATTAATAGCCGCAAGTGGTCCAATTGCATTTGCAACATCATTGGCACCATGAGCAAAAGAAAGAAGTGCAGCTGCAAAAATTAAAGGAATAGTAAATAAAGAGTTTATTCCAACTCTTGTGTTTTCTATTTTTTTAGAGGCTTTATTAACAAGAGGTTTAATTAAGAAAAATACAATAATAGCAATAATAAGTCCAAGGCTTAAAGCAGTCATAAAATCAAGTTTTATTATTTTTTTCATGCCTTTTAAAATAATATATGTCCCAAAAGCCCAAGACATAAAAGCTACTAAGTAAGGTACAAATTTATTTGCTGCTGCAATCATATCCTTTTGATACATAATTTTCTTTTTAATAAAATATAGAAAAGCTGCTGCAATAATTCCACCCAAAATTGGAGAGATTATCCAAGAAGAAGCAATTTTAGCCATTGTTCCCCATGAAACAATACTAAATCCAGCTGCAGCAATTCCTGCTCCCATTACTCCCCCTACAATTGAGTGAGTTGTTGAAACAGGTGCTCCAACAGATGTTGCAAAGTTTAACCATAATGCAGCAGATAATAATGCTGCTGTCATCGCCCAAATAAATATATCAGGATTAGAAATTAGTGCTGGATCAATAATTCCTTTTTTTATTGTTTTTACAACTTCTCCACCTGCAATTAATGCTCCAAGTGCTTCAAAAGTTGCGGCAACTACAATTGCCCAAAACATTGTCATTGCTTTAGACCCAACTGCTGGACCTACATTATTTGCAACATCATTTGCCCCAATATTCATAGCCATATAGGCACCAAAAACTGCACCTATAATTAAAAATGAGTTGTTAGGAACATTACCATGTGAAGTGTAACTCCATAAGAAAACAACTACAATAAATAAAAGTCCCAATGATAATTTTGCAAAGCCTGGAAGTGTTTTTTCAGCAGCTTTGTCCATTTTCTTGATTGTTTGAAAATCCAATGTAACCCTTTGTGTAACCATTTTGAAATCTAATTTTTATAAGATTATATTGGATAACTCATTACAAAACCTTTAATTAAGCTTAATCTTTATATAACCAAAATATTTATTATATTTTAATTCTCTATATTATATTCCTAATTTTTTTGTAAATTTATTATTGTAATTTATTAAATGTAACATTATAAAATTTTCTTTTATTTATTTTTAAGAATTTATATATATAATAACTATATAATATAGATAAAAGGAGTAAAAATGTTAACTTTTAAAATATTAACATCAAATGATATTCCAAAAATAGAAAAAATTAGAAGAAAGTTTGATGTTTTTAGAGTAATTGAGACTGAACAAGGTAAGCTTGAAATGGTTGAACTTTTTAATAATGATGGTGTTTTTAGAGGGTTTGGTAGGGATACTAAAGCAGCTTTTAAAAAAGCAAAAAGTGCTTTAGTTAAATTTTATAGAAATAAATAAGTGAAAATTCACTTATTTATTTAGTTACTAGTGTTTTCTTCTGTTTGATGAAGATGATGAGTTAGATCTATTTCTAGAACCTCCTCCAGAATTTCTATTTCTTCCACCATTTCTGTTTGAACTATTTCTGTTTCCACCTCTTGGTCTTCTTCCACCTCTATCATTTCCTCCAGTTCTTGCAATATTAGCAATTAATCTCTCTATATCTTTTTGAGATTTACCAATATTATTATTACCTTTTACAAATGTAGAGTTTGTAAGCATTGATGCAAGTTTAAATGCAATTGTTGAGATATCATACTCTTCTTTTAATGATTCAACAACTTCAAGTGCAGAATCATATACTTTTTGCTCTTTAATTTTTGATACTAATTTATTTGTTTTAATATCTTTTACTGATTTGATATCAGGAATAATTTTTGCTTCTAATTTTCCACCAGTAGCTTTTTGAATTTTTTGAATCATTTTAAATTCATGAGGAGAAACAATTGAAATTGCAGCACCCTCTTTCCCTGCTCTACCAGTTCTTCCAATTCTGTGTACATAACTTTCAGAATCAAATGGCATATGGTAATTAAATACATGTGTTACATCATTTACATCAAGCCCACGTGCAGCAACATCAGTCGCAATTAGAATTTCTAGTTTGTCTTTTTTAAATGCATTAATTACTTCTTCTCTTTGTCTTTGCTCCATATCTCCATGAAGTCCTTTTGCGCTGTATCCTTGAGATACTAGGAAAGTTGATAATCTATCTACTTCCTTTTTTGTGCGACAGAAGATGATTGATTTTTCTGGATTTTTAAAATCATATAATCTTATTAATGCAGCATCTCTTTCATACTCATCAACTACATAATATGATTGTGTAATTTTAGAGTTTGTAACTTCACTTTTTGTAATTGTTACAAATTCTGGTTCTTTTAAAATTGTTCTTGCTAATTGTTTAATAGCATTTGGCATTGTTGCAGAAAATAGAAGTGTTTGTCTTTCTTCTGGCATGAATGTAAATATCTCTTTAATATCATCTAAAAATCCCATATCAAGCATTTCATCTGCTTCATCAAGAATTACATATTTTGGTTTGATATTGATTTTTTTATCTCTTAAAAGATCTAAAAATCTTCCAGGAGTTGCAATTAAAACTGAAGCATTTGCAATGTGTTTTAATTGTCTACTATATGATTGTCCACCATAAACTGTTGCTGTATTTATACCTAAGTTTTTACCAAATTTAAAGATTTCATCAGAAACTTGCATAGCAAGTTCTCTTGTAGGAACAACAACTACTGCTTCTACTTCATTGTTGCATGTCATCATATTTAAAATTGGTAAACCAAATGCTGCTGTTTTCCCTGTACCTGTGTGAGCTTGTCCCACAATATCTTTTCCACTTAAAATTACAGGAATTGCGTCTTGTTGAATTGGACTTGGCTCTGTAAAACCAGCATCATCGATTGATTTTTGTAAATTTTTTTTAAAATTGAACTCTTGAAAAGTCACTTTTTACCTTCGTATATTTGAATTTAAAATACACTGTTATATAACTTTTTGTTCTATTTAAAATTTAATGTTAAAAAATTGGAAGTCAATAATTTAAAATCCATGATACGTAGCTGTCACAGTAAATAGGTATATAAATGTGTATAATAATTGACGCGAGTATAGCTAAATTTATATAAATTTAAGCTTTATAGACTAGAACTTATTCTAGTCTATAAGAAAGGTTAAGTTTAACCTTTATAGTTTTCTAAGTATTTTGTGTCGTAGTTGTTGTTTTTAAAGTCTTCATTATTCATCATTTTCATATGAAATGGAATAGTTGTTTTTATTCCTTCAACTTCAAATTCATTTAAAGCTCTTTTCATAATATTAATAGCTTTTTCTCTATCTCTTCCCCAAACAATTAATTTACCAATCATTGAGTCATAATAAGGAGGAACAACATAATTAGTATAAACGTGAGAATCAACTCTTACATTTCTCCCACCTGGTACCATCCATTGTTTTACTTTTCCTGGACAAGGTAAGAATGATACTGGATCTTCAGCAGTAATTCTACACTCTATTGCATGTCCTTTAAAATTAATACTTTCTTGAGGAGGAACTTTTTCTCCCTCTGCTACTCTAATCATTAATTCAATTAAATCAATTCCAGATACCATTTCAGAAACTGGATGTTCAACTTGAAGTCTTGTATTCATTTCCATAAAATAGAAGTTTTGTTGGTCATCTGCTAAGAATTCAAATGTTCCAGCACCTTCATAATTTAAATATTTTGTAGCTTTTACAGCAACTTCATGAAGTTTATTTCTTGTCTCTTCATTTAACAAAATTGCAGGAGATTCTTCTATTACTTTTTGATGTCTTCTTTGTAAAGAACAATCTCTTTCACCTATGTGAATTGCATTTCCATACGAATCACCAACTACTTGAACTTCAATATGTCTTGGGTTATTGATAAATCTCTCAAGGTACATTGTTCCATCACCAAATGCCGCAAGAGCTTCAGATGAAGCTGCCATAAATAAGTGGTCAAATTCAGATTCGTCGTTGATTAATCTCATTCCTCTACCACCACCACCAGCAGAAGCTTTAGCCATGATTGGATAACCAATCTCTCTAGCAATTTTTCTACCCTCTTCTACAGAGTGAATAGAACCTTCACTTCCTGGAACAACAGGAACACCTGCTTTTACCATTTCGTCTTTTGCTTTTGATTTATCAGCCATTTTGTCCATAACATCAACAGATGGTCCAATAAATTTAATTCCATGTAATCTACAAATTTCTACAAAATCTTGATTTTCAGATAAAAATCCATATCCTGGAAAAATTGCATCGCAACCAGTCATTTCAGCTGCAGTTATAATTGCTGGAATATTTAAGTATGAATCTACTGATTTTGCTCCACCAATACATACAGCTTCATCAGCATGTTTTAAATAAGATGCTTCTTTATCACCTACACTATAAATTGCAACTGATTTTTTCCCCATTTCTCTAATTGTTCTAACAGCTCTTTGAACAATCTCACCTCTATTAGCTATTAAAATTTTTTTAATTTCAGCCATTTTAGCTCTTTCTTATAATTTTTCTATAGCAAACAGTGGCATATCATATTCTACAGGATGTCCATCTTCTACTAAAACTTCTAAAATTTTGCAGTCACACTCTGCTTCTACTTCATTCATGATTTTCATAGCTTCTATAATACATAAAGTTTGACCTTTTTTAACTGTATCTCCAGCTTTTACGAATGCAGCAGTGTTTGGTGATGGTGCAGCATAATATGTTCCTACCATTGGTGAATTAATTGTATCTGCACAAGTTTGATTTCCTTTTTCAGTTGTGCATGAAGTTTCAGTTTGAGCACTTATAACTGGAGTTGCTGGTGCAGCTTGTTGAACTGCTTGTGCAACTGGAGCCATTTCTACAGTTCCGTCAAAACCTTTCCCCATTGATATCTCAAATTCACCCTCTTTAATCTTTAATTTATTAAGCTCGCTCTTGTCAAATACTTTAATAAGTTCTTTTATTTCTTTAAAATCCATTTAACGTACCTTTTTTGTAAAATTTCGCTATAATATAGCTAAAAAATGATTATAAGCTAATTTAAAATGGAGAATAAGTGTTAAATGATAGAAATTTTATAAATATTGCGCATGAGATAGCAAGTGCATCAAAATGCGTATCAAAGCGTGTGGGAGCAGTGATTGTAAAGGATGGAAGAATTTTATCAACGGGATATAATGGAACACCTTCGGGATATGTAAATTGTAGTGAACATTGGAATGATGAATATACAAATGATCATCACGAATGGTCAAAAACTTATGAAATACATGCAGAAATGAATGCAATTATCTGGGCTGCAAGAAAAGGAATCAGTATAGAAAATGCCACTATTTATGTAACTTTAGAGCCATGTGCTGATTGTTCAAAAAATTTAATTGCAAGTGGAATAAAAAGAATAGTTTATGATAGAGCTTATGAACATACAAATTCAAATGTAGTTGCAAAATTTATAAAAGATAATGGGGTAATAATAGAACAGATAAAATGACAAATATAGATAATCACATATTTTATAAACAAGCCTTAAAAGAGTATGGAGTTACAGCAAGGGGAGTTCACTGGAATTCTCAATTCTCACAATATCTAAGATTTGAAGTAATCACAAAATTTGTATACAATATTAAAAACTCTACAATTGCAGATGCTGGCTGTGGTTTTGCAGAGTACCTTAAATTTTTAGATAATAAAGATTTATTACCAAAAGATTATTTAGGTATAGATAGGGAAGATTATATGGTCTCAATCTGTAAAGATAGATTTCCTAACTACACTTTTATGAAATTAAATATAATAGAAAATGAGTTGCCACATAAAGATTTTTATATTTGTAGTGGAGCTATGAATCTTTTAGAAAAAGATGATGTTTTCAAATTTATTACTAAATGCTACTATAGTAGTAATAAAGCTTTTATCTTTAATTTTTTAAAAAATCAAACATTTATTAATATTTCAAAAACACAGATATTACGATTTTGTAGAAAATTAACAAATAATATTGAAATAGATGAGAATTATTTAAACAATGACTTTACAATTTGTCTAAATAGATAAAATATCATAAGATTTTCATATTGATTATGTAAAATAGTTACATAATTAAAGGAGTTTACATGAAAATTGGGTTATTTATACCTTGCTTTATGAATGAACTATATCCAGATGTATGTGTTGCTACATACAAACTTTTAAAAAATCTTAAATTAGATATAGATTATCCTATGAGTCAAACATGTTGTGGTCAACCAATGGCAAATTCAGGGTGTTCAAAAGATATAGAGACTTTAGCAAAGCAATTTGTAGAGACATTTAAAGATTATGATTATATTGTTGCACCAAGCGGATCTTGTGTTGCAATGGTAAAAGATCACTATGGGGTATTTTTTGAAGATGATGATGCTGATTATGTTAAAGTTAAAACTTCAATATATGAAGTTTGTGAATTTTTACATGATGTTGTTAAAATTGATAAACTTGATGTAAGTTTCCCTCATAAAGTAGGACTTCATAATTCATGTCATGGACATAGGATGTTAAAATTAGCAACTCCTAGTGAATTAAATATTCCATATGATTCAAAACTAAAGAATTTATTGTCATTAGTAAAAGATATTGAACTTGTAACACTTAAAAGAGAAGATGAATGCTGTGGTTTTGGTGGAACATTTAGTGTTACAGAAGAAGATATCTCTATTGCAATGGGAAAAGATAGAATAAAAGATCATATTGATTCTCATGCACAATATATAACAGGTGCAGATATGTCATGTTTGATGCATTTAGATGGAATCATCAATAGAAATAATGAAAATATAAAAGTAAAACATATTGTAGAAATTCTTGCAGGAGCTAATAATGAGTAATCCACACCCATTGAACGCAAAAGCATTCGTTGCAAACGATGAGAGAATGCACTGGCATGATAAGGCTTTATGGTTTGTAAGAGAAAAAAGAGATATTACTTCAAAAACAATTCCAGAATGGGAAGAATTAAGAGAATTTGCAAATAGTATAAAAACTCATACAATGGCAAATTTAGACAAGTATCTAGAAGAGTTCGAAAAAAATGCACAAGCAAGAGGGATTAAAATCCACTGGGCAAAAGATGCACAAGAACATAATGAAATTGTTTATAAGATTTTAAAAGATAATGATGCAAAAAAAATTGTAAAATCAAAATCAATGCTAACAGAAGAGTGCCACTTAAATCCTTATTTAATTGAAAAAGGAATAGAAGTAATTGACACAGATTTAGGTGAGAGAATTGTTCAATTAAGACAAGAGCCACCATCTCATGTTGTTTTACCTGCAATTCACCTAAAAAAACAAGATGTTTCTGATACATTTCATGAGCATTTAGGAACACAAGAAGGAAATTATGATCCTACATATTTAACAAGAGCTGCAAGAGCAAGTTTAAGAGAAAAATTCTTAAATGCTGATGCAGGAATAACAGGTGTTAATTTTGCTATTGCAAATACTGGTGGATTTGTTGTTTGTACAAATGAAGGTAATGCAGATATGGGTGCTAATACTCCAAAATTACACATTGCTTGTATGGGAATAGAAAAAATTATTCCTAGATTAGAAGATCTAAGTGTATTTACAAGATTACTTGCAAGAAGTGCAACAGGACAAGCAGTTACTGCATATACTTCGCATTTTCATGGTCCAGTTGTTGATGGACAAATGCATATAGTAATTGTAGATAATAAAAGATCACCATTTTTAAAATCTAAAAAATATCAAAAAGCACTAAATTGTATTAGATGTGGAGCATGTATGAATACTTGTCCTATATTTAGAAGAAGTGGAGGGCACTCTTATGAATATGTTATTCCAGGACCAATTGGTTCTTCATTAGCAACATTTAGAGATCCTAAAAAACACAAAAGTTTATCATTTGCTTGTACATTATGTGGTTCATGCACTAATGTATGTCCTGTAAAAATTGATTTGGACTCTCAACTTTATAATCATAGACAAGATTTAACGCAACAAGGCATAATTGATTCAAAGAAAAAATTTATGCTTAAATCAACTTCATGGTTAATGTCTCATCCTATACTTTTTGATATAGCAGGAAAAGTTGCTAGAAAAGTTGTACCTTTACTACCAAAATCTTTAATATATTCAAAATCAAATGTTTGGGGTAAAAATAGAGACATGCCAGAAATGCCAAAAAATAGTTTTAAAGAACTTTATAAAAAAGGAATTGAAGATGACAAGTAAAGAACAAATATTAGCTTCAATTAGAGAAAATAGGGTAGTTGTAGATACAAAACTTCCTTCATATGATAACTTTGGAATGAAGTTTGAAAATAAATTTGAACATTATAAAAAGATGTTAGAAAGTGTTGGTGGTAATACAATAATTTGTAAAAAAGAACAACTAGATGAGACAATAACAAATCTTTATCCAGATGCAAAAATTATAACTTCAAATGTGGAAGATTTTACAAAAGCTACATTTGATGCAAATGCACAAGATGATATACATAAATTAAAAGATATTGAACTTTGTGTGGTAAAAGGAAATTTTGCAGTGGCTGAAAATGGTGCTGTGTGGGTTAAAAATAAAGATAATAAACACAGAGGTTTGTATTTTATTTCTGAAAATATTGTGATTGTTGTAAAAAAAGATGAAATAGTAAATAATATGCACGAAGCTTATGAAAGAATAAGCTTTGAAGAAGATGATAAATATGGAGTATTTATTAGTGGTCCTTCTAAAACTGCTGATATTGAACAATCATTAGTTATTGGAGCACATGGACCAAAATCTGGTTATGTAATTTTTGTAGATTAGTGATATAATAGGCTTATTAAAGGATTGGTTTGAAAAGAAGTTTTATATTAATAAGTCTATTGTTTTTTTGTTTTTGTAATGCAAATGATAAGATTAAAGAGGTACTTTTACTTCACTCTTATCACAAAGGCTATAAGTGGACAGATGATATTTCAAAAGCAATTGAACATAAGTTTTCAACAAAAAAAAACATTAATTTAACAACAGTTTATATGGATACAAAAAGAGTATCTAGTAAAAGCTATTATGAGAAGTTATATAATTTATACAAAGAAGAGTTCAAACATAGAAAATTTGATGTAATTATTGCAAGTGATAACTCTGCATTGGAATTTTTAGTAGAGTATCAAAAGAGTTTATTTCCAAATACTCCTATTTTATTTTGTGGAATAAACTATTTTGACGAATCCATTTTAAAAAAGAATGGAATGAAAAAGTATGTTAGTGGAGTATTAGAACAAGTAGACTTAAAGAAAAATTTTGAACTAATTTTAAAAATACATCCACATCTTAAGAAATTAATTATAATAAATGATAAGTCAACTACTGGACTTATTATGAAACAAGATTTAGAAAAAATTTTTCCAAAATATAGAAAAAAATTTGAAATTGAATATATTGATGATATGAGAATGAAAGAGATTCAAAAAGTTGTATCAAAAGCACCAAAAGATACAGCTTTGCTTTTTGTTCTTTTATTTAAAGATAAAGCAGGTAAATTTTTTACATATAAACAGAGTTTAGAAAAAATAAAAAAACTTTCGCATGTACCAATTTATGGGCTTTGGGATTTTTATTTAAATTATGGAATGATAGGTGGTTTATTAACTTCAGCTCAAGCCCAAGGTGAAGCTGTTGCAAAAATGGCAATGGAAGTTTTAAATGGCAAAGATATCTCACAAATACCAATATTAAGAAAATCACCAAACAGATATATTTTTGATTATAATGAATTAAAAAAATTTGATATACATATTGAAAAGTATCTTGATAATTATACAGTAGTAAATAAACCTTTTTCTTTTTATAAAAAGTATAAAATTTTAGTAAATATTACAGTAATGACAATGCTTGTATTTATTATATTGATAATATTAATGAAAGCTAATATAAATAGAAGAAAGAAACTACAAACAGCACTTTCAAATAGATTAGAGTTTGATAAAGTATTGCTTGATACAATACCAAACGCAATTTATTATAAAAATGTAGATGGAAAATTTATTGGTTGTAATTTGGCTTTTGCAAATTTAATGGGTTTGAGCAAACAAAGTGTTGTAGGGAAAACTGCATATGATTTTTTTCCTATAGATATTGCTAAAAAAAATATAAAAATAGATGAAAAATTATTAGAAACATTAAAAACAGATACTTCTGAAATGGCTTTACATTTTAGTGATAAAAAAATCAAATATTTTATTTTAAATAAAGCTGTGTATAAAAATATAAATGGAAGAATTGGTGGAATAGTTTGTATTATGGATGATATAACAGAAAGAGTACAGCAAAAACAGTTTTTAATACAACAAAGTAAACTAGCAGAAATGGGTGATATGGTTGCAGCTATTGCACATCAATGGAATGAGCCTTTAGTAGAATTATCAGCACAAGTCCAAGATATACAAACTTCATATTTATTAAATGAATTAAAAGATTGTCAAGTTGAAGAGTTTGTTAAAGACTCAATGGTTCAAATTCAATATATGTCAAGAACCCTAAATGATTTTAGAAACTTTTTAAAACCATCAAATCAAAAAGTTATATTTCCAATAAAAAAAGCATTAGATGAGATTAATGAAATAATTGGCAAACAAGTATTTTACTTAAATATAGATATGCATTTTAATTATTTAAATGAAGAAGATTTAGTTGTATATGGATATGAAAACGAGTTTAAACAAGTATTACTAAATTTGATTAATAATGCAAAAAATAAAATAATGCAAAAAAATAGTGATAAAAGGGGAAATATTATAATTAATATTTCACAAGCAGAAGATTTCAATATAATAGAGATAATAGATGATGGTGGAGAAATAGATGAAAAAATAGTTTCATCTATTTTTGAACCATATTTTACTACAAAAGAAGATGGAACGGGAATAGGGCTTTATATGGCAAAAGTAATTGTAGAAGATAAAATGCATGGCTCAATAAAAGTTAAAAATTTAAATGGTAATGTTGTATTTACCATAAAAGTGCCTTACAAAAAGGAATAAAATGAATATATTACTTTTAGAAGATAATAAAAAACTAAATGAAACAATAAAAAAAAGATTAACTTTAAAAGGTTATAAAGTTGATGCTTTTATTGATGGAGCAAAAGCTTATAGTAATTTAACAGAAGGGTATAGTTGTTTTGTTATAGATATTAATGTTCCAAACATTGATGGAATAA
This sequence comes from Arcobacter sp. CECT 8985, assembly GCF_004116495.1. Classification (GTDB taxonomy): domain Bacteria; phylum Campylobacterota; class Campylobacteria; order Campylobacterales; family Arcobacteraceae; genus Malaciobacter. The sequence continues at coordinate 35,285 of NZ_PDKC01000011.1, read as the reverse complement.
AAATATTAAAAAAAATTAGAGAGTTTTATGATGAGGTTCCAATTATTATAATTAGTGCTTCAATAGAGCTTGAAGTTATTAAACAATCATACGAATTTGGATGTAATGATTATTTGAAAAAGCCATTTTTTATTGATGAACTTGAAATAAAAGTACAAAGATTGTGTAAAATTAGAAATGATCTAATATATTTTGATGAAAATTGTTATTTTGATTATAAAACTTCTGTGGTATTTTTGGGTAATGAAGAGTTAAGACTTACCAAAAAAGAGCGATTGCTAATGAATCTTTTTTTAACAAAAAGAAATCAAGTTTTAACATATGATACTATACAAAACTATGTTTGGGAAGGAAGCTTTGCTTCTTTAGAATCAATAAGAAGTCTTATCAGACGCCTAAGAAAGGTACTTTCTAATAAATATGTTGAAACTGTAGTAGATACAGGCTATATATTTAAAACTACATAAAATTTACATAATAAAGCAAAAATATCATATCATTATCATATCAAATGGTTAAAATTTGAAACAATACATAAAAAGGAGAATGTTATGATGTTGAAAAAGACAACAAAATTGTTAGTTGCTTCGGCTTTAGTTGCGGGACTAAGCTCAGCAGCATTTGCAAAAGATAAAGTATATAAGTGGAAATTGGCTACTACTTGGGGTTCTACTTTATCACCATTTATTGATGCACCAAAAAACATGGCAAAACTTGTTAAAGAGATGTCAAATGGAAGACTTCAAATAAGAGTAGATGCAGCAAATAAACACAAAGCACCATTAGGTATTTTAGATATGGTTAAAGCAGGGCAATATGAGATGGGTCACTCTGCTTCATATTACTGGAAAGGTAAAGATATTAATCTTTTACCATTTACAACAATGCCTTTTGGTATGACAACACCTGAACAATATGCATGGTTTTATTATGGCGGTGGTATGGAATTAATGCAAAAAGCATATAAAAGACATAAAGTATTATCTTTCCCTGGTGGAAACTCTGGTAACCAAATGGGTGGTTGGTTCAGAAAAGAGATTAATTCTGTTGCAGATTTAAAAGGTCTAAAAATGAGAATTCCAGGATTTGCAGGAGAGGTATTAGCAAAACTTGGTGTTACAGTTACAAATATTGCACCAGGTGAACTTTATACATCACTTGAAAGAGGAACAATTGATGCTTTAGAATGGGTAAGCCCATCAATGGATGTAAAAATGGGATTCCATAAAATTGCACCTTATTACTACACAGGTTGGCATGAACCTGCAACTGAGTTACAATTTTTAGTAAATAAAAGAAAATTTGATAGATTACCAAAAGATTTACAAAAAATCTTAGTAACTGCAATGAGAGTTTCTGCATATGATATGTATATTGAAAACTACCATATGAATTCTGAAGCATGGGCAAATATTGAAAAAGATTTCCCAAATGTTAAAATTAAAACATTCCCAAAAAGTGTAATTAAAGCTATGAAAAAAGCTAATAGTGAATTATTAGTTGAAAAAGCTAAACAAAGTCCATTGTTAAAAGAGATTTTAAAATCTCAAGCTGAATATTTGAAAAAAGTCAGAGAGTGGACAAAAATGGCGGATTATAAATATTTACAAGATAACTTATAATAACTCTTATAAATAGACCCATAAATGGGTCTATTTTTGGACAAGGAAAGTTAATAGTTTAATGAGTATTGAGGTGCTTATTGAACTCTTAAGATAAAAAGGATAAATAAATGCTATTAAAACTAGAGAGAGGTTTTGATAAACTAGCAGATTTCATAGGTGGTATAACAGGAATTGTTTTAGTACTTATGATTTTAAATGTATTTTATGATGTTATTATGAGATACGCTTTTAACACAGGTAATATTGCTATGCAAGAGATGGAGTGGCACCTTTTTTCTGTAGTTATATTATTAGGAGTGTCATACACTCTAAAAGAAGATGGGCACGTAAGAGTTGACTTGATTTATGATACATTATCAAGTAGAAAAAAAGCTATGATTAATATGATAGGTGTAGTTACTTTTATTTATCCTATTTCAATGTTAATCGTTTATGGTTCATATGATTTTGTTCATGAAGCATACGCTTTTAATGAAGTTTCTGGTGATCCAGGTGGTTTAACACATAGATGGATTATTAAAGCAATGATTCCAATATCATTTACTCTTTTAATGATTACTTCAATTGGATTTTTTATCAAAAATTTAAATACATATTTAGGTTTGCATGAGTATGAAGATCACTCAATATCTCACCAAGCCCATGAGTATAAAGAAAAAATTGAAGAAAAAGTAAAAGGAAGCAAATAATGATTGGTATTATAATGTTTTTTACAGCATTGTTTATGCTGTTGATTGGATTCCCAGTTGCTTTTACTTTTGGAGCAGTATCAGTTGTATTTGGAATAATTGCTGGAATTGTAGAGATTTATAGTTATGCAGATCCAGATATGAGTTTAACTTCTATAATAGTTCAAGGTTTCTCTGAGGGTATGTTTATGTTTGATTTTATGCCCCATAGAATTTGGTCAATTATGAATAATACAATTCTAATGGCTGTACCTATGTTTATATTTATGGGTATTATTTTACAAAAAACTGGACTTGCAGAGAGACTTTTAGAGTCAATGGGATTTTTATTTGGAGAAGTAAGAGGTGGCGTTGCTATATCAACTGTATTAGTTGGAACTTTACTTGCAGCATCAACGGGTGTTGTAGGAGCATCTGTTGTTGCAATGGGAGTAATATCTTTACCCGTAATGCTTAAATATAAGTACAATACTGAACTTGCAACAGGTACTATTTGTGCATCAGGAACACTTGGACAGATTATTCCTCCTTCAATTGTATTGATAATTTTAGGGGATGTATTTCAAGTTCCAGTTGGTGATTTGTTTAAAGCAGCAGTTTGGCCAGGAATTACTCTAGTTGTTGCATATATTTTATTTATATTAGTTGTTGCTTTTGTAAAAAAAGATATGGCTCCAGCAATTCCAAGTGATCCATCAAGAGGTTCAAAATCAAAACAAGTTATTAAAGCGTTGATTGATATTATTCCATCATTAACTCTTATTATATTAGTTTTAGGTTCAATTTTTGCAGGTATTGCAACACCAACAGAATCAGCAGCAGTTGGATGTTTAGGTGCATTATTATTAAGTATAATGTATAGAACTTTTTCAAATTCAACAGTTAAAGAAGCAGCTTTAGAGTCTGTAAAAATTACATCTATGGTATTTGCTATTTTAATTGGTGCAACTGCTTTTTCTATGGTATTTACATATACAGGTGGAGATGAATTAGTAGAACATTTTATGATGAATTTACCAGGGGATGAAAAATTAGCATTTATATTATTTACAATGTTAGCAATATTTGTTCTTGGATTTTTTATTGATTTTGTTGAGATTTCATACATTATTGTTCCAATATTAGTACCAATTGCAACAAATTTAGATATTAATCCTGTTTGGTTTGCTATACTAATAGCAATGAATTTACAAACATCGTTTTTAACTCCGCCATTTGGATTCTCCCTATTTTACTTAAAAGGGGTTGTTCCTGCAACAGTTAGAACGATACAGATATATAGAGGTGTATTGCCATTTATTGCAATACAAATGATTGTATTAGCTTTATTAGCTTTATACCCAGAAATATTTGGAATACAATCTACAATGTAGTATTAAAAGGAGATAATTATCTCCTTTTATTATAGGATAAAAAATGAATAAAAGAGACTGTTTACAACTTATTGAAAATTTAGTTTTATCACAGTGTGATAAGATGAACTCTTTTATAGATGACCCTCAACAAAGAATATATACCGTACCTAGACTTGAATAGTAGTTTTCCTTCTTTCAACAAAATAAATAACAATTTTTATAAGGATAAACTATGTTACCTCACAAATATCAAGAATTTTATAATGATATAATTAAAAAGATACCAGAAAAGATAATATTTACAGATGATCTACATACTTTAGCATATGGAACAGATGCATCATTTTATAGACTTATTCCAAAAATGGTAATAAGAGCTGAAAATGCACAACAAGTAAAAGATATCTTACAATTAGCATATTCAATGCAATTAAGTGTTACATTTAGAGCAGCAGGAACATCACTTTCAGGACAAGCAATTAGTGATTCAATATTAGTAGTAACATCAAGAAATTGGACAGACTTTAAAGTTGCAGATGATAAAAGCTATGTTTCTTTAGCACCAGCTTTAACAGGAGCACAAGCAAATAATATATTAGCACCATTTGGTAAAAAAATTGGGCCAGATCCAGCTAGTATCAATGCAGCTATGATTGGTGGGATTGCAGCAAATAATGCATCAGGCATGTGTTGTGGAGTTTCTCAAAACTCATATAAAACATTAAAATCAATGAAATTGATTTTCAGTGATGGAACAGAACTTGATACATCAGATGAAAAAAGTAAAGAAGATTTTAGAAAAACACACAAAGAGTTTTTAGAAAATCTAAAATCATATGCTAAAAGTATAAAAGATGATGAAAAAATTTATAATAAAATCAAAGAGAAGTTTAAGATAAAAAATACAACAGGTTATAGTCTTAATGCGCTTATTGATTTTGATGATGAGTTTGAAATATTACAACATCTAATAATAGGAAGTGAAGGAACTTTAGCTTTTATAAAAGAGGTTACTTACTATACAGTTGAAGATTATAAAGATAAAGCAAGTGCATTAGTATATTTTAAAGATGTAAAAGAAGCATGTAATGCTGTTACAAAATTAAAGTTACAAAAACAACACAATGAAATTGTTGTAGATGCTGTTGAACTTATGGATAGAGCTGGATTAGCAAGTATTGAAGATGATCCAAGTATGCCAGAGTACCTAAAAGATTTTGATAAAGAAGTTACTGCATTATTAATTGAAACAAGAGCTAAAAGTGCAGAAGACTTAGATAAACAAATTAAACAAATAGAGCAATCTTTAGAAGAGTTTTCTTTAGTTAGGGATCTATATTTTACAAAAGACGTAAAAGAATATACTCAATATTGGAAAATTAGAAAAGGACTATTTCCTGCTGTTGGTGCAGTTAGAAAAATAGGTACAACTGTTATTATTGAAGATATTGCTTTTCCTATTGAAGATATGGCAGAAGCAACTTTAAAACTACAAGATTTATTTAAAAAACATGGTTATACAGAAGCTTTAATTTTTGGGCATGCTTTAGATGGTAACCTTCATTTTGTATTTACTCAAGATTTTTCAACACAAGAAGAGATTAAAAGATATGATGATTTTATGTATGATGTTACTCAATTAGTGGCAGTTAGTTATCAAGGAAGCTTAAAAGCAGAACATGGAACAGGAAGAAATATGGCTGCTTTTGTTGAACTTGAATGGGGTGAAACTGCTTATAATATGATGAAAAATATCAAAAAACTATTTGATCCAAATGATATTTTAAATCCAGGTGTAATTATAAATGAAGACAAAGAATCACATATTAAAAATCTGAAACCACTTCCAGCTACAAATGATTTAGTTGATAAATGTATTGAGTGTGGTTTTTGTGAGCCAGTTTGTCCTTCAAATGTATTAACTTTAACACCAAGACAAAGAATTGTAATAAATAGAGAAATTTCAAGATTACAAGAGAATAATGATACTAAACAATCTGATAAATTAAAAGATTTATATCAATATGATGGAATAGAAACATGTGCAACATGTAGTTTGTGTTCAACAGCATGTCCTGTTGGAATAGATACAGGAAGTTTGACAAAATATTTAAGACATGAACAAGTTACTCCAACACAAAATAAAGTTGCAAATATAATTACAAACAATTTCAAAGGAACACTAAGTTCGATGAGATTTGGACTTAAAGCTGCAAATTTAACACATTCAATTTTAGGTACATCTATGATGGAAGGATTAACTTCTTCTCTTAGAAAAGTATCAAACAATAAAATTCCAAGATGGAGTGCACATTTACCAAAAGGAATTAGTATCAATACTAAAATTGAACAAAAAGCAAGTAATTTAAAAGTTGTTTATTTCCCTTCATGTTTAAACAGAACAATGGGTTTAAGTAGTGCAAGTAAAGAGGAAAAAGAATTATTTGATATAACTGTTGAATTATTAAATAAAGCAGGTTTTGAGATAATCTTTCCTAAAAAAATTGAGAGTTTATGTTGTGGTATGCCTTTTTCATCAAAAGGTTTTACAAAACAAGCAAAAACAAAATCAGATGAATTAGAAGAAGCATTATTAGAAGCTAGTAATAATGCACAGTATCCTGTTTTATGTGATACAAGTCCATGTGTTAAAAAAATGGTTGAGAGTTTTAAAAGTGAACTTAATGTTTACGAACCAATTGAGTTTGCATTAATGCATTTAGTTGATAAATTAAATATTGAAAAAATCGATGAACCAATTGCTATTCATTCTACATGTTCAACAAGAAAAATGGGATTACATGAAAAATTTGTTGAATTAGGTAATCTTTGTTCTACAAAAGTAATTGTTCCTGAAGATGTGACATGTTGTGGATTTGCTGGTGACAGAGGTTTTAACTATCCAGAGTTAAATCAAAGTGCTTTAAGAAATCTTCCAAATAGTATAAAAGATGCTAAATATGCATTTTCTACTTCAAAAACATGTGAAATTGGTCTTAGTGAATATTCAGGAAAGGATTATAACTCTATTTTTTACTTATTAAATAGATGTAGTAGCGCAAAATAAGAAGTGGTTTTTTCTACTTCTTATAAAATTATCTATGAGTATTTTTTTATAAAAACTGATATTTACTATTTTTTTGGTAAAATATCACTTTTATGAAAAGGGATTAGATTATGAAGAAGCTATTAGGAATACTTTTACTATCTACGACTATAAGTTTTGCTGATTTAGTTGATGCAGTTGCTTTAGTTGTAAACGATGAACCAATCACTCTTTACGATATTGACAAAAGAATGGTTGACTCAAATTTAACTAAAAAACAAGCAGTTGGTGCATTAATTGATGAAATTCTTTACAACCAGTTAATAAAAGAGAAAAATATTACTGTTGATGCACTTGATGTAAATAATTATATGGAAAAGCTTGCAGCTTCAAATGGTATGGATTTATATACTTTTAAATCAGTTGTAAAACAAAAATATAGAAATTATGATGCATATGAGGCACAAATTAAAAAAAGAATTGAAAGAGAAAAATTAATAGGTAAACTTGTAAGAGGGAACTTAAAAATTGCTACAGAAGATGATTTGAAAATTTATTATAATAATAATAAACCTCAGTTTTCAATGGCAAAAGAGATAAAAGTTGTTCAATATGTTTCAAAAGATAAAAAAGCATTAATTGAAACAATGAAAAATCCAATAGCAACAAGTGATGGAGTTTCTCGAACAGAACTTACTTTAAAACAAAAAGATTTAAATTCTCAAATGAGATATCTTTTAAATGGTACAAAAATAAATAGATTTACACCAATTTTCACTGCTAATAACCAATATGTTACTCTATTGATTTCTAAAAAAATTGGAGTTGATATAGTTCCATTTGAAGAAGTAAAAAATAAAATTTTTACTGTAGTAATGCAACAAAGAGAACAAAATTTCTTAAAAGAGTATTTTGAGAAATTAAAATTGACTGCAAATATAAAAGTTGTAAGATAAAAGGAAATAGATGTTTGAAGTTATTATAGGATTAGAAGTACACGTTCAATTAAATACAAAAAGTAAACTATTTTGTTCTTGTGCAACAAGTTTTGGAGAAGCACCTAATACAAATGTTTGTCCAACTTGTTTAGGTTTACCAGGAGCATTACCAGTTTTAAATAAAGAAGCAGTATATAAAGCTATTATGTTAGGAACGGCACTTAAATCGAAAATCAATCAAAAATCAGTTTTTAATAGAAAAAACTATTTTTATCCAGACTTACCAAATGGCTATCAAATCTCTCAATTTGAAGTGCCAGTTGTAGGACTTGGAGAGTTAGTTATAGATTTTGAAGATGGAACAACTAAAAAAATTGGTGTTACAAGAGCACATTTAGAAAACGATGCAGGTAAAAATATTCATGCAGGAGATGTTTCTAATGTAGATTTAAATAGAACAGGAACACCTCTTTTAGAAATTGTTTCAGAGCCAGATATGAGAAGTGCAGAAGAAGCAATCTTATATCTTAAAAAATTACACTCAATTGTGAGATATATTGGTATTAGTGATGCAAATATGCAAGAAGGATCTTTTAGATGTGATGTAAATGTTTCTATTAGACCAAAAGGTGATGAAAAACTTTATACAAGATGTGAAATAAAAAATATGAACTCATTTAAGTTCATTGAAAAAGCAATTCACTATGAAGTTCAAAGACAAATTGAAGCATGGGAAGATGGAGTATATGAACAAGAAGTTGTTCAAGAAACTAGATTATTTGATCCTGAAAAAGGTGAAACTAGATCAATGAGAGGTAAAGAAGATGCCGCTGATTATAGATATTTCCCAGATCCAGATCTATTACCTTTAATTATTTCAGATGAGATGATAGAAAAGTACTCAAAAATTCCAGAATTACCAGATGAGAAAAAACATAGATTTGTAAATGACTTTGGTATAAAAGAGTATGATGCTTCAGTAATTACTGCACATTTAGAAACTGCAAACTTTTTTGATGAGATGATGAAAGAAGGAATTTCTGGTAAAAATGCTGCAATATGGTTAACAGTTGAATTACCAGCAAGATTTAAAGAAGGTGTTAGTATAGAAAACTCACCAGTTGATGCTAAAAAACTTGCAGGTGTAGTAAAAGCTATTGAAGATGGTACTATTTCAGGAAAAGCTGCTAAAGAAGTACTTGATTATCTAATGGAAAAACCAGAAACAAAGATTGATGCAGTTATTGATGAATTAGGTTTAAAACAAGTTTCTGATGATGGAGCTATTTTAGAAATAATAGATGGAATTTTAGCATCAAATCAAGATAAAGTAGAACAATATAAAGCAGGAAAAGAAAAACTATTTGGATTTTTTGTTGGGCAAACAATGAAAGCTTCTAAAGGAAGTGCAAATCCACAAAAAGTAAATGAACTTTTAAAACAAAGACTATCATAAAAATATAAAGTAGGGCAACCTCCTTACTTTATTTTCTTCATAAAATAAAACATACAACTTTAATACAATTTACATATTTGTTATGAATATTTTGATAATATATACAACACTTTATAAAAAGGCATTTTATGGCAAGTATAGCAGTTATTGGTGCAGGTAAATGGGGTCAAGCCCTACATTATGCATTAAGTCAAAAACAAGAGTGCTTAATCACGTCAAGAACAAAAAGAGATATTAATAATTTTGTAGATTTACAAACAGCAATGCAATGTGAATATTTAATTATTGCAATTCCTGCTCAACAAATAAGACAATGGCTAAAAGATAATTTTAAATTTAATAATCAAAAAATATTAGTAGCATCAAAAGGTATTGAAGCAAGCAGTGGTAAATTTTTAAATGAGATTTATGAAGAGTTTATTCCAAGAGATAATTTAGGATTTATAGCTGGACCATCTTTTGCAGCAGAGGTTATAAAAGGTTTACCTTGTGCACTTGTAATTAATAGTTTAAATAAAGAAATATTTACTTCTTTTGAAAACTTTTTCCCAGATTTTATTAAAACATATTATAGTAGTGATGTTATTGGTGCAGAAATATGTGGTGCATATAAAAATGTTTTAGCAATTGCAAGTGGAATATGCGAAGGTTTAAAACTTGGAAATAATGCAAGAGCTTCATTGATTTCACGTGGTTTAGTGGAGATGCAAAGATTTGGTGAACATTTTGGTGCAAAGATGGATACATTTTTAGGTCTTAGTGGTGCAGGGGATCTATTCTTAACAGCAAGTAGTGAATTGAGTCGTAATTTTAGAGTGGGATTAGGTCTTGCTCAAAACAAAAGTTTGGATGATATTTTAAAAGAGTTAGGAGAAGTAGCTGAAGGAGTTAAAACATCATATGCAATTAATTCATTAAGAACAAAACATAATATATATACTCCAATTGCAGCAGAAGTTTATTTGATACTTGAAGGTAAAAATCCACAAGATAGTTTAAAAGATTTATTAAGAACATAAAATGCAAACTATCTCTTTTGCACATCTTTCATTGATGTTATTACCCTTAATTGTGGTAATTTATTTTTATTATAAATATACAAAAGATAAAAAAGAGATAGCTTATGCAACAATAAGAATGGTATTGCAACTTATATTAATAGGTTATGTACTTATTTTTTTATTTAAAACAAAAAATTTATTAGTAGGTATAAGTATTTTATCTTTTATGCTTATTATTTCAACTACAATAACACTAAGAATTACACAATATAAAAATTATAAACACTATTTTATTATATTTATTTCGACTTTTTTATCAGCAATATTACATTTAATTTTGATAATTGAAGTTCTAAGATTAGATTCATTTTATGAACCAAGATATATTATTCCCCTTGCTGGAATGATTTTTGGTAATATTATGAATGTATTGTCTTTATGTATAGAAAGATTTGAAAAAGAGCTGCAAAGAGGTGAAACTTTTAAAGAAGCAAGAAATATAAGTTTTAAAGCTTCAATGATTCCTCAAATAAACACTTTATTAGCTGTTGGGTTAGTCTCTTTGCCTGGTATGATGACTGGGCAAATATTATCAGGAGTTGATCCTTTGATAGCTGTTAGGTATCAAATTATGATTATGGTAATGTGTATTTCAAGTGGAGGTATAACTCTAATAATTTATTATAAATTTAAAGAGTTATTTAATTAACATCTCATCAAGAGTATTTTTGATTTTTTGGATTTGAGAATCATTAATTTTTGCGATATAGTTATCAACATTAATCTTTTCAATAGTAGTAATTTGATCTAGCCTAACTCTTGTAATATCATCAATTAAAAATGTAGTTGGTGTAATATCACATTGATTGCAAAGTGGAGCAACTATAACTGTTTTTAAAACTTCATTCATCTCATTTGGTGATAAAACAACTGCATATATCATCTCCTCACTATTTTCAGAATTAAATGTATAGATATTGTATTGTAATATATTCATAGTTTTTCTTTCTTATCTAAGGCACAAGAGTTACTTTTTTTATATGCTTCTTTCCAGCCATCTCTAATATTATTACTATATGGTTTTAAAAAAATACCATATTCTGTCATATTAAGTTTAAATCCATCAGGGTTATTAAACTCTTTTAAAACTTTAGATGGAATTCTTATTCCTTTTGATGAACCAATTTTTATTATTTTTATTTCCATTAACTTTTCCTAAAAGATAATTATATTGTAATTATTATATTTTGATAATTAGTATTATAATTATAAGTTAATTTAGATTATATTAAGTTTAGACCTTTTTATTAAAGTTACAAAACACCGTAAAATCGGCATTTCTAAGTATAATGAGAACAATTATCATGATTAAGAATTGTTTAATATATAATTAAATATTATTACACAAATTTTTCGGGGAGTACTATATTATGTATAAAAAGGCAACCACATATTTGTTAGTTATTTTACCTTTAATCTTCACTGCTTGTGGTGGAGGCGGAGGCGGAGGCGGAGGTGGAGATTCAAGCGCCTCTTATTCGTCAATTACAGGAAAAGTTATAGATCCAGCAATTGTAGGAGCAAGAGTATCTTTTATTTGTAATGAAAAGACTTACTATTCATCAAAAACAGATAAAGAAGGTAGTTTTATAATAAAAGGAGTTTCATCAAATATAAACCTAAGTAAATGTAAGTTTACAACAACAGGTGGAGATGATGGAGATGACTTTACAGGACTAACTCTAACTAGTGCTTATAGTTTATTTAATAAAAAAAATGGAATTTTAATCACACCTTTTACAACAATGATTACAAATCATAGTGATTTTGATACAAATCCTACTTTTGCTAAGGAAGAAGTATCAAAATTTTTAAATATCGACTCCTCTAAGCTTTTACAAAACCCAATGGAAGATATAAAAACAGCAAAACTAGGTAAAATCTTAACAAAAGTAGCATTAACTAAAAAAGATAATGGTTCAAATAGAGGTTACTTAAATTTAAAAAATGATAATTCAATTACACAAGATAATGTAGATGATTATATTAATATTGATTTAATTCCTTCTTTAAATCAAGACAAACAAGATTTTATTGATATTATTGATGATATAAATAATGTTTCAAATGCAGAAGATATATCTAAATTAGTAGTAATAAAAGCAGTTGAAAAATATTTAAAAGATATTTATAATCAAGACACTTATTCAAGTAGAATAGAAAATAATTTAATACTACTTGCGCAAAAAATAGCAGATGCTAATAAGCTTGAGAACAAGTATAATTCTGTAAATAAAAATCAAATTAGAAAAGCTTTAGTAGATATTGAATTAACTCCTAGTTTTTCAGATGATAAAGGAGAAGTATTAGATTCAGCACTATCTTCAAAATTATCAAGTCCATCGTTTGAAAGTGATATTAATTGGAATAAAATAGATATTAAAAATATCCAAGGGATTATTTTTATAAATAGTAAAACATATCAAATGAAAGTTGGTAATAATAATGATGCCAGAAGATATTATTATGCACACTCAGATATATCAAATTTAGGAAAAGCTTTAAGTTTAATAGAAGATACTCTTTTAGATAGTGTAAATGACCCTATAAATACACAATTAGGAATAGGTTTAGCAAAATATGGTTTTTTTGATGAATCAATTTCATACTTAGAAGATAATTTATATCAAGCAAAAGAGATTCAAGAAGGATTTTATGAACTTGCTAAAACATTAATAGATTTAAAACAAGACGATAAAGCAGCAATTGCCTTATCTAAAGCTTTTAATACATTAAAATTGAGTCTAGTTAATAGTTTAAGTTCTACAAATACAACATTAATGGCAAATATTAATAGATATATGGCAGAGCTTGGATATGAAAATGATAATGGAAATATTACTGGATTTTCAACAATGCTTGATTATTTAGATGAAATAAAATCTAAATTTAATTCAAAATCAAGTGATTTTCAAAAAATCACTTCTTTAATAGATAATATTGCAGTTAATACATATTTTTATAATAATAATTTAGATTTAGCAAAAAAGATATTTCAAAGAAATATAAAATATATAGATGAAATGCCAATGGATAAATTCTCTGTTGTTTATTATTTATATAGAATTGCAATAGAAGGACAAGGTTTAGGATTAGATACATCAAAAGCTGTAAATATTGCAAAAAGTAGTGCTTTTGCTTCAAGACTAGAACCATCAGGTACTTATGGATATTACGCTGTTGCATATGATGGTTTAGCTGGAAACTTAGAAGCTGCAATGGCTGGTTATAATGCATTAAGTAGTAGTAGAAAAGATGATGCATTGAAAAATGGATTAGCAGCAGGACTATTTTTAAATGGCAAAAAAGATGAATTATTTCAATATTATGATTCAGCATACCCTAATAATAAAAAAGACTATTTAATAAAAGAAGCAACATATCAAAAATCAAATGCAATTATGACAGCAGCTATGATGATTCACATATTAGGTGGAGATAATGAGTTAGAAGATTTTTTAGATAGATTACATGCTTTATCTAAAACTTGGACAAAATATTCTGATGCTGATGACAAAAATATTTACGCTTCTTGGGGAAGTTCAGAAACTAGTAAATATGGATATTTATCTATGGCACAGATGTATAAAGAACTAGGTAAAGATACAAAAGCTAAACAGTTAATTACTGAATCAATTCAAAAGGTAAAATTGTTTACTGATTCTGAACAGAAAATTGAGGGATTAATAAATATTATTAATGCCATCAAAGATTTAGGATATGAAGACTCTTTTTCAATAAATGACATTTTAACTGAGATATCAAATGAGGCTTTAGTAAGTAGCTTTGAAGATATAAGTAAAATTATAAATGCTGCAAATATTTTATCTTCAAATGAACAAAAAGAAAATGCATTAAAATTAATACAAAAAGCTCATAGTTTAGTAGAACCTCTAAATAGTGGTAATCTAGATGACATAACAACTAGAGTTGAAAGTTTAGTTGGTAATTATAAAAGTAATAGTAATAATTTTGAAGTATCAATTGCAAATGGATACTTTCAATTAGGAGAAAAAAACAAAGCTGAGGATATTATTAAAGAAGCGTTAGCTTCTTTAAATACACTAGAAGAAACAGTTGATTACTATAAATTAGTAATTAATTTAGTTTCTGCATATGGACATATAAATGATGTAGTTTCTGCAAAAAAATATATTTCTAAAATATTAACAACTAAAGAGAAAGTATCTGCATATGTAGAAGCATCAGAAGCACTTATAAACTATGATGCATTTTTATATAACGATATTGCAAGTGTAGATTCTGATGGAGATGGTAGACCTGATTTCTTTAATTTTGGTACTACAGAAGAACAAATTAATAATTCAACTCTTGAATTAGATGATGATATAGATGGTGATGGTATCTTAGATACAGTAGATACATTACCATATGATGGAGTATAATATGAAAATAAAGTTAAGTTTATTAACTGCATTAACTCTTTCTTTAGTGAATGCTGAAGAGTTATCTGTTATTACAGTTGATGCTAATCAAGATACAACAAGTACAAGTATTTCATCTAGTAAAATAGATAAAACAAATATACAAAATTCTGTTTTAGGAAATGGTTTTATCAGTTCAGTATTGGACACAAACCCAAATATTGAAGTAACGGATACTTCAAACAACTCTAAAACAGCAGGAGAAATTGCTCCTGGTAAAATATCAATAAATGAAGCTGCTTATTATCAAAATAATTTTTCAATAGATGGTATATCCAATAGTTCTTTACTTGATCCAAATTTATCAAATGCTTTTGATGCTTATGATGTTCCTGGAAATGAAAATGAAATATTTTTAGATTTAGATTTAGTAGAGAGTATTGATGTATATGATTCTAATATATCTGCAGAATATGGTAGTTTTACAGGAGGTGTGATTGATGCAAAAACTATAAGGCCAGGAGCAGAGCCATCTTTTAAAGCATCTTATGGATATACAAGTGATAGTTTAACTAATTTTCATGTAGATAATGAAGAATCTTTTGAAAGAGCATCTTCTGATAATAATCAACCAAAATTTAAAAAAAGTTTTTATAATTTTTATGCGACTACTCCATTAGATGATTATAATGGTGCAATAATTTCATATAGCAGAAAAGAATCAACTATCCCTGGAGCATATTTTGGCGGTTTTAAAAATAAACAAAGATTAAATCAAAGTCTTTTTGGAAAATTTAGTCACTACTTTGAAGATGATGCAATTTTAGATATTTCTGCTACATATTCACCTTATAAATCAACGCATTTTAGTGAATATGTAAAAGATTCAGATACAGAGATTAAAGGAGGAGGATTTAATTTAAAAGCAAATTATGAAAAAAATTATAATTTTTGGAATTTAAGAACAAATTTAGCCTTTAAATATAGTGAAAATACAAAAGAATCTTTAAACTATAATAAAAGATGGCTAAATATGGGAACTACAAATTGGGGTAAAGATGGTAACACTCATTCTGTTGAAGGTGGAACAGGTAATATTGAAAAAATCCAAAAAGGGCTTGAATATAATCTAAAACTTCAATCTGATAGTTTTGATACAGCAGCTATATCTCATAAATTAAAAACAGGTATTAATTTATCTTATAACAAAGGAACATACAATAGATTTGATAATACTCTTTATTATACAGATGCAAAAAATGATGTTTTTGTTGATTGTAATGGTAGTAACTCAGATTGTATTCAAAATGAACAGTATTTTACAGAAAGAAGAGTTTATCAAGCTGAAAAGGCAACTGCAGATATGATTGCTTCGGCAATATATTTAGAAGATAATTTAAGATATAAAATATTTGAGTTTACACCAGGAATTAGATTAGATTATAATGACTATTTAAAAAACAAAGATATTGCATATAGATTAAATGGAAGTGTTAAGCCTTTTAATGATAATTCATTAGTTCTTTATGGAGGATTTAATAGATATTATGGGAAATCATTTTTAGGTTATAAATTAAGACAAGCAAGAGCTCCATATTTTGATGAATATAGAAGTACTGTAGCTAATGTTGTGCAAGATTGGGGAACAAGTGCAGATAAAGATAATAATAAATATACTTTTGAAGACTTAGATACACCATATACAGATGAAAAATCAATAGGAATTAGAAAAGATTTATTTGGAACAAGAATAAATTTAAAATATGTAAATAGAGAAGCAAAAAGTAAATTTGCGAAGAAAAAAGGTGACTATAAAGTTTTCACAATGCCAAATGGTGTAACAAAAGCTTACTATAGACCAACATATTTTACAAATGATGGTTACTCTGAGTCAGATATTGTAACTTTAAGTATTGCTCCTACCGAACCTATTAAATTCGACTCTTTTAATTTGGGATATAGCCTTTCTACTTCTTGGAGAAAAACAAAGTCAAATATTGATGACTATGATGATATTTTAGATAGTGATGACAGTGATAGGGATATTAATAAAATTTATTATAATGGTAAATTCTATGATATGGATAATATTCCAAATGAATCTACTCCGAAAAACATAAATTTACATTTAGATTTTGCATTTAAACCAGTTAATATATTTGGAATACCAACAAAGATAAATCTAAATAATGTATTTAGATATAAATTAGCTTATTCAATGATTGGACAAACTGGTTCTGAAGATGTAGAAATTTATAAAGAAAAGACTCCAGATGGAAGAGAGAAAGAGTATGAAGTCCCAGTATATGAAAAAGTAGATTTTAAAAATAGTTTATTAGTAGATTTAAAATTAATGATGAATTTCAAATTAGCCAAAAAACACAATATTCTTTTTAGTACAGAAGTAACAAACTTATTTGATAAAGTACAAAATGTTAATAATTCTATAAAAAACTATGTAACTGGTAGACAAATTTGGTTTAATATCGCTTACAAGTTTTAAGGATTAGTAGCAATGATTGAAAATATAATTGAATGTAAAAATTTAACACATTATTATGGAAAAAGAAAAATTTTTGAAGATTTTTCTTTTTCTATTCCAAAAGGCAAGATTGTTGGACTTTTAGGTAAAAATGGAGTTGGAAAATCAACAACAATAAATATATTAATGGGGTTTTTGGAACCAACATCAGGAGAATGTTTAGTTTACAATGAAAACTCACATGAATTAACTCCAAAAACAAAGCAGAGAATAGGGCTTTTACATGAAGGTCATGTTCAATATGATTTTATGACTATTGAACAAATTGAAAAATTTTATTCAAAATTCTATCCAAATAGATGGAAAAAAGAGTTATATTATGAACTTGTTTCAAAATTATCAGTTCCAAAAAATCAGATAATAAGAAAAATGTCATGTGGTCAACGTTCACAAGTAGTTCTTGGACTTATTTTTGCACAAGATGCTGATTTATTAATTTTAGATGATTACTCATTAGGATTAGATGTTGGATATAGAAGTTTATTCTTAGAGTATTTAAAAGAGTATGTAATTAAAAATAATAAAACTGTTCTCATGACTACTCATATTATGCAAAACTTAGAGAATGTTTTAGATGATATTATTATTTTAGATAGAACTCAGCCTTTACTTCAAAGCTCTTTAAAAGAGTTTGAATCTACATTTAAAAAATACAAAATAAAAAAATTAAATGCTCACAAAATTGATTTAAATTCTATAATTGTAAATTTTGAAAGTTTTAATGATTACTCATATATTTATAGTTTTAATGACTTAGTTTTTATAAAAGAGTATATGAAAAATCAAAATTTATTATATGAAGATATTGAAGAGATATCTATGAATTTAGAAGAATCTTTTATGGGTTATACAGGAAGATATTAATGTTTAATATGATTATTTATAAAGAGTACCTAAAAACAATTAAAATTATATCTATATTTTTAATTTTAATTGCATGTTGTTTATTTAATACTTACTTTTCAATTCAAGACTCACTTGTTCAATATAGTTCTACAAATGCAATTTTGATGATTACTCAAATGGGAGTCTTTGATTATAGTAACTTAGAATATGTATGCATGCTTTTTGCAATATTTCTAGCAACGGCTCAATTTTATCCAGAAGTTACAAATGGAAGAATTAGACTATTCTTGCATTTACCAATGAGTCAAAATTTACTTATTTCTGCATTAGTATCTGTTGGAGGAATATTTTTAGTATTAATTTTTTCTATAATAACAGTTATTTATTTTTTTATGATTACTTCATCTTTTCCTACAGAAGTATTTTATGCAGTATTTTCAAGAGTATTACCATCTTTTATTGCATCATTACTTTGTTATTTCACTACAATGATAGTATTTTTAGAACCAAAAGGAATTAGAAAAATTACGTATATATTAGTTTCTTATTTGATAATTGATAAATATATAGCTTTATCAAAATTAGGTTATTTTGTTAGTACAAATTTAAATGTTTTTGTAATTACTGTTCTTATTGTTTATATCATTATTGTTTTTGATGTTTTTACTTCTTATACAAAAGGATATATAAAATGAGAAATTTAAGAATATATTTAATTATTATAGTTTCAGCACTTACTTTTAGTCTTTATTTACCTAAAATTGTAAAAGATTTTTTAGCTACACCTTCTTCTGTACAAAATATTTATTATTCTCCTGTTACAAAAGATTTTATAAAAGTAAATGTAGATAAAAAAAATAAAAAAATAAAATATACAAACTTTGATGAATCTGTTGAATATACTTTAGATGAGTATAAGAAAAAAAGACCATTCACATTTTATTATGATTTAGTTAAAACAAAAAATTTTCCTGAAGGGTTTTCTCAGTTTCAAAGAAATGTAAATTTAATAAGAAGTCAAAAATCACACATAAAGGTTAATCCAGGAATTATTAATACAAAATTAGTTAATTTATATCCACTTCTTGAATCAAATCCTAAATATAGTTCTTTAACATTGCCTGATGAATTATTTACTTTAAACAAAAACTCAATTACTTTTATAAATACAATTTCAAATGAAGAAAATAAAGAAAAAACTACATTTATAACTAATAGATTAAAAGAAATAGGTGCAAAGTTTCCTTTAAAAGAAGCATTTGGAACACCTTCAACTGCTAAGCCATTTGATGAGGGGTACTTTTTATTAGATAGCAATAATTTTCTATTTCATATGAAACAAATAAATAATAAAATCATGTTAAAAAAAGTAGATACAAAAGGTGTAAAAACTAAATTTTTATTAGTAAAAGAGAATTATCATAAACAATTTTATGGATTATTAGTTTCGCAAAGTAAAGATGTCTATTTATTAACTTATAATAATTATAAATTAATAAAACTTCCAGTTAAAGATTTTGATTATAATTCAAAATCATTAATGCTAAGTTCTACTCCATATAATAAAATCATTACTTTAAAATCTTATGATTTCGAATCAAATGAAAAAGTAATTGAAAAAATAGTAATGGATTTGAATTACAATACAATAAAATCAAAAGAGTTAAAATATAAAATTGATAATGGAGAGTTATATGAAAATATTAGTTCTTTATTATTACCTTTTAAATTAAGATTTAAAAAAACAGAAAATGGAATATATACATTGAAGTTTTATGATATAAGTAAAATATCATATATCTTATATTTTATAATAGCAATATTACTTCTTGTTTATTATATCTATACTAAACAATCATTAAAAAATAAAATCTATCCATTAGTCTTAATTTCAATAGGTGGTGTTTATACTATTTTAGCACTTTTTTTATTTAACAAATTAAATATTGAAAAAGGAAAAAAATGAGAATATTAACAAACATACTTATATTAGTTTTCTGTTTTAGTTTTACAAATGCAAAACTTTTACCAGAGGATAAAAGTTATGTGCATGGTGAACTAAAGAATGGATTTAAATATACAATAAAAAAGAATAGTAAACCTAAGAAAAAAGCATATATACAACTAGTTGTAAAAGCTGGTTCTTTAGAAGAGGATGATGATCAAAAAGGTCTTGCTCATTTTGTTGAGCATATGGCTTTTAATGGAACAAAACACTTTGAAGGTAATAAAATTATTAAATTCTTAGAATCAATTGGTGTTGGTTTCGGTGCAGATATAAATGCAAGTACAACTACAACAAGAACTCTTTATAAAATGGATCTTCCTTTAAAAAATGATAATCTAGAAAAAGCTATGTTGATTTTTTCAGATTGGGCAGGTGCAATTAGTTTTGATCAAAAAGAACTAGACAAAGAAAGAGGTGTAATTTTAGAAGAAGCAAGAGTAAGAAATAATCTTAATTTTAGACTTTATCAACAAATGAAAGGTACTATTTACAAAAATAGTAAATATAGAACAAGAACACCAATAGGGGATTTAGATATTGTCAAAAACACTTCTTTAAAAAGAGTTAAAGATTTTTATGATGATTGGTATAGACCAGAATTAATGCATTTAGTTGTTACAGGTGATATTGATATTAAAAATATAGAAAATTTAATTAAAAAGAATTTTTCTTATTTAAAAAATAAATCAAAAAGAAAACCTGCAAATAGAGCTGTTAAAAAAATAGATGAAATAACGGCTATGGTTTTAAAAGATAAAGAGTTAATAAAACCAGGTATTAGTATTAATTATTACCACGATAGAGATAAGATAAAAACAGATAAAGATTATAAACAATTGGTATTAAGGGTATTAGCAGCAAATCTATTTAATATAAAAGCAAGTGAACAAATATTAAAAGTTAATCCAGTAATAAAAAATACAAATTTAAATTCACGAGATTTTGTATCAAATCTAAGAACATTTTCTTTTAGCACAACATATTTAAATAAAAAAGATAAATATACAGCATTGGATGAATTAACATCTTTAATTTATAGTATAAAACATAATGGATTTGATAAAAATGAGTTTAAAAGAATTGTTAAAGAATTAAAAACTGCTAATAATGAAAGTCTAAAATATATAAAAAGTAAATCATCAAAATCATATGCAAATAAAATTGTATCATCAGTATTAAATGATGAAATTCTTATAGATCAAGAGTATGCAATTAAATTAGTAGATAAAATATTAAGTAATGTGACACTAAATGAGGTAAATAATAAATATAAACAGATATTGGATACAAAAAGTATAATCCTTAGCTATAAAACACCTTTAGATATAAAAGTTGATAAAAAGAAAATTATAGATACTTTTATTAGATCTCAAAAACATATTAAAAAAGCTAAAAAAGAAGAAGAGCTACCAGAAGTTATTGATACAAGTTATTTAAAGCCTGTAAAAATAAAAAATGAAAAGCATAATAAAAAATATGACTTCTATGAATTTACTCTTGAAAATGGAATAAAAGTAGTTTATAAATATAGTGATGATAAAAAAAATAAAGTATTTTTAAATGCAATTTCAAGGGGTGGATTCTCTTTATATAAAACAAAAGATTTAGTAAATGCCAAATATGCAACAAGTGTAATATCTTCATCTGGTTTAGATAAATATAATATCTTGCAAGTAAATAAAATATATAACTCTAAAATAATTAGTGTTAACCCAAAAATCAATAGATATAATGAAAGTTTACAAGGGGCTACAACTATTGATGATTTTAATTTATTAATGCAAAGAGTATATTTAATGAGTAAAAAATATAGATTCGATAATAATATCTTTGAAAATATTAAAAATACAGAAAAAAGAAAAATAAAAGATCAAGAATCTATTCCTTCTAATAAATTTAATAAAGAGTTAAAATCTTTTTATTTTAACCATAATAAAAGATTCGAAAGAACATCTGTTGAAGATATAAATTCATTAAATAAAGAGGATATGCTTAGAATTTATAAAGATAGATATTCTGATTTTAATAATTTTACATTTTTAATTGTTGGAGATATAAGTAAAGAAAAAGTAGAAAAATATTCAAAATTATATTTAGGTAACTTGCCAACACTAAAAAGAGAAGAAAGCTATAAATATAGAGGAATAAAACCTCTATCAGGAAAACAAGAATTTATAAGAGATTATAATAATAGGAATTTATCTAAAATTAAAATGATATACAAAATTGATACTTCTTACTCTTTAGAAAATTCTGTATATTTAACTGCTTTAAAAGAAGTTTTAAAGATTAAACTTAGAGAAAAAATAAGAGAAGAAAAATCAGGTGTTTATAGAATAAATGTTCAAACTAGTTTTATTAGAGAACCATATGTAAAATCAGGAATTCAAATTAATTTTAGTTGTGATCCAAAAAGAAAAGAAGAACTTGTAAGTTCTGTTAGAGAGGTAATAAGTGATATTAAGAAGAATGGTGTTTCAAAAGTATATATACAAGCATTTAGAAAAAAAGCACTTTTATCTTTAGAATCGTCTAAAAATAATCCAGCTTTTTGGTTACAACAATTGAAAAAAGTATATTACTATGGAGATAATATAAATGATATTGATAAATATAAAGATCTTTATACGAATATAAATAGTTCAATTATAAAACAAGAAGCAAATAAATATTTTGATGCAAAAGATGTTTTATACACAGAATTAAATCCAAAACATAAAAATAAATAGGAAAAATAATTTGAACAAAATATATTTTCTTTTATCTTTTATTTTTATTATTATATTACACTATTTTGTATTGACTTTTTTCTATGAAAAAAAACAAGAGCAAGTTAATAAACCTCATTTTAATAAAGTGAGTGTTCAACTTGCAATGCTTCAAGTTCCACAAAAAGTAAAAAAACAAGAAGTGAAGAAAAAAGAGATAAAAAAAGAAGAAAAGAAAAAAGTATTTAAAAAACCGTTAACAAAAGAAGCAAAAAGAGAATATGTAAAAAAAGAGATAAAAGCACCTAAAAAAGTAAAAAAAGTAGAGAAAAAAGTTAAAGAAAAACCTGTAAAAAAAGTTGAAAGAAAGCAAGTTAAAAAAGTTGTAGAAAAAGAAGCAAAAAAAATAGAAAAAAAAGCTTCTGTATCAAAAAAGAAACAGGTTCAATCTTTAGAGAAATTTAAAAAATCTAAAAAAACTTATCTTACTAGATTAAGAGCAGAAATTGATAGTAATAAAAAATATCCAATATTATCAAAAAGATTTAAAGAACAAGGAACTGCAACTGTTTATTTTAGAGTATTAAAAACAGGTGAGTTTGTTGATATTAAATTATTTAGATCAAGTGGAAAAAAAAGGTTAGATAAAGCAGCAATAAAAGCAGTAGAAAAGACAAAACACTTTGAACCATTTCCTAAAGAGATTTATAAAGCATTTTTGGACATTAAAGTTCCAATAAAATTTCAAATAAAATAAATTAAAGGTAAAAAATGAAACATTCATTAATTGAGTATATACATCTTGGAGGATATGTAATGTATATCCTAGTTTTTTTAAATATCATTGGACTTTCAATTCTATTATGGAAATTTATTCAAATTAGTATTGAAAATAAAAAAGCTCAAAAAGTTATAACTCAAATAATAACTTCAGTACATAAAGAGCACTCTTCTTCAAATTTAAAAGATCTTGAGGATGCAGTATTTAATAGAGCATCAAAACATCTTTTAAGTTGTGAAACAGGTATGAATACAATAAAAATTATTGCGACAATTGCACCTATATTAGGCCTTCTAGGAACTGTAATTGGTGTATTGCAATCATTTGAAACAATTGCTGCAGCAGGTTTTTCTCAAGGTGCAAATACTTTTGCTTCAGGTATTTCTCTTGCTTTAATTACAACTGTTGGTGGATTAATTGTTGCATTACCTCATTATATTGGGTTTAACTATTTATCTGGTTCTTTAACTAAATTAGAAACAAAATATGAATCTATTATTATTAATAGGATAACTCGTGAAAAGATTAGTTAAAAAAAGAGAATTGATTTCAATGGACTTAACTCCATTAATTGATGTTGTATTTTTATTATTAATCTTTTTTATTGTTGCAAGTGAGTTTAAAAAAAATGAAACGATTTTAAATTTAACACTTCCTAATTCTACATCAACTCAAAAGGTAGTAAAGAAAAAAGAGATTATGATAGAAATTTCTGATAATGAAGTTGCATATAATGGTGAAAAAATATCTTTTTCTTTATTAAAAGATAATTTATCAAAGATGAAAAAAGATACACCAATAAATGTAAAAATAGATAAAGAAGTAAAGTATAAAAGAGTAATTGAACTTCTTGATATCTTAAATAAATTAAATCTAAATAATTTGCTTTTAATTACAAAGGAGAATAAATGAAAAAGTTAAGTTTAGCGATTTTTTTACTTACACTTTTATCAACAAATATTTTTGCAAAAAAACAAAAATATATATCAATAAATGAAAAACCTAAATATACTCAGAATTTTAAGCATTTTGATTATGTAAATGTAAATGCAAAAAAAGGTGGTATTTTTAAAGGTGCTATTTCAGGAACATTTGATTCATTTAACCCATTTATTTTAAAAGGTAATAATGTTGCTGGAATAGTAATGATATATGATTCATTAATGACTCCAAGTTTGGATGAAAGCTCTGTTTATTACCCTTTAATAGCAAAAGAAATAGAAGTATCAAAAAACAATGATTGGGTAAAGTTTTATATAAATAAAAATGCAAAATTTCAAGATGGGAAAAGTGTAACTGCCCAAGATGTGAAATTTTCATATGATATTTTAATAAGTAAAGGTGCTCCTTGGTATAAAAAATATTATAGTGATGTTAAAAATGCTGAAGTAATAGATAAATATACGATAAAGTTCAATTTTAAAAATAGTAAAAATAAAGAATTACCTGTAATTTTATCTCAGCTTATGGTTTTGCCTAAACATTTTTGGAAGAATAAAGATTTTTCCAATTCAAATACCGTAGTTCCTATAGGATCTGGACCATATAAAGTTGATGATTATAAATATGGAAAATATGTAACTTATAAACTTGATGAAAACTATTGGGCAAAAGATTTAAATGTAAATGTAGGACAATATAACTTTGGAGAAATAAGATATGATTACTATAAAGATAGAAATGTAATATTAGAATCTTTTAAAGCAGGTGAATTTGATTATATAATGGAAAATAGTGCAAAAAACTGGGCGACATTATACACTGGAAAAAATTTTGATAATCATAAAATTATAAAAGATGAGATAAAACATGAAAATGTAAAAGGAATGCAAGGCTTTGTTTTTAATATAAGAAAAGATATTTTTAAAAATAAAGAGGTAAGAAAGGCTTTAAATCTTGCATTTGATTTTGAATGGACAAATAAAAATCTTTTTTATAATCAATATAAAAGAATTAACTCTTATTTTGAAAATAGTGAACTTGCTGCAAGAGGATTGCCAACAGAAGGCGAACTTAAAATTTTAAATCAATTTAAAGGTCAAGTTCCTGATGAGGTTTTTGGTAAAGCTTATGAAGCTAATAAAACAAAAGGAGATGGAAATATAAGAAATGAGTTAAGAAAAGCATTAAAAATCTTATATTCTCAAGGTTGGAAAATTAAAGATGGAGTACTTAGAAAAGATGGTAAAAAATTTGAGTTTGAAATTCTTCTTGGATCATCTTCTTTAGAAAAAGTAATTCATCCATTTATTAATAACTTAAAAAAGATTGGAGTTATTGCAAAGATTAGAATTGTTGATCAAATAACATATATTAATAAAGTAAGAAACTTTGATTATGACATGATTGCTAATGTATTTAGAGTCTCTTCTTCTCCTGGAAATGAACAAAGAAGTTTTTGGGGAAGTGCTGCTTCTAAGATAAAAGGTAGCAGAAATATGATAGGAGTTAATTCTAAAGTAGTAGACAAGATAATTGATTATATTGTTACTGCAAAATCAAGAACAGATTTAATTTCAGCTGTTAGAGCTTTAGATAGAGTTTTAACATATAACTATTATGTTATTTCAAATTTTTATACGCCATATTATAGAGTTGCTTATTGGAATAAATTTAACAAGCCAAAAATTACACCAAAATATTCACTTGGACTATTTACATGGTGGATAAAAGATGAGTTTTTAAATGACTAGCTATATATTTAGAAGACTATTGCTTATAATCCCAACCTTAATTGGGATTATGACAATAAATTTTTTTATAGTACAAACAAGTCCAGGAGGACCTGTTGAAAGAATGCTTCTTAAAATTGAAGGTCAGAAAGATACAACTTTAGGAAGAATAACAGGAGATAATCAATCAGATGTAATGGATACAACTTCTGTAAATGATGAAAAGTCAATATATAAAGGTTCAAATGGTTTATCTCCTGAATTAGTAGAAGATATTAAAAAACTTTATGGATTTGATAAACCAATTTTAGAAAGATATCTTTTAATGATGAAAAATTATATTACCTTTGATTTTGGAGAGAGTTTTTTTAAAAATGCAACTGTAATTGAACTTATTAAAGAAAAATTGCCAGTTTCTATATCTTTAGGACTCTGGTCTACATTGATAATATATTTTATATCTATACCATTAGGAATAAAAAAGGCTTTAAATCATGGAACAAAATTTGATGTTTACTCATCAACTGTAATAATTATAGGTAGTGCAATACCTGGATTTTTATTTGCAATTTTACTTGTGATTTTATTTGCTGGAGGAAACTATTTTGATATATTTCCTTTAAGAGGCCTTTTTAGCGATAATTTTGATGAGTTAAGTTTATGGCAACAAATAAAAGACTATTTTTGGCACTTAACTTTGCCAATTACAGCAATGGTAATTGGAGGGTTTGCAACTCTTACAATGCTTACAAAAAACTCTTTTTTAGATGAAATTTCAAAACAATATGTGGTTACTGCAAGAGCAAAAGGTTTAGAAGAAAATAAAATATTATATAAACATATATTTAGAAATGCCATGCTTATTATAATATCTGGTTTTCCTGCTGCATTTATAGGAATGTTTTTTACAGGTTCCTTACTAATAGAAGTTATCTTTTCTTTAGATGGAATAGGGTTATTAGGTTTTGAAGCAACGTTATATAGAGATTATCCTGTAATGTTTGCCACACTATATATTTTTACACTTATGGGATTAGTTATATCTTTAGTTTCAGATATTTTATATACATGGGTGGATCCTAGAATTAATTTTGAGAGGGTTTGATTTGAGCAAAACAATTAAACAAAAAAGATTAGCAGTTTTTAAGTCAAATAAAAGAGGTTACTACTCTTTGATTATCTTTTCATTTTTATTTATAATAACACTGTTTTCAGAGTTTATTGCAAATGATAAACCTCTTTTAATTTCGTATAAAAATGAGTTTTATACACCAGTTTTTAAAGTCTATACTGAAAAACAGTTTGGTGGTTTTTTTGAAACAGAAGCTGATTATAAAGATAAGTTTGTTCAAGATTTAATAAATAAAGATGGCTATATTATTTGGCCACTAATTAGATATTCATATGATACTATTAAAACTAATTCAACTACCTCTTTCCCTTCTTCTCCAAGTAGTGAGAATTTATTAGGAACTGATGATCAAGGAAGAGATGTTTTAGCAAGAGTTATGTACGGATTTAGGATTTCCATACTTTTTGGATTGACTTTGACAATACTTTCTTCAATTATTGGAGTTATTATAGGCGCATTACAAGGTTATTATGGTGGTAAAGTTGATTTATTAGGTCAAAGATTTATTGAAATTTGGTCTGGCTTACCAACTCTATTTTTATTAATCATTTTAGCAAATTATATTCAGCCCACATTTTGGTGGTTACTAGGGTTACTTTTACTTTTTTCATGGACAGCTTTAGTAGGATTAGTAAGAGCTGAGTTCTTAAGAGCAAGAAATTTTGAGTATGTAAAAGCAGCAAAAGCACTAGGTCAAAGTGATAAACTTATAATATTTAAACATATTTTACCAAATGCCGTTATTGCAACAATAACTTTTATGCCTTTTATTTTAAGTGGAAGTATTACAACTTTAACTTCATTAGATTTTTTAGGCTTTGGTTTACCAGCAGGGAGTCCAAGTTTGGGTGAATTATTGGCACAAGGAAAAGATAATTTACAAGCACCTTGGCTAGGAATAACTGCATTTGTTGTGTTATCTTTACTTTTAACATTATTGATTTTTATAGGTGAAGCATTTAGAGATGCTATGGATCCACGAATAGCTGAGAAATAAAGAGTAATTATGAGTAAAATATTAGAAATACAAGATTTAAATATAAATATATCTTCAAAAAATATTGTAAAAAATTTAGATATGCATATAAAACAGGGACAAACTGTTGCATTAGTAGGTGAGAGTGGAAGTGGAAAATCAATTACTGCACACTCAATTTTGAAACTTTTACCAAGTGAAATTACTTTTAGTAGTGATTCTAAAATATTGTTTGAAAATAAAGATATTTTACAATTTACAAAAAAAGATTTATTATCTTTAAGAGGTAGTAAAATTTCGATGATTTTTCAAGAACCAATGAGTGCTTTAAATCCTTTACATAAAGTTAATAAACAAATTTCTGAGATTATTGAAATACATAAAGTAGTTTCAAAAAAACAGTTAAATAAAGAAGTTTTAGAACTTCTTGAAAAAGTAGAGTTAAATAAATATTTAGATGTAGAAAAAATAGCAAATTCATATCCCCATGAATTAAGTGGAGGACAAAGACAAAGAGTAATGATAGCTATGGCAATTGCTAATAATCCAAAACTATTAATTGCTGATGAGCCTACAACTGCACTAGATGTAACAACTCAATATCAAATATTAAATTTATTAAAAAAGTTACAAGATGAGTATAAAATGTCTATACTTTTAATTACACATGATTTATCTGTAGTAAAAAAATATGCAGATTATATATATGTAATTAATCAAGGTAAGATAGTTGAACACAATATAAATAGTGAAATATTTTCTAATCCAAAAGATAGCTATACTAAACTTCTTTTATCAAGTGATATAGAAGTAGAGAATAAAAATAAAAATAATAATGAAAAGATAATAGAAATATCAAATGTAGATGTTAATTTCCCTATTTTTAAAGGAATTTTCAAAAGAGTTGCAAGAAATTTTAAAGCAGTAAATGCTGTTAGTTTAAAGGTCTTTAAACAAGATACTTTTGGAATAATAGGAGAGAGTGGAAGTGGTAAATCTACCTTAGCTCAAGCAATAATTAAATTAATTGATTATACAGGCGATATTACTTTTTTAGATACTAATTTATCAAAATTAACAAAAAAACAGTTACAAAAAATAAGAAAAGATATTCAAATTGTATTTCAAGACCCTTTTAATAGTTTAAATCCAAGAATGACAATTTTTTCTATTATTAGTGAAGGTTTAGATATTCATACAACTTTATCAAAACAACAAAAAGAAAAAGAGGTTATGAATATATTAAAAGAAGTTGAGCTACCAGTTGATTCAATTCACAGATATCCACATGAGTTTAGTGGCGGACAAAGACAAAGAATTGCTGTAGCAAGAGCACTTATTTTAAAGCCAAAATTATTGATTTTAGATGAACCAACTTCAGCACTTGATAGACAAGTGCAGTTTTCATTAATTAGTCTATTGTCAAAGCTACAAAAAAAGTATAATTTAACATATATTTTTATCTCTCATGATTTAAAATTAATTGAAAAAATATGTAATAAAGTTGCTGTGATGAAAAAAGGAAAAATAGTTGAAACAAACTACACTGATGAATTATTTTTAAATCCACAAGATGAATATACAAAGATTCTTATAAAAGCATCAGCAAATAACTAAAGATACCTAAAATACAAGAAGAGGTATCTTTAAATCTAACTTTTTACTTTTTATATAAAGTAGATATTTTTTACTATTTAAAGAAGATTTTATTAGTTTAAAATCTTCTATATTATTTCTTAATATATCAATATAAGAGGTGTTAAAAAACTCTTTTGAAAGATTGTCTTTTTCTACTCTTTTTTTACTCTCTACTCTAATTAATCTATTATCATTACTTAAAAGATATGTAATATTATTATAAAATGGATTGTGGTAACTATTTTTTGTTATTAATCTTATTATTTGTTTATTTTTAGAATTGTTTTCTATTGATATTGATGAAGCTTGAAAAAAGTCTTTATAAAATATATGTTTTAAATCTTCTGTTTTATAAAATTTATTTATATTTTTTTCAAATTTATTATTTGAAATTTTTGTATTATTAAAAAAATCATATAAAAATATACTTATAATAAAAAAAATTGATATAGATATAATTAGCTCAAATAATGAGAATGCTTTTTTCATTTTATTTTTACCTCATATATATTTTTGTTTTTTGAATTTAATTTATAACTTGTTTTAAATACTTCAATTTCTATATTTATACTATTGTCAAAATTAAACTCTTTTTTCTCTTCTAAAACTCTTTTTTTTGTAATATGTAGGTTTTTTAGCTCTTTTCTTAATGAATTATTTGTGTTTTTATAAATATCTGTAAGATAAAAACTTTCATCACTTTTTATATCATTTGTACTTTTTATAGCAAGATTTATATAGTTATTTCTTTTATTTATTTGTTTCAGTTTTTCAATAATAGATATATTATTACTTTTTAAACTTATAAATGAGTATAAAACAACACTCAAAAGTGTGATTGAGATAATAACTTCTATTAATGAAAAAGCTTTTTTCATTTGATACCTATTCTTATGGCTTCTGCAACGGATGTTTTTCCTTCAGTTATCATATCTTTTAATTGTTTATCTAAAGGAATCATATTATTTTCTATTGCTTTTTGCATCAATATATTATCATCTACATCTGATTTTAGGTACTCTTTTATATCATCATTTAAAGTAAATAGTTCTGCAATTGCAACTCTTCCTTGATATCCTGTGTGGTTACAATTGTTACATCCTACAGCTTTATAAATAGTTGTATTTTTATTTATATCAAATGCTTTATAAGATTGTAAAGAAGTATCAATTTCTTTACAAGTACAAAGCTTTCTAACTAATCTTTGTGCAAGTACTGCAAGTAAAGAAGATGAAATTAAAAACTTTTCTACACCCATATCTATTAGTCTTGTTATTGCAGCTGGGGCTCTATTTGTATGAAGTGTTGAAAATAGTAAATGTCCTGTAAGTGCAGCTTGAATTGACATTTTTGCACTAGCACTATCTCTAATCTCTCCTAACATAATAATATCTGGATCTTGTCTTAAAATAGATCGAAGTCCAGTTTCAAAAGTAAGTCCCACTTTTGAATTTACTTGTATTTGAGATATGTCATTTGATTTGTATTCAACTGGATCTTCAATTGTAATAATATTCTTTTCATTACTTACAATTTGTCTTAATAATGAGTGTAGAGTAGTTGATTTACCACTTCCTGTAGGACCTGTAACCAAAATCATTCCATATGCATTTCTAGCTAAATTTTCAAGGTTATTAGTTAGTTCAGCATTAAATCCTAAATCTTTCAATGCAACAATATTCTCACTTTGCATTAAGATTCTCATTACTACTCTTTCTCCATAAAATGTTGGTAGAATTGAGACTCTTATATCTAGATTTTCTTTTGCAAGTTTTATTTGAGTTCTACCATCTTGAGGAACTCTTTTTTCTGAAATATCTAGATTTGAAATTACTTTTATTCTTGAAATAACAAGTGCCATAATATTTTTATCAAGTTCTAAATGTTTTGTCAAAACTCCATCTATTCTGTATCTTACTTCTGCTTTATATTCATGCATTTCAATATGAATATCACTTGCATTTTTTTTGATTGCTTGGTAAAAAAGTGAATTTACAAATTTAATAATTGGTGCAGAATCTTGTGTTGTTAAGATATCACTTCCAACTTTCAAAAACTCACTAACATTAAACTCTTCATCTATAAATGAAGAGTTCTCTTGCTCTTGTTGAACTTTTGTCATCTCTTTATCTGTTCTATGCTCTAAAAACTTGTTATACAATGTTTCATATGAAACATTATCTAGATAAATAATCTCATAATTCAAATGGAATTTAGATAAATAATCAAATGAAATATCAAAGTATTGTTTATTTAATGCAATAACTTCTTTATTCTTATATTTTGTAAAAAGAGCATGATTTTTAAATGCATTTTCATACTCTTTATTTTCAATAACTTCAAGATCTGTATTGTGTATTTGTTCTAGTTGCATCTTATATTCCTAAATACTCATTAAATCTTTGTTGGGCTTTATTCTCTTTTTGTTTATTTGTTTCAATACTACTATTGAAACTATTTGCATCTTCTATTTTTTCTTCTTTTTGATTAGTTTTGTTTTGTTCTATTTTTTTCTTTTTCAATCTTTTTAAGGCATCTTTTAAATATCTATCTTCTAAAAGTTTTAGTTCTGATAGCTTACTTCTAATGTATGTAATATCTTTAGATTTAGGAATTAAATATGGTGTAACAATAATAACTAAGTTATTCTTTTTTGTTTGAGTAACATTATTATTAAAAAGTTGACCAACAAGAGGAATATCTCCTAATAAAGGAACTTTTTGATTTGTTTTAGCCTCTTTATTTTGAATTAAACCACCAATAATTACACTCTCACCATTATTTACAATAGCTGTTGTTTTAACCTCTTTTTTATTTGTATCTGGGTTACCACCTGCACCTTTATTTGATGTTGTATTTACATCTTCTAATATTGTATTTATATCTAAAGTAACTTTTGTATCATTTGATATTCTAGGCTTTACTTTTAGTGTTAGACCAATATCTTCTCTTGTAAAACTATCTTTTGAAGTTCCACCATCAGATAAGCTTGATGCTGTTCTAATTGAGATAGTTTCTCCCACATAAATAGAGCTCTCTTTATTATTAACTGCAAGAATTGATGGTTCTGAAACAACATCAACTGCACCATTTTCTTTTAGAAGATTTAAAGAAGCTCCTAAAGCAAGTGCAGAAGATAAATCTTTTATTTCTAATCCTAAATCACTTACACTATTTAAAGATGGAACTGAACCTCTATTTAAACTAGTAGAAAAAGAGCTAAGCCCTTTATCTCCAGATGACCACCCAAATATTCCATATTTAAAACCAATCTCATTTACTAGGTTATCATTAACTTCAATAATTCTTGCATGTACATAAACTTGTGCTTTTTCTTTATCAAGTTTTGATATTAGAGATTTTAGACCATCAATCTCACTTTTCATTCCCATTAAGATAATTGAATTTGTCTCTTCATCTACTGTAACAGCAGGTTTATCTGCAATATTTATATATCTTTTTTTAGAGATAATTGAATCTAAGATTTTGATTACATTTGTAGATTCTACATTTTTCAGATATATAACATCAACAATTTTTTTAGCTAAAGAGTCTTTTATATCAATCTGTTTTATATGAGATTTTAGAAAATCTATATTTGTTTTTTGACCAATTAACATTAAAGAATTATTCTCTTTTGTTTCAATAACTGTTACTTTATTTTTCTCAATTCTTTGATTAAATAGTGATTTCGCAATATTTTCAATATTTTCTTTAGCATCACTTGCTTTGATGTTTTTTAACTTAACTACTTCAGCTACTTTTTTTGCATCTTTTGTCATTAAATTAACTATTTTTTGAACAGTTTGAACATTTTGCTTAAAATCTGTTGCAACTAATACATTTGAGTTTTTTTCAGTTACAAGTTTTCCATTTTTTGACATAATATGTCTTACTCTTGATGATATATAATCAACATTTGAGTTATCAACTTTTATAATTTTTGTAACCATTAAAGATGAACTATTTTTTAGTGATGTTTTAATCACAGGTACATTTTGTCTAGCTGCATCGTTTAATTTTACTACTCTTAGAATATCATTATTTTCAATAAGTGAATAGCCTTTTTCTTCTAGTACATATGTTACTAAATTTAGTAACTCACTCTCTTTTACTTTTTTTGTTGCAATAAAATCAACTTTACCATCAAGTTTCCCTGTGTATAAAATATTTTTATTTAAAGCTTTTGATGTAAGCTGAATAAGCTCTTTTATTGTAAGATTTTTAAAATTCAAATCAATATAATTTTCTTTTGCTAAAAGACTATATTGTAAGCAAACCACCAGTAAAATTGTCTTAATTAATTTCATACTCTAACTCCATTTTTTTGTTTTTTCTTAATATTTTTAGTTTTAAATATTGTAAGTTTTTTATATTATTATAGATTTTAAAAGCATCGTTATATGATTTTAGATTATTATTATTTACTGCTTTTAAAATATCACCTTCTTTTAATCCTAATTGAGAAAATATTGAGTTATTATTTATTTTTGTGATTAAAAAACCTATGATTTTATTATCTTTTTTTAGTTGTTCAATTGCTATGTTTTGCCAAATTTTTTCTATATTTTTACTATAAAAGTTAATATCTTTTTTTGAAACTTCTTTTATATTATTTTCTGTTTGATTGTTTAAAATTGGTAAGTTTTGAAGTTCATTTTTTATAAATAGACTAAAATTTTCACCATTTTTATTAAATATTACATAGTTTTTTGAGATTTCTATTAGTTTAAAGTTTTTATAAGACTCATTTTTTGATAAAACAATACTTCTATTTGCACTTTTATCAAAAAACAGAATATATCCTTGATTATTTGCTTTTACATATGTTGCTTTTAATACAAAGTTGTTTTTTAAACTACTATTTGCAATAACATTTGTATTTGTATTTGATTGTTTTGTATAGAATCCATCAAAATTTAGATATTCCAAAGAGTTATTCAAAGCAATATTTTGTTTAATAGATTTTGCAGGAAGTAGCAAAAATAGAATAAAACAAAATAAGTAGCTAATACTTAAGGTATAAATAAAAGGATTTAAAATTTTTAGTAATTTATTAAAATTTATATTCATATTTGTATCCTTTATTTATCTTTTTGAAAAATGGTTTTAAACTTTTTGGAATCTGTTTGCTATTTAATGTAACTAGCTTTTTATTTAAATCAATATTTCCATATATAAAACTGTTTTTTATGTGAATTTCTACTTTTATATTATTAAATGAAAAAATATTTTGAGATAGTTCAATTTTTGAGATATTAATACCTGAAATAATTGGTAAGTCTTTGTTTAATTTGACATTATTGATATCAATAACTGAATTAAATAGTAAAGATGAGAATTTGATTTTTTCTATATTTGCGCTATTTATATTTTCATAAAATAGTTTTGCATTTTCAATTGTAAAGTTTGTATAGTTATCTTTAC
>NZ_PDKC01000010.1 GCF_004116495.1 Arcobacter sp. CECT 8985 | reverse complement strand
GCTATATTTTAAGAATCTTTAAATTTAATAAAAGTGTAAACATAAGTAGAGAGTTTGAATATAAAGTTCAAAAAAAAGCTTTTTTAAAAAAAATTAGTTCAAAAGTTTATTATTTTGATAAAAAAGAAGGTTTTCTAATTAGCAGTTACATAAAAGGTATTCATAAAAATAGTTTAAGAAAAAAAGATATAAAACAATTAGCAAAAGTCTTAAAAAAAATTCATACTTTAAAAATAAAATCAAAGAAATATAACTTTTATAATGATTTAAAATATTATACAAAAAAACTAAAAGATAATAAAAATATAAGATATTTAAAAAAATTAAAAAAAGAACTAAAAAAAATCTCTTTATATAAAAAGCAGTTTGCATTATGCCATCATGACCTAAATACAAAAAATATAATTTTTACTAACAATCATAAAATTAAGGTTATTGACTGGGAATATGCAGGTGTAAATGATATCTATTTTGATTTAGCTACTATTTGTGTTGAATTTAATCTTTCAAAACAAAAAGAACAATTTTTATTAGAAAAGTATTTTAAATTAGGCTCTTTGATTAATAAAAACAAATTAAAATCTTATAAAAAACTGTATATTTTATTATGTAGTTTATGGTTTAGTTACAATATTTAAAAAATATTGTAATTTAAGTGACATTTTAATTACAAGTACTACTTCTTTTGATATAATAATTTTTATATAAAGGTAAAAATTATGAAGAGAAAAAATTTAATAATAATTTTTATAACTACAATAATAGTAGCATTTACTCTTGCAATAATACAATACACTCAAAGCTATAAAAATAGCTATGTAAAATTACATAAAAAAGTACTTTTTAATGAAGCTAAATCTCTTTATTCTAATATGATAAATGTTAGAACATGGTCATCTTCACATGGGGGAGTTTATGTAAAAGCAAATGGAAAGCTAAAACCTAATCCATATTTAGAAGATAATGTAGAATACACAAAAAACAATGAACAATTAATAAGAGTAAATCCAGCATGGATGACAAGACAAATATCAGAAATATCTAATAAAAAACAAGATTACTATTTTAAGATAACTAGTTTAAATCCACTTAACCCCCATAACTTGCCTGATACATTTGAAAGAAAAGCATTAATTAAATTAAAAACACATCCAGAAAAAAAGTTTTTTACTGAATTTGAAGATAATAAATATAATTTTTTAGGAGAACTAAGAGTTGAAAAAACTTGTTTACAATGCCATTCATATCAAAATTTGAAAGTTGGAGATATTATAGGAGGACTTAGAGTTTCACTTCCTATAAATTCATATAAAAAAAGTGTAGATTTAATAAATACAAACACTTTTCATATTACACTTATAGTAATATTTACTTCACTTTGTTTTATAGGATTAATTATATTTACAATTAACTCTATTTTCAAAAAAAATAAAGATATAAAAATTCTAAATAGAACACTTGAGAAAAAAGTTGAAAAAAGAACAAAAGAACTTCAAGTTTTAAATAACCAATTAAAAACAACAGCAATTACAGATTATTTAACTAATATTCCAAATAGAAGATTCTTTTTTGAAATGGGCAATAAATCATTTTCTTTGGCAAAACGAGAAAATAAAAGTATTAGTATAATTTGCCTTGATATTGATTACTTTAAAAGAATAAATGACAACTATGGCCACCATGCAGGTGATAAGATCTTAATACAAATAGCTAATACACTTAAAACTCATACAAGAGACTCTGATATTGTAGCAAGAACAGGAGGAGAAGAATTTTCTATAATAGTTAATAATACTGATATTGATGGTGCATTAAAACTAGCAGAAAAAATAAGAGTAGAGATTCAAGATTTAAGTACACTGTATAAACAAGTAGTAATTAAAGTAACTGTAAGTATTGGTGTTACACAAATAAAACAAGATGATACATTTCAAAAAATATTAAATAGAGCTGATTCTTTACTATATAAAGCAAAAGACAAAGGAAGAAATACTATCGTAAAAGCTTAAAATAGTGTTTGCTGACCTTTTTTTACTCTTTTTTTCTCTTTTATTGCATTGCAATTGTTATAAAGTACTTTATTTACTTCATTTGTAACTTCATATATATTAATTAAATCACTATCATAAATTTTAAATAAAGAGTTAACTTCAGCTAAATTTACAGAATTTAACCAAGTATTAAAATCTTTTTCGTTTAGAATAACTGGCATTCGATGATGTATTTTTGAAAGTTTATTATTTGCATCACAAGTAATTAAAGCAACAGTTACGATTTTTTGATTTAGCTGTTCATCAAACCATTCATTATAAATACCAGCAAGTGCTAAACTATGCCCATATTTTGACTGAACATAATATGGAGTTTTTTCATTATCATCTTTTTTCCACTCAAAAAATCCATTAATGGGTATAATACACCTTTGAAATTTAAAAGCATCTCTAAAAGTCATTTTTTCAAATACTGATTCACTTCTTGCATTTATATTCATTGATTTTTTATCTTTTGCCCATGAAGGTAAAAAACCAAAATGAGCATATAAATATGTTCCTTCATTTAATAATGTAGGTATAGGCATCGTTGGTGCAATATTATAGTTTTTGTTTAGATTTTTAACTAAATCTACTTTTATAAACTCTTTTACAGTTTTTTTAAATTTTTCATCATCATAAATAGCTAATCTTCCAGGCATTTTTTCTCTTTTTAAATTTGGTTTTAAAATAATATATTATACTTTCATAAAAATAACTTTTTTAAATAAGAAAGAGAGAATGATTAAGATTTTTAGAATATTTTTATCAATTATTTTTACATCTACAATTCTATATGCAAACTTTTCAAAACAATCAATTCAACAAGAAGAAAGTGGTGAACTTGTAATAGGATATTATGGAAGACCTCACTCTGCTTCCCTAGGAATTTTAGGAGAGAATAGCATAGATGAACTAGTAAAAAAAATGAAAAAACAAAAAGCTTACTATAATAAAGAGCTAAATAATAAAGTTGATATAAAACTTGCATTTCACATAATTTATTCTCTTGCTACAAAAGATCCAGGAAGAAAGAAAGATTATTTACTAGGAATGAGTGATAAAGTTCTAATGAAATATATAAAAAGAGCACAAAAAGAAAACTTTTTAGTATTTATTGATTTACAATTAGGTACATTAACTCCAGCACAAGCTATAAAACCTGTACTTAAATATTTAAAATATGAGAATGTTCACTTAGCAATTGATCCTGAATTTAAAATTCCTAAACATAAAAAATATCCTCCAGGGAAATATATTGGACATATTACAGCATGGCAACTAAACGAAGCTCAAGATCTAATTAGTGATTATTTAATTTCTCATAATATAATACAAAGAAAGAAATTAATTATTCATATGTTTCATAAAAGAATGTTAAGAAATAAAAGATATGTTAAAATACATGATAATATTGAACTTATTTATAATATTGATGGACATGGAACAGGTGCAGTAAAAACTAAAATTTATAATGGCTTATATGCAATTAGTCAAACAAATAAAGCTGTTGGAGGCTTTAAAATCTTTTATAATAATGATATAAAGCCTATAATGACACCTAAACAAATAATGGGATTAGAACCTGTTGGAAATCAAAAAATTATGATAAAACCATACTATATAAACTATCACTAAAGGAAATAAAATGAAATTAAGAAAAATTTTAGCACCACTAATTTTGGCTGCATCTTTATATGCAAATGAGGCACATGATGAAGCTGAACAAATAGTAAATACAATCAATGCAAACAATAACTATGATAAAATAGTAAATCAATTGTTAAGAGTACAACTACAAGTAAAACCTCAACTTAGACCTTTTGAAGATGTGTTGAGAGATTTTTTTTCAAAATATATTAATTTTGATTCAATCAAAGAAGATTTAATAAATTTATATACAAGTAGATTTACTACTGATGAATTAAAAAAGATTAGAAAATTTTATGAATCAGATGTTGGTAAAAAAGTTATAACACAATTACCACAAATTTCATATGAAAGTAACCAAATAGGAATAAGAAAAGTAAAAGCACATCAAAATGAATTAAAAATGATGATTCAACAAAGAGTAGAAGAAATAAAAGAACAACAACAAAATATGCAACAACAAAAATAATAATATACAATGAATCTAGAAGAAAAATTAAAAGAGCTACCTAATAATGCAGGTGTCTATCAATACTTTGATAAAGATGGGCACCTTCTTTATGTAGGAAAAGCAAAAGTATTAAAAAATAGAGTAAAATCATATTTTAAATTTACTCCTAAATTAGGACCAGCTGATAAATTAAGCCCTAGAATATTTAAAATGATTACTGAGGTTAAATCTTTAGAATGGATTGTTGTTCCAAGTGAACATGATGCACTTATTCTTGAAAATTCACTTATTAAACAATTAAAACCAAAATATAATATTTTATTAAGAGATGACAAAACCTATCCATATATAATTATTGATTATAAAGAAGATTTTCCAAGACTTGAAATTACAAGAAAAGTTCTTAAAGATAAAAGTATCAAATATTTTGGTCCTTATTCAACAGGGGCTAGAGATATGCTTGATAGTATATATGAGATTGTTCCTTTAGTTCAAAAAAAAGCATGTATAAAATCAAAAGAAGCATGTTTATTTCATCAAATCAAAAAATGCTATGCTCCTTGTGTAGGTAAAATTACAAAAGAACAGTACAGTAAAATAGTTGATGAAGCTTTAGAATATATTTATAATAAAAATAAATTGGTAAAAAAATTAAATGAAAAAATGTTGCAATATTCTAATGAGTTTAGATTTGAAGATGCCATGAAACTACGGGATAGAATTAAAACAATAGAAAAATCCCAAATTCACACAGGAATGGACTTAGCAACAAATGAAGATATAGATTTATTTGCAATTGAAGTTTCTAAAGAAAAAGCAGTTTTAGTAAGAATGTTTTTTAGAGATGGTAAATTAGCCTCAAGTAATCATGACTATTTAAAAATAAATCAAAAAGAGCTTGAAGTTGATTTTAATGAAGCTTATAAAAGAGCTATTATCAACTATTATGACAATGAAATTCCCCTTCTTCCAAAAGAGATTGTTGTTGCACATGAAATTGATGATATTGATGATTTGGAGTTATTTTTAAAAGATAGATTTGATAAAAACATTCCAATAATAAACCCTAAAAGGGGTAAAAAAACAAAAATTGTAGAAGTTGCACTAAATAATTGTAAAGAGTTATTAAGATTACAAAATGTTAATACTTCTTCTTTATATAAAGAGTTAAAAGAGTTATTTCACTTTTCTTCTACTCCTACAAGATTTGAATGTTATGACAATTCACATATGATGGGTCAAGCAACAGTTGGAGGAATGATTACATGGGAAGAAAAATTTGTAAAAAAAGATTATAGACACTATAATTTAGAAGCAAAAGATGAATATGCTCAAATGAGAGAGACTCTAATGAGAAGAGTTGATAGTTTTGAAAAAAATCCAGCACCAGATGTTTGGGTAATAGATGGAGGAGAAACTCTTTTAAAACTTGCAGTTGATATAAGAAACTCTGTGGGAGTAAATCTAGAAGTTATTGCCATTGCAAAAGAGAAACTTGATTTTAAAGCTCACAGAGCAAAAGGTAGTGCAAAAGATATAATCTATTATGAAAAAGATGGAGTTATAAGTAGAGTTGATTTACTTCCAAGTGATAAAAGATTACAATTTGTACAAAGATTAAGAGACGAAGCACATAGGTTTGCTATATCATTTCATAAAAAACAAAAAAGAAAAGAAGATAGCAAAATTTCACTACTTCAGATAAAAGGTATAGGTGAAGCAAAAGTCAAAAAGCTTCTTTTATATTTTGGTGAATTTGAGAAAATAAAATCATCATCAATTGATGAATTAAAAACAGTATTAAACGAAAAAGACGCTAAAGTATTATTTAATTATTTTAAAGAAATCAAGGAATAAGATCTTGGGAAAAATTGTTATTAATAAAGCAAATTTATTTCATAATCTAAATATCATTTCACAAAAAGCAAATGGTAAAGAAAAAGTAGCTGTTGTATTAAAAGATAATGCATATGGACATGGTCTAATTGAAATCGCAACATTAGCAAGTGAATTTGGTATAAAAAAAGCAGTAGTTCAAACACTAGATGAAGCAATAAAAATCGAAAAGTTATTTGAACAAACATTAATCTTAGCTGAAAGTGATTTTCACACTTATTCACATACTTTTCACATAGCAGTTAATAGTATTGAACAACTTAAAAGATTGCCCAAAAACACGAATGTTCATCTAAAAATTGACACTGGTATGCATAGAAATGGTATAACTAAAGAAGAGCTTAAAGAGGCTATTCATGGTATCTGTAAAGAAAACTTAAATTTCACAGGGTTATTCACACACTATAAAGCAGCTGATATTTTATCAACTGAATTTTACTGGCAAAGAGCCAATTTCTCACAAATAAAAGAAGAAACTAAAAAGATATGTGAACAACTTTTTTTACCACTTCCAAAATTCCATTCTGCAAATTCTTCAGCTCTTTTTAGGTTCAATAACTTTGATGAAGATTTTACAAGAGTTGGAATTGCAACTTATGGATATTTAGATTCTGACACTGTATTTAAAATTCCTGATTTAAAACCTGTAATGTCTTTATGGGCAAATAAAATTACAACAAGAGTTTTAAAAAAAGGTCAAAGAGTTGGATATGGAGGTGCATATGAAGCGCCAAAAGATATGACTATTTCAACTTATGATGTTGGATATGGAGATGGATTTTTAAGACTAAATGGTTCAAATAAATATCTTACACCAAAAGGGTATGAAATATTAGGAAAAGTATCAATGGATAATCTATGTATAAATAGTGAAGATGATGAAGTTTGCATTTTTGAAGATGTTACAAAACTTGCATCAATTCACAATACAATTAGATATGAAATATTAGCAACACTAAATCCAAATATAAAAAAAGAGGTTATATGATTTATAGATATTTTCTTTGTGTTTGTATAGTTTTTAATTTTTGTTTTTCTTTAACTTTTAATGAAGCCCAAAAAGTTGAAGAAAAAGAGGGTATTATAAAAGCTTTAAGCCTTTATAAACATCTTGCACAAGAAAATAATACGGATGCTATTTATAAGCTTGCTACTATTTATGAAAAAGGAAAAGGTGTTCAAAAAAATTATGAAAATACATATATCCTTCTTCTAAAAGGTTCAACACTTGGTGATTATAAATGTGCATTTGCACTTGCTAAACTATATTTAAATAAAGATACAATCTATTATGATGAAATAAATGCATATAACCTTTTAAGTGATTTATCAAATGCAAATTATGCCCCTGCACAAAATGCAATAGGAGTTCTGTTTTTAAAAGGATTAATCGTTGAAAAAGATTACAAACAAGCTGTTAAATATTTTGAAAAAGCTTCAAAACAGGGATATGCATTAGCTCACTGTTATTTAGCATATATGTATGCATCAGGTAAAGGTGTTTTTGCTAATTTTGGAAGAGCACATATTTTTGCAAAAGAAGGAATGAAACAAAATATTGCTCTTTGTAAGAAAGTCTATAAAGATTACAAATTAGCTAAATATAAAGAAGATAAAGGTTTTAAATTTAATTTTTATACAAAACCACCAGAATCTAAAGACTAATATCTTTTAATATAAACTCTACTTGTAATTTTTTCAGCTGAGAAATGAATTTTTCAAAAGAATTATCTAAAATTTTCTCATCTGTAGAACTAAGTGAAATAACAGTTTGTCTTTTATTATCTACAAACTTTGGTAAAGATGATAATTCTACTTTTGAAGGAACTTCTTTCATCAGATCAATTAAATCACTCTCTCCGCAATTTGCAGTCAATGATAATCTATATTTATTTATATTATTTTTAATATAGTAAGTATCTAAAGCTTGTAGAACCATAGCTTGACTCATTGAAGGAAATCCAGGAGTAAAGAAAAATCTGTCATCTAAGTAAAAGCCTGGTACTCTATTTACCACATTATCAAGAAGTTTTGCACCTACTGGTAAATATGACATATATATTCTATGAGGATAAGCTTTTTCTTTAAATTCATTTTCTACTAATTCTTTAGCTTTTGCATTAAACTCCATCTTTTCTTCTCGAAAGACTTTTGCAGCTACTTCTCTTGTAAGATCATCAGGTGTTGAGCCAATACCACCAAAACAAAACATAACTGAATTTTCATCAGATTTGATTAAATTAAAAGTGTTTTCCATTAGTAAAGGATCATCTTCAATCACAAATGAGCCTTTGTGTGTCCATCCTCTTTTTAAAAGTTCTTGATTTAAAAAAGCAAAATGAGCATCTTTTCGACGCCCATTTAATAACTCTGTTCCAATAATTACTGAGTAAAAATTTGGTTGTTTCATCTGTAAGTATTAAGATTAAATTTTAGATTGGATAAATGCATCCATTTCAGAAACAATCTCTTCAATTGTTCTTTCACCATTAATTTTCTTTAATAGATTTTTTTCTGAATAAAATGCTTGAATATCTTTTAATGGGTCTGTATAAACTTTCATTCTATTGTTAAATACTTCAACATTATCATCAGCCCCTCTAGCTCTTCCTAAAACTCTATCTTTTGCAACTTCTTCAGAAACTTCTACTTCAATAGTATTTACTAACTCTACTTCAGTTTCTGTTGCTAAATATTTATCAAGTTCAGTCATTTGCTCTTGGCTTCTTGGATAACCATCAATAACAACAACATCTGTTGGTGCTTTTTTAATAGCTCCTACAATTGTTTCAATAACAATATCAATTGGTACT
This sequence comes from Arcobacter sp. CECT 8985, assembly GCF_004116495.1. Taxonomy (GTDB): domain Bacteria; phylum Campylobacterota; class Campylobacteria; order Campylobacterales; family Arcobacteraceae; genus Malaciobacter. Next base: position 67,086 of record NZ_PDKC01000010.1, on the reverse strand, counting down.
AAATTTCCTTTTGAAACATAAGAATCAATTAATTGACCTCTTTGGCTTCCACTTGCAACTTCTGCTCTGAACATATCACCTGTTGAATAGTGAGTAATATTTTCATGTTTTTCAGCGATTAATTCAGCATCTGTTGTTTTACCACTACCTGGTGCACCAATAATTAAAAAAAGTTTTTTCATAAATGTCCCTTATTAATTTTTATAAACATATTGAAGTGCGCATTATAACAAAATACAACTTATATATATTTTTACTAACCTTGCATTCCATGTGAGTATGATTTTCTTTTTGAGTTGTGTTTAAAGTTCTGTTTTTTTATTACTATATCTTTTTGACGCTCTTTTCTTTTTGTATCTTTTTCTACAAAGATTTTTTTCTTTGTAAAAGGATCCATTTCCGTATAATACATAACAGCTGAATAAGTTCCTGGAGTTGGCGTAAAAACTTGTGCTTGTTCTGGATTCATTTTTAATTCATGAGTAGTGAAATTTTTTAAATCATGCATATGTTTATCTTCACATCCAGGATGTGCTGCAATTAAATAATAAGTTAAAAATTGTTTTTTCCCAGCTTCTTTATTCAATGTATCATACATCTTTTTAAAATCAATTAATGTTTGTTTCCCAGGTTTTCCCATATGATATAAAACCTCATCACTTGTATGTTCTGGTGCAACTTTCATCTGCCCTGATATATGATGATTTACCATCTGTTTTAAATACTCATAACCATGCTTTTTATCAGCAGTTATTAAATCATATCTTACACCAGAAGCAACAAATGCTTTTTTCACACCAGGAACTTCTCTTATATCTTTAAGAAGTTGAATATTTCTACTATGATCAACTTTCATTGCTTTACAAAGTCTTTTATCATCTACACATCTATAGTTATCTACACAAGTACCTTTTTTGAGCTTTTTCTTACATTCATAACCATACATATTCGCAGTGGGGCCTCCAACATCAGAAATTATTCCTTTAAAGTCTTTAATTTTTGTAAAATCTTTTGCTTCTTGAATAATATTTTTTTCACTTCTTGTTCTAATTGTTCTACCTTGATGTACTGCTATTGCACAAAAATTACATTCACCCCAGCACCCATGATGAGTCATGATAGAAAATTTAATTGTCTCCAAACACTTCACATTACCCTCTTTTTTATGATAGGGATGTAAATCTCTTTGATAAGGGAAAGATGCTATTTTATCCATCCCCTCCTCTTCAAGATAATCACATGGAGGATTTTGAATTAAATATCTTGAATCTACTTTTTGGTAAAGACCTTTTGAATATACAGGATCATTATTATCATAAAAGACTTTGAATAAATCAATATATTTCTCTTTATCTTTCAAGCACTCATCATGACTTGGTATTTGTAAAAACTCTTCAACAGGTTCTTTTGAAATATAACAAAGCCCTCTAATAGTTTTTGGATCTTTACCATCTCTTAAATAGTTTCCTAAATCAATAATTGCTTGTTCACCCATACCATAAATCATATAATCTGCTTTAGTATCAAATAAAATTGGTTTTCTTAATTTATTTGACCAATAATCATAATGAGTCAATCTTCTAAGACTTGCTTCTATTCCACCTAAAACAATTGGAACTGTGTTTTTATAAAATCTTCTTATTAAATTTGTATATGCAATTGTAGCTCTATCTGGCCTTTTATTATTTTTCCCACCAGGAGTATAATCATCACTATTTCTAAATTTTTTAGTTGCAGTGTAGTTAGATACCATTGAGTCAATACTTCCACCACTAACTCCCCAAAAAAGTTTTGGTTCACCTAGTCTTTTAATATCAACATCTGAGTTTATATCTGGTTGTCCAATGATACCTACTCTTAATCCTATACTTTCAAGTATTCTTCCAACAACGGCAATTCCCATAAAAGGAGAATCTATATAAGCATCTCCAGAGATAAGAACAACATCAAGTTCATCCCAACCTCTTTTTTTTACCTCTTGCATTGTAGTTGGTAAAAATTCATTTTTATTCATATATATTTTGGCCTTAATATTTTTCTGTATTGTGCCAAAATATCAATTAACTTATTCTATAAATTTTAAATTAGCTCACACTTTGGTTTAAATTATCATCTATTTTTTTAATATCAAGAATCATTGCAACTTTTGATTCATTATTTTCTTTAATATCAACTAGACTTTCAACTAAAGTTCCAGAACCTAAAAAGTGATTTTGTATATGTTGAATTGAATCTTTTTCTACAACTGCAATATTTTCTAAAGATGAGACTAAAATACCAATACAATGTTGAGTATTGTTTTTATCATATTCAAGTAATATAATATTTTCTAACTCATCATCACTTATGTTTTCATTGATAAAATCTCTTATATCTAAAACTGAGATCAATTTTTCTTTATATAAAACCATCCCTTTAAAGTGATTTTTTTTATTCATTTCAATTGATTCTTCAAGTTTATCAATTCCTATTGAAGATACTACATTTTTAGCTTCAACTGCCAAAAACTTTTCTCCTAGATGAAAGGTAGCTAAATCGATACTATTTTCACCAATATGTTTATTTGAAGAGCTTATAAAATTTTTATTATCTTTATGCCCTAATCTATTTTTTTCATTTATTTCACCAATATAAATAAAAACAATACATAAAACATCATTTTGATAATCGTCTTTTACACTTTTATACTCTCTATATCCATTTGAACATTTAGAACCAACGGCATAATACTTACCATCAAACTTAATAATTTTACTATATTTTTGTGAATTTTTTAAATTAAAAAATTCATTATCAATATCTAATATTGAATCAACTTTGAAAGCTTCATTTGTTGATGATATTATCTTTTTATCTTTATTTGTAAAAAATGCAAAAACACCATCTTGTTTTTTTCCATCACTATCATTTGGCAAAGTCTCTTCTAACATCGCATTAAATTGTGGTGTTGAATCAAAGACAATTGCTATTCCACCATTTACTATATTTTCATTTTTTAAACTTCTTATTGCACTACAATAAATATAAGTTGATTGATTTTCATATAAACTTGTTTTATCAAATTTGGATACACAATATTTTGAAGTATCTTTTAAATGTAAAGTTTTATTTATCCAATCATCTGATAAAACTTTACCTACTAAATATTCATCTTTATCATTTGACACTGCAATTATTTTACCCTCTTTATCAAAAATTAAAAGATTTGTATAAACTGTATATAAATCATTTATATATTTTAATATTGAAGTTAATTCATCTTTTTTATAATTTATTGAATCAATATCATCTAAAGCCTCTCTAAAATATGATGTTAAAGCCCACCATCTACAATCATTTGCTCTTTCATATAAGTTTCTATCCATAATATCAATTGCCAATGAAGATAAAAATTCACTATCTTTTAAAATTGAACTAATAATAGTTTGAGTTAGATTACTAAGCGAAGAGTTAGCTCTTATACCTGTAACACCAATTTCATTTAAAAGTGATTTTGAAAAGTTTCTATTTGATGAGTTTTGTTTACTTTGAGATATATTACCATTCCAAATAACTCTATTTAAGTTATCTTGAATAGTTTTACTTTTATTAAATACTTCTTTTAAGTCTTTTGAAAAATGTTGCTCATTTCCCATCATTGAGTTTATAATATCCTTATCAACCTCTTTTGAGTTAATTTCATTACTTAAAAATGCATACTCAATTGGTATCATAATATGCCCATACCAGCCTAAACCTTTAAACCCTTGATAACCATTTGTAATACAAGTTTTAGCAATATAATCTCTACCTGCAAAAGATACAATTTTATAATCTTGATTTAATACTAATTCCAATTTAGAATTAAGTGCAATATGTTCAGTATCACTAGAAGAAATAACTACTGCATTTTTATCTAAAATTGTAATTGCCTCTTTATTTTTAGTATCAATTATATTTGAAAAAATTCCTTTCATTTCATCTTGAAATCTAAAGCATAAACATAATGCACCAAGTTTTTCTGAACTTGAGTCATTTGTTTTAGTTACTTTATATGAGTAAACTAAACTATTTTCATATTGTGGTATAAAATCATGATGCTTAAATGTTTCAACATACTCTTCATTACTATTTAAAATATCGTTTACAAAGTTTATATCTATTTTTTCAATTTTTTGTGAATCGTCAAGTCTTACTAAAACTTTACCTTTTGTATTTACTAAAACAATATCAAAATATACTGAATATTTAGCAACATACTCTTTGAATCTTTTTTGTATTTTATTTTTTAAAATTGAACTATTTTCATTATAATCTGATACATAATTTTGAATAAAACTTCTTATATCATCATCAGTTGCCAAAAAACCAATATCTGCAGTTCTTTCAAATAAATTTCTAATAACAACATCAATTGCAACTTGAGCTTTAAAATTCATCTCTTGAGTTACTTTTTTTATAGTTTGTTCGCTTAAATGATTTAATAAAATTGAAGTTAGATTTAAAAAATTCTCTTTTGTTTTACCAATATCTATATTGATATCTCCAAGTTGTCCTAAAAGTGCAAAAATATCCCAAGATGAGCTTAATCTTCCTAATTCTTCTCTATATTTATCTACGTCTTCTATATGTTTTATTATAGGATATAAATTTTTTTTTACATTTATTCCTTTATAATTAACAAGTTCTGACATTCTATTCCCCTAAATAATATACAGATATTATATAGCAAGATAAAAAAAATTATTATTCATTTTTGTATACAAATTACACAATTGTATACTTATTTGTACATATCTTTTAATGCTTGTGCAAAAATAAATATATTTGCTTGCCAATCTTTTTTAAAGATATTATTTTGAAGAGGTTTAGATTCAGAATTTTCAATAAAAAAATTTATGACTTTAGGTGAATACTCAGGGGCTACTAAAAAGTACCATACATTATTTTTTCTTGTAAATTCAATTGTTTCAGCTATCTGTTTTGCGTTAAGTTTCTCATTTTTCTTTTTATATAAATTAATTCCAAATCTAGCAGCATAATAATCCCAATAATCACCAAAGGCATAAATATTATAACTATTTAAACCAAACATTTGTTGTTTTATCAATAAAAAAATCTTATCGATACTTTTCAAAAAATTATCTAGATTTTTTTTATACAACTTTTTATTTTCTTTATCTAATTTAATGATTTCATTATAAACATTCAAAGTTATTTTTCTAAATTTTAAAGGATCCATCCAAATATATGGATTATTATTAATTTTTGTAATTCCCTTTGATACATCAATAATTTTAATATTACTAATAACTTTTAAATCTTTGATATAACTTTGTTCTCTAGGAAGATTTAATGTTAAATAAACACGAGCATAAGATATTTTTCTTAAATGTGATTTTGAAGGATATTCAGTCAAATATTTTTCACTAAACAATGAATTTGTATAAATATGCGTTTTTGCTATTTTTTCAATAATAAATTGTAAAGGGGGAATATCTACTGATATTTTAGTTTTTGCATATGCAAAATAAAAAGACAGAAAAAAAAGTATTATTACTATTTTTTTCATATCTTCTCTTTATAAAATTAAGATTGTTGAGTTTGTCTAATTCTTAGACTTAACTCTTTTAGTTGTTCATTATCTACTGGACTTGGAGCATCAGTTAATAGACATTGAGCTCTTTGAGTTTTAGGGAATGCAATAACATCTCTAATTGAGTCTGTTCCTGCTAACAACATAATTAATCTATCAAGACCCATTGCGAAACCACCATGACTTGGAGCACCATATTGTAGTGCATTTAATAAGAATCCAAATTTAGCTTGTGCTTCTTCTTCACTTATTCCCATTAATTCAAATACTTTTGCTTGAATATCTTCTTTATGAATTCTTATAGAACCTCCACCAAGTTCAGTACCATTTAATACAATATCATAAGCGATTGATTCTATATCTTCTAAATCATCTTTATTTAAATCTTTAGGCATTGTAAATGGATGGTGTAATGCTTTTGTTCTTCCATCTTCAATTTCAAACATTGGGAAATCAACAACCCATAAGAATTTATAAGTATCAGCAGGAATAATATCCATTTGATCTGCAAGATAAAGTCTAAATCTTCCCATATAATCCCATACAGTTTTCTTTTCACCTGCTCCGAAAAATACTACATCACCAACTTCTAACTCAGTAGCTTTAATAATATCTTCTAAGTCCTCTTCTGTAAAGAATTTAGTTAATGGACCTTTTAATCCATCTTCTTTCATTTGGAAATAACCTAAACCTTTAGCTCCAAATTTTCTTACATAATCTTCAAAACCTTTCATTTGTCTTTTTGAGAAAATATTATCTCCATTTGGACATTTTAAAGCTTTAATTCTATTATTCTTTTTATCTTTTGCAATTGATGCAAAAATTTCATTTGAAGATTTTTCAAAAATATCTATAACATCTACCATTGGCATATCAAATCTTAAATCTGGTTTATCAGAACCATATTTTTCCATTGCTTCTTTGTATGTCATTCTAGGGAAAGTAGAAGGAACTTCTTTTCCACAAGCAGTAAATACATCATAAATTAATTTTTCTGCTACTTTAATAACATCTTCTTGCTCACAAAAAGACATCTCAACATCTATTTGTGTAAATTCTGGTTGTCTATCTGCTCTTAAATCTTCATCTCTAAAACATTTAGCAATTTGAAAATATTTATCAAATCCAGAAATCATTAACAATTGTTTAAATAATTGTGGTGATTGAGGTAATGCATAAAACTCACCAGGATGTACTCTACTTGGAACTAAATAATCTCTAGCACCTTCTGGAGTTGATTTTGTTAAAATTGGAGTTTCAACATCTAAAAAACCTAATTCATCTAATGTATTTCTAACTTGAATAGTAACTTTACTTCTAAGTTTGAAAATATCAAAAGCTTTTGGTGTTCTTAATTCTAAGAATCTATTTCTTAATCTAATCTCTTCATTTACTTTTTCATCACCTAATTCAAATGGCATAGGTTTTGATTTATTTTCAATTGTTAATTCACTTACAACAATTTCAATTTTACCAGTAGTTAAATTTGGATTTTCTAATCCTTCACCTCTAGCTCTTACTTTTCCTGTTGCAATTAAAACAAACTCGTCTCTTACAGTCTCTGCTTTTTCTAAAGACTCTTTACTGTCTTGTGGGTCACATACTAATTGAACTAATCCACCTTTGTCTCTTAGGTCAATAAATATAATACCTCCGTGGTCTCTTCTACTGTTAACCCAACCACCAACAGTAACAGTCTCACCAATGTTTTTTTCAGTTACTTGTGTACAATAATGCGTTCTCAATTTCTAAACTCCGTATTTTAAATATTCGCGATTATAACTAAGATTTACTTAATCTTTTGAAATCCGTATTCTGTGTTTTTATACAATTTTGGTATATAAACGACTCTATTATTATTGATTTGCGTTTTAATCAAATTTTCATTATTATCATCAAAAAGCTTATCAACACCAACTAAGGTAGAATAATTTACCCAATCATAAACTATATCAATACCTAATAAATCCATTGTATCTTCTAATTTTGCATCTGTTTTATCAATTGAATTAGCAATTACAAAATTAACTCTATCTTTTGTTTGTGTTAAAGACACTAATAAAGGATTATAATTAATTTGAGTTGATAAAATAACCTCAGGCTCTTTTTCAAAAGCTCTAATTTGAGATAATAAAATAGATGTTTTAATAATAGAAGTATTTAAAGTAATAGAAGAATTTAAAAGTTTATCATCATCAACAAGACTTTTATAGTTATTATTTCTTACTTTAATCTCTTTTACTGCTTCAATATTATTTACATTGTTTTCATAAATCTTTTTAAGTTTTTTACCAAGGTAATTATTTTGATAAAACATTATATTGTTTTTATTTGATAGTGTTTGTAATAATTTTATTTGCTTAAGATAAGAAATACCACCATAAATGAAGTTCTTTTTTGTAGCCAAAACTTCATCAAAATTTATCAAAGGAAAATATACTTTCATATCACTATCATATGAAAAACTAGACATTATATCATACCCAGTATTTGTAAAAAGTGCAATTACATTATGAAAACCTTTTTCTTTTAATGCTTCATATTGTTTTTTTATAGAATTAATACTTTCAATAGAAGTATCAAAGCTTTGAATCATAAACCCTTTATTTTTATACAATAAATACCCTGTAATTGTATTTACTGTATTATTTGCATATTTACCTACTACATTAGAAGGATAAAGAATTGCAAGTTTAAAAACATTATTATCCAAATCCTCATCACTAATAGTTTTAGCTTCTTTAATTTGTGTTTGTTTTTGAAAAGATTCATTCTCATCAATTTGATTTTTAGGTTCTTGTTTATATGTAGGCTGAGTTTTTCTTACTTCTACTTGCCCTTTGGGGGTACAACCAAAAAATAAAAAAATTGCAACGAATATAAGAATTATATTTTTCAATTTATCTCCAATATTGATTTTATTTTTAACATATCATGATAGGCTTGCTTTTTTAGTGATGGATTTCTAAGTAAAATATTAGGTGAAAATGTTGGCAAAATATTATAATATTTATATGGTAAGATATTTCCCCTAATTTGTTCAAAGTTACTATTATCAGTTGATAAATGCTTATAAGCTTTTTCTCCGAAAGTAACAATAAGCATAGGATTTATTATCTCAATTTGTTTATTTAAATATAAACTACAACTATTTGCTTGAGATGTAGTAAAACCATCATGCCCTTTACATTTAACAATATTTGTAATATATATATCATCCAAATTTAGATTCAAAACATTTTGAATCATATTTTTTAATATTTCTCCACTTTTGCCAACATAAAATTCTCCAATAGAATCTTCACTACTACTTGGTTCATCTAAAATAAACATAATAGATGCATCACTATTGCCTTGTCCAAATAATACATTTTTTCTACTTTTACATAAATCACATAAATAACAGTTCTTAACAATATCTTCCAATTCAGTAATATTATCGGGTAAAGATGAATCAACCATACTATTATTACCTAAATCAACATTACTATGATAATTGTATCCTAATGATTTCAAAAAATTTAATTGATATAAAATTTTGTTTTTAACTGTTTTTGTCATTTGGCAATTTTACAGAATTTTTACTTTCACACTTATTATTTATAAACAAAGTCCTGAATCTAATATGATTTTATTTCTACCTTCATGTTTTGCTTTATTCATAAGAGCTTCTGCATACTCTATTGCTTCTTTGTAATTATTGTATTTATTTCTAAATGCCATAGTTGCACAAAATTGAACTTTTAATTTTATATCTTTATGAACAAATTTATTTGTTGATATAATATTTTTTACTCTTTTTAAATACTCTATTGCTTCATTTTCTTCAGTATAATGAACTAATGAAACAAATTTTTCACCGGTATATCTACAAACAACATCTTCTTCTCTTGTTAGTTTTTTTAAAATTGTTGCAAAAGTAGAAAGAATAGTATCTCCACATTCAAAACCATACTTATCATTTATTGATTTAAAATGATCTATATCATAAAAAACAATTGCATACTTTGATTTGAAAATTTCATATTCATTTTCTATTTTATCAATATTGGAAATAAATGATCTTCTATTATTAATACCAGTTAAAAAATCCAAATCTTTTTCTTTAGTAACTTTATCTAGTTCATTTTGAAGTTTATTTATCTCTTTATGAAGATAAACACAATCTTTTTGACCCTTAAATAGATCTCTTTGAGTTGACTCTATACCATGTTCTATTTTATAAATACTATCAATCAATTTACCTTGAAGAATTGCCAAATCACGAACAGAGTGTTTAGAAAGTTCTAATGTTTCTATCTCTTCTTTTATTACATGTAATTGTTTTGTTGTATCATTACTTTGAAGTATACACTTATCAAAATATTTACCCATTAAACTAATTACTTTTTTTACATCTTTTGCTTTTTCTTGAACAACTACTTTATCTCTTGATATTCTTTCATTTGTAAATTTTCGTAATCTACTAATAGTGCTATTTCTAATTAATTTTTGAGGATTACTTTTTAATTCTTCTTTTAATATATCAATTCTATCTTCAATTGTATGATCAATTGAAGGAACTAAAAAATAATTAATATGATTGATAAAATCAATTAATTCTTTATTTTTGACTCTTTTTAAAAGTAAATGAACTAATTCATAAAATGTAGATATATTATTCTCTCTTATAAAAAGTTGCTCTTCTTCGCTTAATGTTTTGTAAATTGTATCAAACTCTTTTAATTCATAATAATCATAATCTATACTCTTTGCTTGTTTTTGAAATTCTTTTTCATAATGAGAAGGTGTAGGTTTGATATCTTTTGCTGAAAGTGATTTAATAGTATCTCTAATAATCTTTTTTGTAGTTTCCATAATAATAACTTTTCACTTTATAATTTTATTATTATTTTATCAAGATTATTCTAAAAGAATAAAAAAAAGAGGCAAATTTTATTAATAGCTGCCTCTTTTTAGTAAATTTATTTATATCTGTGAGTGATTCTACCCTTATCCAATGAATAAGGTGTAATTTCAACTTTTACAGTATCTCCTGGTAAAATTTTAATGTAATGCATTCTCATTTTACCTGAAATATGACACAATACAACATGTCCATTATCTAATTGTACTCTAAACATTGCATTTGGTAATGCCTCTATAACTTTACCATCTACAACAATTACATCATCTTTTGCCACTTTAGTGTTCTCCCTGATTATCTACTGTACTTAAAATTTCTGCTTTACCATTAATAACAGCAACTGTATGCTCATAATGACTACCTCTTAATCCATCTTCTGAAACAACATCCCAATCATTTTCTAAAATAACTGGTTCTCTTCCTTCATGACAAATCATTGGCTCTAAACAAAATACCATTCCATTTTTAATTTTCGGTCCAGATTTTGGACTACCATTTTCTAAATAGTTTGGAATTTCTGGCTCATCATGTGGTTTTTTACCAATACCATGTCCACAAAATCTAACAAGTGGTTGATAACCTCTTGCAACGATAAAGTCTTCTATTGCTTTAGAAAGCTCTTTAAATCTCATACCTTCTTTAATTATACTAATTGCATAAAGTAATGAATCTTTTGAACAAGCAATAAGTTCTTCATCTTCTTTTGAAATTTTGCCGATTGGCATTGTAATAGCAGCATCACCATACCATCCATCTAACTCTGTTCCTATATCAAGACCTAAAATATCGCCTTCTTTTAAAACAGTGTCGTCAGGAATACCATGAATAATAACTTCATTTAACGAAGTACAAATAGCACCAGGGAAACCATATAGTCCTTTAAAAGATGGTCTCGCACCAAAGCTAGTGATAAAATCTTCACCCATTTTGTCAACTTCTTTCAAAGTCATACCAGGTTTCACATTTTCTCTTAGATAATTCAAAGTCTTCGCAACGATAATATTAGCGTCACGAAGTTTTTGTATTTCATTTGGTTTTCTAATTGCAATAGCCATAATTATAGACCAACCGCACTTAGCGTTTCATACTTACTAGTATATTGCTGTGCTTCAATTTTTCTCATTGTATCAATAGCAACTTGAACAACGATTAAAACTGCAACACCCCCAAAATAAAATGGAACACCCATAGCTTTAACTAATAACCATGGAAATGTTGAAATAGCTGCAAGGTATAATGATCCCCATAAAGTTAATCTACCTGCTACTTCATTTAAGAAGTTTGATGTAGAAGCTCCTGGTCTAACACCTGGAATAAATCCACCTTGTCTTTTTAAATTATCTGCAATATCTTTTGCATTAAAAGTAATACTTGCATAGAAGAATGCAAAAAATACAACTAATAAAAACATAATAATATTGAATGTATAACTACTTGGACTTAAAAAGTCTGCAATAGCTACTAAAATTTTGTTTTGACTTCCATGTAACACAGTTGCAGGGAACATCAAAATTGCTGATGCAAAGATAGCTGGAATTACACCTGATAAATTCACTTTAATAGGAATATAATTCATAACTCTTTTGTTTTGGTTTTGCATCATAACTTTTCTTGAATATGAAACAGGAACTCTTCTTTCCCCTAATTCCACATAAATAATTGCACCAACTGTAGCAAAAATTACTACTAAGATTGCAATTACTGTTAAAAAGTTCATTTGGCCATTGTTAACTAAATCAATAGTTCCTCCAATTGCACCTGGAATAGCTGAAACGATACCTGCAAAGATAATTAAAGAAATACCATTTCCAATACCTTTTTGAGTAATTTGTTCACCAATCCACATTAAAAGCATAGTCCCTGTTAACATTGATATTGCTGATACAGCAACAAAAGTATTCATATCAATAGAAATTGCGCTTTCTCCACCTTGACCTGTCAAAGAGTTTAATCCCATTGAAACACCAATTGATTGAATCAATGTAATAACAATAGTAGTATATCTGATGATTTGCATATATTTTTGCATCCCATCTCTCTCTTTTTTCATTTTACCAAGTGCTGGGAAAGTTGCTGCAAGAAGTTCCATAATAATAGAAGCTGTAATGTAAGGCATAATTCCTAGTGAAATAATACTTAATCGTGATACAGCATTACCACTAAACATGTTAACAAGACCTAATGCGTTATTCGCATTTGAATCAAAAAATTCTTTTACTACATCTATATTAACACCAGGTACTGGCACATATGCCAATACCCGATAAAGGAATATAAATCCTAAAGTAAGAAGAATCTTATTTATAAGATCTTTACTCATAATTATTTTCCAGTAGTTGTTACGTTTTCGTCTTTAATTTTTGATGCTAAATCTTTAGCAGTCGCTCCAATTAATTTAACTTTTGTAACTGCTTTAGATAATTTATATACTGATTTAATTGTTTCTAAAGTAATTTCATCTAATGTAGAGATTGCTTTAACTTTATCAACGTTAATTGAATAAGGTTTTGCAACTCTAGAAAAGAATCCTATCTTTGGAAGTCTTCTATGGATTGGTTGTTGACCACCCTCGAATCCTCTTTTATTTTTAAATCCGCTTCTAGATTTTTGACCTTTTTGACCTCTAGTAGAAGTCTTACCCATTCCTGAACCTTGACCTCTACCAACTCTTTTTACGTTTTTAGTACTACCTTCAGCTGGTTGTAAATTATGTAATGCCATCTAATTATCCTTTAATTCTAGCTAAAGCTTCAACTGTAGCTTGTACAAGGTTATTTGGATTGTTTGATCCTAAAGATTTTGCAATAATATCTTTAACACCTGATAATTCTAGTACTGGTCTAGCTGCACCACCTGCAATAAGTCCTGTACCTTCAGATGCTGGTTTAAGTAAAATTTTACTTGAATTATACTTATGTTCAATATCATGAGCAATAGTAGTTCCTTTAATAGAAACTTTTACTAATGATTTGAATGCATCATCTAAAGCTTTTTTAATTGCATCAGGAACTTCTTTTGCTTTACCAGTTCCAAAACCTACTGTACCATTTTTATCACCAACAACAACTAAAGCTGTAAATCTGAATCTTCTACCACCTTTTACAACTTTTGTTACTCTTCCGATTTTAACGATTGCTTCTTGAAAATCTTCTCTATTTACTGCTGCCATCATTAACCCTTATAGTTTAATTCCATTTTCTCTAAGTGCATCAGCAAAAGCTGCAACCACACCATGATACAGATAACCATTTCTATCAAATACAACAGTATCTATATTTTTTGCTTTTAAATCTTCTGCTAATTTAGCAGCTGCTTTAGAAGCACTCTCTCTAGATACGCTTAATCCTAAAGTTTTAGAATTAACTGCAGCTAAAGTGTTACCAGCAACATCATCAATTACTTGTGCTGAAACATATTTATTAGATTTAGTAATAGTTAGTCTAGGTTTTTCACTAGTTCCAGAGATATTACCTCTAACTCTACTTTTTCTTTTTATTCTTAAAGCATTCTTTTTTGCTATTTCTTTTGCTCTACTCATTACTCACACCTTACTTCGCAGTTTTACCAGCTTTTCGAACAATATGCTCTTCAACATATTTAACACCTTTACCTTTGTATGGTTCAGGTTTTCTAAAGCCTCTAATAATTGCAGCAGCTTGACCAACTTGTTGTTTGTCAGCACCTTTTACGTGAACTAAGTTTTTCTCAACTGTAATTTCTAATCCCTCAGGGATTTCGTAATTAATTGGGTGAGAGTATCCTAATTGTAGCTCAAGAACTTTTCCCTTAACAGCTGCTCTATAACCAACACCGTTGATTTCTAAAGACTTAGAAAATCCTTTATCAAGACCTTCCACAGCATTGTTAATTAATGCTCTATAAGTTCCCCAGAAAGCCGCAGCTTCAGGTTGTTCACCAATTTTAGTAAGAACAACACTGTTATCTGCTAATTCAATTCCAACTCTACCATGAGTTTCAACTGAAGAAACTTTGCTTCCTTTTTTAACATTTACTATTGTACCATCTACTGATACTTCAATTCCATTTGGTATTGAGATAGGTTTTTTTCCAATTCTAGACATTACACTCTCCTACCATACAGTACACAGTACTTCACCACCAACTTTTGAAGCATACGCTTCGTCGTTAGCAATGATACCTTTGTTAGTTGTAACAATAATAGTACCGTATCCGCTTTTAAAGTTTTTTAATTCGTTAAAAGATTTATAAACTCTTCTACCTGGTTTAGAAACTCTTTTAATTTCATTGATTACAGAGTTATCATTATCATCATATTTTAATGTAACTTGCACAGTTTTCTTATTATTTTCACCATCGATAACTTTGAAACTCTCAATATACTCTTTTTGTTGTAATACTTCTAAAACACCAACAACTGCATTTGAGTGTAATAATGTTGCAACTTCTAATTTTCTAAGTGCAGCATTTCTGATTCTAGTTAAAGCATCTGCGATTATATCATTCATCATAGCTTAAATTCTCCTACCAACTAGATTTTCTAACACCAGGAAGTAATCCCTCGTTAGCCATTTTTCTTAAACAAACTCTACAAAGACCAAAATCTTTATATACTGAATGTGGTCTTCCACACACTGAACATCTTGTATATGCTCTTGAAGAGAATTTAGGAGTTCTCTTTTGCTTAGCAATCATAGATTTCTTTGCCATTACGCTCTTCCTTTAGTAAATGGAATTCCAACAAGCTCTAATAATCTAAATGCTTCAGCATCGTTATCTGCAGATGTTGAAATTGAAATATTCATACCGTGAGTTTTGATGATATTATCATAAACTACTTCTGGGAACATTAACTGTTCGTTTAAACCAAAGTTAAAGTTACCTTGACCATCAAACCCATTTCTTTTAAGACCTCTAAAGTCTTTTACTCTTGGTAGTGCAATAGAACAAAGTTTGTCTAAGAAATTATACATATTTTCACCTCTTAGTGTAACTTTTACACCTACAGGCATTCCTTCTCTTACTTTAAAACCAGCAACTGATTTTTTAGCGATAACTTTAACTGCATGTTGACCAGAAATTAAAGAAATAGTATCTTGAATGTTTTGCATTAATTTACTATCTTTCATAGCTTCACCTGCACCAACAGAGATAACAACTTTATCTAGTTTTGCAGTTAACATTTTGTTTTTTGGAAACTCTGCTTCTAAAGCTGGCTTAATTTCGTTTTTATATTTTTCTAATAATCTTGCTGCCATAATTATTTACCTTCTACTTTTGCTACATTTGAGATATCAATAGGCATCTCTTTGTTAACAAATCCACCATCTTTATTTTCTTCTGATGGTTTAACAGTTTTTTTAGCTACTTTGCAATCTTTTACAATTACTTTGTTTTGTTTTGGTAAAACTTGTAAAACTTCACCAGTTTTACCTTTGTCGTCACCAGCGATGATTTTTACAGTATCACCTTTTTTAATTTTTAATTTGATAGCCATAATTATAATACCTCCGGAGCAAGTGAAACAATTTTCATAAAACCTGAGTATCTAACTTCTCTAGCTACTGGTCCAAAAATTCTTGTTCCAATTGGTTCTTTTTTACCATCAAGGATAACAGCAGCATTATCGTCAAATCTGATTAAAGATCCATTTTCTCTTTGAACTTCTTTATGAGTTCTTACAACTACTGCTTTAACTACTTGACCTTTTTTTACTTTTCCTGTTGGAAGAGCTTTTTTAACAGAAGCAACAATAACGTCACCAACTGTTGCGTATCTTCTTTTAGAGCCACCTAAAACTTTGATACACATAATCTCTTTCGCACCAGTATTATCAGCTACATTTAATCTAGAAAAACTTTGAATCATTATTTAACTCCTGTAGCTACAATTTTCTTTAATCTAAAAGATTTAGTTTTTGATAATGGTCTACACTCTATCGCAACTACAGTGTCACCAACATTTAATTCATTTTTTTCATCATGAACTAAATATTTTTTAAATCTTTTTACAGTCTTATGGTATTTTGGGTGTAAAACTTGTCTTGTAACTAATACAGAAGCAGTTTTATCTCCAGATCTTTTTACCACAACACCATGAATCTCTCTTTTATGCGTACTCATACTCTAGATCCTTAAGTTACTTAGCTGCAGTAATTGCTGTTTGAATTCTAGCGATGTCTTTTTTAACCGCTTTTAATTCAGATGTATTTGTTAACTGCATAGTTTTTAGCTTTGCTTTTAATTCAAAAAGAAGCACCTTTTTCTCTTTTAATAACTCGTTTAACTCTGTTAAGCTTTTATCTTTAATATCAGTATAATTCATTTTCGCTATCTCTTGTTACAATTTTAGTCTTAAATGGTAATTTATGTTGAGCTAAAGTTAAAGCTTCTCTTGATAACTCTTCGCTAACACCCGCCATTTCGAAACAAACTCTACCAGGCTTAATATTCATAACCCATTTGTCAACTGCACCTTTACCTTTACCCATTCTTGTTTCTAATGGTTTAGCAGTTAAAGGTTTGTCTGGGAATACTTTAATCCAAACTTTTGCTTGTCTCTTAACTTTTCTAGTCATAGCAATTCTGGCAGCTTCGATTTGTCTTGAGTCAATTCTACCATGTTCTAAAGCTTTAAGTCCGAAATCTCCGTAAGCTAAAAAGTTACCTCTTTGAGCTTTACCTCTATTTCTTCCTTTCATTTGCTTTCTGTATTTTGTTCTTTTAGGCATTAACATGATTATTTACCTCTTCTTTTACTTGGTCTTCTTTTTGGTTTAGAAGTTTCAGCTTTTTCTGCAGGGATACCTTTTGCAAGTACTTCACCTTTGAATATCCAAACTTTAATACCAATACAACCATAAGTTGTATGAGCTTCAGCAAAACCATAATCAATTCTAGCTCTTAAAGTATGTAAAGGAACTCTACCTTCTAAGTACCACTCAGTTCTAGCCATTTCAGCTCCACCAAGTCTACCAGAAACAGAAACTTTAATACCTTTTGCACCAGATTTAAGTGCATTTTGCATAACTCTTTTCATAGCTCTTCTGAATGCAACTCTTCTTTCTAATTGTTGAGCAACATTCTCTGCAGCAAGTTGTCCAGAGATTTGTGGTTTTCTTTCTTCTTTAATATTAACAGCAATTTCTTTTCCAACTAAAGCAGAAAGATTTGCTTTTAATTTTTCAACATCAGCACCTTTTTTACCAATGATAATACCAGGTCTAGCAGCAACGATAGTAACTCTAACTTTTTTAGCAGTTCTTTCAACTATAGTTTGTGCAACACCTGCATAGTATAATTCTTTTTTAACGAATTTTCTAATTTTATCATCTTCAGCAACGTTAGTTGGCATTTTTTGGAATGAAGGAAACCATCTAGATTCCCAGTTTCTATTAATACCTAATCTTAAACCTATTGGATTAACTTTTTGACCCATTATTTATCTCCTTTTTCAGCAGCAGCTACTTCAATCATAATGTGTGCAGTTGGTTTATGCTTAGGTGAAGCACTACCTCTTGCTCTTGGAGTAAATCTTTTTAGAACAGGTCCTTTATCTACTCTAGCAGATGTAATAACTGCCTCTTCTGGCTCTAAACCTGCATTTGCAACAGCAGATGCAATAACTTTTGAAATAATTCCTGCAGCTTTATTAGGAGTGAACTCTAATGAAGCAATTGCATATTCAGCATTCATACCTTGAACTTCTCTTGCAATTAATCTTGCTTTAGTTGGAGAAACTCTAATAAATTTTAATATTGCTTTACTCATTCTCTTAACCTACCTTCTTCTGTACAGAACCTTTATGACCTTTAAAAGTTCTAGTTGGTGCGAATTCACCTAATTTGTACCCAACATGATTTTCTGTAATTAATACAGGAACAAAGTTTCTACCATTATGCACGTTGAATGTAAATCCAATCATATCTGGTAAAATAGTAGATCTTCTTGACCATGTTTTGATAGGTTTTTTATCATTAGCTTCAGCAGCTTTGATAACTTTATTCATTAGGTGCTTATCTATAAATGGACCTTTTTTAATTGATCTTGCCATCTTAAACCCTTACTTCTTTCTTCTTGAAATGATTAATTTATCACTAGCTTTTTTCTTTCTAGTTTTGTAACCTTTAGTTGGCATACCCCATGGAGTAACTGGATGTCTTCCTGAGTTAGTTTTACCTTCACCACCACCGTGTGGGTGATCAATAGGGTTCATAGCACTTCCTCTTGTTTGAGGTCTAATACCCATATGTCTACTTCTACCAGCTTTTCCAACTACCATATTGATGTAATATTCATTTCCAACAATACCTACTGTTGCCATACAAACACCAAGGATTTTTCTCATTTCACCAGATGGTAATCTTAAGATAACGTATTTGTCTTCTCTACCCATAATTTGAGCATACCCACCAGCTGATCTTGCAATTTGACCACCTTTACCTGGTTTTAACTCAATATTATGAACCATTGTACCAACAGGGATACTGAAAAGTTTCATTGCATTACCTGGAACAATATCTAATCCTGATTCTGCAGCTTGAACTTTATCTCCTACTTTTAATCCAGATGGTTGTAAGATATATCTTTTTTCACCATCAGCATAAGAGATTAAACAAATTCTACAATTTCTGTATGGGTCGTATTCAATTGTTGATACTGTACCCTCAACACCAAATTTGTTTCTTTTAAAATCTATAATTCTATATAATTTTTTAGCACCTGCTTCTCTATGTCTAGAAGTGATTCTACCGTTATTATTTCTACCAGCACTTGCTTTTACTCTTTTAAGTAAGCTTCTTACTGTTGGTTTAGAAGTAATATCAGAAGTATCCATAACAGACATGAATCTTCTTGCAGGAGTTATTGGTCTAAATTTTTTTAATGCCATACTTTATACTCCTTATGCTGATAGGTTCGCTATTTCAGCGCCCTCAGGTAATGTTACATAGAATTTTTTGAAGTCAGGTCTTTTACCTAATCTTCCTCTAAATCTTTTAACTTTACCACTTTGTCTTAATGAGTTAACCTTTGAAGGTGTTACACCAAAATACTCTTTAAAAACTTCTTTTAAACCAGACTTAGTCATTCTAGGACTAGTTTGAACAACGATAACACCGCTTTCTTGAAGTTCTATAGTTTTTTCTGTATATAATATTGCTTTAATATCTGTAATATCTGCCATTTTTACGCCTCTTTTGTTAGTGCATCTAATACTGATTTTTCAATTAGTACTGAATGGTATGCAGAAATTAAATAAGCATTAACTTCTTGCTTTTCAATAACATAACAGTTTTTAATGTTTCTAAATGCTAAATAAGTTTTGTCATCAATTGTATCAACTACAACTAAAGTATCTCTTTTATTTAATTTATTTAAAACTGCCACTGCATCTTTAGTCTTACCTGACTCAACTTTTACAGAATCAACTACAAATAAAGAATTTTGACCAGCATGAGCATTTAAAGCATAAGATAATGCTAAAGCTTTTTGCTTTTTATTAACTTTTTGATTGTAGTTTCTTTTTGTTGGTCCAAAAATTTGTCCACCACCAACAAATAAAGGAGATCTTTTAGAACCCCATCTAGCACCACCTGAACCTTTTTGAGCTTTTGGTTTTTTACCACCACCACTTACTAAAGTTCTATTTTTAACTCTAGCAGTATTTGCTCTTAAAGATGAAAGGTATGACTTTACATAAATGTATAAGTTGTGAGAGTTAATCTCTGCATAACTTGCTGGTAATTCTAACTCACCATTATTTTCAAATTTTTCGTTTAATACTATTGCTTTACTCATTTAGCAACCTTTACTTTTCCTAATGCACCATTTGGTCCAGATACTGAACCTTTAACAACTAAAATACCTGTTTCAGCATCAAATGAAACAACATCATTTTTTACAGATACATTTGTATTTCCGTACTGTCCTGGCATTTTTTGCCCTGGTTGAACTCTACCTGGCCATTCGCAGTTACCAATTGACCCAGGAGCTCTATGAAATCTTGAACCGTGTGATTTTGGTCCACCAGCAAAGTTCCATCTTTTCATAACACCAGCAAATCCTCTACCTTTTGTTTTAAAAGTTGTTTTTAAAACAGTAGCTTCAGATAATCCAGAAACATCTAAGTCACCAGCTTCAGTATTTGCTACAGTCATTGTTGCAAATCTGTTAAACTCTTTACTTAAACTATATTTTTTTTGTTGCCCTTCGATAGCTTTATTAAATTTTTTACCATTTGAATAAGCTACGATTGCTTTACTGTTTTCAGTGATCTCACATACTTTTGTATCAAGAACTTTTAAAAGTGTAACAGGAACACTTGGAACTGAAACAGTTCTGCTCATACCGATTTTTTCAACTATGAATTCCATTTTTTACCCTTTCTTTTATTCTTGACCCATTGATCTAACTTCTACGTCCACTTCTGGAGCTAAATCAAGTTTCATTAAAGAATCAACAGTATCTGGAGTTGCAGCAATAATATCAATAATTCTGCTGTGTACTCTGATCTCAAATTGTTCTCTAGCGTCTTTATTTACGTGAGGTCCTTTAAGAACTGTATATTTTCTGATTTTAGTTGGAAGAGGAATAGGACCTCTCAACTCAGCACCAGTTCTTTTTACAGCTTCAACAATAGAAGCAACACTTCTGTCTAAAACTCTATGATCATAAGCTTTAAGCTTTAATCTAATTTTTTCCATTTTTTTCCTTTAAAGAACTCGTTAGATGTACCAAAAAAGCACCCTAACTATATTTTATGGACGCGGATTATAACTTATTTCCACTAAAAAGTCAACAATTATGGGCATCCTCTAAAAAAATATTTAAATTTATTTCCTTTTAATAAGGAATATATTGCTAATATTCAGTTTTTTTAAGTTATTTGCTATATTAATACCAACTTTTACTATTTTATTCCTTTTAAAAAGGAAATATTAAAATTAATTCTTATAAAAGTAATATTACAATAAACTTTTACATATAATAAGGAGCAATATGATTGAATATATTAATGAAATCTCAAAAGATGAAGATTATATAAGATACAACCATTTTCTAATTAGTGAAAATCTAAATGAACTTTTACACAAAGATTACTATTTATATAATACTAATGAATTTAACAAATCAGATTTAGTTGAAGAACTATACAATAAAAACTTTGTAAATAAGTATGATAAGGTTCAACACAAACAAATATTTGATTTATATATCAATAATGATAAGTTTAAAGAAAAAGCTCAATTTATCTATTCAATGATAGATAATAAGAAATTTGAAGAGTTTGCAAAAAATAATCCAGACATTGAAAATCCTGATGAATATACTATTATATATAATGTAGTTGATTCTGCTGGTGTTAAAGTTACTATGTATCAGTTAAACCTAACTGATATAGCTTTTGTATTTTAGATAATCATTTTTGATTATCTAAAATATTACTGATAAAATCCAGAAAATAATAAAATACCATCACTTTGTGCATTTTTCTTGTCATTTACTATTAAATCACTTATTATTGAGCCAACTGCAGGAGCAAATGTCATACCAAGCCATCCTAGTCCCATTGCATATGTAAGGTTATTTATCTTTTCATCTTTTCCAATTAATGGAATATCATTTGGAGTTAGTGGTCTAAAGCCTGTCCAAGTAACTTCATTTTTCATATCAAATGATTGATTATATGTAAAGAAGTTATTTTTTATACTATCTATTTGTTTTTGTATTACTTTTGGATCAGTACTTCCTATTTCTAATTTTGAAGTAAGTCTTACATTATCTCTTCTGGGAGTCATTACAATAAATAAATCATTAAATAGTGTAGAAGTTTTTGGTTTTAACTCTGTTGGCATTTCAAAAGTGATACTATAACCTTTTGCTGGTGTCATCATCAAATCTTTTTTGTATTGATTTGCAAGTAAAGTTTGGTATCCAGTTGACATAATAGTATGTTCTGCTTTGTATTGATTTCCACTTGAAGTTATAATATGTTTTATTTTGTCATTTTTTATTTCTAACTGTTCTACTCTTTCATTTAAAATAAACTCTACGCCTACTTCTTCTAAATGTCTTTTTAATTCACTCATAACTCTCTTAGAATCAAAGTGAGCATTTTTCTTAAATAGTATTGCACCTTTTGCTTTTGAAGTGATTGTAGGTACATACTCTTTGATTTGTGAGTAGTTTAATATCTCAAATCTATCATCATCTGGTTCATTATATTTTTTTAACTTAGCTTCATAACTTTTATCTTCAGTAAACACTGATAACATTCCATCTCTATGATAATCAAAATCTAAGTTATCTTCTTTTATCATTTTTTCATAAAACTGTAATGATTCTTCTCCAAATTTTTCAAAAAGCATCATTGTTTTTTTACATCTTTTTTCATTTGCACTTAATACAAATTTCATCAACCAATTATATAATTTCAAATCAGCACTTGGATGTAAAATAACAGGTGATTGGCCTTTTAGCATTAGTTTCAATGTATTTAATACTACACCAGGATAACTTAATGGTGTTTTATCATATGAAGATAAAAGACCTGCATTTCCAAATGATGTAGAGTTTGTGATATCATTTTCATCAATAATAGTAACTTGTCTTCCACTTTTTTGCAAAAAGTAAGCACAATTTAATCCAACAATTCCTCCACCAATAATTACTACATCTTTTTTCATAAAATATCCTTCACAAATATATAATCAATATATGATACAACAAATTTTTGGATTTTAAAAAAAATATTTATAGCACTATATATTTTTAATTTAGATTTTATAATTTAGTAACATTAAGAGTATCTTTTATATAATCAGAAAAAATTTTAGGAATATACATGAGCCAAATAAAAGAAGAGTTACTTGAAGTTGTAAATACAACAATGATACCAGAAGTAGAATCTTATATCCAAGACTTACATAAACTTATGGAAGATGGTGATAAAAGTGAAGATACTATGGATGAATCAAGAGAAATGGAAGATTTTTTAGTTGAGTTACAAAACATAGTACTTGCAATAAAAGAAAATAAAATGAGTGATGATCAAGCTCAAGATATATATGATAGAATAGAAGCTATGTTAGAAGAGCACTCTGCTCATGAAGGAAATATAGAAGAATAAAATTTCTTCTATTTAAACAAAATATTTAGAAGAGTTATCTTTTAACTTCTTAAATATTTCATTAAAATCAGCTGGATAAACTCTTGTTCCACCAATAGTAGATATAAAATTAGTATCACCAGCCCATCTAGGTAATGCGTGATAATGAACATGTTGAGCGATTCCTGCCCCTGCTACTTTTCCCAAGTTCATTCCTATATTTACACCTTCACAAGGCATTTGTTCTTTTAGTAACTTAACTGCTTGTCTAATTCTTACACTCATTTTTGCCCATACTTGATCTTCAAGTTCTTCTATTTTATCTGTATGAAAATGAGGTATAACCATCAAATGTCCTGGTGAATAAGGAAATTTATTCATCACTACATAACAAAATTCATCACTAAAAAGAACTTGATATTTTTCTTCTTCTACATGCTTTGAAATATGACAAAAAACACACCCTTCAATTTTTTCATCTGTAACATAAGAGTATCTCCAAGGTGCATATAAGTGTTCCATTTTTTTATCCTTAAAAACTGTCCCAGTTTTGAAGGGACCTTTATTTTATTATCTACTTTTAGCAGGATTTATAAAAAATCCTTAAAGTAGCAAACTCTAAAGAAAACAACGAGTTGTTTTTATTTAAAACTGTCCCAGTTTTGAAGGGACCTTTATTTTATTATCTACTTTTAGCAGGATTTATAAAAAATCCTTAAAGTAGCAAACTCTAAAGAAAACAACGAGTTGTTTTATCCTTATAAAACTATATAAAATTTGGTGCATCATTTGCAAAAAGAATTAAATCCCCTGCTCTAGTTTGTTTTGCAAGTGTATCTTCTAAAATAGATTTATCTTTTAGTATGATGATTTTTTCTTGGTCTATGTTATCACTTAATAGATGAGAATTCAATTTTCCAGTAATTATTGCAATATCAAAATATTTATTTATCTTCTTAGCTAAAAGAATATTTGCTTCATCTGTAGATTCAACCAATCCAGGAGTAATGATTACTTTTCTTCCTTCATAAGTAGAACATATATTTATAGCTTCTAGCATACCTTCAAGATTTCCATTAAAGCTATCATCAACTATTATTTTTCCACCAGCTTTGATTAGTTGAAGTCTATGAGGAACTGACTCTAAGTTCTCAAATGACATTTTAATCTCATCTAGACTCATTCCAAGTTCTAAAGCAACATAAATAACAGCAGTAAGATTTATTGCGTTAAAGCTTCCAAGAAGAGGTGCATGGAAATGTTGGAGTTCTCCATTTATTTTTACATCAAACCAAATTCCATCAAGATTACTGTGTGTGATATTTAGATTGTCAGGAAATTTTATAATCGAAGGATGGGGTTGTAAAGGTACACTTTCATGTACAAAACCTTTCAACATTCTTGGTGATCTTAATAATTCTGATTTAGTTTTAATAATATTATCTAAAGTTTTAAAATATTCAATATGTTGTTCACCAACACTTCCAACTACACAATATTGAGGTTCTAGAAATTCAGTTATTTCTGCAATATCACCCTCTTGTCTTGCCCCAGCTTCTGCAATATAAACTTCTGTATTTGTAGGTAAATCTCTATTTACATCTAAAACAATTCCTGCAATTGTGTTTACAGATCTAGGTGTTTTATATGTAGCAAATTTGTTTTTAAGAACTTGATATAAGTAATTTTTCATTGATGTTTTACCATAAGAAGCAGTAATAGCAACAATTTTTAAATCACTCATACTTTGTACTCTTTTTTTACCTTGATTTTTAAATGATATAAAAAATATCTTTTCTAAAATCGTTGAAATTACAAAAGCTAAAATTAAAGGAACAAAAATTGGTGAAAATACACAACTATCACTTGCTAAACAAAGCGCTTGAATTGCAAATGTAATAAACAATAGTATTGCCAAAAATCTTTTTACCCTTGAAGTTAATACAAGTGGTCTATCTAATTTTTTATTCCAAAAATAGAATAATGGTGAATAAAATACATAAAAGAATATATCAAAAGCAATGGGTTCTAAAAGGTAATAAATAAGAATTGGAAAGACAAAATAAGTAAAATGCCACTCTTGCTTATGGTGTTTAAGAACAACTCTTTCTAATTTATAATTATACCATTGTAGATTTGTAATCAAATACCAACCCAATGCCATAATAAAAATTATTTCAGTAAATAAATTAAAATATTCCATCTTCTATACTCTTTGCTATATCTTTTGCGTATTTACAAAAGAAATAGTGATCTCCTTTATATGATTTAAAAGTTGATTTTTTTATTAATTGTGATATTTTTTTTCCTGAATCCAATGAAGTTGCAGTATCATCTTCTCCCCAAAAAATCAATGCATTATTTGGAAATTCAGCAAATTGTGTTGTAAAGTCTTCATTTACAACATTTTTAAAAGTTTCATACATATTTTCACTCATTGAATCTACATCTTTACTTCTAAAAATTTTAGTGAAATTTTTCAAGCCAAGTTTATTTAAAATTTTTGAAAAAAGTATTTTTAATTTCACATTAAAACTTTTTTCTTCTAAAATACCGGCAGTACTTAATAATATCAAATTTTGTGGTTTTAGTAAAGTAGCAATTTTTCCACCATAAGAATGTCCAGCAATTGCAGTAGGCACAGAGTTTATAGCTTGTAAAAACTTATCAATTATAACTACATAATCTACAGTTTGAAGAATGTATTCATTTGAAGTTTTACCAAAACCTGGCATATCAATATAAATATGTCTAAAATTTGGTAGTGTATTGGAAAAGGCATTTTTCATTATTTGTTTATTGCTTCCCCAACCATGTAAAAAGACAATGTCCTTTTTTGCAGTTGGGTTTACTATCTCATAAGAAATATCAAACTCTCTATCAAATATAACTACATTTTTAATAGCCAATTACTTACCTTTACTAGCTTGTATTTTATTTACATACTCATAGTTTATTATAATATTTCTTCTTTTTGGAAGACTATTAGATAGTTTTTTAATAACTTCATCAAAATTAGAGAACAAATAATTTGCCATACTACCTGGAACTGGGTTTATTTCATTTAAATACACTTCACCCTCTTTTACAAAAAAGTCACATCTTATTAATGCTCCATCAAAAAGTGTATTATAAATAGTTTTAAAACTCTGTTTTATTTTTATTTCTAACTCTTCTGAAATATCTGCTTTTAAAGCTGTACTTGTTCTAGCAAAATCTAAGTATTTTTTATTGAAGTCTAAAAAATCAGCCTTTTGAGGCTCTTCAATAATTGAAAATTCAAACTCATCATTTATTTTACAACCAGCAAGATTATACTCTTTTACTCCAGAAATAAATGGCTCAATTATTACTGCATCATCAAATTCAAAAGCTACATCAAGTGCATATAATAGTTCTTCTGTTGATTTAACTATTGATACACCAATTGAACTTCCAAGTCTTACTGGTTTAATAATTACAGGAAATTCTTCAATATCAACTTCATCATTTTTAGTAAAATATTTATATTCAATTGTTTTTATATTCAAACTTGAAGCATAACCTTTAGTCAAGAATTTATTAAAACTTACGCTACAAGCTTCTTTTCTTGGTCCGATGTATTTTAGATTGTTGAATTCAAATAGTGATGAAATTACACCATCTTCTCCATCTCCACCATGCATCATATTTAAAAATAAATCAACTTCAATCTCTTTTGGTTTAGATAAAAACCCTTTTTGTGTAAAAAATGCATCTTTTTGTAATGAAAGTTTTTCACATTTTTTATATTCACCACTACTAAAAAGTTTTGATTTTATTTTATCATTTGGAATTAAATAAAAATCTCTATTTTGATCTAAAAATATATAAACTAATTGTGTGTTTATTACATCTTTCATTGCTATTGCTGAAACAATTGAAATTTCATGTTCATATGAAACCCCGCCAAAAACTATACCTAATTTCAATCTAATCTCCTAAATGAACTATTTTTGTAATTTTTTTAGTGCTTCTTTTACTAAATCACTTGTATTTGTAGCACTACACGTTTTAAGAATTTTTGCAACCATATCTTTTTTGAATCCAAGTGATTCTAATGCTAAAGATGCTTCAAGTGTACTTGTAGCATTGCTATTTTCATCAGGATCTTCACTATCAACAACAAAGCCAGATAGTTCAACCAAAATTCTACTTGCTCCTTTTGGACCAATTCCAGGAACTCTTTTTAGCATTGATACATCATTTGCACTTACTATTTGAGAGAAAGACCCTGGAGTAAAAGTCGAACAAATTGCCAGGGCAACTTTAGGTCCGACACCATTTATTTTTATTACTGTATCAAATAATTTCTTTTCATTTATGTCTAAAAACCCATATAAAGTTTGTGCATCTTCTCTGATAATATAAGTAGTAAAAAGTTTGACTACATTTGTTGTAATTTTTGCACTACAATTAACAGAAACGAATACTTCGTATATAAGACCATTTACATTTATATGTAATAATGTCGGTTCTTTTTTTTCAATCTTTCCTTCAATGCCAACAATCATTTTCTATTCTCTTTTGTGTCACTTTTTAAATTTTTTAACAATTTACAGTGTCAATAATCTTTTATAAATAAAATTCATTATATAATAAATAAACTTAAAAAAAAGGGGTTTGGGGATGCTCGATATCGTAATGAAAAAAATCAGTAATAAAATTATATTTTCTTTACTGATTCTTATGACAATGAGCAGTTTAACAGTTGTTTATTTCACAACACAAAGCGTTAAAAAAGATTCTATTTCGGTTACAAAAAAGAATCTAAAAATGCTAAATACTGCAATGTTTCAGAGTTTAAGAAATGCAATGAACACAGGGGATCCAGAGCATATTCAAAAAGCGGAAGAAGAAGCAAGAGGAATTGATGGAGTTAAAAAATTAGTTGTAGCAAAAAGTAAACCTCTTATTGAGCTTTATGCACCTGGTACAAAATTTACAAATGATCAAGATATTTTAAAATCTTTCAAAAGTAAAAAAGCTCAAATATTAGAAATAAATGAGGACGATAAACATAGTTTAAGAATGATTAAACCAATGATTGCAACACAAGAATGTTTGATGTGTCACGCAAATCAACAAAAAGGTGATGTTATTGGAGTTATGGATTTAACTTTCTCCCTTAATCAAGCTGATAGTAGAGTTTATGATCTTTTAATTGAAATTTTAATTATATCAACATTACTTGGATGGATTACTATTGGATTAGTTTTAGTAGTAGTAAAAAGAGCAACAAATCCTATTGGCAAACTAAAAAAAGGATTTGAAAACTTAATTACTTCTAATAACACTAATATAAAACTTGAAATTGAATCAAAAGATGAAATTGGCGAAGTTGCAAATCTATTTAATAAATATATGGATAAAGTAAAAGAAGGTATAAAAAAGGATGAAATTGTTATAGAAGAAGCAAATGATGTACTTGAAAAAACAAGTAATGGTTTCTTTGTTTATGATGTAAAAGCAACTGCTGCAAATCCATATGTTGAGGATTTGAAAAATAATCTAAATAAAATGATTATATCAACAAGAGAGACTCTAAATAAAATAAATGATACATTAAAAGCTTATTCTGAATCTAAATTTGATTATAAAATTAATGATAAAGGAATATTTGGTGATTTAGGTTCTCTTGCAGCAGGAATCAAATTAGTAGGAAATAATACTTCTGAAATTTTAGCAATGATAATGAATACAGGTGATGAACTAAGTAATAGTACTCATATGTTATCAAAAGCATCTGATAAACTATCTTCTTCATCAACAGAACAAGCTGCTAGTTTAGAAGAGACTGCTGCTGCACTAGAAGAGATTACTGCAAATATAAAAGGTAATACTGAAGCAGCTGTTAATATGTCAAATTTTGCACAAAATGTAACTAGCTCGGCTAAAAATGGTATGGATTTGGCAAATACTACAGCTAGTTCAATGGAAGAGATAAATAAAAAAGTAAGTGCAATAAATGAAGCTATTGAAATCATTGATCAAATTGCATTTCAAACAAATATATTATCACTTAATGCTGCAGTTGAAGCTGCAACAGCTGGAGAAGCTGGTAAAGGTTTTGCTGTAGTTGCTCAAGAAGTAAGAAATCTTGCAAATAGAAGTGCAGATGCTGCAAGAGAGATCAAAGAACTTGTAGAAGATGCTACTTTAAAAACTACAAAAGGCAAATCAATATCTGATAATATGATTGAAGGATATAAAGAGCTTACTACACATATTTCAAATACTATAGATATGATTGATAGTGTAGCTGTTGCATCAAGAGAACAAGAAAAAGGAATTGTACAAATAAATGATGCAATAAATAATCTAGATATTGCAACACAGAATAATGCAAAAGTTGCAGAAGATATTTCAAAAATGTCATCTTATATTGCAAGTATGTCTGATTCACTTGTAACTGCTGCTTCTAGAGCAAACTTTTTAGAAGAGTCTAGAAAAGGTGTTTCAAATGTTGATTTAGTATATGATACAGCAAAAGTTAAAGTTGGAATATTAAAACAAAAAGATGAAGTTTATTCTAAACTTGGCAGTTATAATTCATGGAAAGTTGCAAAAAACAATTCAATTTTAAACTGGATAACAACATATAAACAAACAGAAAATGCAAAAATGCAAAATGCAGAAAAAATTGATCAATTAACTGAAGAATTAGAAAAAAAACTTCAAGTGTTAGTAGATGCAAATGCTAACAAAGAGGATAATGATTCACTTAATAATAAAGCAAAAGATGTTGAGATTATAGCATCAGATATATTTAATGAGTTAAATAATATAAAAATAAAAGAAGATTAAATCTTCTTTTATTTAGCCTTGCATCTGTTTGATTAAGGCTTCTAGTTCATCATCACTTACAATATCACCATCATTTTTATCTATTATTTTAGCTGAATCAGCAATATTATATTTTGACTTATCAATATCATATTTATCACAAACAAAATTTACAACTCTCTCTATTTTTTGTCTATGTAAATCTTGGTGTTGAAGAACACCTAGTGAAGTAGATATTTTGTCATTAATTTGGCCTTTAACTTTCATAGATAAGTTAGATGAGTTGATATAAGATTGAATATATTCAAAGTTCTCATAAATTAAACTTGCATTTTCTTCAGACTCTTTGATTACATCACACAACTCTTTTATTAGCTCTTCAGAATTCATATATCACCTTTAAGATAGACTTTATTATAAGTCTATCTTTTTTTAACTTAACATAATTGAGAATTTATAACACTTTTAATAGTTTTTTCAATTAATGTATTAATTCTGCAATAAATTCTGTTGCGTATGAACCTTTTGGAAGATAAAAAGATAACTCCATCCAGTTTTTATCTTCTTTATAATTACTTTCAATATCAGAAGGAAATACCCAAGCAAATCTTCTTGCTCCGTCTTCCTTCATCGTTTTTGTAAATTCTTCTTCATATTGTAAAGCATAATCTTGTGCAAGTTTAACTCTTTTACCACATAATAATCCAGTTGGAACCCTATCTTTATCAAAAAATTTAGTTGATTCTGTTTTCAAATCTTCAGCATAAAATATTTTACCAAATGGATAGTGACTTAATAAATCACCTAACATTATTTTAAATGGATGTTTTTGATCTTTCATTTGCTTTACTAAGTCTAATGGTAAATGTAATTTTTCATATATCTCTTTTGGTTCAAAACCTTCTACTAACTTTGAAACTTCAATTCTTTTTGATAACCAGTTATTAAATAGATAACTTTGATAGGCATTTACATACATTTGTCTTAATTTTCTATCTTTTTCTCTTCTTTGACCATTTACAATTTCTTCACCCTTTTTATAGTTATCGCCTTCTATTCCAAATCGTTGATATCCAAAATAATTAGGCATTCCAAAGATTGCAAGTTGTGCTAATACTTGCTGAATTATTTTTGCATTTACAGGTGTTACTCTTTTTAATCTAATAAAAAATTTATTACCTTTTAAATGACCTATTTTAATTTTATTCTTGTGATAAGTAGTGTCAAGAATTTTTATTTTTTCATGCTCAAATGATCCTAGTTTATCTTCAAATTTTTTATTAACAGAAATACTTTGTATTGTCATTGCATTTTTATCTTTTAATCCTGCATATCCTATTTCTCTAGGAGAGCAACCTAAATGGCTTGCAAATATAGAGACTGCATCCCAAGTAGTTAACTCTTTTTTCCTAAACTTAATAATTAAATGTTCACCCTCATTCGTAAAATCATATAAAGGTACTTCTGTTACAACGAAGTCATCTTTAGTTTGCTTAAATACTACATCTATATTTGAGTGATTTAAGTATCTTTGTAAATTATTCAATTTTTATCCCTTGTATTAAAAATGATGATTTTTGTATTTTGTCTCAAAAGTTCCATCAATAACTTTTGCGAATATATTCAAGGCTATATTATGTTTTTTTGATGCAAGCATTATTTTTTCTAGATGCTTTTTAGGAAAAGTAAAAAGCATTTCATACTCTTCACCAGATGTTCCTATATTTTCAGATATTTTATCAAAAAACTCAAAACCTACTTTACTTGCTTTTGAAACTCTTTGTAGCTCAAAAAACAATCCATCAGAAATATCTAAAGATGAATTTACATATTTTGCAATATCATAAAAAAATTCACCTTTTAGTCTTGGCTTTATAAACTTTGATTTTGAAGGAATTTTCTTACCTTTAAAAAGTCTTTTTAAATCTTTTTTACAGCTACCTAACTCTCCAGTATAACAAACCAAATCGCCTTTTTTTGCACCACTTCTATAAATAGGATTTGCACTTTTTGAAATTATTGTAACAGAGATATCAAGTTTTTCATTACAAATAGTATCTCCACCTATGATTTTTATATTATAATCTTTTGCTACTTTTTTAAAACCATTGGCTAATTTTCTTAAATCAGAAGTTGAAAAATATGGTGGTATTGCCACTGTTAAAAGTGCATATTGAGGTATTGCGTTCATTGCAATTGCATCTGAAATATTTACAAGCATAGATTTTGCTGCAATTTGTTTTAGACTCATCCACTCTTTTTTAAAATGCACATTTTCAAAAAAAGCATCTTGTGAATATACAGTCTGCCCAATAACGGCAGCATCATCACCTATTAAACTAGTTTGCTTAGTAAATTGTTTTATAAAATAATCTTCTTTATTCATGGAGGAATTATATCAAAAATAAAGTATTTAATTTCTAATTTTTAACTTAAATTATTATTTTATAATCATTTGCCCTTTATCAATTAATAATTTTTATTATATAATAATTACTTATTACAATTAAGGAGAAATAATGCCAAAAATCAATAAATATGTTGATATTGATACTGTTGAAAGAGAAGCAAAAAAAGATTTAATCGATAGACATTCACCATTTATCCACTGTGCACAAACAGCAAAACAAGGTGAACCATTTGAAGTAACTGTAAAAATGGGAAATGAATATACACACCCAGATGATTTTGATCATTACATTGAGTCTGTTTCATTATTTAATGGTGAAACATTATTAGCAAAAGCTACTTATGTTCCAGGAACATTAGGAAATGTTAAAGCTCATAATACTACAACTTTTACAATTATTCCAACTGGTAAAAAATTAAACTTAGTTGCACACGGATACTGTACAAAACATGGTATTTGGGAATCTACACCCGTAACA
The DNA here is from genome assembly GCF_004116495.1 of Arcobacter sp. CECT 8985. GTDB lineage: Bacteria > Campylobacterota > Campylobacteria > Campylobacterales > Arcobacteraceae > Malaciobacter. The sequence goes on along the minus strand of NZ_PDKC01000010.1, from coordinate 33,827 downwards.
GTTGAAGTTGCAGAATAGTTCAACATTCGATTTTATGGGAAAGGTAGGAGTTTAAGGCTTCTACCTTTTTTTATGTTTGTACAGTCTTTGTACAGCAAAAGCTTTTCTTTGTACAAATCTGTACAAATTAACTATCTAAAACTTTCTTGACAGCAGCTGCAATTGCACTTGCACATTCAAACTGTTTTGCAGCACCCATGATCAACCCATCATTATCACTTATAAAGTATGGTTCTATCAAAACACATGGTGCATTAGTATATTTAAGAACATATCCACCACGATCTTCACTATCAACTGGTTTTAATCCACGATCTCTAAAATCTAAAACATCCACCAGGTTCTTTTGGATCTCTTTTGCAAACTCTTTTGATCTTTCTGCTTTATGATAATAAAGTGTTTCAGTTCCCTGGACTGTTTTATTTGCACTTGCATTATGATGAAAACAAATGATCATATCAGGATTTGTTTCATTAATATCACCAGGTAATTTTGAATAACCATTTTTTCTATACACCAGGAATGGATCAAGATCTTTTTCAATCTTCATAACATTTAATGTATGCTTTGCCAGGGCTTCATTTAAATAGTATTCATGCACATTCATTTCATCATTATATGCACCTTTTGATTTCTCACTATGGCCAACAACTAATGCAATTCTTTTCATTGATCTTTTCCTTTAATCTCTAAGATGTTTTTTATTGCTCTTTTATCTTCTTTACACTCAACTGCAAAATAAAAGAGATCTACCATATAAGATGATGTTTCACTTTGCATTGTTGCAGCTGGTACACCTGGAAGTGGTTTATCTTCCAGGTATTTACCTGGTACTGATATTTTGATCTTTTGGATCTTTGTTTGCACCAATGGTTTCTGACTGCAACCACTGAAGAGTGCTGTTAAGAATATTGGCATTAATACCATCATCACTTTCTTTAACATTTTTTATTTCCCCTTTTTTATTTGCATATGCTTTAAATCTTTTCAGTTCTGCTTTATGTGAAGCATTTAAAGTTTCTATGATCACCTTGTTCTTATCTTTGAACTCCTGGAACTCTTTGGCATTTTGATTTGAGATCTTTACACTTTGATCAAGTGCCAATTCATATGATTTTAGATCAGCTTTTAATTCATCATTTTCACTACTTACAAAATAAGAATAGATCCCAACTGTTAAAAGCATTGCACCAAGTGCAGCAATTACAATCAAATATACTTTAGAACTTAATCCACCTAAAAAACCTAACATGTACACTTCCAATTTTTATAATGCTTATATGTGTTATAAGTCACGATCCACAATAAAAGTAAAGTGATCAAGATGTAATGAATATTTTCCCAATCACTCACAAAGTTTGCAATTAATAAAAATGCACAAACAGACAAGATCACAATAAAACCAACAAAGTTTGTTTTATACATTTTTCTTCTAAGTGAAAACACCAGGCATAATGGTGCAGTTATTTGTAAGATAGTTAAACTAAGCATTTATTTTCCCTTTCACTTTAATATACTTATGAAACATCTTTATGCCATCTTTACCCATAGTTGCAACACCACCAGCTAATCCAACTTTTATCCACATATTCCAAAGTGGATAATATTGTTCAAGTAAATAAAAAACTGTCACCATGATAAACCCACCAAGAATTGAGTTTATGATCACAAGGATCACCAGCTTCCATATGTTTACTTCTTTTTCTTCTTCATTTGTCAATGCTTCTTCTATAAAAAAGAGTGCTGATAAAAACACACCTATTGCAAAGATCCATAAAGTTTTTAAATCAATCATCTATTTATTACCTTTCAAAATTAATATTTATCATCCAACCATTCTGATCAAATGTATGTTCAACAGTCTTGATCTGATATTCACCATCATCTTCAAGTGTGTTCACCAGGTTTAATTTACCACCAGCAAAGATTTCTTTACCCTCAATTGATAAAGATCCACTTACAAGTCCTTGGTTCGCTCTTTGAAGTTTGGCTGCTGCTTTTGCTTTTGCTTCAGCTGCATTTTTGAAATTGCCTTTATTCATCAGAACTGGTTCACCACTTCCAACTGTGATTGATTGTGTTTTATTTTCTTTTGTATCATGCCAGGTTGATTTGCATGATTTATAAAGTGTTTTATTTGAATGTTTTATTGAATATGAAACACAATTATCTGCATTGATTGTGTATTCTGGAAGATCATCATTTTTCTTTTCATCTTTAATCTTTTGAGTGAAGATCAAGGTATTATTTTTGATATTGAATATTGCATTGTATTCTTTGGCCAATCTATTTAAAAAGTGTAGATCACTTTCATTGCTCTGTGCCTGGCTTACAACAAACACATCATCAAAATCACTTTTAAGTTTTATGCCACTTCTTGCAGCAACTTGTTTGCATATATCTTTTACAGATATTTTTTCATATGTAAGATCTCTTTTTTCTTTAAGTGTATTTGTAAAGTTCACACCAGTAGCACTGATACTTAAAACATGTTTATTATCTCTTGTTGTAGTTTGTACCAAGAACGATCCCATGTAAGTATATGGCTGTTCATATCCTAGATAAAGTTTCAATTCATCTTGGTAAGCTGGTCGTGCAAATTCACCACCAACTTTAATGTTTAGTTCATCTGCTTTTTCATTTACTTCATCATGGAAACTTAAAGATTTAAGATTTTTTTGGATTGTAGCAGTCACATCCTTACCATTTGCCAGGATCATAAAGCCTGGGTTTTTTACCATAGTGTTTTAACCTCATTGATCTTTGTTTTTTCAATTGTAACTACTGGTAAATTGATCACTTCACCATCTTGTAAAATAGTTCTATTTTTTAATTTTGGATTTGCTTCAACCACTTTTTCAAACACTTTAAGTGACCCATACTCTTTGAAAACAATCTGATCTAACCTATCACCATTTTGTGCTGTATATGTTTTCATTGATTATTATCCTCTACAACTTGAAGTGATGTTTTATATACTTGTTTTAAAAACTCACCACTTCTTAAAAAGCTGCTTTTATCTTCTTCAAGATCCATGATAATAATAGTCTTTGCAGTTCCATCAGGAAGAACCAAAGTAACTGGTTCTTTTTTTCTTCCAAGAAGTTCAAAATCTCTTAGCTGCTTTTGGCTCTTAGCAATTAAAGTTCCCTCAATATCAATCTTTTCTTCATATTCACCAATTGCCTGGTAACTATCAAAGTTCCCCACTCTTGTATGTTTTACAAAACCAAAAGAAATTGATCGTTTAAGCTTTTCAAAGTTTGTGGTATTTATATCAAATTTAAAATCACCAATTAAAGCTAACAAAATAAACTCCTATAATCTTTTCATGGATTTTATTTAAAACCCTGGATCATTTAAAAGGGACAAAAATATATTTATATATCTTCATCACTCAAACCACGATCTGCACCACCTTTATTCATGGCACTTACAATTGCTTTTTCAACATCTACATTTGAACCTGGATTATTTACATTTACTTTTATATGATTTGTTTGTGCAACATTTTGTGCAACTGGTTTGTTGATCTTCATTGCTCTTGGTGTTGTAGCTGCTACCTTTTTATCATCTGATCCAAAACCAAAAAAGCTTTTAATAGATGATCCCAATCCTCTCATTTTTTTAACTGCATTTCCAAACCACTCAAACTTAGAACTAAGCCAATTAAAAATTTTCCCATAAGATTTCATCACCATACCTATTGGCGAATATCCAAAAACTTTTTTTATAAAATCCCAGCCATTTGAAAATGTACTTTTAACACCACTCCATAAATTAGAGAAAAAACCTTTTATCGGTTCCCAATAAGTATAAATCATGGTTGCAGCAACTGCAATTCCAGTTACAATTAATCCAATAGGGTTCATAAGCATAACCCTACCAAGTGTCATAAATCCAATTTGTACTGCTTTAAGTCCAGCTGTAAGTGTTGGAAGAACCATTAAAAAACCACCCACTGTGATCCCAAGTGTTCCAACAACTGTTAAAACTCCAGCAGTACCAGCAATAACCCAGCCAAGTGTTTCTGCCAATCCCTCATTATCATCTATCCAGGTGCTAACTGAATTTGCAATTGATCCAATTGCTTCACCAAGTTTATAAGCAGCTGGTGCAAATAGTTTTCCAATTGTTGCTGTGGCATTTCCCAGTTTTTGGTTTAAAACTTCAAACTCTCTACCTTTATTCCTTGCTTTGGCCATTGCTTCAACATTGTCAAGGGTTGCATTGTTCAGTTCTATTTGTGATTGTCTTAGCTGATCAGTTTTATCAATTAATCCATTTATTGTTTTAACTGCTTCGCCTGATCCAAATGCTTTTCTTATTTCATCTTGCACTTCTACTGTTTGAAGAGTATCACCATACTTTTCTTTTAACTGTTCCAGGATCTGAACCATTGGCAGCATTTTGCCCTCACTATCTGTGAACTGTAAGCCTAGTTCTTCTTGTGCTGATCCAACACCTTGTAAAAATGCCCTATATCCAGTTGCAGCTTCACTTGCACTATCAAATGCACCTTTTGAGTTACCAATGATTGCAAGTTCTTCACTTAAAGATACACCCATTTTGTTTGCCATTGCACCAATATTTGAAATACCAGCAATAAGATCTGATCCCTCTGTTCTAAATGCTTTTACTGCTAAACCAACTTGTGCTGACATTCTATTCCCAAACTCAAAATCTGTTTCATTTTGTTGTTTGAATATTCCATGCCCTAGTGCAAACATCTTTGTCATTTCTTCAGTGCTTGATTTAGTTGCAGCACCAGTCATTGCAGCAAGTCTTGTGAACTTTGCAACACCCTCATCACTTAGGCTTGATATACCTGATTTAATATCATATGAAGCCCTTACAAAATCAGGTGCAGTTGTTCCAGCAAATTCATTTGAAAAGGCTCTTGCTTCTTTTGTGATTTTTGCAATACCACTTTCACCAATTCCAAGTGAAGCTATATCACCTTGTGCTGCTGCTAGATCCTGGTAACTTGTAACTGCTGATCCAATACCTGAACTTATTGCAGTTCCAGCAGCAAGTGACATAGTTCCATACTTGGCCATACTTCCACCAAGTGCAGTGATCTGTTTATCAAACTTATTGATCTTTTCAGTTGCTTTACCAAGTGCTGGTGATAACTGATCATATGCAGATAAAACAACCCCCAATGCCAACATCTTTTCCATATCTAGCCTTTTCCTTAATTTTCTGATAAAATAAAACTATGAAAGATCTTATATATTCAATAAAAGCTTTTATAGGTTTATTTCTTATTACTGTTATTGCTGGTGTAACTGTTGCAATACTTAGTGAAAATATTGCATACAGTCTTTACACGATAACTGCCATTTTTACTTTAGGGTTTATTGGTCTTGTTCGACAATCTTATTTGCGCTCTCTACAAAATAAATAAAATCATTTAAATACATTTCAAGCATATCAACATAACCAAAATGCAAAGTAGAACCTATCAAGGCCATACCTTGCAAAATATGATCATATTCTAAGATTGAAAACCCATTAAAGCCTTTTGTAAAGGTGCATATTCTTTCATTGTAAGATCATCAAGTTCTTCAACTGTAAGCCCAGTAAGATTTGCGATCAAATGCACTTCTAGTTCTCCTTGGCTTTGGTGATTTCCCACAACTCTCATATCTCTTACTTTTGGTTCTCTCATCTCAACTTCTTTTTCACCAACTTTAACTTTTACTGTATTTCCCATCTTTTACTTCCTTACTGAATATGAGATCTAAGATCTTCTAAAATATCAACACCATCAATCTTTGCGATCATGTTTATAGTATCAAGCATGATCACTTCCTTACCACCAATTTCAAGAATATATCTATTTGGTTTCATAGATATTTTTCTTTCAAGTTGTTTACCTGGTTCAAGATCACCATCATCAACATCTACTGATCCCTGGAATGTTGCAACAACTGAAACCCTTGATCCACTTTGGAAAATAGATCCTTTTGTTACAATAGAAATTCCATTTGCTGTTTTTGCAGCAGCTGCCATTGCAGTGAACACGATTGGTGAAAATTCGTTAAGAACAAATTCTGCTTCAATCTCTTTAAGTACACCTGTATCAACAGATCTTTCAAAACCACCAGCTGTGATTGTTTCTCTGATCTGTTCGATCTTTGGCAAACTCACCTTTTTACTTGTACCTAGATGGCCAATACCATCAACAAAAGTGTTTATATATGTTAGATTTTGTGGATATTTCATCTTTATGCTTCCTCACCATTAATATAATTGATTAGAGTTTCACCCCATTGATCACTGTAAACTAACTCAATATTTAGTTCTCTGATACTTGGCATATCTTGCACCAGGATTGTTAAATAAAATTTACCAGCTGTTACAGTTGCTTTTGTATTCTTTTCAGGATCAAAGTACACATCAAAACCGATAACAACTCCATTCCCTTTTAACTCATTCATAAACTCAACAACTGATTTTCTAACCCAAATAAGCTGATCTGCTTCTCTATCTCTTGCCCATTTGTTTGCTTCAAGAATAGCTGCTAAAAGTCTGTGGAATGTTCTTACTCTGTCAAGTGATTGCCAAATTGGATCAATATCTCTTGTTTCAAATCCGTAAGTTCTCCAACCTACATCTTTAACAATCATACATCCACCATCTTGTCTTAATCTTCTTGCTTCACAATCAGATCCATCAAAGTATTCAATAACTCTTTCAGTACCAGCAACACCCTTTGCAATTCTGTTTGAATGGTTTTTTGCCCAACCAAAAGCAGTGTTCCCATCATGGTATGCAATAACCCCAGCCATAATTGCACTCATAGGGATTAACTTACCATCTGCATTGTATCTTCCAGTACAATGTAAAAGATACTTAGATCCAAAGTTTTCCATGTATGTTTTAAACCCAGCTTCATCAGCTGAAAAATCATCAGTTAATCCAGTAGTCCACATCTTTGTAGAGATACTATCAAGCTTTGCAGCAACTTCAACATCAGCTGAATATTCAGGAACTATGATCAAACCATTTTTAAGATCAATCCCAGTGATTGGATCAGCTTGTTTGATCACATCAAGTGCTGCCAATACATTTGTTTTATTTACTGCTTCATCAACATCTTCAGTTGATACATGAACAACTAGTGGGCAGTTCACACCTTGTAAACTAATTCCAGTTAAAGCATTTTCAAGTGTTCCACTTGTGATGTTGTTATCAGAAATATAAGTCAAACCCTCATCAGCATTGTTAAACTTCATCAGCCCAGTTGCACCACTATCTGCTGTTGCAACAATTCCAATTGGTGTTGAACTACTAACTGTAATTGGTCTTGCAGCTTGTACACCAAAACTTCCATTAATACCAAAGTCTAAATTCATCTTTTCCCCTTATCTTATTGGCTTTACACCAAGTTTTTTAAATTCATTTTCATAACTCTTTTTACAATGTTCTTTATCATTAAATAAGAAGTTAATCAACCTCATAAACCAAACATTCTTCCCATGTTCAGCGTCATAATAAGCCACACTACTTATGCACCAATCTTCCAAGCCATAGATTATTGATCCACCTAATTGATCAAGCCCAATTGCTAAAGCTAGAAAGTATTTTTTTAAACTCTCATTTTTAAATGGTTTTCTTACAATTTGTACTAAAAAAACAATTGTTCCAAAAATAACTATTCCAATAACACCTAAGATAAATAAAATGAAATTAACCATTACCAGTTAATCCCATCAAGTTCTTCAATTGTTGCTGCTGCATTGATCTGTGCTTTAAGTTCATATGCTCTTGCAGTGTTTGTTTTAACATGAGATTTTAAAGCTTTACCAACTATGATCAACTGATCAATAGTATGTGGCTTTAGTTCCCATTCTGCATTTTCATCTGCTGCAACTTTACACTTGAAAAAATCATCTGAACCATCAATGATTAACCCTTGTAAGTTAAGTTGATCATCTCTTTGTGATGGATAGATATATCCTGATCCAAGAGCAGAAGATGGAAAGCCACTTGTGATTGTAGTTTCACATGATGTGTTGATAGATGATATTTTTGAAGTTTTCAATTCATTTAAAGTTCTTAAATCTTTTTTAGAAAAAGTTTTTGTTTCTGTATCATAGTAATTTAGATTTTCCTCTGATACTTTTTTATATGTCTCTTCATCTACTTCTACAACTGTATTAGGAATATTTTTATTTACTGATTTATATAATCCTACTACTTCACTATTTTCATTTAAATCTATAAAGTAACTCATTTATTTTTCTCCTATTTACCTATTGAAAACCAGCTAACTATTTCTTGCTGTGTAGTTCCTAAAAGAACTTGTGTTTTTCCTGCTATTTCAATTTGAGCGTCATGTGTACCCAAGACATCACCACCTGAAGAACATAAAGCTATAAGATGAACAGTATCATAAGCAAGGTCGAGATTTATATATGTTTCTACACTTGCATTGACCGTTAAACTCCCCCAATTAATTGTAAAATTCCCAAACATATCAGGAAGTCTTAAATGCCCTTTTGCTCTTGTAAAGTTTGCACTGTATCCTGTTAATAGATAACCTCTTATCTTTGTTTTAATATTAGACCATGAAGTCTTTTTGCGATTATTAGTATCTTTACTATCTGATATTACAAATTCATCTGCATCTGCTAGAGCAGTTTTAGCAGCAAGAGAAGTTACACTTAAAGCATTTTCCATTTGTGATTTTGAAACTGCTTCATCATCTGCTGTTGCATCTGCTACTTTAAACTTTTCAGTTGCACTACCATTTAATAAAGCTTTTAATGCAACTTGTGTTTTAAGCCATAGTGTTCTATTTGCTAAGGCTTTGGCTTGTGCATTTGCAATTCCATTTTCACCACCAAGTACATCATCATTTGTTTCTATCTGATATATACCAGCTGTAAACTCTGATTTTTCTATTAAATCACTCATAATTTATCTGCTCCTACTACTCCATATGTAAATGTTCCATCATATTTGATGTTCCCGTCATATCTGTTCAATTGGTTATATGTGATTGCGTAAAGTCTTGATCTCTTTGGTGCATATTGATCAATAATCTTTTTTGCAAACTGCGCTCTTTTTGTTGAAACTGGTTTTGCCAAACTTATTACATAAAAAGGCCACTTTGTTTCATCCCCGTGTGTATAGATCCCATTGTATTTGTGCTTACCATCATATTTGATACTAAGCCCCTCTTTGATATTTGCTGGTTCTTCATCACTTGCAAGATTAAGAAGTTTTAAGATCTCTTCAATACACCAAATTGTTCCCTTGTATCTATGTAGCAAAATAGATTGTTGGATCAACTCTCTTTTCTCTTGCTCTTTTAACTCTTCATCCCAAAAATCAACCTTGAAGCTATAAGCTAAAAAAGGCAAAAACTTTTCACTACATATAAGAGGGTTTGCAAGTCCTTTGATCACCTGGTGTTCATCAGATATATTATCTGTCACATCTGCTGCAACTAGATCAACTTGATGTAAACCATCAGCTTCAAATGATGGTATAAGTGATTGTTGTTTCACTACATATTCCTATTTCATTTGCTGCTATCTCTAAATTTCCCGTGGGAAAACTTATCACTGCTTCTTTCACTCCTGGTACTCTTAGGAAATCATTGATCTCACTTAGTGTAATATCAGTTCCGATCTTTTTAAGTTCTTCAAGTCCAGCTGTTAAACTCTCTTTTGCATTTGTAAAAACAGTTGCAGTTTCTTGACCTGGTAAGATTTTCAGTTCAGCAGTTACACTGTATGCAACTTCAGTTGCTTTGTTTATCACAACTGTATCCGTCAAAGGTCTTACCTCTTTTGCATTAAGCTGTGTTTCTATTCTAGTTTGCATAAGATCATCAGCTTTTGCACTGTAATAATAAACTTCAACTGTTCCAGGTGTAGAACTTAGAACTGCAACATCTTCAATTCTTTCATCAGCTTTATATGCAAAGCTTAGATAAGTTTCTTCAGATCCAGCAGTTGATTTATCTGCCATACTTAAAAGTATTCTTGATCTAAACTCTTCATTGCTCTCTACATCTGATCCATTCATAAATGCAGCTTTTGATGTAGCTGTAACAACAAATGGAAGTGGGGTAGTGATAACCTCTGTTTTTACTTCACTTGATGATGTTTCAAGTTGTAGTTCAACAGTTCCAGTTCCAATTGTTTCACCAGCTGCAATCACTACATCTTCAAGAAGTTTTGCTTCATATGTACTTGTTAAATCTGTTAGAACTAAATCAACTGGTACAGTTACATCCTGGGCTAATGCTTCACTTATCTTAAATTCATAAGGTGCATAAGGGTATGATCCTAAAAGCTTTTCAACATTATAAAAAGTTGCATAGTTTTCAAGATCTTCATCTTCTGCTGTTGATAAGAAAAAAGCTTTTGCCAACTCATTGAACTCTGATCTTAATGCAAGTTCTCTATATGCAAAGGCTTCTAACATCATCTTAAAATCATCACTTTCAAGTGGTTGCCAATCTTCACCATACTTGCTTTTGAAGTTTGCAATATTTTGTTCAAGTATTGCTTCATAGTCTAGTTCTTGTAAAACTTTTGGTTTTGGCAAACTCTTTAAATTAATCATTTTTAACCTCTACAATCTCACCATTTGTCAATGTAATAACCAAAGTTACAACACCACTTACTGGATCAAGTTTAAAATTAACCTTTTCAACTTTCACCCTTGGTTCATACTTCTTAATAGCTTCATATGTGTATCTAGTTGCTAAAAGTTTATATTCATCATTGAACTCACGATCTCTTAGTTCATAAAGCCTTGATCCAAATTCAGGTCGCATGGCTCTTGTAACTAATGGAGTTTTTAAAATCCTATTAATGCTTTTTCCAATACTTACTGCATACACTCTAATCACCTACATTTACATTTGATGAACCACTTGCTGCATGGCCACATGTCGCAAAATCACCAGCATTACAAACAGCAATTCCATTTATAAAAACATTCTTTGATCCAGCAATCATAACTGGTGCTGCATGTGGTGCAACTCCATGTGGTGCAACTGGATCACCATCAACTGCAACTAAAGCCCCATTTGCATAAACAAAATTTTGACCACCACCAAGAATAACACCACCAGCACTATCCACACCAACTCTACATATTCCTGGCATTGCTTATCCTTGATTAAAATCTATTCTTGAACCAGTAAGATCAATAACCCCACCAGCTTCAAAATTGATATTTCCACCAGCTTTGATGTTTATATCACCAACACAATCAACTGTTAAAACCTTTGCTTGTGTATCATAAGAAAATCGTGTACCATCTTCATATTCTATAACTTCCGTGTGATCATTTGATCCACTTGGCTCTTTAGAAGATTTATTAAAAATAGATCTTAAAATAAAACCACCATTTGCTTCACCAAAAGGACTGATCACAACAACTTGTTCACCAACTCTTGCTGGTATAAAGTGCTTTTTAAAACTATTTGAAAATGAATTAATTGGTAAAAAATCAGTTTCACGATCTGCGATCTTTACCCTTGCCAATGCTTTACCATCAGCACTTTTTGTTTCACTTATAGTTCCAAAGTTCACCAGGTTGTCAATAAGTCTTTTTAGTTCTGCAAAACTCATTTACTGTTCCCATCTTCTTGATTGATACATCACATCAAATTCAACTCTAACACCACCATAAGTTGTCTCTTTTTGTTCTGTGATAAACTCACTACCATTGCACTTGCACTGATAATTTAACTCTTCTTCCACCAAAGAAAAAGCCTTGATCACATCACTTGTAACTTCTCTCATATTCCAGGGAGTGTTTTTACCACTTACTGCAATATCAACTTCAATCTTTAGAACATGATTTGTGATAGTGTAATCATCAGTTGTGTTATCTGCTGGATCTCTCACAACGATTGCTGGATATTCATCTTTGCCAAGTGGCTTTTCTAACCACTCAAAAACATTTGCACCAGCTTCACTGTAAAATCCATTTGCAGCTGAAATGGTTTTCAGCTTTTCAATGATCGTATCTACAATTTTTTGTCTAATCATTTATTCTCTTTCTAAATAGATCTTAGTTGTTCCATCATTTTGTTTATCAGGATAAATTACACCAAATACTTCACCATCAATTGTTAAAAGAGATTTTTTACCAACACCGGCTGCTACACTTGTTTGCATAACAACCATTGGAACAAGTGCAGTTGCACCCTCATATTCACCCTTTTCAAGAATAACTTCTGTTTCTTCATCAAAGTATAAATATTCAAGTTGTTCTTCAACTAGATCCAAAGTATGTGTTAGTGTTCCACCAAACTCACCACATGCAGCAAGATCAGCTTCCATCATCCCTTCTAATGCCATTTATTTACTCTTCATCAGCTTCAAAATCTACTGTTTCAATTAACGCATAGATTTCTTTTTTGTTTTCATCACCAATTTCAAGGCCACAAGCTGTTGCATACTCAATTAAAGGATCTTTGTTAAGTTCCTTGTAATTCACTTCTGCAAGTTCAGCAAGTGTCATTTCATTAAATGAAATTCCCTCAATACCAACATCAACTTCAATATCTTCAGTTGCTTTACCTCTTGAAATAAGTTCTGTTGCTTCTCTTTTATTTACTTCAACAACATCACCTTTTTTAAACATTTCACCTCTTACAAAAATTGATGAAAGGATCATCACTTTTACTAAATCTTTACTCATTCTCTAGCCCCTCTTATTGATTAATATTTGTTGATACACTAAACGCACCAGTTTGTCTAACACCTACATCAACACTTTGGAATGCTCTGATCACAACTGAACCACTATCAGCTTCTGAATACTGATCAAGTAAAATATCTAACCCACCCCATAGTGCTGTAATAATTTGGCTAAAGTCACCAAAGATCATTGTGTTTGCACCAACTTGATTTGATCTTTTATGTTTATAACCATTTACTTCACCATTCATTAATAGTTTTTCAGTTTGACCATCTTCAACAGCTTTTGTTTTTAATATTCCAGTAACTGAAGCACCAGCAGCATAGAACATTGTTTCTGCGTCTGCATTATCTATTGCAACTTGTGTTTCAAAATCAACAACTTTTGCAAAATCTAAACCACCAGCAGCTGTTGAACAATCAATTGCATTTACACCAGTTGTATTAATTAAACCTAATGGTTCACCACTTGCACCTGATCCACTAAATGCAGCTTTATCAATTGCAAGTGCAATAGTTCTTGCAAGATCTCTCATAACTAAGCTTTCTACATCAGGATTGCCCTGTAATAACATTTGTCTTGAATACGCAGTTTTACCACTAACAGTTTTTGGTGTAAGATCAAGTGTTGTTAATCCAATATCACTTTTTGTTATAGTTCCACCCTCTGTGATCCAGTAAGCAGTAGTTGCACCATTTTGTTTAGGAATTGAAACATTACCAACCATTCCACTTAATACAGTACCACCAAGTTTTGCAAGAAGTAATTCTTCTCTTAACATGTCAATAAATGAAGCACCACCGTTTGTTGTTTGAATAATAGAACTACCACCATTTGTTGTTGTAGTTAAATCTCTTTTTAACACTTGTGGTGGAATAAAGAAACCTCTACTATCTTTCCCCATTTTTTTAGCTACTGCGTCACTTGCTTTTTTCTCAATTTGTGCTTTTGACCAGTCACCAGTGATTGCAGCTGCAATTGCTCTTGAAAATGAATAAGCTTTGATCTCTTCTTCAGGCATATCAACATCAGCTGATTTTGAATTGATTGGTTTTGCAATATCCATTTTTTCTAATACTTCAGCTCTGAACTGATCAACTGTTTTATCATCATCAATTGCTTTAGTTGCTAAATCTGACATATTGTATTTTGCACCAATTGCACCAATTTCTCTAACTCTTGCTTTTTCAGCTTCTCTTGCAGCTTTTTGTTCTTTTAATCTTAATGCTTTTTTTTCTTCTTCAGTCATACTTTTTCCCTCTTCATTTTGATTTTTAATTTTTTCTTCTTTACTTCTACCCACTCCAACTGTTTGATCAGCTGGAATTGAAACCATTGAAATTTCAAAAGGCAACCACTTTGTAACTGTATAAGTTTCCATTCCATCTTTTTCAGAAGTTAGAACCATTTCTAAGATCTCATACCCTACACTTACATTTTTTCTAATACCATCTTCCACATCAGCAAAATACTCTTTTCCCTTTTCAGAGTTTTTACTAAATCGGACTTTTGAACGCCCCTTTGCATTCTCAACCCAGGCATCTTCCACAACACCTATTTGTACATCCCGATTATGTTCTGCTAACAATGGAGCTGAATTTTTTAACCTTGAAAAATCAATTGCACCATTTTCATGGCTTAGGATCTCAATACCCCACCATCTTTCATAAGGATCTTCACTTGAAAAACTCAGCTCCACTGTTCTGTTTTCAGTATCAATCTTTTCAATGTCAAAAGTTCTGTAAAATTTTTCAGATCCCAGGACATTCCTTATCTCTTCTCTTAATTCAATTTTTTTCTTCATTTCCATCCTCACTTTCTTCAAACTGTATTGTTTCAGTAATGATTTTTGCTATTTCTGCATGGCTCATTGTTTCAATCCCATATTTTTTTCTAAGTTCTACTTCTTTTTGAAGTTCTGCATAAACCTCTTCAATATCTTCACCAACATCTGCAAGTATTTTTGTATGACTTCTTAATCCCTCTTTATTTAATAAAACATTCAATAATCCATCTTTGTATGGATCTACCCAGGCAAATCCTCTATGTAACCAAGTTGGTTGATTAAATTTTTCTAATTTATAAAAAGGCAATGCAACTTGTTGTGTTAAAAGTGCCATTTCAAGCCACTCTGAAAATTGATCGTTTAAAAGATTATCTTCTAACCAAGTTTGTAGATCTTGCCATACTTCTTTTTCCTCGTTTTTACCCTCTCTTAAACTTGAAAAATTAACACTTTCAAGATCATTTGCAAGATTGTTGTAACTCACATCAAGCCCAGCACTAATCCCACGCAATACAACTTTCATAAAATCTTTAAATGAAGCATTTGGGTGCTGTGGATCATAAGCTTTAAAATCCCATCCAGCTGGTAGCACTTCAAATTCACCTGGTGTGATTTCATTTGCTGGTGTTCCATTTATTGTTGTATCCCCAGCATATTCATCACCCTCTGCATTTTGAGTGTAAAAACCACCTTTACTTGCACCAATTCTTGCGCCTACAAGTTCAGCTTCTTCATACCCATTTGTCATTTTTAATCTAGTCATAGCAGTGGCCATCCATGGCACACCTCTAGTTGAAGAAATTCTTGATGGAATAAATAAATGTTTGATTTGTTCTGCTGGAACTCTTTCCCTGGTAGTATCTCTATTCGCACCATAGTTTCCAGGATGTTTTTTGTAAAGATGATATGCAATAGGTCTATCCCATTCATCAAATTCAATACCCATATGAATATTTCTATCCACATCACTAAATTGTTCATCCAGGTGATCAGCTTCTAAAAGTTGATAAGCAATTCTAAATTTATTATCATAGCCTTTGACAGTTCTTATAAGAACTTCACCATCTTCAGCAAGTGTTCCTACAACCATTTTGCAGAACTCTTTTTGTGAGTATTTACCAGTTACATCAAACATTCCTTTTTTACAATGTTCTTTATAAGCAGCTTCAATCAAATCATTTGCTTTTTTATCTAAGTTTCCATTTGTATCTTTGGCTTTATTTTGTAGTTTTACACCTTTTTGCCCAACTACTTTTCTTTTAACCATCCTCTTGAACTTAATCGCATAATCATCATTTCGCATAAGTTCACGACTTCTTGCACGAATACTTTTAAGATCTTTTTTTATATCAATATCAGCAGTTGTGTTTGATGGTATCCATGAAGCATAAAGGCTTCCAGTATTTGCAGCATGAAATGATCTTCTTGCTGGAAGTGGTTTAGCTGCTCTTTTAATTTCAAATCCAAATAATTTCACAATTAAAACCTAGTTAAAATTTTTCTTTTTGAATTACCAAGACCAGCTGCAAGATCAGCTGCTGTTTTATCTGCTGCAACTTCTCTTTTAAATCTATCTCTCATTTGTACAAGTTCAGTAAAAGTATAATGCTTTAACTTTCTGCTACCAACTTCATATTCAAGAACATCATTTGAAGCTTTTCCAAGTAGAACTGTTTCAAGCTTTGTAACCATTTCTTCTGCAAATGTAGCCAAGATAAATCCTTTATTTTTTCTCTTGACCGAATTATTTCAAATTAATGGCATATTAAAAAAGGGACAAAAATTAAAAATCCTCTAAATTTAGAAGTTTTTTATACTTGGGCATTTCGTTTTCTAGGATAGTTTGAACCAATGTGCTTTCATTTATTCCAAGTTCTTCAGCGATCATTTTTATATCAAACATTGTTGTTGTTTTTAATCGAACATTATCAAATTTTACTTTTGGATCAGCACTTTTTGGCCTACCTCTATTGTTTCCACCCATTTACAAATCCCCCTTTTTTTCTTGTTAATTGTTTTCTTTGTCTTGGTTGTTGTATCTCTTTTTTCTCAACTGGCTTCAATCGTTCCTGGATCTTTTGGAAGTTTGGATTTAAAATATTAAGTGCTGCAAGATTATATACAGTGTAATCAAGGGCTTCATTTCTTGCCCTGATCTGTTTATAAATTCTTACTGCTTTTCCATTCTTGTATGTATTGATCACTTTTTCAGCTGTTAGCATTTGGAAATATTTCTTATCATAAGTTTTGTTGAAGTGCATATATCCCTCACCAAACTCTTCCAGCTGTAACCTGGTAAATATCAACTCTTTTGCAGTATCAGTTCCAACAGTAAAAAGCTTTACTTTCAATTTGTTTGAAGTTGTTGGCCTTGATACAATTGGCTTACCAGGAGTGTTTGCACCTTTGATTGCAAATACTCTTTTCATTTCTCTTTTTTTACAAAACTTATAAACATCATTGGTGAAGTGACCACCACTATCTATACAAGTGCAAAGCACTCTAAGTTCAACCCCATCTTCTCTTTTGTAAGTAGATGTGATAATATCATCAAGATCTTCCCACACTTTACTTTGCCCTGGGCTGCCCTCAATTCTGAAATATTTTACACCCCAACTTTCTTCATCCATTCCCCAGGCTTTGATCTCACCCTCTAATCTATCATCTTGTGTATCAACTCCACATGTAAGCACTATTGCTTCATTTGGTAAAGTTGTATAATCTTCTCTTCTTTCAAGTAGTTCATCATCTTCAATTTCATCACCTTGTTCTTCTTCCCAAGTTTCACCCAGTACCAGGTTTGTAAATGTTTTTAATTTTTGAATATTTCCTTGAACTTCAAACCACTCTTTAGCTATTGCAACCCATGAACTATTGGCATTATATGAATAAGCTGCCCATATATGAAAACTTGCATGGCCTTTAAATGGTTTTGTTGCGATCCATTCACCTTTTTCAATCATTTCAATTTTATGTTCTTCTGTATATTTTGATCCACAATCAGGACAAAAGAAACCAACTTCATCTTCAATCAGATCACCATCTTCAGTTCTTGGCATATCTAAGTTTTTAAATTCCAGTTTATGTTTATGGCCACAATGTGGGCAAGGCACGTAATAATATCTTTGATCACCCTTTAAGAATTCAGGTTTGATTTTTGATAGGTGTTCAGTAGTTGGTGAAGATCCAAGAATAATTTTTCTATTCCAAAAATCATTGGTTCTTTTTTTACCCAGTGATATTTGATCACCCTCTTTACCAGCTGACTGTTCCCAACCATCAATTTCATCACCAATAAAAACCCTTACAGTTCTTCTTCTAAAGTTTCTTGGACTGTGTGCACCAACTAATTCAAGTATCCCACCTGGATACATTTTCTTAGCTGTTTTCTCTTTTTTGTTTCTTCCCTTTTTTGTAGTTTTACCAATAAGATCTGCTACAACATCATTATCTCTGATCATTGGCTCAATTTCATCTTCAGCATAACCAAGTGCTTCATCTTCAGTTGGTTGTGCAAGAAGTATTGAAGCTGGGTTTTGATGAACATGATATGCAACTGCAACATTTATGCACTTCGTATATCCAATTCTTGCAGACTTCCACCAAGTCACTTGTTCTGTTGTTTCATCTGTCATACAATCAATTGGTTCAACTTGATAAGGAAGTGTTTTCCACTTACCAGGTGCAGCAGAACTTTCAGGTGATAAGTGGTAGTAAGTATCAGCCCACTGTGATCCAGTTAATCTTGGTTTAGGTTTTAAAAGTGCTTGACCATAACCCAGCAACTTTCTTTGCTGAACTGTTAAACTTGGTTTGCAACTCATTCTTTTTCACCCTTTACATCATCTAACCCGTATTTATTGAACTCACCAAATGCTTCATCAATAAGCTTATATAAAAACTCAACTTGCTCTTTTGTGGTTTTATGATATTTAGATTTAAATAGATGTGATACATTGTACATCTTGGTTTTCATGTTTGCAGCCACCAACTCCATAACTGCTTCAGCTTCTTCAAGTTCAATAAGCACACCAAGTTCTTTTTTAAATTCAAGCTCTTTTCTTTTACTCTCAATAAAAGCATCTTTGATCTGTATTTTTTGAACTGCACTTTTTTCTTTTCCACCACTTTCAAGTAATGCTGTCAATTCAACTTGTGCTTCAGCTCCAAGATATGAAACATCAAACATTCCAAATTCTTTTGTAAGATCAGTTGATCCAGCTATTGTATTTTGATTGTTTTTCCCGTGGGAAATATCTTCATTATCTTCTTTTGAGTTTGCTTGTCTTTGTGCTTCTCTTGTTTCATCTTTACTCTCTTCAATGATCGTAAGATATTCGTGTGTTTTTGATCTTAAAAATTTTCCATTATTATCCAAGACTTCATCAAAGTATTTTTTCTTTTTTAGCTTTGCAATATACTGTTGAGTACACCCACCTGGTTTGCTGTATAAACTTGCTAATTCTGATTGAGAAATATACTTTTTACTCATTTTACACCTCTGAAAATCAAAAATACAACCAAGTGTAAAAAGTGGTGTAAAGCCGTAATCCCAGTACTTAGGCTAGGATTAGTGTTTTTAAAAAAATACAACCAAGTTTCAAAACTCATAAATAGAACTTTTTTGCGCTCGACAGTACCCTCAAAAGAAAACCCTCTGGAAGTACCTTTAACACGAGCTTTCATGCTTTGCTTTACTTTTAAATAATATTCCATATAGTTACTTTTATTTGCTACTACTTTCAAACTGCTTTGCA
This sequence comes from Arcobacter sp. CECT 8985, assembly GCF_004116495.1. Classification (GTDB taxonomy): domain Bacteria; phylum Campylobacterota; class Campylobacteria; order Campylobacterales; family Arcobacteraceae; genus Malaciobacter. The sequence goes on along the minus strand of NZ_PDKC01000010.1, from coordinate 14,600 downwards.
ATACGATAAATAAATTGATTAAGATATATTTTCCCGTGGGAAATTTAATACTATTTTCTAACCTATTTCTATACATAATTTTCACCTACTTTTTTTAAACCTTGCCGATATAAAAATCAAAGTTGTTTTTTAACTTATTTCCAAACTCATTTTTTACCATTTGATCTGCTTCTTTTAAAATCTTTTTATTGAACATTTGTGCAACTGAAACTGTTTGAACTGCTTTGATTTTTTGTGTTTTACCAACTCTATGAAGCAATGCTTTTTTATCTTTTGAAAGGAAAGTATTTCTTAATTTACTTCTTCCATTTTCTTTCTTGATCCTTACAGTTGCATAACCTTTTTTCTTCAAGATCTTTGAACCAAAATGTATTGCATTTCTTCTCTTACTTCTAACATCCATCACATACTGCATATTTGAATATCTTGATCTACTAACCTTGATATACTTTTTGATTTCAGCTGCTTTGATGTTGTATGTTTTTCTTACTTCCTTGGTCATTTGAGTTTTAACTCTTGATCCAATATCATTCACTGTTCTGTTCAGTGCTTTTTGATATGCTCTTGGATGAAGTGTTTTAAGAACATCATCCAGGCCAGTTAATTCAACTAACATTAGTTAGCCCCAAATATATTGAACACAGCATAATATTGCTATGTATGAGTAGAATATACCTCTACTATCTTCTTTTGTGTAATCATTACTTGGTTTATATTTTCCATTTCTAACATCCCTATTATAAAAAGGTGCTATTATTAATCCCAAAATAAATACCACAATTGCTGGTATTAAAATTCCCCATGCTATAATCATTTTTTATCCTTTGTAAAGTTCTTCAACTGCATTTCTTCCACTATCAGGTGAAAGCTTTGCATATTTCATTGTTTGTTTAATATCTTTGTGGTTCATCAACTTTTGGATCTTTTGAATACTCACACCAGCTATTGCCAAGTGTGAAGCAAAAGTGTGTCTTAGTGTATGGATCACAACTCTGTTTGCTCTGTCTTTTTTGTCTAATCCCTGGTTAAATCTTTCATCAAAGATCAGTCTTAGCAGCTTATAAACATCTGCATATTTTGTTTTCTTCCCATCTGTTGAAACTACATGATCATTGATCCCAAACTCCTGGATATGATCACACACCAGGTGAAATGTTTCTTGATCCAAATATCCCACATACCAACATTTTCTTTTATGATCATATAGCTGCACTGTTTTATTTTCTTGATCAATATGCTTTTTTTGAATACCCAGCACACTGTTAATTCTTGCACCAGTGCTTAATGAGATCTTCACCACCAACTTCAAAAGAAGATGATCTTGAACTTCTTCTTGAAGCAGTTGCACTTCTTTCAAACTCAAATATCTAAGTCTTGAATTATCCACCTGGAACATTCTTATTTCTTTGAATGGACTGTGTGAAATTATTGATTTTCTTATCGCATAGTTAAGTATTCTTTTAAGGCCTTTGATATATTGATTTATACTGCCTTTGCTTTTTTTATCAGAAAGTTTAATTGCTTGAAATTCCTGAATCAAAATATCATCCAGCATTGCAATTGGTATATCACCAAATGCTGGTTTGATGTGTCTTTCATATTCTTGTTTGTATTTATCATGGCTTTTGCAATGTGCAGCAATACTTGCAAAATATAGTTCTGCTAATCTATCCAGAGTAAGAGTTTTCATGCTCTTTTGTGATAAATCAATCCCATGTCTTAACTCTGAAAGTATTTGGTTTCTAAGTTCAATAGCTTTTTTTTCATTTATTCCCTCTGATTTCCTACCTACTTTTTTGTAAATAGTTTTTTTACCTGATTTATAAACTATAAAATAAGAAATATCACCACCTTTTAGGTAGTTTAGTTGTACTTTCGATCCATATCTTTTTGAACCTATCATATCACTTCAACCATTCCTTTTTTATCTTTCTTTCATCATAAACAAATCCATAAATAGTGCAATTTGCAAATTTATCAATACCTTTTGCTACAATCTTAAACTTTTGTTTTCTGATTGTTTTTTTACGATTAAGCAGCTGTACCATATTCAACAATAACTGGTGTTTCGTCTTTGATGATCTGATAGTTTTTCCACCCTCTCATTCTCAATCTATGAGGTTGCACACGATTATTAAAACAATATTTAATCAATCTTTTCATCACTGCTTTTTTATGTATGGCTGTTGTTTCATTGAACATCAAGTTAATTTTTTGAAGTTCTGTGTGATGTGCTTTAAAAGTAATATCAAGTTCTTCTGCTCTATGAAGATTTTTGAACCCACTTACAAATTTAATGATCTCACTGTTTGCAGATGATCCATCAAATTTTATTTCCTGGATTTTTTTAGCTTTATAAGCAGCTGTTCCAATGTAGTAATTTAAAAAATCATAAGTCTTGTTAAATTCATTCATTTCCAGTTCTGTTAATACTCTCATTATGCACCCCTTACTAAATTTACTAATTGCTGTACATTTTCTGCATTTGTTACTTTCCAATCTTTAGCGATCTTCAAATATCCATCTTCTTGAAATTCAATATCTTCACCATCAATGCAAAATCTTTTACCTACAAGATCAGCTGGTACGATTGCTTCATTTTTTCCTTTTACTGCAACTTGTTCTTCTTGGTAATCAAGATAAATTCTATTTCTGATAAAAAAGAAAAGTTGTTCAGGTTTCCTACCAGTAGATGAAATATATTTTGCATAATTTTCAAGACCTTTCATAATTTTTTCAAAATCATCTTTTCTAAGTGAAATTTGATTAAAACTTGATGGCTCTTGAATGTCTTGATTTTTACTTGAAATATTAGATTTATAAAAAGAAATTATTGAAGAGGGAGTTATACTCTCTGTTGTATTCTCTGTTGTATTCTCTGTATATATAGAATGTTTACCCGTTTGGGGGAGTAGTGTTTTCACCTTTGGGGGAGTAGTGTTTTCACCTTTTGGTTTTTCTAGTTTCCCCCAATGGTGTAAACTTGATAACATCTCATTCCAATCAATTTCATAGTATGTTTTAGCTGGTAATCCCTCTCTTGAAACTGTTATAAAATCAAGTTTTTTTATAAGTTTTTTTGCATTTTCTAACTCTTTTCTAGTCAAAAAAGTTTCTTCCATAATCTCTTTATCAGTCTTAAAAATCTTATCTTTTTTGCTGAACCAGTACATAAGTTGTGATAGTAATATTCCACCAGTAGTTGATCCAGTAATTTCACGATAAACTGGATAATAAGCTATTGGTTTTTGATTAAGTTGTTTTAGTATATGTTTCAATCTGTTCCTTTCTTTACTCCAGGAACTGCATAGTGAAATCAGCTAAAGCCAGTTGCAATAAAGGAACTGATAAAATTACAACTAACTTCACTATGAAGTTCCTGATTAGTGTTGTTGGTGTGGGATATGTAGACGGTTTGGTCGCTTGACTACATACCCCACGGGTAAAATTTAATTATAATTTTTCTTTTTCAATTATTCTTTCATCAATTAATTCAAATATTTCATCAGTATGACATTCACAATTATCTGCTATTTGCTTAATAGCAAGTGCAAGTTCTGCTGTAATTAAATTAAGTGATCCATTTATATCACATGTTGCTCTTCCATCTTTCAAATCAGTTATTTCAATTTTTACCATAAATTACTCCTGATCTTTTATTGCTAAGTGCAGCACACGATCTTTAAGTTCTGCATTTGCTTTCTGTGCTTCATCTATTTCTTTTAATATTTCTTCTCTTTCTTCAGGTGTGATCTGATCATCTGCTATTGCTTTTTTAACTACTCTGAACACATCACCATTTTCCATGTTTGCAATATCAACTAAAAGATTTATATCGCTTGATTTTGCTTGTGCTTTTGTTTTTGAGATTAAAACTTGATCAAATACTTTGGCCATAGCTTCAAGTATTCGCATATCACCAGTTAAGTGAGTGATCGCAATAACACTATCCATACTAAGTGGCATTGTCATATCTTGTGGGTTTAATCTTCTATATAAAACACCTGAAGTTGTACCAAGCTTTGCAGCAACTTCATCAATCTTTGGAATATCATTTTTTTTCATATAATCATATACCACCTGGTGTGCTACTTCATAAATACCATAATTTGGTATTTCATCTTTTCCAAATAACTTATCTATATTCATTTTTTACCCCTATAATTGGTTTTGTTGTTATACTTGCGCTACTTCAACACTTTTTGTATCATTTGATATGAAAGATGTAATATCTTTCCAAGCAGTGAAAGGCACATTGTTCTTTTCAGAAAGCTGGAACATTACTTCATAAGATGGTTTTCTCTCACCTCTTAAGATCATGTTTACACCAGCGACTGAATAGTGTTTTAATAGTAATTGTTTTAAATTTTCACGTTTCATGTTGAAAATGATACATAATGTGCCATTAATAAAAACTTAAACTTAACACACTATGTATCATATTGGCTTTTTAATATGTGATACAATATGTATCAAATAAAAGGAATTATTTTATGATTGGTAAAAAAATTAGTGAATTAAAAGATGAAAAAAAAGTTAGTGTTCAGCAAATAGCTGACTATCTTGGAACAAGTAGATCATCTGTAAGTGGATGGATCAATGAACCTGAAAAAAGAAGTCCAAATCCTGAACAAATTTATATGCTATCAAAATTTTTTAATGTTTCAGGTGATTATCTAATAAGTGAGTCAAGCTTAATTAAAAATAGAATTATTCCACTTATAGGAAAATCTTCATGTGGTGTACCAAAAGATTATGATCTTAATGGTTATGATCCAATACCAGTTCCAGTTGATATGTTCAAAACTGGAATGTATGCAGTTGAAGCAGATGGGAATAGTATGCAACCAAAAATAAATGATGGAGATATTGTTTATTGCTGCCCAAATAGAATAATAGATAGTGGAAAAATAGTTCATTATAATTTAAATGGTGAAAGTGGAATAAAAAGATATAAGATAAATGAAGCTGGAACAATTATATCTTTGATACCTCTAAATACTGAAGAATATGATGTTATTACAATACATTGTGATGATCCAGTTGAATTAAAAATGGCTTTAGTTGTTGGTAAAATAGATAAAGACTTCTAATGCCAAATTTTAAATATCTACTCTTTAGGATCAAAGTATCAGCAATATTTACAATTATATTCATTGTTGGATATTTGATTTACGATAATTTTATAAAGGGTTTATCTTGAAAAACAAATACACAACTATTCAAATTATTTCAGATGATAAATTCTTTGGATCTAAAGAGATCCAGGATCAGATGGAAAAACTAAAAAAACTAATATCTAAAAACAAAGGAAAATAATTGCCGACACAAGTATTAAATATAACAAATGTTGATGAAATAAAAGCAGTAAGAGAAGCGATCTTAAATAATGAAGATTTTAAACTTGGTGAAATAAAACCTATTACTTATATGTTAAAGCTTGATGGTGGTAGATTTGCAGAACATCATGCTTCTGTGATTGACGCAGATATTGCAAAGATCATTGTTTCTCACCAGGATAATTACACACGACTTATAAATGAACTTGAAAGAAATTTTGAGATAGAATTCGATGAAGAAGCAAAGTTTTTACAGTTTAAATTACAAGATGGATGTCTTGAATTAATAAGTGATTTATTGGGATTAGAGGGGTTAAAGAATATGGAAAGTAAACATTTAATGTATGTAATTTTGGGTATTTCTTTGATGTGGTTTTCTCATTCTGCATACACTTACAATGTAGAAGCTGATCTTCAAAAAGTTAAAACACATTCTGAACAAAAAATAAGAGAAATGGAAGCAGCTGAAGAAAGAGCAGCTGATGAAAGAGAAAAAGAAGATAGACAAAGAGAAAGAGAAACTTATCAAGATCTAGTAAATAAAATCCTTGAAAAAGACAAAGAAGTGAAGCTAAACAAAACTTTACAAAATGCTATAAATAAACCAAAGCAAGTTACAGTTTCAGTTCTTAAAGATGGCGAAAATGTAAACATTGATAATCATACTCTTACAAACGCAAATGAACCTGAATATAACTATGTTGAACCAACAGTTGATGATATAGAAGAAGATCCAATTGAGGGAACATATATGCTTGAATACTACAACTTTGTTAAAGATGGTAAAATGTTCAAGATCCAAGGTGTTGCACCTCTTGCAAATTCTGAAACAATATCAGCTGCAAAAAGAATGCGACTTATGACAAAAGCAGAAACAAAACAAGAAGTTAAACTAAAAATAAAAATAGTAAAAGATGGTGTAACAAAAAAACCAATCAAAGCTTTTATTCTTGACTATATAGAAAACTAAAAATATCTAACTAAAAAATTCAAACCCATGTCACTTTTTGGCCTGGGTTTTTTTTATGCCTAGAATATTCTATGATATAATTCTCAAAAGGATTTTTATATGTTAGAATTTACAAATTATGAATTTGTTGCCATTTTAGTTTCTGTGGGTACACTTGGCTTTACAATTGGTGTAAAAGTTGGTTCCCTAAAAACAACTACTGAACACAATGCAAGTTGTCATATCAAAGGCGAACACACTCCACTCCAAAGAGTTGGAAACAAATCTTTTACACAACCTAAAATAAAACTATTTATGACAGCTGGTAAAGCTTCAAAAGTAATATGCCCTTTTTATGATAAAAAAACTTGCACTGCAACTGGTGAAAAATGTATCCAGCTTTAGTGTGTCAATAAAACACTTAAAACATAACCTAATACAAACCCACCTAATCCAGCATATACAATAGTTTCACCCAACTCAATCCAACTCATTTCAATCATTTTGTATTCCTCTATTTTATTTCGTCAAATCATATTCTATCATATTGATACATAATGTATCATATTTAAGTTTCATTTAATAACACATTATGTATCATTTCAATACACCTTTTCAAAAAAGGTTATGTTCTTTTACAACTTACTGTTAAATCTCATGCTGGTTTTATGTCTATATACCAGCCACCTATTAGCACACATATTTTTAGAGAATTAAATCAGGAGTAAAAAGAAATACTTGGTGGTTGGTATATGGATATAAATTCATAAAAGGAACTGAAGATGAAAAAACTAGAAGAATTACTGATCTGTATAGATCAAATGATTTTGAAGATGGGGGAATATGTATTATGATCCTAACTGTTGCACACACAAAAGGTGGTGTTGGTAAATCCACACTAGCCTGGAACATAGCAAACTGTTTTATCAATGATGGCCAAAAGGTTAAGATCATTGATTTAGATTTCCAGCAAACTATCTTTTTTATAAATGACATTAGATATGCAAGTGGACTTGACAAAAAAGAAGTGATCCAATGTGAAACTGCTGCTGAACTTATCAGCACATTTGAAACTTACAATAATGATGAAATACTTATTGTTGATGTTGGTGGTTTTGATAATGATATTAACAGAACTGCAATATCTTGGAGTGATCAGATCATTGTTCCAATTTCAAATTCACTTACTGAAGTTTTAGGTTTTAAAACTTTTGAAGCGATCCTAGAAGAGATTGGAAACCCATTTGTAAATGTAGTTTTAAACAACATACACCCACTTACAAAAGATTTTGATGTTATCACCAGGGCAATTGGTGAAAGTGAGAATATAAGCCTTCTAAACTCAATCATAAGAAACAGAAAGATCTATAAAGAAACACTTGGTGTTGGAAAATCTATCTTTGATACTAAAAATGAAGTTGCAAAGGCTGAAATAAAAGGATTGTGTGATGAACTTAGAAGCAATTGGTAAAGTCACTAAAGGCAAAGTTAAAACCAGTGGAGTAACTCCATTCCAGGAACTTGATATTGATAAGGTTTATGCAAACCCAAATCAGCCTAGAAAATCTTTTGAAGAGATTGAGGATCTAGCAGCTTCAATCAAAGAACATGGACTGATCCAACCAATCGCAGTGGTAAGTGATGGTGCTGGTATGTTTATGATCATATCGGGTGAAAGAAGATATAGGGCTACAAAGCACCTTGGATCTCGAACTATCAAAGCACATATTATTCAAGCTGATGGCAACAAAGTTCAAGAACTCTCATTAATCGAAAATATTCAAAGATCAGATCTAACAGATCTTGAAGTTGCCAAATATATCAGCATACTTTGGAACAGTGGCCAATATAAAAAGAAAGCAGATCTAGCAAAAGCAATTGGTAAATCACCATCTTATATATCAAAAGCCTTTGGCTGCTTAAAACTAGATAGTCAAATTATCAAAGATATTGAAGAAAATGAAAATGATCTTCCACTTTCAGTGCTGGAAGAGATCGCCAGGGTAAAAGATACAGATGTACAAAAAGAAGTATATGAAAAATATCTTGCTGGTGAGATCACCAGGGATGATATAAAAGATTTTAAACCAGGTGTGAAAGAGAAAAATGAACAATGTGATGAAGTAGTTATCAATAGTTATTTACTTCAAATTCGTGATAAAGATAGAAATATTTTTGCAGATGAAATTATCAAAGCACCAAATGAGAATAGTGCTTTATCAAAAGCTTATAAAAAATATCCTGATCAAGCAAAAGATAGTGGTTTTACATTTAATGTTTATTTTGACGCACTTTTATCACCAAAGAAAAAAGAAAATGAAAACAAAGAAATTTCCCCAGGGAAAGAAAAATTTAAAGAAAAGTTTAATTTCACACCAAGCAAATGGAGTGCAAAAGGTTTTGAATGGATTGGTGATCCTTGGGAAGAAATACATGAAAAACTAGATGAAAACAAAACATACAAAATTACAATAGAGGAAGTTTAAAATGAGTAATAAAATTAGTAAATGTTGCGAATACCCTATTGTAAAGGGGAAATGTGGAATGTGTGGCAAAGAAGCAGAAGAAAGAGATCCTAAGCCATTTTATATTGTCAAATGGGATGTGAAACTTATATGTGAAAAAGATAAAAGTATTGAAGATTTTGAAATTATAAAAACACTTGATAAATCACTTAATTTTGATACAGAAATATTGAAAATAGATGGTAAATATTACAGAAAGTGCAGCCTTGATTTTAAACTAAATTATTTATCTGTTGAAGAGTGTAAAAAACCACAAGAACTTGAAGAACTAAACTTCAAAGATGAAATATGTTGCCCTCATTGTGGATATGAACAATCAGATAGCTGGGAAGCTTCAGATAGTGGTGATGAAGAATGCCAAAGTTGTGGAAGCACATATTTTTATGAAAGATCAGTTGAAGTTTCATATAGCATGAAAATCACCAAAAGAAATAACAAGATAAAAGAACTTTAAGATGAATATTCAAGAAAAGATAGTTGAGGATCACAAAGAAACTGTTGAAAAAGCAAGAATAAACAAAACATATGTTTTTCCAGCTGCATACATCAAGTTTAACTCAAACAACAAAACAAATAAAAGGGAAAAACAAACATGAATACAAATATTTTTAACACAATGGTAACTATGCAAAATCAATTTAATATGCAAGTTCACAAGGAGTGGCACAAGCAAGGATATAACTGGCAAAGTGCAATTATTGCAGAAAGTGGTGAATTACTTGAAAGCTGGGGTTATAAGTGGTGGAAAAAACAAGAACCTGATCTTGAAAATGTAAAAGTTGAAGCAATAGATATTCTTCATTTTATAATATCTGAACAAATTCAAATTCATACAAATGTTTTTGGTATAGAACAAAAACTTGAAACTGCAATTATGCTTACTTCAAATAAATTTAGAACAATTTTTGAAACAAGTTTTGATTTTGAAACTGATATTGAAAAAAATATTGATGGGATAATAAAAGAAGATAGTTGTGAAAAATTACACCAGCTAAAAAGTCTTTTTACAAACATTGATATGACAAATGAAGATATTTATATTGCATATATTGTGAAAAACTGCCTTAACAAGTTTAGACAAGATAAGGGATATAAAAGTGGCCATTATGTTAAGAACTGGAATGGTAGAGAAGATAATGCAGTTGCTTTTGAAATAGCAAATGAATGGGGTGCAGATGATGAACTGTTTGATCTTTTATATAACGATCTAAACACTTACTACATTGAAAATGTTTACTCTTTAAAAGGATCTAATCATGACTAAAGCTATGAATTACACAATGAGTTCTGAAGAAAAGCAGCAACTTAAAATAAATCAGCTAACTGCTGAAATGGGGGGTAATCCAGGAACATAAAAGCCTGGATCTCAAAGTGGCAAGATCATTAAACACTATGAGTTTATATGAGATCTTAAATAATAAAAAACAAATCAAAGAACTATCAAAAAAGATCAATAGGTTTCGTAGCAGATTGAAAAAGATGGGTGTGAAATTTGATGAATATGGAAATATAGAAAATGAAACTATCGGAAAAAATAAAGCTTGAATGTTTTTGTGCATTTGTTCATTCCAGGATGATTGGATTGGATATTGAAAAAGATGATGATGTAAGCACTGATATTATCAAGGATAAAAAGATTGTAGAAGATCTATATAAGAAAAAAGATCAGTTTGTTTCAGAACTGGCAAAGATCGCAACACTTCAAAGCATAAATCAAAAGATAGAAAATTCAAGAAGTGGAATGATCGCAAAAATGTATAGCAGCAATTACACAAAACTTTTAAACCTTATTGAAAAAAACATTGCAGCTGGTCAAGAATATATCCCAGCCTTTTTGGGTGGATGTATGCTAGTTACTTATTTTGAGAATGATAAAAATGAAGAGAAGATCAATATCAAACTAGATGATCTTATCCTGGTGATCAATCACTTTGAAACAAAGAGTGAAGATAATAAAAAAACAGTGCTGAATATGATGAAAGCAGCACACATAATAACTGAAAAGTATTGGAGTAAATAGAATGTTTAATAAGTGTATATTTGTTGGGAACTTAACCAGGGATATTGAATTGAGATATATGCCAAGTGGTGCTGCTCTTGCAAAAGGTGCAATTGCTGCTACACATAAATACAAAGATCAGCAAGGTAATCAAAAAGAAGAAGTTTGCTTTTTAGATTTTAATATCTTTGGAAGATCAGCTGAAGTTGCGAACCAATACTTGCGAAAAGGATCTAAGGTTTTATTAGAGGGAAGATTAGTTTTTGAACAGTGGACTGCCCAGGATGGATCAAATAAATCTAAACATGCACTAAGAGTTGATAACATGACAATGCTTGATCCAAAACCACAAGATCAAAATAACTACTATCAACAGCAGCAAAACAACCAGGCACATCAACATAACCAACAGAACCATCAAAATGCTTATGATCCAAACAATTACAACCCACATCAAAGATGATCAGATGGGTGCAATTGCAGATGAAAAAGAAAAGCAGATTGTGATCCCACATGAAGCTATACAAAACAGTGACACCCTTTATATATGTGCTGTTTCAAAAGATGGTAAGAAACAATTTAATGTGATAGATATATCAAATATAAAAACCCTGGTAGTGGATACAGAAATGCCACTTGATGTTTTTAATGAGGAAAGTTAAATGAGTGCAAACCCTGAACATGGAGTAAGTGATCAAGCGATAGTTTTTAAATATATCCTGGAAGAACTTGTATCAAAGATCCCAGCCTGGAAAAAGAAAAAACTATATGAAAAACATTGCAAAAGAGTTGAAAAAAGAAACACTGAAAAAGCAAGAATGATCAAAACAAAAAATGGATCTAAAAGAGAATATGCAGAAAAGCCAATGAAAGAAAAAGATTATATTAGATTTCATGTTCTTTTGAAACTATTAGAAACAAAATATGCAGCATTTCTTGATGATTGTACACTAAATGAAGTTGGATATATCATTGGTATTACCAGGGAAAGAGTAAGGCAAGTTGAAGCAGCTGGTATTCTAAAAATCAAAAGCCCAAACCTATTAAAAAGATTAAATAAAAACAATGCAATTGAAACGATCATGGAATACAAAGAAATTGCAGTAACAAGAAAAAACAATAAAAGGAGAAAGTACAATGAGTGCAATTGAAAAAGAACAAGAATACAAACTAATATCATCATTTCTATTTGAGAAATTCAGCAAAATTGCACTAACTCCAAAGGAAACTGCTTCAGTTCTTGGAAGAACAGAAGCTGGACTTAAAAAAGATAGAGAAGAAGAGATTGGTATCCCTTTTACTAGATTAAATAGAAAAGAAAAAGGTAAGCCACTATATTCAATCACTGCAATTGCAAGAACAATTGTAGATAATCAAATCAAAATATTTAACTAAGCCTTTAACTTCAAGTCAAACACACTGTTTTTTCCATTTTCAGGGCTTAGTTTTGCATATCTGATTGTTTGGCTTATATCTGCATGATCCATCAACTTCATAATAGTAAAAATAGGTGTTCCCTGGATCGCTAACTGTGAAGCAAAAGTATGTCTTAATGTATGGATCACAACTCTTCTTTTTCTATCATCAGCTTTTAACCCCTGGTTAAATAGTTCATCAAATATTGGTTGAAAAACCTTATAAGGTGCAGTTCTTGCCAAAACATTTGGTGTACCACTTACAAGATAATCTATTGGTGATAATTTCGCCATTCTACTTTTAATAAGATCTTTATATACTGGATGTAAATAACCATGATATGTTCTGTTTGCTTTATGGTTCTTTATCAAGATAGTATCTGTATCAAGATTTATATCACTCTTTGCAATTGTTAATACACTTGAGAGCCTTGCGCCAGTGCTTAAACTCAAAGCCAAAAAGATCTTCATATATTCAGTTACATAAGCTTTATACTGTGTTCCTACTCTATTATTCAACTTATCCCATAACTTTTCAATTTCGTGCAGTTCCAGGTATCGTTCACGATCATTATCAACCTTTTCCCGTTCCACTTTGTTATGATCAGCTGGATTGGTTAGCTTTAAACCTTTTTTCTTGATCAAGTGATTATAAACAGTTCCTACTATGTCAATCCAATCATTCTTAGTTTTTGGTGCATATTCATCACCATTTTTCTTTTTCTTACTTCTTATTTTATCTCTGAAATTTTCAACATCATTTGTGGTGATTTCATCTACTCTCAAATGGCCAAAAAATGATTTAACATGATTTGTATATCTGCTCTTGATATTCTCACCATCACTTTTTGTTTTAACAGTTTCATAGTATAGATCAAAAGCTTCATTAAATGTCATATGCTTTTGTTTTAAGATCATTGGTGCGTCATCTTTCAAACGATCCACTGAAGTTCTTTTTGCTCTCATTTTTGAAGCATACAGTGCAGTTATCCCCTCAACAGAAGTTCCCACCTTTTCTTGGTGCTGCTTGTTTTTTATTGAATATTTTATATAATATGTTTTTATACCATCTTTTGATGTTCTTAAGAACACACCAGTATATTTTGTTTTTTCCATGTTTATCAGTTCCTGGGAAAATATTTTGTTGTACAGTGTTTGTACAGTGATATTAACTTTTTATAACTTTTATTACTCTTTAGTAGCTTTTGAGAAATAGATCAAAAAGATCTTCAATGAATGATTTTATGGTAAGAGTACGATTTTATCGAACTTGTAGAAAAAAGAAGTGAAATGCTAAATTTTGGGAATCTACTCCTGTGAAAGTAGAAGTAGAAGCGTAAGTTTTAAAAAGCTCGAAACTTTTCGAGCTTTTTATACCTGGTACAAATTAATTTTCATCAAATATTAATAATTTTATAACTTATTTTTAGATAATATTTTCTATTACTTTTACAAAGGCTATTTTTATGTCTATCAAAATAGAAAATATTACTAAACAACTGCGATCAGAAATCAACCAAAACATAAAATCTAGAATAAGACTGATAAACTATAGAAGTGACTTGCCAGATATACTAAATGAGAGTTTAAGTGTATATAAACTAAATGGGATTAGTAAAGTAAATAAACCTTATGAGTTTGAAGTAGTATTTGTAAGTGAAAAATTTATAGAAGAGTATTTTAATAGATCATTAGCACATTGTTCACCTAAAAATATGGAAGAAGTAAGAGAAGGAAAATCTTGTTTTGAAAAAGATGGTAAAACTTTAAAACCTTGGTGGAAAAGATGGTTTCGATTATAAGATAAAAAAAGAAGCAAAAGATTGGAATCTATAAAAGTAAAAAGATATTTAGTTATATTAGTAATAATTCTACTATTACCATCTTGTTGTAGAGAAGAAGATAAAAATGAAAAAAGATACAAATAATAATTTAGGTAAAAAAGCAATTTTAGGTGTAGTTATAATGTTTTTAAGTTTAATTTTAATGATTGATTTAAACGATCCAATCAATAACTTTTTTGGTGATTTTACTATAATTATTTCTTTAATATTTGGAATATATGGAATGTATCTTTTATTCCCTTATTTAAGAAGTATTGAAAAATATAATTAGTATTGGGTGAAAACAAAATGATTACAAATAAAAATAAAGCAATAATTGGAATAATATTACTTTTTGTAAGTATTTATTTCATATCTAAATATGATACTCACTTAAATAATAATACTGAGAATATTTTAGTTTATATTGCAATCGTTATTTCTATAGTTCTTATAAATCCATATATTTATGAAATGTTTAAATATAAAGATACACAAAACATAGAAAAAAAAAGAAATTATATAGATAAAAAATTTATATTACAAACAG